>CAZORE010000204.1:0-10037 GCA_964581815.1 uncultured Streptosporangiaceae bacterium | reverse complement strand
TCAGGTGCCAGTTCACCGGGGCGAGCGCGCCGCCGAGGATCAGCCCGATGAACGAGCCGGCGATGGCGGCGATCGAGTTCAGGCCGAGCGCCGTGCCGCGCTGGTTGGCCGGGAACGCGTCGGTGAGGATCGCGGTCGCGTTCGCGAACAGGAACGCGCCCCCGATGCCCTGGATGATGCGCCAGATGATCAGCCACAGCGCGCCTGCCACGCCGTGCATCCAGGTCGCGGTCAGGAAGATCGAGCCCACGGTGAAGATCGCGAAGCCCATGTTGTACATGCGGACGCGGCCGAACATGTCGCCAAGCCGGCCGAACGCGACCACGAGCACCGCGGACACCACCAGGAAGCCCATGAACATCCACAACAGGTAGCTCGTGTTGCCGGGGCTCAGCGGGTCGAGCCCGATGCCGCGGAAGACGTCGGGCAGCGCGATCAGCACGATGGACTGGTTGATCGTCGCCATCAGCACACCGAGCGTGGTGTTCGACAGGGCGATCCACTTGTAGTGCGGCCCGAGCGCGCGGGCGGGCGACTTGGGCAGGCCAGTCACCTCGGAGGTACCCGTCATGGGCGGAAATGCCCCCCACCTAGTCATGAACAGTTAAAGGCTATGCACAGGCTCAGAACTTGCTTGCCCTCAACCAACCATAACTCACCGGAGCCCGCCTCCGTATAGGGCGGTCCCGGCGCAGGCAGGTGCCCCTTGGCGGGGAGCAGGGAGGGGATCCGGCCTCGCTGAGGCTCCCGGAGGAGGATTTGAACCTCCATTGGCGGAACCAAAATCCGCTGTCTTGCCTGGTTAGACGATCCGGGACTGTTCGGGTCCCCAGTCTATCGGGAACTACCGGGCCGACGCTGACTTCGCGCGCCCGGCAGGACCCGGCCAGCCTAGGTGTCTGGGCGGCGGGCTCGGGTAGTGGGCTTGGCGGAGAGCCCGGCGGGGCTCGACCCCGGGGCCCGTCAGCGGTCCTTTACCGGCGCATATCCAAGAATTCATCTCAGGCTCTTGCGCAACCTACGGTGTCGTAGGCTACGGTTACGTAAGCGTACAAGCTCGCCGCCCGCGGGCGCCCTACCCCAGGGGAGAACATGGCAACGACTCCGTCCACACGCGAAGCAAGCAGCGCCGCCCTCGCGCCGAGTGAGGACACCGCGCTGTCCCTCGATCCGAGCGCCGCGCCGCTGCTGCGCAAGGTAATGCCCGAAATCGACGAGAAGCCGACGACCAGGGCGCAGCAGGTCATTACCGGCGTGTTCGTCTTCGCCCCGATGCTGGCGCTGCTCGCCGCGATACCGTTCGCGTGGGGCTGGGGCCTCGGCTGGCACGACATCGTGATCGGCGCGGTCTTCTACTGGATCTCCGGGCTCGGCATTACCGTCGGCTACCACCGGTACTTCACGCACAGCTCGTTCAAGGCCAAGCCCGCCCTGCGGGTGGCGCTTGCGATCGCGGGCAGCCTGGCGATGGAGGGACCGGTCGCCACCTGGGTCGCCGACCACCGGCGGCACCACAAGTACAGCGACAAGGAGGGCGACCCGCACTCGCCCTGGCGCTACGGCGACAACGCGAGGGCGCTGGCGAAGGGCCTGGCCTGGGCGCACGTGCTCTGGCTGTTCGACCCCCACCAGACCTCCCAGGAGAAGTTCGTGCCCGACCTGCTCGCCGACCGGAAGATCCACCTGGTCGACGCCTGGTTCCCCGGACTCGTCGCGTTCTCGCTCCTTGCCCCCGCCGTGGCCGGCGGCTTCTGGACCTCGACCGGGATCTGGTCCTGGCACCTGGCCATCGAGGCGTTCTTCTGGGCTGGCCTGGTCCGCATCACGCTGCTGCACCATGTGACCTGGTCCACCAACTCGATCTGCCACACCTGGGGCAACACGGACTGGCAGTCCCGCGACCGGTCAGTGAACGTCTCCTGGCTGGCCATCGCCTCCTTCGGCGAGTCCTGGCACAACCTGCACCACGCCGACCCGACCTGCGCACGCCACGGCGCGCTCAAGGGCCAGATCGACCAGTCCGCCCGGGTGATCCAGTGGTTCGAGAAGCTTGGCTGGGCCTACGACGTGCGCTGGCCGGACGAGGCACGCCTGAACGCCAAGCGCGCGGCGGACGCAACACGTAGCTTCGGGAGCATGACGAAGCGTAACGATAGAGCGGCGAAGGCCGACAACCAGGCTGACAAGGCGGCGGCGTAAGTCATGATGGTTCGGTGACCGACCAATCCCCCAAGACCAGCAGAAAGCGGATGACCGGCCAGGAACGGCGGCAGCAGCTGCTCGACATCGGCCGGCGGCTGTTCGCCGAGCGGGGATTCGACGGCACCTCGATCGAGGAGATCGCCGCGCAGGCAGGGGTGTCCAAGCCGGTCGTGTATGAGCACTTCGGCGGCAAGGAGGGCCTGTACGCCGTGGTGGTGGACCGTGAGGTCGAGCGGCTCACCACGGTGACCATGCTGCTGTTCCAGGGACCGCACTCCAGGCCGAAGTTCGAGGCCGCGGCCGTCTCCCTGCTTCGCTACATCGAGGAGAACGCCGACGGCTTCCGCATCCTGGTCCGCGACTCAAGCCAGGGAGCCAACAGCGGCACCTACGGGACGCTGCTCGCGGACATCGCGGGCCAGGTGGACAACATCATGGCCGACTTCCTGAAGTCCCGCGGCCGCGATCCCAAGCTGGCCCCGATGTACTCGCAGATGATGGTCGGCATGGTGGCGTTCACCGCCCAGTGGTGGCTGGACGCGCGCAAGCCCAGGCTCGAGCAGGTCGCGGCGAACCTGATCGACCAGGCCTGGAACGGCCTCGCCCAACTCGACGCCAAGGCCTAGCCGGCCGGGACTTTCCGCTCAGTACGCGCGGGACGCCCCGGGCGCGATCATTACGGTGCTTTCCTCAGGACGGGCCGTGGGCAGCCCCGCTGCCCGCCAGGCCAGGTAGCCGCCTGCCACGTCGGTGGCCCGGTCGAAGCCAAGCTCCTGCAGCGCGGCGGCGGCGAGACTGGACGTGTAGCCCTCCGCGCAGATCACGATCGGCCGCAGGCCGTACCCGGTGACCCAGGGCAGCCTGGCATCGCTCTCCGGGTCGATCCGCCATTCCAGGTGGTTCCGCTCGATTACCACCGAGCCCGGGATCTCGCCCTCGGCGGCCCGCTGCGCGGCAGGCCGGATGTCGATAAGCACGGCGCCCGTCCGGGTCTCCGCGAACGCCTGGTCCGGCGTCACGCGGGTCAGCCGCGAGCGGGCGGCCGCCAGGATCTCGTGCACGGAGCGCGCGCCGGGGGGCCGCGCGCCGGGGGGCCGGGGCGTCACCAGTCCTCAGCCCCTTCCGTCCGGACTGACACCAGGCCGCCCGGGGTCAGGTCGTAGCGGGTCATCGCGGACAGCGGCGGCGAGTACGCGTGCACGCTGACCGCGACCGAGTCCGCTGAGGAGTTGCGCACGTCGTGCACGTGGTGCGCGCCGAAGGCGCGGACCTGCCCGGCGGACACCGCGCGGACGGCCGTGCCGACGGAGCCGGCCGGCCCGCCTGAGCTAGCTGACCCGGGGCCGCGCGCCACCATCTGCTCGTCAAGCTCGCCCCACACCACGCCGAACGCCCCGTTGGCGCCGCCATGGTCGTGGAACCCGGTCGACTGGCCCGGTAGCCAGCTGATCAGCCACAGCTCGCACGAGTCGTTCACCCTGATCTGCTCGTACCAGCGGCCCTCGGGGTCCAGGCGGACCCGGGCCACCCACTCGGCGGGAACGGAGGTCAGCCGCCGCACCTCCGCGGCGAGCTGCTGCGGCGTGAGAAGCCGCTGCTTAACAGTAGTGATCGTCTGGTGCACCAGGAAATCATGCCACGCTTTCCCTAGTAATTCAATTGGAATAGTCTGGTTATTGGCTGTGAGTCGCGTGCGCCGCTACGCCATCGCCCCCTGGTAGGCGCGCGTCCCCCACCAGATCGCCAGCGCCGCGACCGCGCCGGTGACGAGGAAGCCCACGCCCACGGTCCCAGTGGCGACCGAGCCCGCGGCCAGCGAGCGAGCCGCCTGCACGGCGTAGTACATCGGGTTGAGGTGGCCGAGCACCCGGAGCCAGCCCGGCCCGAGCGACAGCGGCAGCAGGATGCCCGCCAGCAGCGTGAGCGGCAACTGCACCCCGGTGACCACGGCGGCGAGCGACCCGATCTGCCGCAGCTTGAGGCCGAGCGCGGACGAGGACGCCGAGCAGGCGGCGGTGAGCAGCGCGAGGAGCAAGAACAGCAGGGCGAGCCCGCCCCAGTGCACGTGATAGCCGAAGACGGCGCCAACCGCGATCACCACCATGCCGGGCACCACGAACATGACGATGTCCCGCGCCGCCGTGCCGAGGAGCAGCGCCAGGCGGCTCGCCGGGGTGACCCGCAGCCGCTCGATCACGCCGGAGTCCAGCTCCCAGATGACCGGCCAGCCCGCCCCCATGCCTGCCCCGAACGCGATCAGCACCAGGATCCCCGGCACGAACACGTCGAGCACGTGCCCAGGCGGGAACGCGGGACCGCCGGCCAGCGACCGGAGCAGGGGCGCGAAGAGCGCCAGGTACAGCACCGGGGTGGTGAGCCCGGTGATGATCCAGACCGGCTGGCGGAGCGTCTCGAGCAACTTGCGCCGGAAGAACAGGCCGAACTGCACGGCCACCCCGGTCACGCCGCCACCTCCGCGACGCCGCCGTCCGCGCTAGCCGGCCGGGAACCCGCGTCCCGCAGCGACCGCCCGGTCTCCCGCAGGAACACGTCGTCAAGAGACGGCCGGGCGACCGACGCGGCCCGCGTCGGTACCTCCCGACTCGACAGCGCGCCGAAGACCGCCGCCATGGCCCGCGTCGCGTCCGTGGCCGTCACCCGGATGGTCCCCTGCTCGACGGTCAGGGACAAGACGGCGGGGTCGTCGGCCAGTTCCCTCGCGACAGCGTCAAGCACGGCCGGCGACGCTTCCGCGGTGACCACGATGGTGTCGGCCGAGTACCGCTGCTTGAGCTCGTCCGGGCGGCCGAGCGCGATGACCCGGCCGTGATCAACGATCGCCACCCGGTCGCAGAGCTGGTCGGCCTCGTCCAGGTAGTGCGTGGTGAGGAAGACCGTGGTGCCGCCGTCCCGCAGCAGCCGCAGCTGCTCCCACAGGTTGGCCCGGTTCTGCGGGTCGAGCCCGGTGGTCGGCTCGTCGAGGAACAGCACCTGCGGGCGGTGCATGATGCCGAGCGCGACCTCGAGCCGGCGCCGCTGCCCGCCCGAGTAGGTGCGGACGGACCGGGCGGCGAGCCCCTCCAGGTCGAAGACCGCGGAGAGCTCGGCGCAGCGCCGCCGTGCGTCCACGGCGCTCAGCCCGTACAGGCGGCCCGCGAGCAGCAGGTTCTCATCCCCCGTCGCCTCCTTGTCGGCCCCGCCGAGCTGCCCCACGTAGCCGATCCGGCGCCGGACCTGCGCGGGCGCGCGGAAGACATCGGCTCCCGCGATGACGGCGGAGCCCGCGTCGGCGGGCAGCAGGGTGGTAAGGATGCGCAGGGTGGTCGTCTTCCCGGCGCCATTAGGCCCGAGCAGCCCGAAGATCTCCCCCGCGGTAACGCTCAGGTCGATGCCGCTGACGGCCTCGATGGCCGCGCCCGCGGCCCGGAACGACTTGCGCAGCCCGGTGACCTGGACTGCGGGCATTGGTGGTGCGGACATGCCGGTAACTCCTCATCTGCGTTGCGGTGACGTCACGCGCGGGGGTGAGGGCATATCCTCGAAGGTGCGAAAGTCCTCGGGTAGCCGGCCCAGCCGCGCGCTCATGGATTTCCAAGTGGTCTCCGGGGTTGCCGCCCCGGAGACCGCATCTTTTCTGGCCAGTCAGCTCATGAAGCCGTCCTCCTTGAGCTCGTCGTCGGTTGGCCACGTGAGCCTGCCGTCGCGCAGCTCCGCGACCGTCGCCCGCACCCAGGCGAGTTCCGCCCGGCGCATCGCCTGCGCGTACTCGTCCTCGATCCCGAAGATCCGGGGAAACTGGGGCATGTCCGCGAGGACCGCCCGGCGGAACGCCTCGGCGGACGAGATCTCCGCCTCCAGGCGCGCCGCCCGCTGCTGGAGCGCCGCGATCGCGCGGTCCCGGCCGAGCGAGTAGATGAACATCAGCGGCGCCGCGAACGCCGGGTACTCGGCGGGCGGCTCGCTCGTCAGCTCCCACAGCCACACGAGCAGTTCGTCGTGTCCCGCCTCGGTGATCGCGTACACCGTGCGCTCGGGCCGCCGGCCCTCCCTGTTCACCTCGACCGGCTCGATGAAGCCGCGCTCGGCGAGCCGGGCCACGGTGTCGTACACCGACGACTCCCTGATGCGAAAGGCCCGGTCATGTCCCCGCTCCCGCATCAGGCTGCGCATCTCGTACGGGTGCATCGACCGCTCGTTGAGGAGGCTGAGCACGGACAGCGCGGCCGGCGTGCGCGGCAGCGGGCGCGGGTGCCTGCGCTGACGGTTGTCGCTCATCCGGACCACCTGCTCGATGTCGATTACTCGATAGCGAGTATATCTCGACTATATCTTGAGCCGTGGGTGGCCGCGCAACCTGTAGCGCGGAAAGAGTCCCTGTCAGCCCGCGCGTCGCCCGGCCCGGTGCACGACCGCGAACACCCGGCGGAAGGGGAAGACGGTACCGAACGAGTGCGGGCGGTACGCGTCCCGCACCCGCTCCCCGTACTCGCGGAGGAAGGCGTCGGCCTGCTCCGCGTCGAGTACGGAAAGCACCGGCCGGAGCGTGCTGCCCTTGGTCCACTCGAGCACCGGGTTCTCCCCGTGCAGGATGTGCAGGTAGCTGGTCTCCCAGGCGTCCACCTCGAAGCCGGGCCTGGCGAGCAGGGCCACGTACTCCGCGGGGTCGCCCGCCTGCCGATTGAGCGCCGCGTCCGCGAGCGGCGCGCGCCAGCGGGGTGAGCGGGCCATTTCCTTGACGATCTCGTGGCTGGGCTGGTCGAAGTTGCCAGGCAGCTGGAACGCGAGCCACCCGGCGGGCGCGAGCAGGTCCGCCCAGCGCAGCAGGATCTCGTCGTGGCCGGGCACCCACTGCAGCACGGCGTTGCAAACGAGTACGTCAACCGGGCCCCGGGGCCGCCAGTCCCGAACGTCGCCGACCTCGAAGGAGAGGTTGGCCGCGGGCGGTACCTTGGCCCGCGCGGCGGCGATCATCTCCGCCGAGTTGTCCACGCCGGTCACCGTCGCGCCCGGCCAGCGCTCGGCGAGCGCCGCGGTGAGGTTGCCCGGGCCGCAGCCGAGGTCGGCCACGTAACGCGGGCTGGTCGCGCCGACCTGTGCCATCAGGTCGAAGAACGGGCGGGCTCGCTCGCCGCCGAACCGCAGGTACTGCCCGGCATCCCACATGATTCATCATCTCCACGTGAAGAATCTTGATATTGAGATATAGTTAGCAGGTTAAGCATCTTGACGTCAAGAGATAAGCTGGGCCGATGGAGCAAGTCACCGGCGTGGAGCGCGACGAGGTCGACGACCTGGTCGCCGCGTGGCGCGAGCAGCGACCCGACCTCGAGGTCGGGCCCCTGCAGGTGCTAAGCCGGGTCTCCCGGCTGGCCAGGCACCTGGACATCGCGCGGCGCGGCGCGTTCGCGGCCCACGGTCTCGAGCCCTGGGAGTTCGACGTGCTGTCGGCGCTGCGCCGCGCCGGGCCGCCGTTCCAGCTCACTCCCGGGGCGCTGCTGCGCGCCACCCTGGTCACCTCGGGCACGATGACTAACCGCATCGACCGGCTGGCCGACGCCGGGTTCGTCTACCGCGAACCTGACCCGCGCGACCGGCGTGGCGTGCTCGTCACCCTCTCGGAGCACGGCATGACCGCGGTGGACGCCGCGTTCACCGATCTGCTTAAGCGCGAGCGGGTGCTGCTTGCCCGCCTTGGGCCGGACGAGCACCAGGTGCTCGCCGGCCTGCTCCGCACCCTCCTTGTCCCCTTCGACGAGGGCAGCCCGCCCGGCGGGAGGTGAGCCGGGCCGCGCACGTGTTCCTCCCGGTATGGCCGCCCGGCCTAGCTGGTTACCCCCACGGCCGTCTTCTGCGCCTGGCCGGCGAGGATGACCGCCTGGTCCGCGGTGACGCTGGTCATCGTGATCGGCACCAGGCCGGTGGCCAGGTTCGCGATGCTGAGCAGCACCGCGCTCGTGGTCGAAGGGGTGAAGGTGACCGGTACGCCGAGAATGGAGCCGGACAACCGCGTCGCGTACATGGTGACACCGCTCGCGGAGAACGACGCGTCGGTTTCCGTGCCGGTCTGCCCGGCCTCCGAGATCTGCGTTACCGCGTGCGTCATGGTCATCGAATCGACCGTGAACTCCATCATCTGGACGGTCCCGCCGCCCGCCACGGGCAGGCTGATGTTGCCCTTGTAAGTGAACCTGGTCATCGTGGCGGAGCCGACGGCCATCGTCCACGTGGCGCTGGACACCACGAGCCCCGGGGCGGCGGTGGCGTCCCTTGGCGTCGTCGGCGACGGCGACGGGCTGCCGGACGGAGACCGGCCGCCCGCGGACGGCGTGCGCGTGAGGCCGGCGCCCGGGGTCGGCGCGACGGGCGCGGCCGTCCCGGTGGGCCGGGGCGCGGCCGCGGACGGCGAAGGCGCGGCCGCCGAGGAGGTCGCCGGCGCACTTGGGCCGGGACTTGGGGCCGAAGGGAAGCAGAAGATGATGAGGATGCAGATCTGACCCGGCGTCGGCGCAGGGGCCTGCGAATCGGCCCGCGCATACCCCCCGGTGAACCCGATGAGCCCGGCGGCGAGCAGCGGGATGACGGCCAGCAGGGCCAGGCGCCTCATGACCGCGCGGCCTCGCCTTGCGGCTCTGCGGTCAGAGCGGGCTCGGCCGGGGTCCAGGCGAACGCGACCGCGCCGCCGATAATGGCCAGCAGCATGCCGACGAACAGGCCGCCCAGGTTGGACGCGGGAAAGGAGACGAGGCCAAGCACGATCCCCGCGATGCTGTAAAAGGTCTTGTGCAAGGGATTGAACCATGTCGCCAGCCCGGCCACGATCAGCAGCACCCCGATCAGCACGCCGAACACGCCACCGATGCCGATGTAGATGACGAGCCTGATCGCGCCGTGGACCAGCACGCCGCTCAGCGGGAGGGCGAACAGCTCAAGGCCGGACAGGACAAGCAGCAAGCCGCCCCAGAAGGGGCGGCTGCGCCGCCAGGCCTGCCACTGCTTCATCCGCGCCCGCCGGTGCCGCGGCGCGGGTCCCGCCACGGCCGGGCCGGAACCCGCTTGGGGAACGCGGCCCGCGTCGTCTGCTGTCATGGCGTCAGCAGCTTCCGCCGAAGCCGAGGCTCAGGTTGGGCAGGGTGAACGTACCCGCCGTGGTGTACCAGGTGTGCTGGACCAGGTTGTTGATGGTGACCTGCGACGCCGCCTCGCCGAAGGTGCCCGCCGGGCCGCCGAGGGTGCCCGCGTCCTGGCCGATGCTGATGTTGTCGAAGACCGCCGAGCTCGCCGTCTGGCCGCTGGCGTCGACCACCAGGTCGGACGCGCTCACCGGGGAGCCGCTGCCGCCGGCGGTCAGGTGCACGGTCATGCCGAGGACCGTGACGCTCTGGCACAGGTTGGTCATCGTCGCGTCCTTGATGGATGAAACGATGACGGGGGTCTGGCCGCCCTTGCTGTTCGGCAGCGCGCCGCCGAACTGCGCGAACCCGGTGCCCTTCAGCTGGTCGGCGGTGATGACGAACTCCTGGCCGGAAACCGAGATGCTAGACGCTAGTGCTCCCTCGGCGGTGAGCCCGACGAGGATGCCGGCGACCGCGACGGCGGGGACGGCGACGATCGCGAACCGCCGCCAGCTGACTTTGCCTCTTGCCGAGTTGCTGCTCTTACCGAACGACATGACGCTCCCATTCGGGTGTGCATGGTGCGCGTCCTCCCGGGGCCGGGCCGCGACGCCGTCACCATTGGCGGGCCTGTGCCGGTGTGAGGCAGCGCACACCGTGGCATTGCCGGAAAGTTACTCCTCGGTAATGTATGGGTCAAGCCATTTGGAACAGTTAAGTCCA
>CAZORE010000203.1:0-10375 GCA_964581815.1 uncultured Streptosporangiaceae bacterium | reverse complement strand
GAGCGCAACACGCTGAAGGTACTCAAAGGGCTGGCCGAGTACCTCGACCTGTCCCTCGGCGACCTCGTCGAGGGGATCGTCTTGCACGCCTTCGAGGGCAAGGCGCCCTTCGGGGCGCCCACCCTGGCCAAGATCGACCAGCTCAAGGCGGTCTACGGGCTCACCCTGACCGCCGCCGACGCGCACAAGCTGGAGGAAAGGCCATGAGCGGAACGCGGCGCCGGCTTACCGGCCGCATCGAGGTCGCCCTGCCGCCCGGGGAAGCCTTCCGGCTGTTCACCGCGCGCGGAGAGCGGGACTGGGCCCACGGGTGGGACCCTCGCTTCCCGTCCCCCGCCGTTGACGACACCGAGCCGGGCACCGTCTTCGAGACCAGCGCCCATGGCCAGCAGACCATTTGGCTCGTCACCAGCCGGGAAGCGGGCAAGTGCATCTCCTACGCCCGGGTGACCCCGGGCGACCAGGCCGGCACCGTGTCGGTCACCATCAGCCCGGCCGGCCAGCGCAGCGAGGTCGAGGTCACTTATGAGCTGACGGCGCTCACCGGCCTCGCCGACCACAAGCTGGCCGAGTTCGCCGATGGTTACCCCGCCTACCTGCGGTCCTGGGAAGACGCCATCGCCGCCTGGCTCCGCGACGGCAACGCCGGCTCAGGGGGTGGCGGGTGAAACACGCCCTCGTTCTGGCGATGCGGTGAGGGCCAGGGCCGACCGGATGCCGGCCGCCTGCCCTAGCCCTCGGGGACCTGCTCCTTATTCGCGCTTGGAGTGTCAGTAGAGGCCGACGATGTTGCCGTCGTCGTCGAGGTCGATGCTGATCGCGGCGGGCTTGCTCGCCAGGCCGGGCATGGTGCGCATGTCGCCGCAGATCGGGTAGACGAAGCCGGCGCCGACGCTCGCGCGGACCTCGCGGACCGGCAGGCGGAAGCCGGTCGGCGCGCCCTTCAGGTTGGCGTCGTGGCTCAGGCTGTACTGGGTCTTGGCGATGCAGACCGGGAGGCTGCCGAAGCCGTTCTTCTCGTAGCCGTCGAGCTGCTTGCTCGCCAGCGGGGTGTAGTCCACGCCGTCGGCGCCGTAGACCTTGGTCGCGACGGCCTCGATCTTCTCCCGCAGCGTCGCCTCGCTCGGGTACAGGTGATGGAAGCTGTTCGGCTTACTCGCCACCTCGGCGACCGCCTCGGCGATCTCGGCGGCGCCGCGGCCGCCGTCGGCGAAGTGGGTGCCGACCGCGGACCGCACCCCCATGGACGCGGCGAGCTCGTGGATGACGTCGCGTTCTGACGCGAAGTCCGAAGGCATCGCGTTGATCGCCACGACCGGCTCGACGCCATGCGCGCGGATGTTCTCCAGCTGCTTGCGCAGGTTCGCCGCGCCGAGCGCGACGTCCTCCGGGTTCTCCTTGAGCATGTCCTCGGGAAGGGGACGCCCGGCCACCACCTTGTACTTGCCCGAGTGGCTCTTGAGCGCGCGCACCGTCGCGACCACCACGGCGGCGTCCGGCTTGAGGCCGGAGACGCGGCACTTGATGTTGAAGAACCGCTCGGCGCCCATGTCGGCGCCGAAGCCCGCCTCGGTGACGAGGAAGTCGCCGGTGTGGATGCCGATGAGGTCGGCGACCACGCTGGAGTTGCCGTGCGCGATGTTGCCGAACGGGCCGGCGTGCACGAACACCGGGGTGTTCTCCAGCGTCTGCAGCAGGTTCGGCTTGAGCGCCTCGCGCATCATCACCGCGGCGGCGCCGGCCGCCCGCAGCTGCTCGGCGGTGACCGGCTCGCCCTGCTTGGTGTAGCCGACGACGATGCGTCCCAGGCGTTCTCTCAGGTCTTTGAGGCTCTTAGACAGCGCAAGAACCGCCATCACCTCGCTCGCCGCGGTGATGTCGAAGCCCGCCTGCCTCGGGACGCCGTCTCCCGCCGCGCCAAGGCCGATCACGATGTTGCGCAGCGCCCGGTCGTTGATGTCGATCACCCGCTTCCAGGTGATCTGGTTCAGGTCAAGGCCAAACGGGTTGCCGCCGTAAAGGCTGTTGTCGACCATCGCGGCGATCTGGTTGTGCGCGGCGGTGACCGCGTGCATGTCCCCGGTCAGGTGCAGGTTCAGCAGTTCGAACGGGACCGCCTGCGAGTAGCCGCCGCCCGCCGCGCCGCCCTTGATGCCGAACGTAGGGCCCATCGATGCCTGCCGGATAGCGATGGTTGCCTTCTTGCCGATATGGCGGAAGGCCATGCCGAGCCCGATCGTGGTGGTGGTCTTGCCCTCGCCGAGGGGGGTCGGGGTGACGGCGGTGACGACGACGTACTTGGCCTTCGGGCGGTCCTGCAGTTCCTCGATGGCCTTGAGGTCGATCTTCGCGACGTGCTCGCCGTGCTGCTCGATGAGCCAGGGCGGTATGCCGACGTCCTCGGCGATTTCGGTAATTGGCTTGAGAGTTGCCTGCCGGGATATTTCTAGCGCGGTTGGCATGGCCATGTCGGGTAACCTCCGGCCCCAGTGACGGCTGTCCTTCCGCGATTGTGGCTCCGGGCCGCGCGCCGATCCCATCGGTGCAACGACAAAAAAGCGTGTTGGAAATGTCGTTCCTAACACACAATTGGCAGGCGTTTCCCACGTGATGGGATCACCTCGGTTTACTCAGCCGGGCTGGGACTGGGCGAGTTCGATGAGCTGGTGCAGGTCGCGGGCCGCATCGAGGGCCGTGGCGCCGGAGATGACCACCAGCAGGACGGCCGCGGCGAGCAGCAGCATGGACGGCCCGGGTGCCAGTCCGGGCGACGGGGCGAGCAGCGCGGCGACGCGGCGCGGTACCGGGCCGGGACGGGGCGCGTGGCCCTTGCGCTTGGCTGGCTCGCCGTTACCGCGGCGTTCTCCCTCCTGGGTGATGAGGCCGAGCGCGGTCACCGCCGCGTCGCGGGCCGGCGGAGAGGCGGCGGTCGCCAGCGCGGCGCGGGCGACGGCGCGGGCGGTGAGCGCCCGGTCGCCGGTGTCCGCCGCGGCGCGCTCGTCGGCCCAGCGCTCGATCACGTAGCCGACCTCGGCGGCGACCGGGCGGAGCAGCGGGTTGGCGGCGGCGGCCAGCCGGGCGGCCGACGTGAACAGGTAGTGCGAGTTCCTGGCGTGCGCGCGCTCGTGGGCGAGCAGCACGTCGCGCTCCGCGCCGGCCAGGGCGTCGAGCATGCCCTGGGTGATCACGATCCGGCAGGGCCAGCCGGGGATCGTGTAGGCGTCGGCGGAGGCATCCTCGGTCACCACGACCTGGCTGGTGCCCGGGAGGGTGCGGGACCGGCGGTACGCGGCGGCGATCGCGGCGGCCCGCCGCAGGAGCGCGCGGCCCGCGGCCGTGGCGGCCAGGGCGAGCAGCCCGCCCGCCAGCAGGGCGACCGGCAGGGAAACCTTGTCGCCGCTGCGGATGACGGCGGCCGACATGTGGCCGACGGCATCCACGAACGAGACCCTGACCAGCGCGGACAGCGCGAGCATGCCGAGGACGGCGCTGGAGGTGAGCGCGAGGACGAGCGTGCTCACCGCGAGCAGCCAGGCCGCGGCGGGCGGCGGCAGCCGGCTGCCGAGCGGCCTGGCCGCCAGGGCCGCGAGCGCCGGGATGAGCAGCGGGATGTAGACGGCTACGCGCATGGCCGCGGTAAGGCTTCCACGTCCGGGCCGGCGAGCATCTTGCGCAGCAGTTCCTCGTCGCGGTCGGACAGCGATGAGACGAACCGCGCGAGCACCGCCTCGCGGTCGGCTTCCTCATCGAGAACGCGGGCCATCCGCCGGGCGGCGAGCCCGGGCTGGTCGGCGACGGGGGCGTACCGGTGCACGCGCCCGTCCTTGTACCGGCTGAGCAGGCCCTTGGCGTACAGCCTTGAGAGGATCGTCACCACGGTGGTGTACGCGAGCTCGCCGCCGATCCGGTCCCTGACCTCGCTGGGCGACAGGGCCGAGCCGGCGCGCTGCAGGGCATCGAGCGCCGCGGCTTCCAGCTGGCCGGCCGGCCGCCGAGCGGGCGCGGCCCCGTTGCCGGTGTCGTCTGGTCGATCGCCCATCGGGTGCCGGTCGCCCCTCTCGTCGGCTAACCTCTACGAGTCTGTAGAAATTGTAGCGTGCAACGGGCAGCGCGTCTTGCCGATAGTCTTGGCGACGGCCACGGTTGGGTCACCGGAAAGGGGAGGCAAGCTGATGTCGTACCACCTCACATACCTCGAGGCGGTCGTCACCGGTCTCGTCCAGGGTGTGACCGAGCTGTTCCCGATCTCCAGCCTGGGGCACAACGTGCTCCTCCCGGCGCTGGTCGGCGGCAACTGGGCGAGCACGCTCAACGTGTCCGCGCCGGGCTCGCCGTACCTGGCGTTCATCGTGGGGCTGCACGTGGCGACGGCGATCGGGATGATCGCCTACTTCTGGCGGGACTGGCTGCGGATCGTGCGCGGGTTCCTGTCGTCGCTGCGGCGGCGGCAGGTCACCACGCCGGACCAGCGGCTGGCCTGGATGATCATCCTGGGCACGATCCCGGTGGGCATCGTGGGCCTGGCGCTGCAGAAGGTGTTCACGCACGTGTTCGCCAAGCCGGAGCTCGCGGCGGCCTTCCTTGCGGTCAACGGGGTCATCCTGCTGCTCAGCGAGCGGATGCGGCGGGCACGGGAGGCCGCGCGGGGCGCGACGACGCTTCCGTCCCCCGTGCCGCCCGTTGCCCCGGCCGGGCCGGTACCCGGATGGCCGACGCCGGGGTACCCCGGGCGCGGCGTCCAGCCGACGGCCGGGCCAGGTTGGGGCGGCCCGCCTCCGGAGGGGTACTCGCAGCAGCCGTGGCAACAGCAGCAGCAGGGGCCAGGCCCCGGGCACGGGCAAGGCGACGAGCGGCCCCGCGGCTGGCCAGGGAACGGTCAGCCGGGGAGCGGCCAAGGCCAGTACGGGCGGCAGCAGCCGCGGCACGGGGGGCAGCAGCCGTCATACGGGCAGCCCGAGCAGTACGGGCGGGCGCCGGGCAGGCACGCGGCCGGGCGGGCACCCGACGCGCCGCCCACGGCCGCGGCCAGTGCGGTTACCGATCCGGCGGTGGCCGCGGACCGGCGGCTGTCCACCATGAGCTACAAGCAAGCGCTGATCGTGGGCGCCGCGCAGATCCTCGCCCTGCTGCCCGGCATCAGCCGGGACGGCATGGTCACCGTGACCGGGATGTGGCGCGGGCTTCGCCGCGAGGACGCGGTCCGGTTCTCCTTCCTGCTGTCGGCGCCGGTGATCCTGGCCGCGGGCGTCCTGAAGGTGCCCGACCTGACCGGGCCGATGACGAAGGGCATGCACGGGCCGATCATTGTCGGGTCGCTGATCGCCGGCGTCTCCGCCTTCCTGTCCATCCGCTTCCTGACGAAGTACTTCAGCGAGGACAAGTCGCTGAACCCGTTCGGCATCTACTGCCTGGTCGCCGGCCTCGGGTCGCTTGCTTACCTGATCATCAAGTAATCCTGGAAACCGCGAAACCGCGGTCCTACGATGAGTCGCAGCAGCGTCTCTTCGTAGAGCGAAGGCGATCGCATGGGCCGTCAGATTCTCCCGCCGGAGCAGGCCGACTCCTGGGGCGAGTTTCACGCGCGGCTCGAGGTTGAACTGGCCAGTCGCGGTGACCTGCTGGTGCCGCTGTGGCAGGCCGCCGCCGGGGCAATGTTCGGCATGACGCTTATCTGCTGCTCCTACGCGTTCACCGACCGGCACTGGTGGCTGTGGGTCAGCTGGCTCACGTCGTTCGCCGTCGTGCTGGTGATGGCCTCAAGGGCGGTGCGGCGGGCCGACGGCAGGCGGGCCCGCGACATCGAGCTCGCCAGGCTCCAGGATGCCTGGCAGGATCACCTGGACCGCAGCACCTCGGCCCGCTGAGCGCTCTCCTCAACGGCAGGTCAGTGCCGCGACCCTTAGCCGGGGATACCGCTTAGCCGGGAGATACCGTGGCGGAGACCGCCGCGGTGTCCGGCGGCAGCGGGTTCTGCTCGGTGATCCAGGCGTCGATCCGCGCCCACCAGTCGTAAAGCCAGGTGACCTGGGCGTCGCGGCTGACCGAGCGCGGGACGCTGGCCGCGGGCACGCGCCACCAGCGGGCGCGCACCTCCATGTCGGTGAGCAGGCTGTGCCAGACGTCGTGCACGCTGACCAGCCGGTCGAGGCCGGTGTGGGCGACGAAGACCACGTCCGCCTGCGGGCAGGCCGCGATCGCGGCGAGCGCGCCGCCAGCCCGCGGCGGTAGCACGTTGGGCATCGCCGCCGCGCGTTCCGCGAGATCGGGACGCCCGGCCCGGCGAAGCCGGTCGGCGGCCCGGTGCCAGCGCAGCGGCGTCCAGTTGCCGCCCTCGGGGAAGATGACCAGGGCGCTGGCCGGCGTCATGCCGGCCGCGAGGCGCCGGATCTGCTCGGTGTGCTGCCTGGATCCCGCGACCTTCCCCGCGTGCGCCGCCCGGCGCAGGAACGCGTTGGGCAGGCCGTTGGCCAGGATGTCCACGGTCGGGTCGAGTTGCAGTGTCGCCTTCATGACCACGCGGGGACGGCGCTCGCACACGCTGAGCAGGTGGTGGATGAGCAGAAGCGAGTCGCCCGGCCCGGCATGGCGGCTGAGCACGATGAGCGGGCGGTCGCCGCGCGGGACCGTGGGCCGCGGGCCGGCCACCGTCACGCTCAGCCCGCACGTCCGGCCGGCCACCCGGTAGACCAGGTCGAGGAACCGCCGCATGATCCCGTACTGCCGGGCTTGGTAAGGCTCGGTGTCCAGCCGCCCGCCGAACCCGCTGACCAGCCATAGGCAGAGAAAGACGGTCAGCGCCGCGATCTCGCCGGTCGACCAGGCGAGCCCGAGGATGATCAACCGCAGCAGCCTCGACCGGCGCGGCCGGCCTGGGCGGGTCCGCCGCTTGAGCTGGTTGAAGGCGACGGACATGAGCGCGACCGGCGGGGTCAGCGCGGCCATGGCGCCGGCGATCAGCACCACGAGCGGCACCAGGAGGAGTCGGCGGATCGGCGTCGGCGGCAGCATAGGCGGCTCCTGGCGGATGGTGGAGGGTCAGCGGCGGCCGGCCGCCTGGGCCAGGTAGCCGGCCGACGCCGCGTAGGAACGCTCGATGCTGTTTCTTACCTGATTCTTGCCCCTGTAACGGAACTGACGCAGACCGGGCGGCTGCCGCTCGCCGCCGGTGGGCAGCACGTGGACCTGGACGCCTGGCGGCAGCACCGACATCTCCTCGTGGAAGCGGTGCCTGCGGGCGATCTCGAACGCGACGAGGCCCACCTCCCATGGCCTGGTCGGTACGGGAAGCGGGCTCTCGATCCGGCCGACGTGCAGCACGTAGACGACGCTCGCGCCGAGCGCGACCGCGCGGCCGACCGGGATCGAGTCGACGAGTCCGCCGTCGAAGTAGTGCCTCATCCCGATCTGGACCGGGGGCAGCAGGCCGGGCACGGCGCACGACGCCATGACGGCCTCGATCAGCGGGCCGCTGCTGAACCAGCGGGCCGTCGCGTCCTCGATGCAGGCGGCGACGCAGTGAAACGGCAACTGGAGGTCGCTGAACGCGCTTACCCCTGGTGGCAGCGTGTCGGCGAGGAGCCTGCGCAGCGGCTCGATCGCGTGCAGGTGGGTGCCGGAGCGCGCTAGCCGGATCGCCCGGCCAAGAACGTTCTCGCTGAAGACCGCGCCGAGGGACTCACCGCACCACAGCCCGTCGAGCCGCTCCGCCGCCGCGTCCGGGTCGGCGGCGACGAAGGCGCCGTTCACCGCGCCGATGGAGGTGCCGACGATGAGGTCGGGCCTGACCCCGGCTTGGGACAGCGCGCGCAGCATGCCGACCTCGTGCGCGCCGAGCAGCCCTCCGCCGCCGAGTACGAATGCAGTCGTCATCTACCTCAGGCTATCCGCCGGCATGGGCGACGCCGACGATCACCTGCCCCACTTGAAGCGGAACGGAGCGTACTTCACCCGTGTCCGGGTGCCAGTCGCGGGCGACCACCACGCCGGGCGGCACCAGGGGCAGCGGGCCGAAGAAGCCGGCGATCTCCTCGGCCGTGTGGTTGTACGCCTGGGCCACGCTGCCCGAGTACGCGCTGAGGAAGGCCTCAGCGCGGGGACCGTCGCCGCGGCTGACGGACAGCACGAGGTAGCTGCCCGGCGCCAGGGCCGTGGCGTAGGCCGCGACCAGGGCGCGCGCCTCGTCGGCGGCGAACAAGTGCAGCAGGCAGCCCATCACCAGGCAGACGGGCGCCGACACGTCGATGCCCCCCGAGACGGCCTTGATGACCCCGGCGACGTCGCGGGCGTCGCCCCACACCACCGTCACCCCGTCGTTGCCGTGCTCGGCGAACGCCCTCAGGTGCGCGAGCGCGACCGGGTCGGTGTCGACGTACGCCACCCGGGCGCCGGGGCGGACGGCCTGGGCGGTCTCGTGCGTGGCCGGCTCGGTGGGCATCCCGCAGCCGAGGTCGATGAACTGGCGGATCCCCTGATCCGCGGCCCAGTCGACCGCCCGGGCGAGGAACCGCCGGTTCGCCTCCACGAGGTCGCGCACTCCGGGGTAGATCGCTACGAGCTGCTCCCCGATTTCCCGGTCGACGGCGAGATGGTCCTTGCCGCCGAGCAGGTAGTCGTAGACCCGGGCGATGGACGGCGTATGCGGATCGAACCCGTGCACCCGCATCATGTTACGGAACGCAAGCGCATACGGCTAGTTACGGACTGCTAACGACCCGGCATTCGGGGAGAGGTCGGCGATGAGCTGGCCGGTCACCGACTCCTCATAGACGGCCTGGCCGTGCGCCGCCATCATCTCCCCGAGCGTCGCATCCCACGGGGTCGGCTGCCGGGTTCCGGCAAGGGCCACCGAAGCGGCACCCTTCTTGACGGCGGTCTCATAGTCGGCGGCGGTGAGGCGCCACGGGCGGGCACCGTGCCGCGCCATGATCCCGACGGCGATGGCGATGCCAGGCCAGTCGAAGTCGCCGTGGTAGCTAAGCTCGCCGTGCGCGCCGGTGACGGCCTTCGCCAGCCGGTGGAAGGCGGTCGAGGGCCGGCCCTCGGTGCAGATGAGCGGGCGCGCGCCCGCGCCGAGCTCGGCCGCGGCCCGGCGCAGCACGCCCGCGTTCTCGCAGACGTGCACCAGCTGCCCCGGCGCGACGGCGACCGGCAGCGTGACGAGCTGGTGAAGCGTGACATAGAACGGCGTGCCATGCGCCTTCGCCGAGGTCAGCCACTCGCCGAGCGGGCTGCCGCCGGCGGTGAGGTTGAGCACGAGGACCCGGCTGGCCAGGTCGTCGACGATGATCCCGTTGCGGTCCCACAGGTCACGGCGCTCCTCGGTCGTCTTGGGCCGCTCCGCGCCAAGCCGGAAGGCGAGCGCGCGGACCACCAGCGTGCCGATCGTGGTGCCGTGGCCGAGGGCCTTGGTGTCGCCGGTGATCGTCGCCGACAGCTCGGCCAGCTGAGCGGGCGCCGCCTTGAGCTCGATCCGCTGCTCGACCCACTCGAGCACGCGGGCGGCCAGCCGCAGCTCTCGAGCGTCGTCGGAGTTGACCAGCCTGGTCAGCGTGCCGTCCGCGGCGAGCTCCGCGAGCCACGCCTGGTACCAGCCCCGGGAGCTGAGGAAGGATTTTTCCGCCGCGCGGATGGCGGCATCGCGTCCGTCGACCAGCCGCTGCCGTTCCGCCGGGCGGTCCCTGAGCGGCGGCCCGATGCGCTCAAGCAGTTGGATAAGGCCGAGGCCGACCGCCTCGCGGACGGCCTGGTCGACGTCGGCAAGGAGCACCGCCAGCACGCCGACGCCCTCGGGACGGTACTGGCCGGTGATCCCGATGATCGCACGGCGTTCCCGGTCGTCGGGGGTCTTGACGGTGACCATGCGGCTGAGGTCCCCGCTGGTTTGCTCAAGCGACCGGCGGGCCGCGTCGAGCAGGCGCTGGTACTCGGGCCCGGCGAACCGGGTCACGCCTTCGGCGCCGCCGGGCTCCCCGGAGGCGTCCCGCACGTCGGCTTCCTGTTGCGGCATCCGGTGGACCTCGTCTCCGGTGCGATGGCTGCTGACAGTGCACTCTACAGAAGCCGGCACGCAGCGCTGTGCTTCCGCCACGGAACGTGTGCTTGCTCCGCTGAACCGCCGGGCCGTCCAGCCCGTTTGCCAATGATGAGGGCACCCGTTTGCCAATGGCGGCCGCCCCGGGACAGCCGAGCCACGACACGAGCCACGACAGATGACCGATTGCCCAGGCGGGTGACGGATGCGAATCGACCAGCCGGAACCCGGCGACCCAAGCGCGCCGCCGGCGCCCGACGCACCACGCGCGCCCGGCGCGGAGCGGCGGCCCGCGGCGGAACGGCCGGGAGCGACCGAGGCCGCGGCCGAGCGCCGGCCAGGGCG
>CAZORE010000202.1:9240-10414 GCA_964581815.1 uncultured Streptosporangiaceae bacterium | reverse complement strand
CGCGGTTCGTCGCTCGCGTCGGGAAGCCGCCAGCCGCCTATCTCGCGCACGTACGACTAGACGCCGCGACCGACCTGCTGCGCGGCACCTCCCTTCCGGTCGCACTCATCGCGGAGAACGTCGGCTACACGTCAGAGGCGGCGTTCAGCCGCGCGTTCAAGCACCGCTACGGCACGCCGCCGGCTCGCTGGCGACGGGACATGCGAGCGAAACACGCGTGAGCAGCCCGCGTGCCGTCCGTTAGCCCCGGACGAACGCATTCCCGATGGTGTCACCGGCCACGCAGAACATGGCGGACCGGCAGGACACCGACATGAGGAAGATGAGGACTGGCCCGTTAACCGAGTGAGCGGCCTTCGAGTCGATGTTAACGGGCCTGCTCCAGGTGCTGCCGTTGAAGGTGACCACGTTCCCGTCGGCGCCGTCGACGGCGGCGCAGAAGTCGCGGGCCGGGCAGGACACCACGGGCCAGGAGATGCCGCCCTCTCCCATGGTGAGGCCGTTCGGAAGGGCGTTGACTGGCGCGCTCCAGGTGCTGCCGTTGAACGTGAGCGCGTTCCCCTTGCGGTCGATGGCGACGCAGAAGCTGGCCGTCGCGCACGACACCGCCTGCAGGTAGGTGCCCGGGTCGATGGCGGCTGGCTTGCTCCAGGAGGCGCCGTTGAAGGTGACCACGTCCGGGCCGTAGTCGACGGCGGCGCAGAAGCTGGCGCTCGGGCAAGACACCGTGCTGAGCTGGTTGCCTGGATCTATGGCCGTGGCGGGGCTCCAGCGGGTCCCGTTGAACGTGAACGCGTTGGAGCCGTTGTCAACGGCGGCGCAGAAGCTGGCTGACGAGCACGATACCGAGGCCATGCCCGGCTGCGAGCCCGCGACCGAATCGCTGATGCCAGGAGCGGGACCCCATGTGCTGCCGTTGAAGCGAAAGGCGGATGAGTCAAGCGCGTCTACGGCCATGCAGAAGCTGGCGGCCGGGCAGGAGACGGAATCGGGCTGGCCGGCGGAGGAAGATAGCCGGGCCGGCTGGCTCCAGGTGGTCCCGTTGTACAAGGCCGCGTAGCCGGACCCGAGCACGGCCACGCAGAAGGTCGCGGACGGGCATGACACCGATACCGGGTCTTCGCTGGCCTGGCTGTGGTCGAGGTGGGCCGCCGCTCCCCAGGCCGACGCGGTG
>CAZORE010000202.1:0-9140 GCA_964581815.1 uncultured Streptosporangiaceae bacterium | reverse complement strand
TGGACTGTGCCGTGCTGGACTGCGCGGCGGTGGACGGTGCGGCGGGCGACGACCCGTCGCACCCGATGGCTGCCCCGGTTAGCAGAACGAATGCGCACGCGAGCCCCAGGCTTGCGCGCCTTATTTTGTTTGCCTGCCTTGTCTCCACGGTGAGACCCCCGCAATCCCGCTAAGGCTTGTGCGCTACGCCGCCCCAGAGGATGGTCGGCGTGGCCGACTCCTCCGGCGAGTCTGGGCGCCAGTCGCTGACCCGGACCACGCCCGGCTCCACCAGGTGGAGGCCGTCGAAGAAGCTGGTTACCAGGTCGCGCGGGCGGGCGACGTGCTGCCGTTCGGCCGGGAGGTGGGCGTTGAGGCTTTTCTCGAAGGCCGCCACCTCTTCCGGCCGCAGGTCGGTCCCGGCGTGTGAGATCACCAGGAAGCTGCCCGCGGGGACCGCCGCGAGCAGCCGGGCCACGATGCGCCGGGCCTCGGCCAGGTCCGGGACGTAGTGCAGGATCGCCAGCAGCATGATGCCGACCGGGCGGGTGAAGTCGAGGGTCCTCGCCGCCTCCTCGAGGATCGTCTCGGTGTCCTGCAGGTCGGCGTCGAGGTACGCCGTGGCGCCTGCCGGGTTGCTGGTCAGCAGCGCCCGGGCGTGGGTGAGCACCAGCGGGTCGTTATCGACGTAGACAACCCGGCTATCGGCCGCGGCGGCCTGGGAGACCTCGTGGGTGTTGCTGGCCGAGGGCAGCCCGGTGCCGATGTCGATGAACTGGCGGATGCCCGCCGCGGCCGTGAGGTAGTGGACCGTGCGGGCCAGGAAAGCCCGGTTGGCCTGCGCGGATTCCCTGATGCCGGGGAAGGCGGCGATCGCCGCCTCGGCCGCGACCCGGTCGACGGTGAAGTTGTCCTTGCCGTTCAGCCAGTAGTCGTAGACCCGGGCGATATGCGGCACCCCGATATCAAGCCTGGGATCAGCCGCCTTGCCCCACTCATCCGCCACCGCGGTACCATCCTCCCCCGATAACGCCGTACTTTAGCGAGATTAGCGCGACAAGCGCGTATATGCGCACAGTCTTGATCGTGACGGTCACCGCCAGCAAGGCCGGCTACGCGACGGCCGTCGTAAGGCTCACGGAAAGCACCACGGTCAGGGCCTAGCCGAGCGACATCCCCGCTACGGTTGCTTCATAGACCGTCATGGGAGGGTGCATGCCGTACGTCGTCGACTTCGAGAACGTGTCCACCGTTGGCCTGGACTCGTCACCAGTCGCGAAGGCTCTGGCCGGCCTGCGCGCTAACGAGGCGCGCTACTTCAAGAACAAGTACGACCACGTCTTCACCGTGAGCCCCGCCAGCGAGGAACCGGAAACACTCGACTGGGTGAACCGCATCCTCGCCGACGAGCGCGGATTCGGTATCTCTGCCCGCCCGCTCGAGGTGACCTCTTTCGAGGCGGGCGGCTATCGCATGGCCTACGTGTTCTACGAGTCCGGCTTGTCCGTCAACGTGATGTACGGCATCGCCGACGGGGAGAAGCGCGCGGTCGGGTTCAAGCTCTCTGAAGGCATGGAAGTGCCCGAGGAACTGGCGTCTCGCTTTAAGTTCGCGCGCCAGAAGTCAAGGCTGGCCGGTGTGATCCGCGGTTCCTTCTTCGTGATCAAGGGCGAGTACTGAACCCAGCATCACTGGATCGCTGCACACATTTGAGAGCACTGCTCTTGACACTCGCCGGCCCATCGCGGACACTGGTCATATCCGAGAGCGCCGCTCTCCATTGCGACTAGGAGTCCGAAATGTTGCACGTGATCGTCGGAGCCGGTCCGGTCGGCTCCGCCACCGCTAGCCTGCTGGCCGACCGCGGCGAGCAGGTACGGGTCATCACTCGGCGGGGAACGGGACCGGAGCGTCCGGAGGTCGAGCGGGTGGCCGCCGATGCCACCGACTCGGCGCGGCTCAGCGAGCTCGCCAAGGGAGCCGTCGCGCTGTACAACTGCGCGAATCCCCCCTACCACCAGTGGCTTACCGACTGGCCGCCACTGAACCAGGCCCTGCTGCACGCGGCCGAGTCGAGTGGCGCGGTACTCGCCACCGCCTGCAACGTCTACGGCTACGGGCCGGTGGCCGGGCCGATTACCGACACGACGCCGCTGGCCGCGACGCAGCCCAAGCTGAAGCTGCGGGCCGACATGTGGCGCGACGCGCTCGCCGCGCACCAAGCCGGAAAGATCCGCGCCACCGAGGTGCGCGCCAGCGACTACATCGAGGCCAACTCGATCTTCAGCTTCGTCCTCGCCAAGCCGCTGCTCGCCGGCCAGCGCGCGTTTGTCCCCGCGAACCTCGACGCCCCGCACAGCTGGACATCGATTCATGACGTGGCCGCGACCCTGATCACCGTCGCCACTACGGAGCGGGCATGGGGGCGCGGCTGGCTGGTGCCGACCAGCGCGCCGCTCACCATCCGCGAGCTGGCCACCCGGTTCACCGAGCTGAACGGGGCGCCGGCTCCGCGCCTCACGCCGATGCCTTACCCTGCGCTGTGGGCCGCGGGCCTGTTCAGCCCGACGGTCAAGGAGCTGCGGCACACGTACTACCAGTGGCGCTCGGCGTTCACCATTGACTCAAGCGTGACCGAGCAGGAATTCGGCCTCGCGCCCACCCCGATCGACTCAGCCCTCGCCAACGTCCAGCGATAAACCGGGCCTGGTCAGAAAACCGGGCAACCTATTGCCCGGCGGGGAGTGTATGAGGATGTGGAACCGCTAACCGACGCCTCGCTTGACGCTGACGCGCGCCAACGGGTCACGGCGCTCTTCGAGGCGCATGCGCTCGGGTTGGTTAAGCTCGCCAAGGTCATGCTCGGCGACCAGTCGATCGCCGAGGACGTGGTCCAGGACGCCTTCGTCGGCATGTACCGGAAATGGTCGTCACTGCAAGACAAAGACAAGGCCCTCGGCTACCTCAGGATGAGCGTACTCAACGGCTGCCGGACGGCGCACCGCAACAGAACCCGCCGCGACCGGGCCCTGCTCCTTGTCCCCGGCGCCGGCGGCGTCGTCTCCGCAGAGGAAAGTGCCCTGGTCGGCGAGGCCAACCGCGAGGCCTTGGCGGCGCTGCGCGCCCTGCCCGCCCGGCAGCGCGAGGCCGTCGTGCTGCGGCACTACCTCGGCCTCACCGAGGAAGAGGCCGCCCACGTCATGAAGATCGCCCGCGGTACCGTCAAGTCCGCCACCTCCCGGGGCCTGTCGACCCTAGCCAGGATCCTCAAGGAGGAAGCCGAATGAGCGCCCGCGACCGCGTCCGGACCGCCAGCGAGGCGACCGCAGCGTCGGTCCGCCAGATCCGCCCACTGGCACTGCCCGACGCCAGCGCGGTTTCCGCCGAGCTGCGCGGGCAGCAGGGCCGC
Organism: uncultured Streptosporangiaceae bacterium; assembly: GCA_964581815.1. GTDB lineage: Bacteria > Actinomycetota > Actinomycetes > Streptosporangiales > Streptosporangiaceae > Trebonia. The sequence continues at coordinate 5,752 of CAZORE010000202.1, read as the reverse complement.
AAGCTGCCCCGGATAAGCGTGACCCTCGGGAGGTTGAAGGAGACCTGGATAATCCCGCTCGGCGCCGCCGCGGTCGTCGTGGCGCTCGCACTAACCTTGGTGATCCTCCGCAACCCGGCGCCCCAGGGCCCAACCACCGAGCAGCCTGGTACCGCCGCCCCAGCCGTCACGGGGATCCCGCGGTACTACGCAGTCGCGCACCAGGGGAAGATCAGCCACATCGGCCAGCTGGCAGCGATCAACCTGACCGTGGTTGACGTGTACACCAGCAAGACACTCGCCACCGTCACCCTGCCCGCCACTAACGTAACCGTCGGCATAAGCTCCGCCATCGGGGTGTCCGCCGCGGCCGACGACCGGTCATTCGTCGTCGGCAGAAGGGACCAGTGGGGCGACGTCGACTACTTCCTGGTGCACATCGCTCCGGGAACGAAGCAGGTAGCCACGGTCACGCGGCTGCCCATCCCGGAAACGTCACCCGGCGTGCTGCTGGGTTTCGCGGTATCCCCCGATGGCAAGGAACTGGCCGTCCTATCCGTCCGGGGCAACGGCACGACCCTGCGGATCTACTCCGTCACGTCCGGGGCAACCCTGCGGACCTGGACCGCGGAAGGATGGCAGTACCAGGGCAACAGGGGTCCGGCCACTGGGGTCTCGTGGACGGCAGACAACCTCCAGGTGGCGTTCTCCACGGTGGTGCCCACAGGACAGGGCCCCTCATACAGCTCGCTCGAGGAGATGGTCATCGGTGAGGCAGAGCCAAGCGGTGACCTCGCTGCCGCCAGCAGGGTCGCCTTCGAGGCGCCGAGCACCTGCACGTCGCTCCTTCTCACCCCGGACGGCGGGACCGTCGTCTGCGGTACGCAGGTCAACTACCCGGCCTCCAACACGCCAGTCGCCTGCGCCGAGAATGCGCCGGCGTTCGTCGCCTACTCCGTCGCCACCGGCAGGTTCCTGCGCGTCCTTTACCAGTTCACGGGCTCCTGTGTGTGGACCGAGAACATCGTGCTGTGGTCAGATGACTCGGCCCGGCATGTGATCGGCGAGAGCCAGACAACGTTCCAGGGCAATCCGCCCCAGTTCTCCGTCCGGTTGGGAGTGGCCGCCGCAGGAGAGTTCGCCAAGTTCCAGACCCCGGTGTTCGACAGCGGGCCGGCCTTCTAGTTCTGCTCGGGGTCTGCCGACAGGACCCGGCGCGGGTGGCTGCCGTCGACGTACCCAACGAACGGCGGGTAAATGTTGTAGCCGAGCAGTTCCTGCAGCCGTTCAGGCAGGTCACGGACGACATCACGGGGAACCGCCAGGCAGTGGTTCTCCTGTGGGCGCAGCCAGCCTGCCGCGTACTCCAGGATCACGCCGAGTCGTGGCCGGGCTGCCCGGTTCGCACCGCCTCCGTGCCATAGGCTGCCCAGGTAGAACAAGGCCGAACCGGGGGATATGACGGCAGTCTCTACCGGATCGTCCGGGCTCGGCCGTCGGCCAGGCTCCCACCGGTGGCTACCGGGTATGAACCGGGTGGCCCCGTTCTCCGTGGTGAACTCATCCAGCGGCCACATGGTGTTGACTACGAGCGGCGGATGCGGCTCCGGCACCGGGTAGATGGCGTCGTCCCGGTGCAGGACCTGCGCCTGTTCACCCGGCCCGATGCAGATGCCGACCGGTGCGCTGAGCTGGTAGTGGCCAAGCACCTGGTCGAGGACGCCGAGCAGCAACGGGTGGGCGGCGGCGGCATCGAACACGCGGGTCTTGGCGAACAGCGCGTAGATCCGCTGGGTGCCGAATCCCTCAAAGGGGTTGCGCCCGGTCCGGGTGGTTCGCAGCAGCCGGTCCAGGTCGGCGTGGGCGGCCTGCACGCCGTCCTGGGTCATCATGCCAGTCACGACGACATAACCGTCGTCCGTCAGCCGCCTGGCCACGTCCTCGCTGGCCGACGTGGCAGGCATCGTGGCCATCACCAGCCCGAGATTAGGCGGCCGGACGACCGACGTCCACTAGCGTTCTGGACGGCCGATGGCAACGTCGACCCCGGGTGAGTAGTGCACCAGCGGCTCGCCCTCGGGAGCGGGCAGGCCGGCCGCGGTGACCAGGTGGTCTTCCAGGACCAGCGCTTGAGCACGGTGCAGGGGCCAGGGCTCGTGGCAGGCGCGGGCGGAGGCCGAGCGGCCGCCGGTGACGCTGAACAGCATCCAGCGGGCCGTCAGGAAGTGCTCGAGTGGCGTGACGTCGGCGGGCGCGATCGGTGATCCGATGCCGATACGGACGCGGCTGGTGGCCGGGCGCGGGCTAGGCCAGCGGCGGCGGGACCGGTAAGCGATCTCGTTGCCGCGCTCCCCCAGCCGCATTGACGACCAGAAGTACGGCAGGCGGTAGGGCGTGACCCGCGCAGTGACGACCGCACCCAGGCGGGCCGCGTCGAGGGAGAAGAACCAGATGCCTGACCGCCCCTGGCGGTCGCGGACGTAGGTGCGCACGTTCGTCTCGCAGAAGTTGGATACCCACGGAATCCGCTGGCCGCCCGGTGCGCCTACGCGCATGTAAAACGGCACGAGGCCGACCCATGCCGCGCCGTCGTGCGTCTCGACATCCAGGCCGTCGGGCAGCAGTCGCTGCACGTCGGCGGCCGGAAACCGCCAGTGCAGGAACGTCAGCCGTTCCCACCGCTGCCACATGACCGGCCGCGCGACCGTGAAGGGGCAGATGCCCAGGGCATCCGGGGATTGTGTGGTCATGCCTTAAGTGTGCAGTCGCCCGGATCACGGGCATCGCCCAGGAGGTCACCGGGCGGCCGCCGGAGCCTGGCCCGTGCACCGCTGCCCTGGGTTACCTGGAGGGCGACGGCGCCGATGACAATGACGCCGCCGATGATCGTGGGAACAGACGGGTACTCGAGGCCGGCCAGCCAGACCCACAGCGGGCCGAGGACGTTCTCCAGCTGCGCGATGAGCGCCACCTCGACCGCCGGAATGAGCCGCGCACCAAGCGACAGGAAGAACAGGGCCAGTCCCATCTGGACAACACCCATCAGCGCCAGGTAGCCGAGGTTGACCCCGCCCATCTCGCTGACGTGGGCGAACGGGGCGAAGACGGCGAACACCAGAACCTGCGACAGGCACGTTGCCGGGGCCATCGACACCTCGGCCTTACGCCGGGCCACCACGATCGTCGCGGCGTAGCAAAACATCGCGATGAAGGAAAAGGCCGTGCCGGCCAGGCCTGGACGGCCTGGGGCCCCGGCCATCACCGCGAAGCCGCCGACGGCGACGCCCATCGCCGCCCAGGTCCGCGGGCGGACCGGCTCCCCGGAGAGCATGCCGAGCAGCGCGGCCGCGAGCGGAGCGAGCGCCTGGATGACCATGACGTCCGCGACCGGTGTGATGCTGAGCGCCGTGATGAACGATCCCGAGGAAATCGTCATCAGCACCGCCACCGCCAGTCCCGGACGGCCGATGGCGCGGAAGGCGGGGATCACCCGGCCGCGCTCCGCCACCGCGACGAACACGAACACGGCGAGGGACGCGAAGACCGCGCGCCCGGCCAGCTGCGAGGCCAGGCCCATGTGCAGCTGGCGCTGGAGGATCCCGGCCAGCGACCACGCCGCCGCGGCCAGCGCGGTATAGGCGATACCGAACGGACGCGTGCCAGTCCTAGTCACTGTCACGCGCGGCCTGCGCGTCGCCGAGCGCCGTGGCGAGCAGTTCCTGCTCTGACCAGGCCAGCCGGCCCGAGCGCAGGTCCGCGATGACCGAGCGCAGCCAGGCGAGCTGGGCCGCGGACGTGGCGGCCATGTACTCGGACTCCAGGTTGAGCACGCGCGGCAGGCCCGCGGTCGCGGCCAGGCCGGACTCCAGCCCGGCGTGCAGGGCAGCGACCGCCTGCTCGCGGCGTTCCAGCTGGTCAAGTGCCTCGGCGGGGGTGAGCATCAACAGGTGCGATAGGGCAGCAGGGAATTCCGGGTACTCCCGCTTCGGCTCCGCCAGCATCTCCTCCAGCCACTGCCGGGTCGCCGCCCGGCCTGCGTCGGTGATCTCGTAGACGGTCCGCTCCGGGTACTGCTGGTCCCGTCCGGTCCCCCGGACCGCGACCAGCCCGCCCTCTTCCAGCCGCTCGATGGTCCGGTACAGGGCCGTGCGCTGCCCGACGTTGACCACCTGGTCCTTGCCCCACTGCTTGATCAGCCGATGGATGCCGTACGGGTGCAGCGGCTGCGTGTGCAGCATGCCGAGCACGGTAAGCGCCAGGGGGGAGCTGCGGACGGTCTGCGTCACACCTTCCATCATAGAGGCATCGTTACTAGTTGACATGTAACTAGTTGCAATGCAACTATAGTCGGCGCCGACGGGATCCACTCCCTGGTGCGCGGGCTGATCAACCCGCAAGCGCCGGCGCCGCAGTACGCGGGCCTGATCAGCTTCGGCGCCGCCGGGTCTGACCCGGGAGCGGCCTCCACGCGGGGCCGGATGCCGATGGTCTTCGGCAAGCACGCCTTCTTCGGCTACCAGGTCTTCGACGACGGCACGGCCGGCTGGTTCGCCAACCTGCCCGCGGACCAGCCGCTCAGCGCGGCAGAAGCCCGCCGTACGCCGTCCGGTGAGTGGCTCAAGCGCCTCACGGCGGCCTTTGCCGAGGACCGCACTCCCGCGACCCAGCTGATCAGCCGTACGAACCCGGCCGACCTGCTGGTCGTCGGAGCGATGGAGAGCATGCCGAGCGTGCCGACGTGGCACCGAGGCCGGATGGTCCTGGTGGGCGACTCGGCCCACGCCCCGTCGTCAAGCTCAGGCCAGGGCGCCTCGCTCGCCATGGAAAGCGCGGTCGAGCTCGCCCGGTGCCTGCGCGACTACCCCGTCGCCGAGGACGCCTTCGCCGCCTACGAGGCTATGCGCCGCCCGCGCGTCGAACGCATCGCGCAGGAGGCCGTGCGCAAGAACAACGCCAAGACCGCCGGACCCGTGGGGCGAGTCATCATGGGCGCGGCGATCAGGGTGTTCGCCCGGCTGTCGAATCCCGAGAAGGCGGCCTGGATGCTGCACTACAAGATCGACTGGGACGCTCCGGCAACGGGTGCCGCCGGGCCGGCGACCGTACCGCGGCTCGTGGCGTGAGGCACGCGGCTCGCCGTGGTCTGGCCGGCGTGTCGATTCCGAGGCGGCTCACTCGTGACGTAAGCAGGAGAGCGGCCGGAGGGCCCGGCCGCTAGCTACCCGCAGGAGGCGGACGCCATGGGAACCATCCGAGTGCATGAGTTCATGTCCCTCGACGGGGTCATCGACGAGCCAAGGTGGACGTTCGAGTACGGCTTCGACCCCAAGATGGGCGCGGCGATCGGCGCCGCCATGGGCGGCTGCCAGGGGATACTGCTCGGCCGCACCACCTATGAGATGTTCGAGCCGGCGTGGTCGCCAAGGACCGCCGCGGAAGACCCCGGGGCGCCGTTCATGAACGACACCATGAAGTACGTGGTCTCGGGCACGCTGGAGAAGGCGACCTGGCAAAACTCCGAGATCGTCGGACCGTACGACGCCGGCCGCATCAGGCAGCTCAAGGAACGCGTGCCGGGCGGGATCTACGTCAGCGGCAGCGGCACCTTGGTCCGGGCCATGCTCGCCGACGGCCTGGTGGACGAACTGCACCTGTTCGTGTACCCGCTGACCCGAGGCGAGGGCCCGCGGCTGTTCGAGGGCACCCCGGCCGCAAAGTTCACCCTGGCCGCCAGCGAGGCCTACAACAACGGCGTGCTGTACCTGCGCTACCA
>CAZORE010000201.1:8298-10473 GCA_964581815.1 uncultured Streptosporangiaceae bacterium | reverse complement strand
CGGCGTCACGGTGACCGCGGTTGCCGCCGGCGCCGGTCTCAGCCTGGCGCTGACCTCGGCCGGGCAGCTGCTCGCCTGGGGCGACAACGCCTACGGGCAGCTCGGCGACGGCACCACGATCAGCAGCTCCGTGCCGGTCGCGGTGGACCTGCCGACGGCCACCGCGGCGACCGCGATCGCCGCGGGGTACCTTCACAGCCTGGCGATCGTGCAACCCCTGAGGATCCCGCCGCGGGCGCACCCGGCGGTCAGCATCGTCAAGACCGCGAGCGTGGGCAGCTTCGCCGTCGCCGGCACCCCCGTTACCTTCACCTACACCGTGACCAACACTGGGAACGTCCCGCTGTACGGCGTCACCGTCACCGACAGCCGCCTCGGCGAGGTATGCGGCGGCCCGTTCACCCTCGCGCCCGGAGGGACCCGGCCCTGCACGGTGGACTACGTCACCAGCGCGGCGGACGTGGCCGCCGGGCAGATCGCCGGCCCGGTGACCGTGACCGGCACCGCACCCGGCGGGCAGCGGGCCCACGGCACCGCCACGCTGACGATCCCGCGCGAGGACCGCCCCGCGGTCAGCATCGCTAAGACCGCGAGCGTGGGCAGCTTCGCCGTCGCCGGCACCGCCGTCACCTTCACCTACACCGTGACCAACACCGGGAACGTCCCGCTGCACGGCGTCACCGTCACCGACTCCCGCCTCGGCACGGTGACCTGCCCGGCCGCTGCCCTCGCCACCGCGCAGGCGATGACCTGCACCGCCGCCTACCGCACCACCCCAGCCGACGTCAGCGCCGGCAAGACCACCAGCACCGCTGCCGTGACCGCCGACACCAGCCGCGGCCTCGCGGTCACCGGCCGGGCATCGATCACCATCCCGCTGCGGGACCAGCCCGCCGTCAGCATCGCCACGAGCGCCAGCAGGAGCAGCTTCACTGCCGCCGGGCAGCCGGTCACCTTCACGTACCAGATCACCGACAACGGCAGTGTGGCGCTGCAGGCCGTCACCGTCACTGACACCGAGGCCGGCGCCGTCGCCTGCCCGGCCGTGACCCTGGCCGCCGGCCAGGCGATGACCTGCACCGCCGCCTACCGCACCACCGCCGCGGACGTCACTGCCCGCCAGGCCCCCGACCCCGTCACCGCAGCCGCGACCATCCCCGGTGGGACCCGGTTGACCAGCCAGGACTCACTGATCATCCCGCTGCTGGCCGCCGTGCTGCCGGAGGTGCCGGTGACCGGCTAACCGCCAATATCGCCACCCAGAGACGGTGCCGCGCGGGGGTTATGCGCGTGCCCGGGGTCCGGGCGGGGGTGACGTGCCGTGCGGCACAATGGGTGGATGGTTCGCACCACTCCTCGCCATGACCGCGACGCCGGCGGCCCGGCGGACGTCCTTGCCGCCAAGGCGGCGCTGCGTGACGAGGTATGGTCCGCCATGCGCGCCGCGAAGGTGGCCAGGTTCCCCGGCGCCCCCGGGCGCATCCCGAACTTCACCGGCGCCGAGCGGGCCGCCGAGCGGCTGCGCGGGCTGCCCGCGTGGCAGGCGGCGCGCACCGTGAAGGCCAATCCCGACTCGGCGCAGCTGCCGGTGCGCCAGCGCGCGCTGGAGGACGGCAAGACCGTCTACATGGCCGTACCGCGGCTGGCCGAACGAGAGCCGTTCTTCGCCCTCGACCCCGACCACCTGGACCAGCCGCCGCGCAAGGCCGCGTCGATCAGCGGCGCGTCCCGCTCCGCCCGCCGCGTCACGCTTGACGAGCTGGCCCCGGTCGACCTGGTGGTGATGGGCTGCGTCGCGGCCGGCGAGGACGGGGCCCGGCTCGGCAAGGGCGGCGGCTTCGCCGACCTCGAGTTCGCCCTCGCCGCCGCGGCCGGCCTGATCGGCCCGCGCACCGTCACGGTCACCACGGTGCACGAGATCCAGCTCCGCCCGGCGGGCGTCATCCCGGTGACCGGCCACGACGTGACGCTCGACTTCATCGTCACCCCCGACCGCGTAATCGACTGCCGTACCAGCCACGTCCCCCGGTCAGCTCCCACCCTGAGCTGGGACGACCTGACCGAGGAGAAGATCGAGGCGATCCCGCTGCTGTCCGCCCTGCGCCGGCCGGGCTGACAGGCCGCCTCCCAAACGGTAGGCCCAGAGTTCGCTCCTGTCTCTCAACGCCGGGAAGG
>CAZORE010000201.1:0-8198 GCA_964581815.1 uncultured Streptosporangiaceae bacterium | reverse complement strand
AGGCGATCGCAGGCGCCGGCGGGGATAATGATGCCCGTGGACCTTGAGGCATTCGAGCTGGTGCTGCTGCGCCGGCCGGCCAGCGCACCGGACTACCCGGAAGCGGAGCTTGACCGCATCCAGCGGGAGCACCTCGCCCATCACGACAGGCTGCGTGACTCCGGCCAGATCGCGACCAACGGACCGGTCGTCGAGCAGCCCGATGAGTCGCTGCGCGGGCTGACGTTCTACCGGACCGGCTCCATCGAGCGGTCGCGGCAGCTCGCCGAGGCCGACCCGGCCGTCGTGGCCGGCCGGCTGGTGGTGGAGATCATGACCTGGTACTGCCCGCCAGGCACGATGAGCCGGCCCGGCCGCCTCGTCACGCTGGAATAGCGCCGGACATGAGGAGCACCGGGGGCAGCGCGCGCGACCAGGCGGCGCTGCTGCCGCCCGCCCCCGGCGTGTACCGGTTCAGGGACGCCAACGGACGAGTCCTTTACCTTGGCCGCGCCACGCAACTGCGCAGCCGGGTCGCCTCCTACTGGGGCGACCTGCGCGACCGGGCGCACCTGACGCGGATGGTTGCCAAGATCGCCCGCGTCGAGGCGGTCGCCTGCGATTCCGCCCACGAGGCCGCCTGGCTGGAACGGAACCTGCTCCAGGCGCGCAAGCCGCCCTGGAACCGTGCACCGGACGGCGGCCAGGAGTCCGAGGTCTGGATCCGGCTCAGCGACGACGCCCGCGCCCCGGGCGTGACGGTCGCCTACGAGCCAGCAGAAGGCGCCAGGAACTTCGGTCCTTACCTCGGCGGCCGCCAGGCGAGGCTGGCGGCCGCCGGGCTGTGCCGCGTCCTCCCGCTGAACTACGCGGGCGCTGGGCTGACCGGCATGCGCCGGGAGATGGCCCGGCTCCGCGGCGCCGACGCGGCCGACCGGCCCGCACTCGCGCGGCGGGCAGCGGCCGTGCTTAACCGCGATCCGGCCGCGGTCACCGCGGTCAGCGCGCGCCTCGTCGAGCTCCGCGATGCCGCGTCGCGCACCTTGGCGTTCGAGCTGGCGGCCAAGCTGCAGCAAGAGATCGAGGCACTGGACTGGATCACCGCCGAGCAGAAGGTCACCAGGCCGGGCCCGGCCGGCCACGACGCCTGCGGCTGGGCGGACGGCACCCTGGTCCGCCTTGAGATCCGGGCCGGCCGGCTGACCGGCTGGACGCTGCGCTCCTGCGGCGAGGTAACGAGCCGCCGGCACATGGCCGGAACGCCACCGGAATGGACCGCGTTCGCGCAGCGCAACGCCGAGCTGGCCGCGCGCCTCCTCCGTTCTGGACCATGAATTTGACCTCGCAGTTTTGTCGTGCGGTACCGCGACTTCGAAGGCGTGGCCGGCGGACGCTAAGGTAGCCCGGGTAGTTCCGGCCCGCCGTGGCCGGGAGAGGAGACGCGCAGATGATCATCGACTGTCACGGTCACTACACGACGGCGCCCGCCGCGCTGCAGGAGTTCCGGGACGCTCAGCTCGCGCGGCTCAAGGACCCGGCGCTGCCGGTCCCCGCCGAGCCGCAGATCAGCGACGATGAGATCCGGGCGACGATCGAGGGCAACCAGCTGCGCGTCGTGCGCGAGCGCGGCCACGACGTGACGATCTTCTCGCCCCGCGCGTCGGCCATGGGGCACCACGTGGACGACCCGGCCACCGCGGTCACCTGGGCGCGGGTATGCAACGACCTCATCTACCGGGTGACCACGCTGTTCCCCGACTACTACGCGGGCGCCGCCCAGCTGCCGCAGGTGGCGGGGGAGCCGCTCGACGCGTGCGTCGCCGAGCTTGAGCGGGCCGTCACCGAGCTCGGCTTCGTCGGCTGCAACCTTAACCCGGACCCGGCGGGCGGCTTCTGGAGCTCGCCGCCGTTGACCGACGAGTACTGGTTCCCGCTGTACGAGAAGATGACCGAGCTCGACGTGCCGGCCATGATTCACGTCTCCACGTCGTGCAACCCGGCGGTGCACACGCTCGGCGCGCACTACCTGAACGCCGACACCACCACGTTCATGCAGCTGGTGCAGGGGAGCCTGTTCGAGCGGTTCCCGACGCTGCGCTTCGTCATACCGCACGGCGGCGGCGCGGTCCCCTACCACTGGGGCCGGTACAAGGGGATCGCGACGCGGGAGAAGTTCCCGCCGATCGAGCTGAACGTGATGACTAACGTCTGGTTCGACACCTGCGTCTACCACCAGCCGGGCATCGACCTGCTGACCGGCGTGATCAGCCCGGACAACATCCTGTTCGCCTCGGAGATGCTCGGCGCGGTGCGCGGCGACAACCCGGACGGCGGCTTCTCCTGGGACGACACGCGGCGCTACGTCGAGGCGGCGAAGCTCACCGACTCCGACCGCGCGCGGATCTTCGCGGCGAACGCCCGCCGGGTCTACCCCCGGCTGGACGCCAGGCTCAAGGCGCAGGGCCGCTAACGCGCCTGGCCGCTAGCGCGCCAGCCGCGACCCCGTCTCAGCGACTTATCCGCGCCGTCGTCGTCCGCGCGCACTCGGGGCAGGTCACCGTGACCGGCGCGTCGCCCTCCGGCGTCTCGAACGGCACCCACGCGCCGCAGCCGGGGCAGCGCAGCCGCGACGCCAGCGGCGGGGAGTCGCCGAACCGCTGCAGGTACTCCGCGAGCGGTTCGAGGCCCGCGGCCGCCCGGCGCTCGTCGACCAGCTCCGGGTCGCGCAGGTCCCGCGGTACCCAGGCATCGTCCCGGCGCGTTACCTGGGTGCCGTACACCTGGGACCGGCCCTCGGCGAGCAGCACCCGGTCGGTCAGGTAGGCGTACTCGAGCAGCGACGCCTCGCCTGCCTCGACCGCGGCACCGATAAGGCCGAGGCACTGTCGCTGGAACGCGGGATCGGCGTCCGCGTGCTGCGCGAGCAGCCAGGCCGCGTGCGCGCCGTCGGTGCCGACCAGTGACGCGCCCGGCCAGCCGTGCGCGGCGACGACCTCCTTGAGCCAGGGCAGGTTCTCGCCGTCCGCCTCCCGCATCGCGTCGCTGTCGAGCGACTTCCGCGCCGCTTGGTCCTTCTCAACCCTGCGCAGCAACTCCGCGCGCAGCCCGTCATCCATGCTCCTACGGTAAGCCGGCGGCGGGGGGCTGGCCCCCGCCGAGATGCGGGGGCGCAGGAGCGCGGGACAGGAAAGCACCGCCTACAACGAAACGGCTTCCCGCAGCGGCTCGAACCTCAGCTCCGGGTCGTCGACGCGCGTGCGCCGCAGCAGCTTCACGTCGTCGTGGTAGGTCCGCGAGATCCGCCACGGGGCGCGGCTGCCCTGGCGGGGCAGCTCGTCGAGCGCGCGCACGATGTAGCCGGAGGCGAACTCGGTGAACGGCCTCGACGGCATCCGGTTGTCGGCGGCGACCGGGCGGGCGATGCCGTAGCCGCGGGCATCCATGTGGCGCAGCAGGCGGGTGAGGTTCTCGCACACCAGGCCGACCTTGAGTGTCCAGGAGGCGTTGGTGTAGCCGAAGATGAACAGGAAGTTCGGCACGCCGGACAGCATCATGCCCTTGTAGACGAGCCGGTCGGCCGCGCGCACCGGCGCGCCGTCCACGGTCAGTGTTATCCCGCCGAGCGGCTGCACGTTCAGTCCGGTGGCCGTGATGATGATGTCGGCCTCCAGCGTGCGGCCGTCGGCGAGCAGCACGCCGTCCTCGGTGAACGTCTCGATCTGCCCGGTGACCACCGACGCCTTGCCGCCCGAGATGGCGCGGAACAGGTCGCCGTCGGGGACCATGCACATCCGCTGGTCCCACGGGTCGTACGGCGGGTTGAAGTGCTCGTCCACCGGGAAGTCCGCGGGCAGCATCTTGACGTTGAGGTCCCTGATCACCTTGCGGGCCGCCTGCGGCCAGCGCCGGCAGAACCGCCAGAGCAGCACCTGGCGGCTGATGTTCAGCCACCGGGTGACCGCGTACCCGCGCTCGAAGCCGAGCAGCCTGGTCAGCCGGGCGTTGAGCTTGTCGCGCGACGGGACCGGCAGCACGTAGCTCGGCGTGCGCTGCAGCATGGTGATGTGCCCGGCCGTGCTGGCCATCGCGGGGATCAGCGTGACCGCGGTCGCGCCGGAGCCGATCACCACGACCCGCTGGCCCGCGTAGTCCAGGTCGGCCGGCCACTGCTGCGGGTGGATCACCGGGCCGCGGAACCGCTCGCGCCCCGCGAAGTGCGGGGTGAACCCCTCGTCGTAGCGGTAGTAGCCGGCCGCGCAGAAGAGCCACCGGCTCTGGACGGTGTGCCGGGCGCCGGTCTCGGTGTTCTCCACCGTCACGGTCCACCGCGCGTCGGCGTCCGACCAGTCGGCGGTGATCGCCTTGGCGTGGTACCGGATGTGCCGGTCGATGTCGTGCTCGGCGGCGGTTTCCCGCAGGTAGGACAGGATGCTCATCCCGTCCGCGAGCGCGACCTCCGAGCGCCACGGCTTGAACTCGTAGCCGAACGTGTGCAGGTCGGAGTCGGACCTGATGCCCGGGTACCGGAACAGGTCCCAGGTGCCGCCGGACGCGCCGCGCGCCTCAAGGATGGCGTAGCTGCGCCCCGGGTGGTCGCGTTGCAGGTAGTACGCGGCACCGATGCCGGAGATCCCCGCGCCCACGATGAGCACGTCAAGCACGTCAATCACGTCAGAACCCGATCGGCAGGCCCGCGTAGTTCTCCGCGAGCCCGGCCGCCCCGGCCGCGCTCGACGTCACCCAGCGCAGCTGCGACAGCTGCAGCTGCGCGTCGAACGGGTCGCCGGAAATGTGCAGCATCGTCGTCATCCACCAGGAGAAGTGCTCGCACCGCCACACCCGGCGCAGCGCCGTGTCCGAGTACGCGTCGGCGAGCGCGGACGCGTTCTTCCGCACCAGCTGCCCAAGCGCGGGCGCGAGCAGCGCGACGTCCGCGATGGCCAGGTTGAGTCCCTTAGCGCCGGTCGGCGGCACGGTGTGCGCCGCGTCGCCGGCCAGGAACAGCCGCCCGTGCCGCATCGGCGACTGCACGAACGACCGCATCGGCAGCACGCTCTTGTCGGTGATCGGCCCGGGCGTGAGCGTCCAGCCGTCCTGCCCGTGGCCGAGCCTGGTCGCCAGGGCCGTCCAGATCCGGTCGTCGGGCCAGTCGGCGACGTCCGTGCCGTTCGGCACTTGCAGGTAGAGCCGGCTGACGGTGGCGGACCGCATCGAGTGCATGCCGAACCCGTCGGGGTGCCAGGCGTAGATGAGCTCGTCGGTGGACGGCGCGACGTCGGCGAGTATGCCGAGCCACGAGTACGGGTAGACCCGCTCCCACGTCTCACCGCCGGGCATCGCGGCCCGGCTCGGCCCGAACGACCCGTCGCACCCCGCGACCGCCAGCGCGTCGATCCGCTGCGGGTGGCCGGCCGCGTCGGTGAACGTCACGGACGGGTGCTCGGACTCCAGGTCGTGCAGTGCCACGTCGGACGTGTCGTAGTAGACCGTCCGGCCCGCGGCCTCGCTTGCCGCGACCAGGTCCGCCTGCAGCTGGGTCTGCCCGTACACCCAGACGCTCCGCCCGGTCAGGTCGACGAAGTCAAGGTGGTGCCGCTCCGACGGCCACTGCAGGTAGATGCCGCGGTGCTCGTCACCGTGGGCCTCGATCCCCTCGCCGAGCCCGACGGACCGCAGCAGGTCGACGCTCGAGCTTTCCAGGATCCCCGCGCGGATGCGCGCCGCGACGTACTCCTGCGTCCGCGCCTCAACAACGATCGATTCGATGCCGTCCTGCGCGAGCAGGTGGGCGAGAAACAGGCCGGCCGGGCCTGCCCCGATGATGGCAACGTCAGTCCGCATGGCCCCTTTATAGGGCCAGTGCACCTGTCCGTGCCACCGGGGGCTTCCGCTGGCTGGAAGTCGGGCCTAGCCCGCGTCGGCCGATTCCAGGCTGCGCCCGATGCCGCGGGCCGCCGTCCGCTACCCTCCTGGTCATCCCGAACGGAGGGGTGGTGCCCTCGTCCAGGCCCGCTACCGCTGCGCGTCATTCGGAACGGTGAAGTAGTGCCCCTGGTCCAGGTCCGCGATGAGCCCGGGCTCGACGGGACGCCAGCCGAACCGCTCCTGAGTCCGCGCGCTGGACGCGGGCACGTCGAAGGCGGCGAAGGCGGCGAACACGCGGCCGAAGTGCGCGGACGCCTCCTCGGCGGTGAGCGACTTCACCGGCACGTCGAGGTGCCGCCCGATCGTCTCGGCGATCTCGCGGAACGGAACGCCTTCGTCGCCGATCGCGTTGAGCAGCGTTCCGGGGGGAGCCTCGTCCAGCGCAAGGCGGAACAGGCGCGCGGCGTCGAGCCGGTGCACCGCGGGCCACACGTTGGCGCCGTCGCCGAGGTAGCCGGACAGGCCTTTCGCCCGGGCGATGCCGATGAAGGCGGTGACGAAGTGCGGGTCGCCCTCGCCGTGCACCGACGGCGGCAGCCGGACCGCCGATACCCGCACGTCCCGCCCGGCGAGGGGGATGGCGGCCCGCTCGGACACCCGCGGGTAGTGCGGGTTCTCCGGTGCTCGCAGATCCTCGGTGGCGACCTGCCCGGGCGCGGGGGGCGGCAGCGCGGCCGCGACCACCAGGGGCCTGCCCGACCCGGCGAGCGCCTCGCCGAAGGCCGCGATGGCGTTCCCGTCGGCCGCGGCGGCCGCGGCCGGGTTGGCGGTGGGCGAGAAGTCGTGGATGTACCCGGTGTGGATCACGCCGTCGGCGTCGGCCGCCGCCCGCTTGAGGCCGTCGGTGTCCTCAAGGGAGCCGCGGAACACCTCGGCCCCGGCCGCCGCCACCGCCGCGGCGGCCTTGTCCGACCGGGCGAGCCCGGTGACCTGGTGCCCGGTGCCGAGCAGTTCCCTGACGACCGCCGACCCGATGAACCCGGTCGCCCCGGTCACGAACACGCGCATGATGATGTCCCCTTAACAGGCCGTTCCGCTGGATTCTGGTACCTCCACGGTGCCGCCGGGCACCGCCCGGCGTCCAAGACCCGTTTCGCACCGGGCGATACCGATCAGGCATCGCCGCAGTTCAACAGCGCTATGTCGGGAACTTCCCGGCAGCTCCTAGCCAGCCTGCCAAAGGCGATTCCCGGGCACGTCGGATACGCTCGCTAGCGTGAGTGCCGAGTCGGATCCGGTGGACGGCGCGTCGCGCGGCCCAGGTGCTTCGCCTGCCCCATTGAGTGCGGCTAGCTTTGCGGAACGAGATCAGTCAGACGAAATACCAGCAGGTGAGCTGCCCAGCCTGGAAAGCATCAGGAAGTTCGTGGTCGTCGCCGAGCAGCGGCACTTCGGCCGCGCCGCCGCCATCCTGCTGATCGCCCAGCCGTCGCTGAGCCGCCAGGTCCGCCGCCTCGAGCAGCAGCTAGGCGCCCGCCTGCTCGACCGCACCCCGCAGGGGACCCGCCTCACCGAAGCGGGCGAGGTGTTCCTGCCCCGCGCCAGGGCGCTGCTCCGCGCGGCCGCCCAGGCGGCCGCGGCGACGAAGGCGGCCGCCCAGCCGAGCCGGGTCATCATCGGCTACACCCCGGGACTGATCATCACGCCCGCGGTGCGCCAGCTGCGCAGCAAGCACCCGGACGCGGACGTGCAGAGCCTGCACCTGGACTGGGACGAGGCCCGGGCGGCGCTGCTCGGTCACCGGGTGGACGCCGTGGTCACCCGGCTGCCGCTGGCGACCGACGGCCTGCACGTGACCGTGCTCTACGACGAGCCGCGGCTGCTCATGGTCCCCGTCGATCACCGCCTCGCGGGCAAGGAATCGGTCACGCTTGACGACATCGCCGACGAGCCCATCCCCCGGCTGCCCGACCCGGCGTTCAACGCCTTCTGGCGCATCGACCCGCGCCCGGACGGCACGCCGGCCCCGGACGGCCCCCTGGTCGCGGCGCTCGAGGACAAGAACGAGCTGATCGCCTCCGGCCAGGCCGTGGCGATCATCCCCGGCGGCCTGCACGGCATCACCCTGCGCCCCGACCTGATCACCATCCCGCTGCACGGGGTGCCGCCGAGCCAGGTGATCCTGGCCACCAGGGCCGCGGACCGCGGCCGCCTGGTCGCGGCTTTCCGCAGGTCAGCGCGTGAGTGCCTGACCGGGCCGGCCCCGGAGCAACCGGCGTGACCTAGCGGGCGGCACCGGGATAGCCTTTCGCTATGACGACGCCGCAGCCATCTCCCGAGGAGACGACCTCCCG
>CAZORE010000200.1:0-10499 GCA_964581815.1 uncultured Streptosporangiaceae bacterium | reverse complement strand
TTCCCGGCGCAGTAGGTGGGGATCTTCGCTGCGGCGGCCTTGGCGGCGGCGGCCTTGGCGGCGGCGGCCTGGCGGCGGCCTGGCGGCGGCCTGGGCGGCCGCCTGGGCGGCGGCGAACTTCCTTTCGTTGGCGAGGACAGCGGCGCCGATCGCGGCGTTGATCTTGGCGATCGCGGGGGTGACGGCGCCGATGCCGGAGGGCTCGACCTGGTGTCCGGTCGGGTCGATGCCGGTCAGGGGGTTGTCGGCGGCGTAGGCGAACGGGTCGCCGGCGGCCGGGTCCGGGTCCGGGGATACCTGGACGGTGTCGGCGCTGGTGAAGTCACCGGCCCCCGGGTTGTACCAGCGGGCGCCCATCAGGTTCTTGCCGCTGGCCGGGTCCGCCCAGGCAGACTGGTAGCCCAGCATCCCCGTCATGAACCCGCTGGTAGCGGTGAGGCTGCCCCATGGGTCGTAGGCCTTTGACCCGGCCAGGGCGGTGCCGGCCGGGGTGAACTGCCCGGCCTGGTTGCGGTGGATGTCGGTCAGGGCCAGCGCACCGCCGGTAGGCGTAGGACGTCGTGGTGGTGCCGTTGTTCCACGAGGCCAGCCGGCCGCCTCGTCGTAGGTGTACGTGCTGGAGGCCGGCCCGGCCAGGCCCGAGGTGGTCTCGGAGGTGAGCAGCCCGTCGGGGTTGTACCCGTAGCCGATCGAGGCGACGGTAGTCCCGGAGGCGGTCTTCCCGGACCTTGCCTGCCCCTTCCGAATCATCTACCGAACGAGTGCCTGCTCCGCCTTCTGGGTTATCAGGTATTGCACCGTCTCATGGACGCGTGAGATTGTTTGCTCCGTTTCGTGCTGGTGGGTTCCTGCAGAGGGCGGGGCGTTGACGATGCGGTTGCCGGGTCGCTGGGTGCTGCTGGGCCTGGGCACGGCGGTGGCAGGTGTTGGGATCGGACTGGCGGTGTCGGGCGGCCCGTTGCCGTGGTCGTCCGGTGCCCGGGTGCTGCCGCCGGTGCGGGCGCGGGTGTACGAGAGCGTGGACGCGTGCCTGCTGACCGGGCCGGCGGGGCTGGCGGACCCGGTGGCGTCGCAGGTGTGGGCGGGGATGGAGGACGCGTCGAAGGCGACCTCGGCCCGGGTGTCGTACCTGGCGGTGACCGGGCCCGCGACGCAGGCGGAGGCGGCGCCGTTCGCGGGGACGCTGCTGGTGCGCGGCTGCAAGGTGGTCGTCGCGTCCGGGGCGGCCGAACGAGCGGCGGTGCTTGCCGAGGCGGCCCGGTTCACGTCCGTCCGGTTCGTGGTCGAGGGCGCGGCGGCGGGCAGCCCGCCGAACGTGACCGTGCTGGTATTCAACACCTCCGGGCTGCGAGCCGGGGTCGCGTCCGCAGTCGAGGCGGACGTGCACGCGGCGGGCGGCTGACCTGGTCTTCGGCCTGCGCTAACCGGTGGTTCGAGCATGATGACGATATTGGCGCGAGCATGTATTTATACGGGTAGATATTTTGTTTCTAGTTAATTCTTGCGCTGAATCCGAAAGTTGATCTTCAGGTATTGCGCTGTTTCCGTGGCTATGCGACGCTTTGCTGCGTTTGCAGTCCTGCAGGTTTCCTGAGGGAAACCACAGGGCTTTCTTAGCGTCGGCTGTATTTTTTGGTCGCTGGGAGCGGGCATGCGCGTGGCTGGGCGTGCGGTTAGCGGGCGGCGTTTCCGGCTCGCTGGGTGGCTGGGGCGCCGCGTGCGCCGGATGGCGACCGGGACGGGGATGCTCGCGCTGGCGGTGCCGCTGGCGTGGCCGTCTGGGGCCGGCGGGCAGCACTTGAACGTGCCGACGGCGTCGTCGGTCCGGTCGGGCGTCGTGCGGCTGGCTGACTGGGTGGCCGGGGACGCCGCTCCGCCGCCCACGGTCCCGGTGCAGCAGTCGGGGACCGCGGCGGGCAAGCCGTCCCTGGTGCCGGCGTCGGCCACCCGGGGCCTGACGCACGTGACGGGGCACGCGCCCGGCCAGGGGAAGGGGCAGCTGCCGCAGTGGGCGGCGCACGGGCCGGGCGGCTCCGCGGCCGGGACGTTCACGGCCGGGCCGCCGGCGCGGGGGTTCGACCCGGCGACGAGCACGCTGGTCGCGGCGGGCATGTCGGCGGAGTCGGACCTGTACCTGAACGCGGACGGGTCGCACACCCGCAAGGTCTGGTCCTTGCCGGTGAACTACCAGACGGCGTCCGGAACCTGGGCGCCGATCGACGCGACCCTGGTGCCGGGCTCGGGCAGCCGCTGGCAGGAGAAGGCGAACTCGCTCGCGGTGAGCTTCGCCGCGGCGGGCAGCGACACGTCGCTGGCGTCGCTCGGCACCGCGTCAGGTTCGCAGCAGGTGGCGTTCTCGCTGGCCGGTGCGGCGAACGTGGCGGCAGCGGCGTCCGGCTCGTCGCTGACGTATGCGGGGATCCTGCCGGGCACGGACGTGACGGAGACGGCAACGCCGGACGGGATCAGCGAGTCGCTGACCCTCAGCTCGCCGGCCGCGGGGACATCGTGGACATTCCCGCTGACGCTCCAGGGCCTGACCGCCACGCTCAACGGCGACTCGGTGGACCTGACCGACAGCGCCGGCCACCTGGTGGCGGTGATCCCGCCCGCGGTGGCCCGGTCCGGGCCGGTGAACCTGGCCGACCCGGACTCGCAGGCGTCCTCGCAGCTGACCTACCAGCTAGTGACCCAGAACGGGGTCACGGCGCTGGAGATGAGCCTGGACCCGGCATGGCTGAACGCGCCTGGCCGGGTGTTCCCGGTGATCGTGGACCCGACGGTCAACATGGACACCCAGGGCTCGGACTACGCCCAGTCGAATAACGGCACCGCGCAGACCGCGAACAACAGCGGGTCGGTGTTCCTCCCGTCGGGCACCACCACCGCGAGCGGGACCACCTACCAGGACATCGACTTCCTTAATTACCCCAACGTCGGCTCGGCCTACGCGAACGATCACCTCACGTCGGCGTCGCTGAACCTGTTCGACGCGTACGCCGCCCAGTGCACCACCGCCGACACCGTGACCGCCTACCAGGTCACCGGGTCGTGGTCGCCGAGCTCGCCGCTGACCTACCCAGGGCCGGCATACACGACCCAGGACGCCCAGTGGACCGGCACGGCGCCCACGCCTGCCTGCTCGAACACCTCCGGGCTGGCCGGCCAGGGCGGCTGGGTCTCGCTGCCGATGAACTCCTCCGGGCTGGGGCTGCTGAACCAGTGGACCGCGAACTCGGGCACCAACTCCGGCTTCGCCGTGCTGACCTCGCTGACCAATTCCCAGCAGTACATGCAGTTCGACTCCTACAACGACGGCAGCGTTTCCACCTCGCAGGGCGGCAACTGCACCGGTGACTGCCGGCCGTACCTGAGCCTGACCTACACCACCACCGCCTCCGACATCGCACCCCAGGTCAACTCGCAGTACCCGCCGAACAACTACAACGTGCCCACGCTCACCCCCGACCTCATCGCGTCCGGGTCGGACGCCGACAACTGGCCGTTCACGTCCTTGCAGTACAAGTTCGCGCTCTTCAACGCCGCGGGCACCCAGATCGACGGCACCCCAAGCCCCGTTTCCTCCGACGACTGGACGGTGCCCGCCGGCGACCTGGCGTGGGGGCAGACGTACCACTGGACGGTGCAGGCCTACGACGGCGACCTGTACTCACCATCACCGCAGCAGTACTACTTCACCACGGCGGTGCCGCAGCCGCTGGTGACCTCGCAGCTGTCGCAGAACCCCTCAGGCCCCGGCTTCAACGCGCAGACCGGTAACTGGACGACGTCGGCGACCGACGCGCAGGTCTCCACCGTCGGACCCGCGCTTGAGATCACCCGCGACTACAACAGCAGCGACCCGCGGATCAGCGGGGCGTTCGGCGCCGGATGGTCGTCGGCGCTTGACATGAAGGTCAGTGCCGGGGAGAACGGCGGTACCGGAGCCACCGCGACCCAGGTCGTCACCTACCCCGACGGCGAAGAGGTGGGCTTTGGCCTCAACCCCGACGGCCAGACGTACTCCCCGCCGTCCGGACGCTACGCCACCCTGGCCCCGGTGACCGCTGGCGGGTTTACCCTGACCGACAAGAACGACACCGTCTACACGTTCACCCAGGCGCTCAGCACCGGGGTGTGGGGCATCACCTCGATCACCGACGCGCTGCAGCGCACCGAGACGTTCACCGACAACGGCTCCGGCCAGGTCACCGGCGTCACCTCGGCCTCCGGCCGGTCGCTGACCGTCAACTGGACGACCCCGTCCGGCGCGGCATACCCGCACGTGGCGTCCGTGGTCACGCCAGATGCCACGGCCGGCAACGCGTCGACGGCCCAGACCTGGACCTACCAGTACGCGGCCGACAAGCTGTCGGCGGCGTGCCCGCCCGCGTCTGCCACCGCGTGCACCGCCTACACCTACACCGCCGGGTCGGACTACCCGGTGGCGGTGCGTGACTCCGGCCCGCAGTCCTACTGGCGGCTTGACGAGACGTCCGGCAGCACCGCCGCCAGCTCGGTCCTGGCCAACGAGGGCCTAGACAACGCCACCTATTCCGGGACGACGCTCGGCCAGGACACCGGGCCGCTGGCCGGCTCGGCGGCGAAGGCAGCGACCTTCACCGGGTCGTCGTACGTCACGCTGCCGGCGAACCTGGTCTCGGCGGCGAGCTACCAGACCATCTCCCTGTGGTTCAAGACGAGCGCCGCGGGCGGCGTGCTCTGGTCATCATCCGCCGCCGCCCCCGCCGGCACCACCACCGGGAGCTTCAGCCCGGAGCTCTACGTCGGCAGCGACGGGAAACTGGTCGGCGCGTTCTGGGACGGCAACGCGTCCGACGTCATGACCTCCCCCTCAGCGGTCAACAACGGCCAGTGGCACAACGCGGTGCTGGCCGGCACCAACAGCGGCGAGTGGCTGTACCTCGACGGGGTGCAGGTCGGCACGCTGTCCAAGGGCTTCGTCAGCCAGGCGCAGACCAACAGCTTCGTCGGATCGGGCTACCTCGGCGGCGCCTGGCCCGACGAGCCGCACTACAACCCGGGCAGCAGCACCGGCTACGCCTCCGGCTTCGTCGGCGATATCTCCGACGCGGCGATCTGGACCCGGCAGGTGACCCCGGCCGAGGTACAGGCCATGTACACGGCCGGGACCCGCCAGCCAGCGCTGCTGAGCAAGCTGACCCGGCCTTCGGGCAGCGTCTACGCCCAGGTCAGCTACGACCCGCTGACCAGCCGGGTCACCACCGACACCGACAGCAACGGCGGCACCTGGCAGGTCAGCCCGCCCACGGCCAAGGGGTCCAGCCAGGGGTGGGAGGCGTCGGTCCTCGCCGCCAAGCCCAATGACTACTACCGGCTGAACGACACCGGGGCCTCCGATGCCTACGACACGGTCTACGGATCTTACTACTGCTGGCCGTGCAACACAGCGACGTACTACGGCGTGACCGAGGGGGTGTCCGGCGGGCCGTTCACCGACCAGCCGGTCGCCGGGTTCGACGGGCACGACGACTACCTGGGCACACCGTCCGACGACACCGCGTCGGGCGGGCCCGGCACCGTCGGCCTGTGGTTCAAGACCACCGGCACCAGCGAGGTGCTCTTCAGCGAGGAAACCGGCCCGGTCACCGGCTCGGCGCCCTCGCAATATGACCCGGTGCTGTACATCGGCAAGGACGGCAAGCTCAACGGCGAGCTCTACGACGGCAACTACACCACCGCGGTCTCGACGGCAGCGGTCAACGACGGCAACTGGCACTACGCGGTCCTCGCCGCCGGGTCAAGCACCCAGGCGCTGTACGTCGACGGAGCGCTGCAGGCGACGATCTCCGGCAGCGTCGCCACCGAGCCGTGGACCTATGCCGCGGCCGGCGCCGGCTTCGCCGGGGGCTTCTGGCCCGACCTGGCCTCCTCCACGGTGGCCAACCGCTGGTTCAGCGGTGACCTCGCCGAACTGGCCTGGTACCCCTACCAGCTGTCGGCCGCACAGGTCAGCGGCCAGTGGAAGACCGTGCCGTACGCCGCCGGGCTGCTCCCGGACCAGGTCGACAATGTCACCGACCCCGGCGGCAACACCCTGAACTGGATCTACGACCTCGTCAACGGGGGCCGGGAGCTGTCGTCGGTCAACGCCGAGGGCGGCATCACCGGCTACGCCTACGACACCGCCGGGTTCCAGGCCTCGGTCAGCGACCCCGACGGAAACATCACCCAGACCGGGCGCGACCCGCGCGGCAACATGGTGTCGCAGACCACCTGCCAGGACATGACCACCGGCCAGTGCTCGACCTCCTACTGGACCTACTACCCCGACGACACCTCGACCCAGCTCACCCCGGACCCGCGCAATGACATGGTGCTGACCTACGCCGACGGCCGGTCGGCGTCGTCCACCGACACGACCTACCAGACGCGCAACACCTACGATTCCCTGGGCGACCTGACCGCGGTCACCTCCCCGCCGGTGGCGGGCTACCCGTCCGGCCGGACCACCAGCAATGCCTACACCAGCGGCACCAGCGCCGGCGGCTACCAGGGCGCGGTGCCGCCGAAGGGGCTGCCCTATCAGGTCACCACCCCGGGCGGCGCGGTCACCACCACCTTGTACTACGCCGACGGGGACGTCGCGCAGGTCACCACCCCCGACGGGCAGCGGACCGTGTACAGCTACGACGGGCTCGGCCGCAAGGCCAGCCAGGTCGTCTACTCCGACACCTACCCGGGCGGCCTGACCACCACCTACGCCTACGACGTCAACGGCAACCTGGCCACTCAGGCCAGCCCCGCGGTCACCGACCGGGTGACCGGCGCGGTGCACACCGCGCAGACCACAACCGTCTACAACCCCGACGGGGACGTCACCGCCCAGACGGTCACCGACCTGACCGGCGGAGACTCCCCGCGCGCCGCGACCCGCACCTACAACGGCTACGACCAGCTGGTGTCGCAGACCGACCCGGCCGGGGCTAAGACGACTTACACCTACGACTCGTTCGGGAACCGGGCCTCGCAGACGGACCCGGACGGCAACCTCACCCAGTTCACCTACGACGGTGACGGTCACCTGCTGACCACCACGCTGGCGAACTACACCGGGTCCCCGCCCGGCTCCCAGCCGGCCGCCCCGCTGCCAGAGGAGTCCCGCGAGTACGACCCGGCCGGCCGGCTGGCGGTGGTGACCGACGCGCGGGGCCAGGACACCGACTACTGGTACACCGACAACGGGCTGCTGGACGGCGTCCAGGAGTTCAACGTCGGCGGGTCGGTGAGCTACACCAGCGAGGCGAACTCCTACGACGGCGCGGGCAACCTGATCGAGCGGTGGACGAACAACTGGGTGACCGACACCACCTACACCGTCGACGCAGCCGGGCGGACCACCGGGCAGGTCACCGACCCCGACGGCTTGGACCGCACCACCACCGTCACCTACACCCCCGACGACCAGCAGGCCAGCGTCACCAGAACCGGCCCGGACGGGGCCTCGCAGGCCACGTCCTACACCTATGACCCGGCGGGGAACGTGCTGTCGCAGTCGGTGACCGACCCCGGCGCGGGCGGCCCGTCGGCGTGGTACAGCCTGTCGCAGTCGTCCGGCACGGCGGTGCCGGACTCGGTCAGCGGCGGGCAGCCGGCCACGGCGTCCGGGGTGACCTGGGGCAGCGGCGCGGCCACCTTCTCCGGCACTGCGGGGAGCCAGGTCGCCACCAGTGGCCCGGTCGTGGACACCACGGGATCGTTCACGGTGTCGGCGTGGGTGAACCTGGCCGGCAACACCAGCAATGACCAGACCGCGGTCTCCCAGGACGCGGGCACCGACGCGGGGTTCTACCTCAAGTACTACCCGGGCTCAGGGACCTGGGACTTCATGAGGCCGCTTACCGATACCGCTAACCCAAGCAACGCTAACGCCTTCTCCGCTGCCCCGGCCGTCACCGGAACCTGGACGCTCCTGACCGGAACCTACGACGCGAACACCGGCACCATGACCCTGTACGTCAACGGCGCCGCCTCGGGCACCGGCACGGACTCCTCGCCGGTCGCCGCGCACGGCCCGCTGGTCATCGGCCGCGCCAAGTGGGACGGCTCGGCCGGTGGCTGGTTCGACGGGCAGGTCACCGACGTCCAGGTGTACCCGCGTGCCCTGTCGGCTGGCCAGGTGTCCGCGCTGTATGGGCTCGGGCAGAGCGGCGCCGACGTCACGACGAACGCGCTGACGACGAAGTGGACGCGGGACCAGCGAGGCCTGCCCACCTCCATGACGGACCCGGACGGCGCGGTCACCAACTACTCCTACGACGAGGACGGCCTGCCCGCGGTCACCACCGACCCGCCGGTCACCGCCCAGGCCTACGGCAGCCCGGTGGTCACCGCCCGGCCGGTGACCATGACCGGCTACAACACGTTCGGCGAAGCCACCGAGACGGAGGACGCCAACGGCAACGTCACCACCAGCGGCTACGACGCCGACGGCCGGCCGGTCGCCCAGACCCTGCCCCCGTACACCCCGCCGGGCGGCTCACCTATTACCGCGGTCAGCACCACCGTTTACGACGGCAACGGCCTGGTCACCTCGGAAACCGACGCGCTCGGCAACATCACCAGGTACGGCTACGACCAGCTCGGTGACCAGGTCACCGCGACCGCACCGGACAACAGCGTCACCACCACCGCCTACGACGCCAAGGGTGAACCCCTGTCGGTCACCGGCCCGACCGGCGCCCAGGCCCAGGCCACCTGGGACTACGTGGGACGTAAGCTCACCGCCACCCAGCTCGAGCGTTACACCGGCTCCGGGACCGCCCCCTACACCACCAGCTACACCTACGACGACAACGCCGGCGGTTTCCTGTCCCAGGTGGCCAGCCCGGACGGGGTGACCGCCGCTTACTCCTACGACGAGGCCGGGGAGCGGACCGCCGTCACCGACGGGGCGAGCAACACCACCTCGTACGCCTACAACTCGCTCGGCCAGGAGACTAAGGTCACCTTCCCGGACGGGACCGCGACGGCGACGGGGTATGACGGTGCGGGCAACCCGGTCTCGGTGCAACAGCTGAACGCGTCGGGGACGGTACTGGCCGCCACGTCGGCCGCGTACGACGGGGAAGGCGACGAACTGTCGGCGACCGACGCCTTGGGTAACCCGAGCACGTTCACCTTTGACCCGACGGGGATGGTGACGGCGGAGGTCCAGCCGGTGACGAGTTCGTCGGCGGTCACTACCTCCTTCGGGTACGACCTGAACGGGCACCGGACGCTGTACACCGACGGGAACGGCCAGCCGTGGCAGTACACCTACAACTCGTGGGGGCTGCCGGAGTCGCGGGTGGAGCCGTCCACCACGCAGTACAGCAGCGCTGCCAACTCGACGTTCACCACCGCTTACAACGCGGACGGCAGCCCGGTGACGCTGACCGAGCCCGGCGGCGTCACGCTCACCAGCACTTACAACAACGTGGGCGAGCTGACCGGCCAGTCCGGCTCCGGCGCCGACGCGGCCACGCCCACGAGGACGTTCGGCTACGACCTGGCGGGTGACCTGACGTCGGCGTCGACCAGCAACACGCTGGGCAGCGGGTCGAACGCGACGAGCGAGTCGTTCACCTATAACGACCGCGGCCAGGTGAAGACCGCCTCAGGGTCGGCCGGGTCGACGTCGTACGCCTACAACGGGGACGGGCTGACGACCTCGGTCGCGGACGCGGCCGGCACCACCGGCTACACCTACGACAGCGCGGACCGCCTGGCGACGCTGGCCGACCCGGCGACCGGGACCACCGCGACGTACTCCTACAACGCTGACTCGCTGGTGACCGGCATCTCCAACGGGAGCGGAAAGGACACGCAGTCGTTCGGTTATGACGGCATGCGCCGGCTTACCTCCGACACGTTGAAGACCTCTTCCGGGACTACTGTCGCCTCGATCGGTTACGGGTACAACGCGGACGGGCTGCTCACGTCCGAGACGACCACGGGCCTGGCCGGGCCGGCGTCCAGCACGTACACCTACGACGAGGCGGGGCGGCTGGCCTCGTGGAACAACGGCACCACCACAACCCAGTACGCCTATGACGGCAACGGGAACCTGACCCAGAACGGCTCGAAGGCTTACACCTACGACGCCCGGGACCAGCTCACCAGCGACCCCGCCGGCAGCTACACGTACACCGCCCGGGGCACGCCGTCCTCGGAGTCGTCTCCGTCGGGCACCCTGGCGGTGGCGTTCGACGCCTACGGCGACCAGGCCAGCGCGGGGACCCGGGCGTACGCCTACGACGCGCTGGGTCGGCTGACCGGCGACACCCCCGCCGCGGGAGGCAGCGGGTACCAGTTCTCCTATGTCGGCGCGAGCGGGACGATCGCGTCCGACGGGACCAGCGCTTACGTGTGGGACCCGGCCGGCAGCGTGCTGGCCGCGACCGGCGCGCCCGGCGGCGGGACCGGCGGTGCGCTGGCCCTGACCGACATCCACCGCAACCAGGCCGGGCAGTTCA
>CAZORE010000199.1:2567-10583 GCA_964581815.1 uncultured Streptosporangiaceae bacterium | reverse complement strand
CGGCGGATATTTCGCGCAGTCCGCCCTAGCCGCCGTAACCGAAGGTGACCGGCGAATGACCTCCCGGCCTCCCCGGGGCCGCCTGCGCCGGTTCCCGGTGAGTGCTGGCGGACCGGGCCTGGCGAGTACGTTCGTAGGTGTGAGATCCCAGATCCGGGGAGATTTCCCTCGAATGCGTGTTCAAGTCCCCTCGGACACAAAATTGAAGGCCACGTCGGAGCTTCAAAACGCGTCGCGAATCTCGTCGGAGACGGGCCACTGCGGTTCCGTGGCCGGTCCGGTGCGCCAGTCCATGCCGAACCGGTGCCACTTCCGGCAGCGGTACTGATCGCTCTCGACGCCCTCCTTCGTCCGCTTCGCTCGGGTCAGCACGCCGTTGCCCATGCACACCATGCAGGGGACGAACTTAGCGAACTCTCCACCGGCCATAGCACGAGCGTACTGAGTTCAGTAGGCCAGATCACGACCGGACTGCCATTCGCGCCGATTCGCGGAACTCAGCCATCGCCGTAATCCGTACGTGAGCTTCGAGGGCAGTGGCGAGCGCTGCGCCGCCCCGGATCTGGAGCTCGACGAACTCGGCTGGGGGACATCCGGTTGCGCCCAAGCTGACGTGCCGTCGCCATCGCTCTCTACATCGAGGTCAGCCCTGAGACGGGGGTCCGATCGTCGCGATCGTGCGGTTCAGGATCTGACCATTCGGGCCGAAGTTGGTTATCTCACGCATCTGGCCGGCACCGGTGATGACGATATTCACGACAGGCACCCACCTGGCCTCGAGCTTCACCCAAGCGATCGTTACTGGTACGTCGGTGGCGCGCTCGCTGTAGGTGCGGTTTTCGACCTTGTCTTCGAACAGGATCTCGCCGGGGTGCCGGTCGCCAGCCGGTGACAGAGCTTCGGCCATTGCTGCGCCCTCTCGTGCCGGAGTCGCCGGCGCGGTCGTCGTCATCGCGGAGAGTTCCGCATGCAGGTTGCCCGCATAGTAGGTGATCGCGTCAACACCATCCTTGAGGTGCGGCCAATCGATACCTGCGAGCGTAAGCTCGACGGTGAGGATCACGTCGCGCCCATTGACGGCCAGCTTCGCGAGGGTGATCTCGCGATTGAGCTCGAGCATCCGGCGGAACGTTGCGAGCGACTGCGCATCGTCTTCGGGCAACTGCACGAACGGCACGATCGTCAGCACCAGCCAGTTGGCCGTGGTCTTGACGAACAGGCGATAAGAGGTGCCATCGGCGGCGAAGCCGGTGCGCCACGTGTTGGCGTCGAGCCGCTCGAGCGGCCAGCCGTCCGCTTTCAACCACGCCTCTAGATCAGCTTGGGTCATGTCGGTTTCGCGCAAACATCACAATTGGCCAGCCTCATAGCGGTTGAGATTGCCTCGTTTGACGGCAGGACGTACCCGAGCCCGGTCAGCAGGCTGCGCACCGACCCGGTGACGGTGTTCTCGTCGGCGTAGAACTCAGGCGGCGCGGCCAAGGAGGACGCGGGCGGCGGTCCTGACCTCTTCGATGCTGACTCCGTGCTCATCCGCCACCACCTGGGGGTCCTCGCCAGCGCTCAGCATGTTCGCGACATCACGCACCCTGGCCCGGCTCCCGGCGAAAATCGGCTGCCCGAAAGCACGGTAGGGGTCCATGACCACCTTCGACGGCTGGCAGTTCCGCAGCTCTAGCATGCTCGGGTAACCGTCATCCGCCCAGGTCACGTACGTCAAATAGTCCTCGACGATCTCCCGCATGACCAGCTGGCCCGTGCGCCCTTCCATAAGGCCCTCGCCCTCGCTGGTCCGGGAGAAGTCCCACAGGACATCGATGCCGTCCGTCGCCAGGTTGCGGGAAGCCAGGACGTACTCACGGCCGAACTCAGCCGTCAGCCGGGCGAGCGCAGGCCGGATGCGGGCCCCGCACGCCAGCGGTGCTCAGCGCCTGAAGCACGTGCGCCTCGGTCATCGCAATGAAAGTAACCTGTGCCCCCCGCTCAGCGGGCACCATGTCCAGCAGCGGCGCACCGTGTGCAGGGCCACGCGCCCAGCCACGGAACCGGTCACGCCCGATCCCCAGAAACCGCGCTGCGTCGGCCATGTCGAGCAGCCCAACATCAAACCTCGGGTCACTCAAAGCAGTCACCTCCTGTCATTCATACTCGCACGCCGCAGGCACCTGGATCCCGCCGGCGCGCCGCCCTCAACGAAGAACCCGGGCAAAGCAGTCAAGCAGCCACTTGCCCGATAATGCCGTTTTTTCCCTAGATTTTCCGTTGAGTATGGTTGGCCGCCAACTCCCGTACCCGGCACAGCGTTCGTCACCTTGAGTAGTCGAATGCCGGTCTAGTTTCCTGCGAAGGCGCGCCGAACGCCGATTGCTAGCGCCTTGGGTGAGGCGCCGGTCCGCAGCGGCACGCGCACCGATCATCCAATATTTTGCTTGTCGCCCGCAGCCTTAAGTGAGGCATCCTTCAGGATGGTGCGCATGACAGCACCTTCACCATCGGCGTTCGATCCCCAGGCGTTTGAAGGGACGGCCGAGTACTACGCGGTCGGGCGTCCTCCGTATTCCGCGCAACTGGCGGACACGATGATCCGGGAGCTGTCGCTTGACGGGACCGGCCGACTGCTCGATGTGGGCTGTGGACCTGGCGTTCTGGAGCTTCCCCTGGCCCGGTTGTTCGATCAAGTGACTGCGCTTGATCCCGAGCCCGGCATGCTGCAGGCGGGCCAACGGCGCTGCCAGCAGGCGGGAGTGGCCAACGTGCGCTGGCTGCAGAGGGTCGCGGAAGATATCGCAGCGCTGAACCTCGGCCCGCAGCGAGCGGTCACCTTCGGGCAGTCGTTTCACCGGGTCCAGCAGCTGGAGGTTGCCGAGACCGTCTATGACCTGCTCGTGCCGGGTGGGGCGCTGATCCTGATCTCGCACAATGCTGACGACGGCCGTCCGCGGCCTCCCGGTCCCGGGCACACCGAGGTTCCCCACGCCGCGGTGCGGAAGCTCATCCTCGACTACCTCGGTGACAGTACCCGCCGTTACCTCGCTACCTGGAGCGAGGGACAGCCGGCCCGCTTTGAGGACACCCTGTCGCAGACCCGGTTCGGCGGCTCGCGCACCGTCTACGCGCCTGGGCGCCCCAACCTGGTCAGAGACATCGACACCGTCGTGGCCAGCTGCTTCTCGCTGTCGTACGCCGCGCCCCGGTGGTTCGGGAACCGCCGGGCCGACTTCGAGTCCGACCTGCGGCACCTGCTGCGCGAGTGCTCGCCAGACGGTCTCTTCTGGGACTGGCCAGGTGACACCGAACTCGTCATAGCGACGAAGAGCTGACGGATTAGGCGGCATGTCGTTACGGACGCTCACACCAGCTTGAATGCCCTCCACGCTGCAATCGACGCAACTCATCGCAGCATGACGCGTCTCGGTCAGCCAGCCGAAAACGCGGACGCATATCATCCAGATCCGCGAGCCGAAGCCGGGCACGCTCGGGAACATGAATCGGAGCCAGATCGGCGGATATTGCTCGCGTACGGTCGGCCAGCGTTGACTGCAGGCAGCCACGACGCTGCTAGGCGCGGCGCTCGTGGAGGAAGCCCGCGAGGGCGGCGGAGAAGGCCGCAGGGTCGTCGATCCACGGGTAATGCCCGGCTTGCGGCTGGACAACGACGGCGGCATCGCCGAACTCCGCTGCCGCCGCGCGGACCGCGTCCGCGGGGACGAACGGGTCGAGCTCGCCCGCGTACAGCAGCACTGGTGCGGTCACCCGGGCGAGGCCCTGCCTGATCAGGGGCAGGTTCGGCTTGACGTCACCCAGGAAGCCGTCGCGGGCGGCCTGGCTGCGCGCGCTGATGCCGACGGTGGCGTGCTCGCGGGCCGCCTCGTCCCACCGGCCGTAGTAGAACGGGCGGGAGGCAACGAGGTTCTCCATTGACCGGTCCCCGAGCATGACCGCGTCGGCCGCCGGCCTGGCCGCCGCGTACCACGGCTCGCCGGACCGCCTCGCCAGCGCGGCGTCGAGCGCGGCTTCGTCTTCGTCGCGGTCGACGGTGATGAGCCCGGGGGTGACCAGCAGCAGCCGCGACAGCCGCTGCGGGCAGGCCGCCGCGTACATGGTCGCCAGCACCGCGCCGGCCGAGTGGGCGAGCAGGTCCATCCGCTCCAGCCCCAGGTGCACGCGAAGCGCCTCCACGTCCTCGACCAGGCGGTCGACGCGCAGCGTTGCCGGGTCGGCGGGATCACCGGACTCCCCGCTGCCTCGCTGATCGGGCACGATCAGCCTCCGGTGCCGGCTCAGGCCGCCGAGGTCCCCGAGGTAGACGCCGGCCCTGGCCGGCCCGCCAGGCAGGCAGACCAGCGGCACCCCGTCACCCAGCTCCCGGTAGAAGATCTCGGTACCGTCGTAGGAAGCGAACACTGGCATGCGCCCACGCTACCGGCAGCCGGCCGCCCGGCGCCAAGGACCAGCCGTCCCGGTACGGCTACCGGCTCGGGAGTGAGCGCGGCAGCCCGAACGATGGCAGGACGCTGGCCTCGAAGCGGGTGATGGCGCAGATCTGGCCGCCGGCCAGGGTGAGCACGTAGAGGGCGGTCGCGTGGCGGATGCCCGCCGGGCCGCGCAGGTAGGCTCCGAACGCTGGCTGCCCGTTGGCTCGCGCCGGGACGAGATCGAACCTGCGGCCTGCGGCGAACAGGCTGGCGCAGTAGCGGGCCACGGCGTCTCGGCCCTCGTATCCGAAGGGCACCGGCGGCATCGCGATGAAGGCGTCGTCGGTCAGCAGGGCCACCAGCGCGTCGAGGTCGGCTGACTCCCACGCGCGGGCGAACCTGGCCACGATCGCATCCTCGGCGGGTGAGCCGGCGGCCGGCGGCGGCTGGTGGCCGGCGTCCTGCTGCTGCCGGCGCTGGAGGCTGGCGCGGGCTCGTTTGAGGGTACTGTTGGCCGATTCGAGGGTCACCTCCAGCATGCCGGCCACCTCGCTGGCACGAAATCCGAGGACGTCGCGCAAGATGAGGACGGCGACCTGGCGTGGCGGCAGCAGCTGCAGGGCGGTCACGAAGGCCAGCGAGATGGCTTCGGCCTGCTCGTAGCGGGCCTCCGGCCCGGGCGGCACGTCGACGGCGCCCTCGAGGAGGGCGTCAGGAAACGGCTGCAGCCAGACGGCCTCGTCGCGCGGGGTCGGCGCGAGCGGCTCGTACTGGGACACGTCCCACTCCCGGGCCGGGCGCCGGCTCGCGGCGCGGCGCGCGTTGAGGCACCGGCTGGTGGCGATCTTGTACAGCCAGGTGCGCAGCGAGGCGCGTTCCTCAGTGAACCCGCCGATGCCCTGCCAGGCGGTCAGCATCGTCTCCTGGACGGCGTCCTCGGCGTCGGCGAAGGATCCGAGCATCCGGTAGCAGTGCACCTGCAGCTCCCGCCGGTGCGGCCCGGTCAGCTCACGGAACGCCTCGCCATCTCCGGCCCGTGCCCGTGAGAGCAGGTCGGCTGTCACCATCCTGCGCGCCTTCCTTCCGCAATACGTGGGGGTTCCACCCCCGGTATATACACCGCCCGGGGGGCGAACTGGGCGGCTCGCGGGCGCCCAGTTTTCCGGCGCCGCGGTGTATGCATCACCGAGCGCGGAAGCCTGCGGCGGCGATACCTGACAACACCAACCAGAAGGAGGAGCAGACCATGACGATCCACGAATACCTCATGAAAGCCTTCCAGGATGACGCCCGGCGGGCCGGCGAGCGAGACCGGCTGCTCCGCGAGGCACGGCAGGCTCGCCGGGCGCGCCGCCAGCCTCATGAGCAGCACTACCTGGCTCTCCGGGACGGTTCCCGCCGGCCCTTCGGCCGCCTGCGACGCGCGGTGGATCAGTTGCTGGGCTGCGGCAGGTCGCGGCAGGAAATCTTCGGGTTCACGCCGAGGTAGTTCAGCGGGCCCGCGAGGATCGTCACGGCGATAGTGGCCGCCTGGTTGCAGTTCGCAGGCGGGTGAGTGTAATCGTGGCGCTGCCCGGCGGCGACCGCGCCGATGATCAGCCACAATACGAGCACCACGGATCCGATGATATGCATCGCACCTGCCAGTTCTCTGCGGCCGGCGCGCTGTCGCGCCTCCCGGCGTGTACCTCATCGTCCCCAGTGTGACCGGTCCGGCGCTTTCCTTAAAGAGGCAGAAGTCGGCTGGGGCGTCGTCAGCGGGCTGGGCGCCACATGGCGGTGACGATGTGGCCGGTGGCCATGATGATCTCGCCCCGGGGCTCGAAGCCGGCGTTCATGTATCGCTGGTTATTGACGGGGTTGGTGGACTCCAGGTAGGCCGGGGCGCCCATGGCGTCGATGCGCGCCAGGGTCTCGGCGAGCAGCGCCATGCCGAGCCCTTTGCCACGGTGGTCAGCGTGCGCGGCAAGGATGGTGAGGTGGAAGAAGGACCCGTCGGGATGGCCTGCCTCGAACCTCGCTTCGATGTCCCGGGCCGACGCGGCAGCTTCCGGGCCTGCGGCCTGCCCGATGACCTCGCTGAGCCGGCGGGTTTCCTCGTCGGTCAGTTCGGTGCCGCCCGGCGGGATCCAGATGGCCGCCGCTTCCGCGCCCGGCGTCACGAACGTCCACGGGTAACGGAGCGCCGCGACTGCGTAGACCCGCCACATGGGCGCTGACTGCTCGGCGCGCCGGCTCTCGTCAGGGAAGACCGGGGCCCATACCGGGTCGTTGAGGAACGCTGTGGTGAAGGCAGCGGTCATCGCATCGACGTCGCCGGGGGTAGCCAGCCGTGCCGCGGCAGGACCGGGGACACTACTCATCCCGTCAATGGTAGGGCTGTGGTCCGCGGACCCGCCGCAGTCGCCGGCCCCGGCAGGTAACGGAGCTGCAACTCCTGACCGGGACGGAATCCACGCGCTACGGACGGGTGTATACCGATTTGCGGAGGAGGAATCCCGTACGCGAAGGGGACTGCGATGAGATTCCGCGGTCTGGGCGCCGTGTTCGGCGCGGCAGTGATGGCAGTCGTGCTGGTGCTGGCCGCAGGCCAGGCAGCTTCCGCGGCCCCGCTGCCTCCCGTTGGTCCCGGCTGGACGCTGGTGCTCTACTCGGCCGCCGGGGTGACCGATCGCTCCGGGCCCGACACCCTGTACCTGGTTGACCCGGCCGGTACCCGGTACCCGGTGGCCCAGGTCGCGGACAGCGGTGCAAGCGCGCAGCTGGTCGGCTGGTCGGGTTACGGGACGCGCGCGCTCGTCGGACTGCCCGGCGGCGCCGTGGAGCAGATCACGCTGGCCAGCGGCCGGGTGCGCAAGGTCAGCCTGCCGGCCGGGGTCACGGTTCTCGGCTACACCCGTCCGGAGGGGCTTGGCATCCTGGGCGAGAGCACCAGTGGCGGCGTCACCACGCTGGCCCGTTACACGCTCCGCGGCGCGCTGGCGCGGGTGCTCGCCACGTGGCCGTCCAGCGCGGCAACCGCACTGTTCGGCGTGGCGGCGCTGGAGGCGCCGTCGGGCACGTTCCTGGTGGTACCCGGCTCCGCTGCGCTCAGCCTGGTCAGCAGCCACGGCGGCGTGAGCGGCGTGCTGCCGATCCCGGTGAGCAGGGGCGCGAGCTGCGCGCCGGTCCGGTGGTGGCGGGACGGCGTGGTCCTCGCCGAGTGCAGCGGCCCGGGGACCGCGGGACCGCGGCTGTGGCTGGTACCGGCCAGCGGCGCCCGGCCGGCCGCGCTGACCCCGCAGCGCGGGCTGGACGGTCCCGACTACGGTGACATCAACGGCTGGCGGGTTCCCGGCGGTGGCCTGTACGTGCAGGCGCTCGCATCCTGCGGCCCGCCGTTCATCGCCCGCGCGAACCAGAACGGAACGGTCACCCCGCTCCTGATACCGGGTGTCGTGGTGACCCAGGCCGGCCAGTGGCTGCTGACCGAGCAGGCGGACGGCTGCCTGGGCAGCACCTCGCTGCTGTGGTTCAACCCGGTCACCCATGCGGAGCGCTGGGTGTTCCGCACGCCCGCCGCGGACTCCGGCGTCATCTCAGCGGCGGCGTTCGCGGACTA
>CAZORE010000199.1:0-2467 GCA_964581815.1 uncultured Streptosporangiaceae bacterium | reverse complement strand
AGAGCGCTTCGGCGTGCGGCGGGGCGCTGGCCAGAGCTGCGCTGATGGCGTCAAGCGTGGCCTGCGACTGGCGGTGCAGCCTCGTGATGTCCAGTCCCTCATCTCCGATAACCACCAGGACCGCCTGACTGCCAATGGCATAAATCATGACGATGCCGCCGGTGCTCCTCGTCATCGCTTCGCGCAATGTACCCTGGCCGACCTCGCCTGACATCCGCTGAGCGAGGGCCAGCCACGTGGCGGCCAGCGCGGCCAGGTTATCTGGATTGGCTCCCCTCGTATCCTCCCTGACGATCAGGCCATCACGGCTGGCCAGCGCCGTACCAGTG
The DNA here is from genome assembly GCA_964581815.1 of uncultured Streptosporangiaceae bacterium. Taxonomy (GTDB): domain Bacteria; phylum Actinomycetota; class Actinomycetes; order Streptosporangiales; family Streptosporangiaceae; genus Trebonia. Next base: position 2,138 of record CAZORE010000199.1, on the reverse strand, counting down.
ATCCCGGTCACCTTGTCCTGCAGTGCACGCATCTCTGCGAGCAGCACGTCGTCCATGCATCCGCCCCCTTCGCGAATCCTCGTAACTCACCGTGTTCAGTCAGGCTTAATGCCTCGTTCGGAACGAGGCCGCAGCATCTGCAAGCTTCCGCCCACATTCCGGCGGCTCAGGCCACTCGGCTGCGGCAAGCCGCCCCGGTCCTTGCGCCGGCGCGGCAGCCCGGCAGTGGTCCCGTCGCTGTCCTCGGTACCCGGCTCCGCTTCCGGGCTGCCGGGCGGCTTGGATGCCCTACTGGGCGGGCTGGTGACGACCAGGCCGTCCGCACGCATCCTGATGAGCTGCAGCATCGTCGTGTAGAGCCCACAGCCCGAGGCGAAGGCCAGGTCGCGAGCGGTGCGCCGGCCGTCGGCGAGGGCGAGGATCTCATCGCGTCCCTGACCGAGCGGCGGGCCGCGCCGCGCCGCGGCTGACGTGAGCGCCACCCGGTCCAGGGCGCTCAGTGCCGGCCCGGGGAATGCGGCCAGCGCCTTGGTTCGGCGCGTCGCTTCGGCAAGGAGCCAGGCGGCATTCACGCCCGGGCTGAGCAGCAGTGAGTAACTCTCCTTGGAAAGCTCAGTCCGCCAGCTGGCGATACGGCCGCTCACCAATGCGAATACGGCGTCCGCGACCGTTGTCCGCAGCAGTGCTTCGAGCTCGCCCGCTCCGACGAGGCCACGGCTGGTGAGCTCGGCCGTCATCTGGTTGTCGGAAACGGCAGCCGCGGTGAACGCCGCGTTCCAGTCAGATTCCGAGATCCGCCCTGACCGCAGCAAGATGACCTCGAGGCTGGGCGCCCCCGGCGTGTGGCACGCGATGATCCTGCCGTCCTCAAGATAGATCGCTCCGCCGGGCCATCCCTCTACCCACAGCACGCCGCAGAACTTGCTGTCCACGCACTCCTTGAGCGCGTCGCCAAACGGAGCGCGCGAGGGGTCAACGGTATCCATTCCTACGCCAGCACCGCGGGGGCCAGTTCATCGACCCGCAGCGAAGCGAGGGCGACATTCGAACTGCTCCGCTCCACGTCGACAAGGAGGAGCAGTCCCTCACCAGGGTGGCTCCGCAGAATCCTGGCTATGTGGAGGCGCGTGGTCGTGACTGTCGTGATCCCGTCAACGTCGCCAGCGGGCTGGCCAGGTCCTAGCGCCGTCCTGGCGGCCCTGGCCTCATCAGCCACGCAGCTTGCCGTAACGGCAAGATCCGGGCCCGCCTTCCCGGCCAGCTGGACAATCATCCCGGTCGCGATGTCGATGAGCACCGCCATCCGAACACCGTCGACCGCCAGGAATCGATGCAGGGATTCCTGAAGGCTGGGCATAACGACATACCCCTTCTCCTGCCAAGACAGCAAATGGCACGCACATTCATCGCTAAGGTGACGCAACTGGTGGATTTATATCGTTCTTTGTTGTCTTCTGGGTGTTCTATAAAGCTACTCAGGCCGCAGAAGAAATATTAGCTTCCAGATCAAGACTTGTCCGGTTTAACTCGGACACGCCGCAGAAACTAGCTACTGTCGGAACGCGGGAGCGAGCGCAAGGGCCGCCGCGGCATCGGAGGGACAACGACATGGACATTGAGACAGCACTCAAGGAAGCGATGGCCATCGAGGGCGCGACCGGCGTCGCCCTGGTCGACTGGAACAGCGGCATGGCCCTGGGGACCCTCGGCGGCGGCAAGTACCTCGACCTGGATCTCGCCGCGGCCGGAAACACCGAAGTGGTCAAGGCCAAGATGCGGACGCTAGAGTCGCTCCGGCTCAGCGACTCGGTCGAGGACATCCTGATCACCCTGACCACGCAGTACCACCTGATCCGGCTGCTGAGCCGGGCGGACGGCACCCACGGGCTGTTCCTCTACCTCGTGCTCGACCGGAGCAAGGCCAACCTGGCGCTCGCGAGGCATCACCTAAAGCGGATTGAAGCCGACTTGGCCGTCTAGCCAATCGCTTTGCGGGCGCCCGGGCTATCGCAGTCCCGCTTTGTCCAGGTAACGAGGGGACCTTTACCGTTAAACCAATTTGGCTGGATATCCGGGTGGCCTGCAGTCCCGCCCTACGGCGTCGCTAAATTTGGACAACCTGATAATACGAGCCGTCA
>CAZORE010000198.1:0-10791 GCA_964581815.1 uncultured Streptosporangiaceae bacterium | reverse complement strand
ATTTGACGCCGGCAATCGTCGGGGTATTCGCGAAAGTATCGACGGCAAATCGTACTTTGTCCTGGCATTTATCTCCACATTTCACCGTCAGTTATCAGCCTGGAACATCGATTCCTTCATGCAAGGGGATCGCACACAAGGCGACAATTAATTCCCAAAATGCAACATTTGCACGTTTAACCAGCGCGAGCTAACGTCAAAAACAAGGGACTAGCGAGCAATCGCAATTAACGGCTCATCGCCTTGGGGGTGAGTATGGCGGCAGACCGGAATGGAGCGGCCGGTCCGCCCATGGGACCGCTGTTCTACAGCGCCCGCGACCGACGAGAAGATTACAAATGTGGCCGCAAGGACGCCAGGCGGCATCTTCCCCTTGTGCCACGTCACCATAAGCGAGGCATAGCGCCCGGCCAGCAGCTGGCCCTGCCACCTGGTAACAACGTTGAACCGGGCCAGGCAGCCGCGGCAATCAGCCTCACGCCATTCCTGAACGAACTGTTTAATCGGCGAAATCAGCACCTCGCCGCGCTGTACAAGCTTTACCTGAACGAGCGGGGCCAGCTCCTCGAGGCACTGCGCGAAGCCGATACCCAGCGTCAGAAGCTGCTGGTGCGGCAGACCGCCGCCCAAGACGAGGTGGAAAAGCTCAGCCAGCCGCTGACCGACACAGAGGCGACCGCCTACACCTTCGGCGAGAAGAAGGCCAAGCATCCGGAAGAGCTGGTCAGGCGGCGTCGTACGCGGGAGCGGGAAGAGAAGTTCCGGACGGCGCGCAGCGAGCTCGAAGACATCAGCGAGCGGCTCACCGACATGGCCTCGGCGGCGGGCAAGGCTCAGAGCGCCCTAGCCAGCAAGCTCCAGGCGACCCAGGCGAGTGGCATGGAGGTCGTCGCCTATTACGAGCAGCGCAAGGCCAGGTACTTCAGTGGGCTGACGCACACCCACCGCCGCAACGTCGAACTGCTCGAACTGCTCAAGCTCACCGATCCCGGGCTGCCCGAATGGGTGACCTGGGGTCCTGTCGCGCTCGGAGGGGCCTGATGGGGCGGGGCCCGATAGGGAGGTTCCAGTGAACGGTGTCCCGTTCGGCGCGTCCGGCCAGGGCCGCAGGCGCCAGTGGACCGGGTGGCTCTGGTGGCGTCCGTGGCGACGCACGGGTGCGGCCGGCCATCAGTACGCGCCGCAGCCGTCCGGTATCACGCCGTTTCGGCCGACCCCGGTCGACAAGGAGGCGCAGCGCCGCTGGGTGATCAGCGAGATCAACGAGCTGCCCCCCGGCTCGGTAGACGAGGCGCACGAGAAGCTGCTCGACAAGCACATCCAGCGCAGGGCCAAGCAGTGGACCGCGCAGGTGAAGCGGGAGCTCGCGGACTACCTGGGCTGGCTGAAGCAACTGCGGCGCAAGGCCGAGGCCGTGGTGCTGCACCAGCAGAACCTGCAGCAGGTTCATGACCACCGGGTAACCGAGACGCTTACCGCCCGTACCGCCGCCGGGAACCGGCTGAGCGGCGAGGACGACGAAGGCAAGTGGCATCAGGCCGAGCACTCCAACCCCAGCTTGCTGGCCGGGCGGTCCGCGGTCGCGTGGTTCTACCTCGTGGCGGTGCTGCTCGCCGGTCTGGCCGACTTCACCGCGTTCTACCAGGTGATGGAGCGCGTACTGCCCGATCTGGACGGCAGGCTCCTGGTCATCCTGGTGACCGGCTTCACCGCGATGGCGCTCATGCTCGCGCATTACCTCGGCATCTTCCTCCGGGACCGCCAAGCCGGCACCCGGTCGAATCACCCGGTCCTGTTCCCGGTGTGCGCGGTGCTGTGGTTCTCGCTCGGCGTGATGGCGTTCTGGGTGCGGTGGAAGGTCAGCGGCGGTTCCTCGTCGGGCAATATCCTCCCGACGGGCAGCGACACGCTGGTCCCGGCGCAGACCAGCTTCCAGAACACGCTGCCGGGCGCCGCGATGTTCGCCGCGTTCTACTACGCGACCGGGGCCGCGGCGATCGTCGGCAGCTACCTGAACCACAATCCGCTGCACCGGGATTTCAAGCAGGCGGTGCGCGCCCACGAGGGCGCCATCAAGCGGCAAGCGGCCGGCGCACGCGCCGTCGCCGACGCTGAGGCGGAGCGCGATGCTTTCGACCACCAGAAGCAAGCGGCGGAAGAGGTCTGCGCCTCGACGATCGAGGAACTGGACGAGCTGGCCGACGAGCTGAAGGAGCTGGCCCGCACGCAACTCATCAAGCGACTGAGAAGCCTGTCGCTCACCGACTCCATCCTGGCGGATTAGCACTCCCGCCGCCGCACACCCCGCGACACCCAGCAGGCACAGACGGAGGCTGACCTTGCCGCGCACCGGACTTCCCCTCACCCGGACCGCCGCGCCCGCACCACGGCTGGCGCTCACCGCCCTCGGGCTGCTCGCGGTAGTCCTCGCGGGCTGCAGCTCCTCGCATAGCCCGGCTCCTGGTCCGGTTCCGCCGGTCCCTGGCAACTGCCTGTCCAGCGGGGCCGCGCCGCTGACGATCGTGGTCGGCGAGCGGTCGAACGTGCCGAGAATCCAGTTCCCCACAGCGACCGCGACCTTGATCCAGACGGCCGCCATCGACCACCAGCAGATCAGGCTGATCCGGATTGACGGCAAGCCGAAGGTGTTCCCAGTGGCGCCGTTCACCACGAACGCCAAGAACGGCGGCGCGTACACCGATGCACTCAACAGCTACGTGACCGGGGTGGAGGGTCTCGTCGACGGAGCGAAAATGCGCGCTGTCGCGCCACAGGCGGACCTGCTCACCGCGCTGAGCTACGCCGCGGGCGCGACGACGGCGGGCGGGAACATCATCGTCATCGACTCGGGCCTGCAGACGGCCGGCCTGCTTGAGTACCAGGTGCCCGGCATGCTGATGTCGCCGCCGAGCGACGTGGTGAGCTTCCTGCACGACAAGGGCCTGATACCTCCGCTGGCCGGGCGGCACGTGCTGTTGTCCGGCTTCGGCTACACCGCCGCGCCGCAGGCCGTTCTGGACCAGCCAGAACGCCAGAACGTGGCCGCGCAGTGGGCGGCGATCGTGACGGCGGGCGGCGCGTGCGTCACGGTTGACCCGACACCGAATACCAACCAGGAAATGCCGGGGCTGCCCGCCGTGGCGACCGTTCCGCTGCCGGCTCCGCCGGTCTTCAAGAGCTGCGGCACCACGGTGCTCAGCGACGCCGGCTCGGTCGGCTTCAACGTCGGGCTCTCCAGCTTCCGCGACCCTTCGGAGGCAAGGCAGACGCTGAGCAACCTGGCATCGGTACTCAAGCAGGGAACCGAGCCGATCAAGCTGATCGGCAGCACCTCAAGCGAGGGCGGGGACGCCGTCAACGGCCCGCTCTCGCTGAACCGGGCCAAGGCCGTGGAGTCCGTCCTGGTCTCGCTGGGCGTCCCGGCCGGCCGGATCACCGTCGTCGGTGACGGCGCGCACTACCCGGGGCGGGTCGCCGACCTGGGACCCGGTGGCCAGCTGCTGCTGCCGCAGGCCGAGCAGGACCGCGAGGTCATCGTCCAGCTTCCGCAATGCCAGGGAGCCGCAGCGTGATCGTGCCTCCCGCCACGCGTCAGGGCCGGATCCCGAGACCGGGGGTGTGATAGGGGAAGCCGCTTTCGTTCGGGAAAATGTCGTAGGTACCCCCTACAGTGATGAGCTGTGACGACGGCGACAGCAACCACCGAAGACCCTGAGGCCTACCGCAGGGAACTGACCGGGTACTGCTACCGGATGCTCGGGTCGGCCTTCGAGGCGGACGACGCGGTGCAGGAGACGATGCTGCGCGCGTGGAAGGGCGCCGAGGGATTCGAGGGCCGGTCCTCGATGCGGTCCTGGCTGTACCGGATCGCGACGAACGTCTGCCTGGACGCGCTGCGCGGTGAGAAGCGGCGGGCGCTGCCGATGGACCTGGGTCCCGCCTCTCCGCCGGCCGAGTCGCACCTGCGGCCCTGGCCCGCCGAGGACCTGTGGGTGACGCCGATACCGGACGCGCGGGTGGTGCCGGAGAGCGGAGACCCGGCGGAGATCGCGGCGGTCCGCGACTCGGTGCGGCTCGCGTTCGTGACGGCGCTGCAGCACCTGCCGCCGCGGCAGCGGGCGGCGCTGATCCTGTGCGACGTGCTGCGCATGCCCGCGGCCGACTCGGCCGCCATCCTCGAGTCGACCGTCGCGTCGGTGAACAGCGCGCTGCAGCGGGCGCGGACCGCGCTCGCCGCGCTGCCCGAGCACCAGCGTCCGGTCGAGGTGGAGCCGGCGAACGCGGAACTGCTCGCGAGCTACGTGGACGCGTTCCAGCGGTATGACATCAAGGCGCTCGTCACGCTGCTGCGAGCGGACGCGCTGCAGACGATGCCCCCTTTCGAGATGTGGATCTCCGGGGCGCAGGACATCGCCGCCTGGATGGTGCAACCGGGTCCGATGGCGTGCGCCGGGTCGCTGCTTGTGCCGGTGCGCGCCAACGGCGTGACCGCCTGGGGGCAGTACAAGCCCGACCCGGAGCACGGCGGGTTCAGCCCGTGGGGGCTGCAGGTGCACGAGGTGAGCGGCGGCAAGTTCAGCCGGCTCACTTACTTCCTCGAGACCGAGCGGCTGTTCCCGTTGTTCGGGCTGCGGGACAGGATCTTCGACGACCGCTGAGCCCGGCGCTAGCCCGGGTCGCTTACCCGGGCCTGCGCCCTGGCAGCGGGTAGATATGCTCATTTTGTGCGGGTTCTCTTTGTTAAGCAGGATTATTATTCGCCGGGCGGGCTGATCGGCGACGGTTTCGTCGCCGCGGGCTGGGACGTGTCCGAGATGAGGGTCGTCCCCGCCGAACGGTACGACTCGCCCGACGTAACGGCGACGTTCCCCTCGGTGACCGAGTATGACGCCGTGGCGTTCTTCGGGGCGGTCTGGTCGGTGTGCGACGCGGACAAGCTCCCGTGGATCGCCGAGGAGATCAGCTACGCGCGGTCACTGATCTCGCTGGGCGTGCCGGTACTCGGCATCTGCTTCGGCGGGCAGATGCTCGCCGCCGCGCTGGGCGGAACGGTATCCCGGGCGCCGATCCCCGAGGTCGGCTGGGTGTCCGTGGCATCGGACGACCCCGCGCTCATCGACTACGGTCCGTGGCTCGAGTGGCATTACGACCGGTTCACCGTGCCCGCCGGCGTCCCGGTGATCGCGCGGTCGGCGGCGGCGAACCAGGCGTTCGTGACCGGGCGGACCCTGGGCGTGCAGTTCCATCCCGAGGTGGACGAGTCCGTGCTCGACGCGTGGCTGCGCGTGGGCGACTCCGCGCAGCTCACCGAGGCCGGCATTGACCCCGCTGCCCTCATCGAGCAGGCGCGGGTCCTGGCGGACGGCGCAGCGGCGCGGGCCCACGGCCTGGTCCGGCGGTTCGTGCTTGACGTCGCGCGACGGCCCGCCGCGCCGCTGCCCGGCCTGCTCCCCGCGGGCAACGCCTGATCGTCACGCTTCGCCCGTTTCGTTGAGACCGTTCTCACATTCCGCAGGGGATGGCGGGAGCGGCCGGCGGCCTTAGCGTGGGGATGTGTCCCATGATGTGCTGCAGGCCCTCGCCATCTTCGCGGCCGGCCTCGCGGCGGGCACGATCAACACCGTGGTCGGCTCGGGAACGCTGATCACCTTCCCCACGCTGCTTGCCTTCGGCTACCCGCCGGTGCTCGCGAACGTGTCCAACAACGTGGGGCTGGTGCCCGGGGGCTTCTCCGGTGCGTACGGGTACCGCGCCGAACTCGCCGGGCAGCGGCGCCGGCTGCTGCGGCTCGGTTCCGCCTCGCTGTGCGGCGGGCTGGTCGGCGCCGTACTGCTGCTCGTGCTGCCCGCCGAGGCGTTCAAGGCGATCGTCCCGGCCCTGATCGGGATCGCCCTGGTCATGGTGGCGTTCCAGCCCCGGCTATCGAAGTGGGTGGCGGCCAGGCAGCAGGCGCGGGGGACGGCGCCGGGCGGGGACGCGGACAGCGCTCCGTTGGCAGGCGGGCCAGGCGGCACGGACGGACCAGGTGGACTTGTCGTTCCTGACATCGCAGGCGTGGCGGACGAGCCCGTCAGTGCGGGCGGGCCGGGCGGCGGCACCGCGGTGCGGGCGAGTGCGGCCGGCGCGGTGGGCGTGCTCCGCCCGGTGCGCCAGGAGACGGCGCTGCAGGTCGGCGGGCCGGTGCTGTGGGTCCTCGTGTTCCTGTCCGGGGTGTACGGCGGGTACTTCGGCGCGGCCCAGGGGGTGCTGCTGCTCGGGCTGATGGGCGTGACGTTCACCGACAGCATGCAGCGGATCAACGCGGTCAAGAACGTGCTGGCCGGCCTGGTCAACGGGGTCGCGGCCGTGGTGTTCATCTGCGTGACGCACATCGACTGGGGCGTGGCCGGGCTGATCGCGGCCGGCGCGATCCTCGGCGGCCAGCTCGGCGCCCGGATCGGCAAGAAGCTGCCGCCGTGGGGGCTCCGTGCGGCGATCATCTGTGTCGGCGTGGCGGCGCTGGTGAAGCTGCTCGCCTAAGAGTTGATTCATAGGCCGATTAACAACGGCTTGTGGATCGCCTGGGGTGCGGCTGGTCCGCCCGCTCCGCCGTTGTCCCCACGGATGGCCGTGGTTCCTGTTGCGGGGTTGGGCGAGGCGTTCCCCTTGTCCGGCAGAGCAGAACCGTTGGGGTATCGGCGCGGCCCCTGCAGGCGGATGGTTGCCGCAACCATCGCCCCGGCGTCAGCGCTGGTGGTCGAAGCAGCGGTCGCCGGGATCGATGGCGGCCAGGATGCGGTGGCAGATGTCGCGCAGCTGGCGGACCTTGCCCTTCGTCAACTGGTCGAACACGAGGTTCCTGACCGTCTCGACGTGGCCGGGCGCCGCCTCGGTCACCGCGGACCGGCCCGCCTCGGTGAGCGTGGCCAGGGTGTAGCGGCCGTCGTCCGGGTCGGGGGTCCTGCGGACCAGGCCACGGCGCTCCAGGCGGGCGACGACCTGCGACAGCCGGGGCAGCGAGCCGCCGGCGAGCGCGGCGAGCACGCTCATCCGCAGCGAGCCGCCCGGCATCTCGGACAGGCCGGCGAGCACGTTGTACTCGAAGTGGGACAGGCCCGAGTCCCGCTGCAGCTGCGCGTCGAGCGCGGCGGGCAGCTTGATCAGCAGGCTCATCATCGACATCCAGGTGGCGCGCTCGTCCGGGTCGAGCCAGCGGGGCTCCCCTTCCGCCGTGACGTGAGGCGCCGCGACCTCGCTTCCTGCCTCCCCCGGGGATTCCACGGTGTCCAGGATAACTTAATGCTTGAAGCCAGGCGAGGATGAAAATTACTTGCAAGTTGAAGTCATCGCACGCTATCGTTCAGTTCAACCTTTAAGTCATATCGGGGAGAAACAGTGAACATCGTGCTCTGGGTCTGCGCCGGCTTGCTTGCCGCCATGTTCCTGATGGCCGGCGTGATGAAGGTCTCGATGCCCAAGGAGAAGCTGCTCCCGACGATGAAGTGGGCCGGGCCCTGGTCGGTTCCGCAGCTGCGGGCGCTCGGCACGGTTGAGGTGCTTGGCGCCATCGGGCTGATCCTGCCCCGAGCGCTGAACATCGCCCCCGTACTCACCCCGCTCGCCGCGGCCGGCTGCGCGATCGTCATGATCGGCGCGGTGATCACGCACATCCGGATGAAGGACTACAAGGGCACCGGGATGCCCGTCGCGCTGCTCGCCCTCGCGATCGTCGTCGCGGCAGGGCGTTTCTGATCGTTTGGCCCAGGGCCGGCCTATCGCAATCAGGCCCTGGTGCTTACGCTGCTTGCGTGAGCACTGGTGCGGATGCGGGTGTAGGGCAGCCGGGGTTTGTCGCGCGGCATGGGTTGCTTTCCGACTCAGCGGTCGCGCACGCGGGCGAGGTAGCCGAACGGATCCTGACGCAGCGGCTGCGGACGGTGCGGCTCGCCGTCGTCGACCAGCACGGCATCCTGCGGGCCAGGGCGCTGTCCCCGGACGCCGCGATCGCCGCGATGAGCAACGGGCTGGACTTCTCCGGCGCCATCTACTCACTCGACACCGGCAACAACGTGTTCGTGCCGCCGTTCGCGGCCGGGGGCGGGTTCGGCATCGCGGAGTTCACCGGGTTCCCGGACATCGTCCTCGTCCCCGACCCGTCAACGTTCCAGATCCTGCCGTGGGCGGACCGGACCGGCTGGCTGCTGTGCGACGCGTACTTCGCGAACGGGCAGCCGCTGCCGCTCGACGGCCGGGGGCTGCTGCGACGGCAGCTCGCCGCGCTCGGCGGCCTCGGCTACGACTTCACCGTCGGGCTTGAGGTCGAGTTCTCCATCTTCACCCCCCTTCCGGACCAGCGCCTCGAACCGGAGCGGGCCGGCTTCACCCCGCCACCGCCCGCCGTGTCGGTCTTCGAGCGCGGCTACCAGTTCCTGTCCGAGACGCGGCTCGACTCGATGGCGGGGACGCTCAACGCGATCAGGGACGCCCTGTGGCAGCTCGGCCTGCCGCCCAGGTCCATGGAGGACGAGTGGGGACCCGGTCAGGTCGAGATGACGTTCGCGCCGATGAAAGGGCTCGCGGCCGCGGACGCCGCGGTGCTGTTCCGTTCCGCGGTCAAGCAGGTCTGCCAGCGGCGCGGGCTGCTCGCCACCTTCATGTGCCGCCCGCGGCTCGCCAACGTCACCTCCTCTGGCTGGCACCTGCACCAGTCGCTCACCACGCGCCCCGACGGACGCAACGCCTTCGCCTCGGACGACGAGCCGCTCTCCCCCGTCGGCCTGTCCTACGTCGCCGGGCTGCTCGAGCACGCGGTGCCGTCGCTGCCGTTCGCCGCGCCGACCGTCAACGGTTACAAGCGGTTCCGGCCGTACTCGTTCGCACCGGACCGGGTGGCCTGGGCGGTCGAGAACCGGGGCGCGCTCGTCCGGGTGCAGGGTTCACCGGGCGACGCGGGCGCGCACGTGGAGTACCGGGCGGGCGAGCCCGCCGCCAACCCGTACCTGTACCTCGCGGCCAGCCTCGCCGCCGGCCTGGACGGCGTGCGCCGGGAACTGACGCCGCCGCCGGCCATCGAGGCCGACCCGTACGCGGCGCCGGGCCTGGTCCCGCTGCCCGGCTCGCTCGCCGCCGCGGTGACGGCGCTGGACGGTGACCCGTTCTACCGCGGTGCCTTCGGCGACACGCTCGTGGACTACCTGGTGATGATGAAGCGCGCCGAGATCGGGCGTTACGAGGCGGCGCTGGCCGAGATCGGCCGGGTCGATTCGGCGGACGAGGTCAGCGACTGGGAGATGCGGGAGTACTTCGAGTTCTTCTGACGCCTCGCCCAGGCCAATAGAGCCGTACCGGGGAACCGCGGGCCAAAACGATCCGGTGGGTTTTGTGGCCGCGACGGTTGCGGGGCCGGAGCGCGCGGGCGGACATTAGGTGGCGTTACTTATGGGACATCCGCGCGAAGGAGACGGAAGTCATGGCAACGGACATTCACGCCGAGCACGTGGGCAGCCTGCTGCGCCAGCCCTGGCTGCTTACCGCCCGCGCCGACCACACGGCCGGCAAGATCACCGAGGGCGAGTTGCGGGCGGTGGAGGACCGGGCGGCGGCGGAGAACATCGAGACGCAGCGGTCGGCGGGGATCCGGATCTTCACCGACGGCGAGGTGCGCCGGACCAACTGGATGACCGGCATTCTGGAGTCGATCGGCGGGATGAGCCGGGTGCAGACCCCGGCGGTCACCTGGCACCTGGCGAGCGGCGAGATCCCGCCGGAAGACGAGACCGACTTCGTGATGACGGCGGCGTCGGCCAAGGTGTTCCAGAAGGACCACCTGACCGCCGTCGAGGCCGGCTACATGGCCGCGCACGTGCCGGGCCAGTTCAAGGTCACCATGATGTCGGCGGCGATGGGCGCGATGACCTGGCAGCCCGGGGTGAGCGACACCGCCTACCCGGACCCGGCCGAGCTGGTCAACGACCTGGTGGCGCTGCAGGTCGCGGAGGTCGCCGAGCTCGCCTCGCTCGGTGCGCGGTGGGTGCAGCTCGACTCGCTGTCCTACAACCAGGTGTTCGATGACGAGTTCCGCGCCGCGACGCTGAACCCGATGGACCCGAACGTGATCCTCGCCGCCTCGGTCGCGGCCGACACGGCGATCGTCAGCGGCATCAAGGCGGCGAACCCGGACGTCACCGTGGGGATGCACATCTGCCGCGGCAACAACCGCTCCGCCTACATGGCCAGGGGCGGGTACGAGCCGGTCGCGGAGCAGCTGTTCGGCACCGTGCCCGTCGACCGGTTCCTGCTCGAGTACGACGACGAGCGGTCCGGCGGGTTCGAGCCGCTGCGCTTCGTCCGCCCTGGCGCGGTCGTCGTGCTCGGGCTGATCTCGTCCAAGACGCCGGTGCTCGAATCGCAGGACGACCTGCGGCGGCGGATCGACGAGGCGGCCAGGTACGTGCCGCTTGAGAACCTCGCCTTGTCACCGCAATGCGGGTTCGCGTCTACCTCGGCGGGCAACGTGCTCACCCAGGACGAGCAGAAGGCCAAGCTGGAACTCGTGGCCGACACCGCGTCGAAGGTCTGGGGCTGAGCAGGCGCTAGTCGATGCCGAAGGCGAGGAAGGCGAAGCCGCCAAGGCCCGACACGCGTAGCGCGGCCGGACCAGCTACGGCACGAAGGTGCGGGCAGGCCGGCCAGCCTGCGCTGTCTGGTAACTTGTTACCATGGTACCAATTGAGCGAGTGCAGACCGGACTGCGCATTGAGCGCAACACGCTGAAGGTACTCAAAGGGCTGGCCGAGTACCTCGACCTGTCCC
>CAZORE010000197.1:1757-10868 GCA_964581815.1 uncultured Streptosporangiaceae bacterium | reverse complement strand
GCCCCGTCCCGGTCGATGATCTCAAGTGCGGTGGCGAGGATCAGCTCACGGGTGACTTTGCCGTCCCTGACCGTCGGTGGCTGAGGCATCGCGTTGGCTACCCTCCTCGGGTCCGCTCCATGTTACACAGTGAAGCCAATGTAGACCTACGGTGTTGACACTGGACCCGGTCACTGTGCCCAGGGTGGAGGGCTGGCCGACTCTAGTCACCCCGCTCTCGTTCGGAATCAAGATAAGGCTCCACCGAACGAGAGCTGCTGACCGCCGACCCATGCTGGTGATCCGCGCTGGCCGGAGGGCCTCGGTTAGCCTTGCCCGTCAGCGCTGGCCTTGACCGTTCGGCCCTGCCTGCGGCCCCGGCCCTGTGGTTGATCCACCTGGAGGCCAGGCGCGGACGGCACCTGAGCGGTGCCGAGATCTGCCTGCAGGCCACGGAAGAGCGTGTCAAGGCCCGAGTTGAATCGCTGGTCGCGGTCGTTGGCCCAGGCGTACGCGCCGTAGGCGGCCACGGCCGGGAAGCGGTCGGCGGGCAGTGAACGGAGGAACGCGTGGAGTTCCCGTCTGGTCGCGGTATCGCGGAGCCGCTGCTCGGCGGGTGACGTGGGATCGCCGAGGGCGAAGCCGACGGTGTAGTCGTAGACGAGGCGGAACGCCAGGGCAGCCTGGCGGCTGGGCAGTCCGGCCGCGCTGAGCGGCGCGAGGAATGCCTCGGCAACCGCCAGCGATGCGGGGCTGACCGGGTCGCGGGCCTTGAGCAGGGCGGCGATGCCTGGATGGTTCTCCAGCACCGCCCGCAGCCGGCGCGCGAGGGCGCCGACCTGCGCGGCCCAGGGCACGCCGGGGTCCGCCTGACAGCCGACCTCGGCGAGCACCGCGTCGAGTACGAGGTCATACAGCTGTTCCTTGCTGCGGATATGTCGGTACAACGCGCCGGGTACCACACCGAGACGGGCGGCGAGCGCCCGCATGCTGAGGGCCTGCGCCCCTTCAGCGCTGATGACCGTGAGGGCCTCGGCCACGACCCGCTCGCGGGTGAGCGGCCGGCGGCCGCTTTCGCGGTCATCCAGCGGGTTGAACCACAGCGAGCGCGAGTCCGCGCCGCCCGCCTGCTGTCCTGCCATGCCTGTCTCCCCTGCCGGCGAAGATTGACCGTGAACGTCGTTCACTATATAGTGAACATTGTCTCTAAGGAACGAATGAAGTTCACTGAAGCAGGCTTCCCCGGCTCCTGCCAGCCGGAAGAGCGGCTTCACACTCGGAGAACGTGACTTTCCCTACCGCCAGGGTGCCCGTAGGGCGATGGTGGCAGGAGCCAGCCTGAAGGCAGGCTGGTCCCGAAGCCCGGTCTTGCCGCTTCAGCGACAAGACGGGGCCAAGCAAGCACCCGCGCGAAACAGCGCGCGGGCATGGGACCGCGGAAAGGCACACGGATGATGGTGAACCGCACGAGCGCCGTAAGTCGGCGCTACCTGCCCTCAAGTCCCTTCAAGCCCCCGCCGGAGCCCCCTCCCGTCGAGCAGTACGCCGTGCAGGATCTGGTGACCCATGACAAGTACGGGCTTGGCCGGGTCACCCTTGTCGAGGGTGATGCCGCCGTGGTTGTGGATTTCGCTCCGCGGATGGTGCGGATTCTGACGCCGTTCACCAAAATGACCAAGCTCTGACCGTAGCCGCGGGCCTGTCCGCGTCCGTGGATCCTGGTGATCGTCCCGAGAGGAAACCGCTGTGACTCAGGGAACAGTGAAATGGTTTAACGCGGATAAGGGCTACGGCTTTATCGCGCCCGATGATGCTACGCCGGATGCGTTCGTGCATCACTCGGCGATCGAGACCGACGGCTACCGAAGCCTGCAAGACAACCAGCGCGTCGAGTACACCGCGGTCCGCGGCGAAAAGGGACCGCAGGCCGAGCACGTCCGGCCTCTCTGAGGGCAGGCAATGCCCGTTCGTCAGAGGACGGCCCCTCGTGGAGCTACCTCGACGGTGGCGACGCCCCGGCCGTAGAGCACGATGAGCCGGCCGCCGTGCCGGCAGCGCAGCAGGCTGCCGTCTTCCGCGAGGATCGAGATGACCCGGTCCGCGGCCTCCTCCGGCGAGCCCCCGTCCTCTTCGTAGGTGACGTCCAAGTGCTCACCGCCGATGAGGCGGACGCGCAGCACGATCTCAGCCATGGCAGTGCAGCCTAGACCTCCGCTGGCCGCCTGCCAAGCAGCGGCGGCCTGGCCGGGCGCCGAGCGCCGCGAACGCCATCGACTGCGCCGAAGGCGAAGAGACCCGGATCCCTCGGCTGTATGTTCCATAACTTCCCGCCGGGTGCCTGCGTCCCCGCGGGAACCATGCCTGCTCTCTGAATCTAGTAACGCTATTCCGGAAACAGATGTGGTATTTTCCGCGCATGCCGACCTGGGGCTTCCTGACCAACCACGCTCTGGTGCTGCTGTGCATCGCCCGCGACCCAGCTGCGCGTCTTCGTGATATCGCCGCGACCGTCGGCATCACCGAGCGCAGTGCGTTCGGTATCGTCAGCGACCTCGCCGTCGCCGGGTACATCGTCAAGGAGAAGGGCGGCCGCCGGAACCGCTACCTCGTGGAGACGCAGCGTCCGGTGCCGGAGTCGGCCGACAGGAATATCGCCATCGGCGACCTGCTCGCTCTCCTCGGGGGCCAGGATGCCGGACCCGATGGCACCGGGCCGGAACCCGGCTGAAGCGTTCTGGACGGTCAGCGCTGTGCGGGCGCCGGCACGGCCTTGCTTACCGCCACCGAACTGGCCAGGTCACTGCCGACGGCGGCGAGGTGGCCGAGCGCCTGGGCATAGGACGCGAGCAGGCTGGTCTCCAGGTACGGCACGTCCCGTTCGGCGCAGAACGCGGCCACCAGCGGCTGTGCCCGGCGGAGGCTCGGCCGCGGCATGGACGGGAAGAGGTGGTGCTCGATCTGGTAGTTCAGGCCGCCGAGGGCGAAGTCGGTGAACCAGCCACCGCGGACGTTGCGCGCCGTCAGAACCTGCCGCCGCAGGAAGTCGGTCTGGTCGGAGGCCGTGAGGATCGGCATGCCCTTGTGGTTGGGCGCGAAGGAGCAGCCCAGGTAGAAGCCGAGCAGGCCCTGCTGCACGAGGATGAACGTCACCGCCTTGACTGGCGGCAGCACCAGGAACACCGCACCGAGAAAGGCGGCGAAGTGCACGCCGAGCAGCGCCGCCTCCCAGGCCCGGTGCCGGCAGCGCCCTCCGGTCACCGTGCGGATGCTTGACGCGTGCAGGCTGACCGCCTCGAGGAACAGCATCGGGATGACCAGGTAGGCCTGGTAGCGGAAGATCAGCCGCTGGATGCCCCGCGCCGTCCTGGCACTGTCGGCGGAGAATGCCAGCGCGCCGATCATGATGTCAGGATCGGCGCCCTCGGTGTTCGGGTGGGCATGATGCCGGTTGTGCTTGCGGTTCCACCACTCGTAGCTGAACCCGGCGCCGAGATTCCCGCACGCGATGCCGAGGGCGGCGTTGGCCCGCCGGGTGCGGAAGACCTGGCCGTGCCCGGCATCGTGGCCGAGGAAGCCGAACTGGGCGAAAACCACCGCCAGGAACGCCGCGTCACCCAGCTGCCACCATGAATTGCCGATGGCCGCGAACGCCGCCCAGCCGAGCACGAGTGCCGCCGCGGTGAGCGTGACCTTCCACGCGTAATACCCAGGCCGGCGGTCCAGCAGGCCTGCCTGCCGCACCTGCCTGGACAGGGCGGCGTAGTCGCTGCCGCGCGGGCTGGCAGGCTCAGGCATCATGGTGGCTCCTCGGTGTCGGGCACGGCCGTAGCTCATCGGGAGCCGCCAAATACGACGATATCAGGTGCAAGTATTCTGGAAAATCGTTGCTAGTTTTCTCCTGCCAGTGTATGATCACGGTGCTGAACGTCAGTCACTGGCGGTGGTCGTTTCCGGCTTCCGGCGGGTTCACGCACTCGGTGGCGTCACTGGGACGCCGCCGGTCATGACGTGCACGATGGCAAAGGGCCGACTGACCGCCCGGGCCCCGGGACGCGATTCGTCCGAGGGCCGGGGACAAGCCGTCCACCTGATCGGAAGTCTCTTTGACCCATCCTGCGGCCGAGACCATCGGCCCTGTGACCTTTGCCGTCCTGAGCGCCCCCGACAGCACCGTCATCGTCGCCGGCCACGGCGAGCTGCATGCGGCCGTCGCTGCCCTCCTCGCCGACGCCGACGCCTGGCGTGACGCGGACCCGCGCCGCCGGCGCCCGGCCATGGGCTCGCTGACCCCCTTACGCGCCAGGTCACGCTGACGTTGGCCTGGCGCGGCCAACCACACTCAGGCGCAGCCGTTCCGGCGCGCCGGTCGACGCCGCTGATAAGCGAGCTGGTTTCCACGGACGTGGCACCCTCGCAAACGCGGCACCCTACCCGGGAGGTTTCCCGCTTTGTCTGCTCTGTCCACTGAACGCCCATCGGCTCCGCGCGGAAGGCGTCGCCCCGCAAGGCTCACCGTCGCCCCGCCTGGCGGCCTCTCCCGTGTCCCGCAGGTGGTCTCCTTCGCTGAGGTCGGCGTTCCGGCGCCGCTCGTGGCCGCGCTCGCGGCGGCGGGCATCACCGCGCCGTTCCCCATTCAGGCGGCCACGCTGCCAGATGCCCTGACTGGCCGGGACATTCTCGGCCGGGGGAAGACCGGATCGGGCAAGACGCTCGGCTTCGCCATTCCGCTCGCCGCACGGCTGGCCGACGGCTACACAAGCGCCTGCCGCCCGCGCGGCCTGGTGCTGGTACCGACCAGGGAGCTCGCCAGCCAGGTCCATGCCGTGCTCGCGCCGCTGGCAGCAGCGGTGGGGCTGAGCGTGGCGACGATCTACGGGGGAGTACCCCAGGGACCACAGGTGGCCAAGCTGCGGGGCCGCGCCGATATCGTCGTCGCGTGTCCCGGCAGGCTGGCCGACCTCATCGAGCAGGGTCACTGCCACCTAGGGGACGTGGACATATGCGTGCTCGACGAGGCAGACCACATGGCCGACCTCGGTTTTCTGCCCGTCGTACGGCGGCTCCTCGACATGACCCCGCCCGACGGCCAGCGGATGCTGTTCTCGGCGACGCTCGACGGGGCCGTCGACGTCCTGGCGCGGCGCTTCATGGACCGCCCGGTCCTCCACGACGTCGGCCTGGCGGAGGCGCCGCTCGCCATGGTCCACCACCTGGTGACCGTCGAGCCGGCCGACCGGGTCGGGGTTGTCACCGCGCTCGCGGGCGGCAGCGGCCGGTCGCTCGTCTTCACCCGGACCAGGCATGCCGCCCGCCGCCTGGCCCGCCAGCTGACCGCCGCCGGCATCCCGGCGGCCGAGCTGCACGGCGACCTGGCTCAGGGGGCGCGCGAGCGAAACCTCGCCTCCTTCGCAGCCGGGACGGTCCGGGTCATCGTCGCAACGGACATCGCGGCGCGCGGTATCCACGTGGACGGAATCGACCTCGTCATCCACGCTGATCCGCCGGTCGAGCACAAGGCGTACCTGCACCGCTCGGGGCGGACCGCCCGGGCCGGCGCGGCCGGGACGGTGGTCACCGTCCAGGCTCAGGCCCAGGCAGCTGACGTCCGCACCCTGATGCGGAAGGCAGGCGTCGTCCCGCTGACCGCCGCCGTCACTCCCGGGTCGCCGCTGCTGCGCTCGATCGCCGGCGAGCGGGCTGCCCCCGTCATGCTGCCCGCTGCCCGCCCGGCAGCCATCGTGGCCGCCCCAGCGACCGGCCGCGGCGCGGCCGCGATATCCGCCGGCTTCCGCGGGCGGCGCGGCCGCTGATCCCGCGGCCCTGACGGCCGGCCTGCCGCTGCCACCGCCGTCCGTGCTCGTCCATGATTCCAAGGACAAGGACCTGCCGCAACACCTGCCACAACCTGCGAAGACGCCCCGCTAGCGGCGAATTCTCGTGCTAGCGGGGCGTCTTCGCTGTCCCGGCGGGTTCGCGGGCCCTAACCCGCGCTGGCCGGCGCCGGCTGCGCCGGCTCGATGGCGAGGCGGGGGAGCCGGCGGTCGAGCCAGCGGGGGAGCAGCCAGCTGGCGGTGCCGGACATGTGCATGATGGCGGGGATGCACACGGTGCGCAGGACGAACGCGTCCAGGGCGACCGCGATCGTGAGGCTGATGCCGAACTCGGCGATACCGCGCTGGCTAATGACGGAGAACGCCAGGAACACGCAGATCATGATCGCGGCCGCGGCGGTGATGATCCGGGCCGTGCCGGCCTGCCCGGCACGGACGGCGCGGTGGCTGTCCCGGCTTCGCGCCCATTCCTCGCTCATCCGGCTGACCAGGAACACCTGGTAGTCGGTGGACAGGCCGAACAGGATCGGCAGGATGAACACCGGCAGGAACGACTCGACCGGGCCGGCCGTGCCCAGGCCGAACGCGCCGAGTCCCCAGCCCCATTGGAAGAGCGCGGTCATCACGCCGAACGTCGCCGCGGCGGCGAGCAGGTTCATCACCGCGGCCGTCGCCGGGATCAGCAGGCTCCGGAAGGCGATGACGAGCAGCAGGAAGCTGAGCCCGATGATGGTGAGCAGGAACCACGGAAGCTTGGCCTCGACCGCCGAGGTGAAGTCGGCGACCGTGGCGCTCTGCCCGCCGACGTATACCCTCAGCGTGCTCCCTCGCTCGGCCGCCGGGATCGTGATGGTGCGCAGGGTGGTGATCAGCGCGGTGGTGGCGGGGGCCTCCGGTGACGTGCGCGGCGTCAGCTGAATAACGGTCGTCCCCGCCGCGGTCGTGTCCGCGGTGACGCTGGCGACGTCGGCCAGGTGCGGCAGGCGCCCTTCCAGCGCGTGGAGCGCGGCGGCGTCGGCCGGCGAACTGGCCTGCGCGGCCAGGACCAGCGGCCCGTTGAAGCCCGGCCCGAAGCCCTGGGCCAGCAGGTCGTAGGCCTGCCTGGTGGTGCTTGAGGCGGGGTCGTGGCCCTGATCGGAGCTGCCGAGCTGTAGCCGCGACAGGGGGAGGGCGAGGACCACCATGACCGCGACGGCCACCGCGGCCAGCACCGCCGGGCGCCGCTCTACGACGCCCGCCCACCTCGCCCACGCACCTGTCGCCGTCGGCTCCGGCCCGTCGGCCGGCCCCGGCTGCGTGCCCAGCGCGCGGCGCTGCCGCCGGGTGAGCACCCGGCGGCCGAAGAGGCTGAAGAGCGCGGGCAGCATCGTGATCGTCGCAAGCACGGTGAGGACCACGGTGAGCGTGCAGGCGATCGCTAGCCCGTTGAGGAAGCCGAAGTTGAGCACCAGGATGCCGAGCAGCGCGATGCACACCGTGCCGCCCGCGAACAAGACGGTGCGCCCGGAGGTGTTGAGCGCCGTGACCGCCGCCTCTTCCGGCGTCAGTCCCGCTTCCAGGCCGCGCCGGTACCTGGTGACGATGAACAGCGCGTAGTCGATGCCGACGCCAAGCCCGATGAGCGGGGCGATGATCGGCGCGATGGACACGACGCTCATGCTGTGCGTCAGCGGGGCGATCGCCATCAGCCCGCCGGCCACGCCGGCGAGCGCGGTGATGAGCGGCAGCAGCATGGCGAGCAGCGAGCCGAACGCGATGAACAGCACGATCGCGGCGGCGAGCACGCCGACCACCGTGTCGAGGCCCGGCGACGGCTGCTTCTCGATGGCCTGGCCGCCCAGCTGGACGTCGAGTCCCGGTTCGCGGGCCGCCTGCGCCGCGCTGATCACCCGGCCGACGTCCGCCTTGGCCAGGTCGCCGGACTGTTTGGTGAAGTTGACGACGGCGTAGGCGGTGCGGTCGTCCTGGCTGATCTGCGCGGTCCCGCCCGGACCATAGGGGCTGATCACCGACGCGACCTCGGGGAACGTCGCGACCCGGCTCAGCGCCGCGCTCATCCGCGTCATGACCGCCGGGTCGCGGACCGTTCCGGTGCCGACATGCCAGACGATCCTGTCAGAGTCGCCCGGCTGTGCCGGGACGGTGCTGGCCAGCAGCTGCTGTGCGGTGGTGGAGCCCGTTCCTGGCAGCGAGAACGAGTTGTCGTATTCGGCCTTGACGGCCTGGGCGAGCGTGGTCAGGGCGATCAGCACCAGCACCCAGGCCGCGATGACGGCGAACCGGTGCCGGAAGCACCACCGTGCGATGAAAGACATGAAATTCTCCCGAGTTAGACGGATTCGGTGATGTCCATCGTTCGGGAGTGAGGCATTATGAGTCTTCGGCCAGGCGCGGCGACTTGCGCCGCCACGATCGCGGTAGCCGGCGGCCCGGATTACCGCGGCCGAATCGCCGGCGAGAGCGGGCCTACTGCGTTCGCAGCGGTTTGCTCGCCGGCCGTTGCCGGCTGGCCCGGGCGCTGCTTACAGTCGCTCCGTGGACTCTCACCGCCGCCCCGTGGGCTCCCCCACGGGCTCCTCCATCGGCTTCACCGGCAAGTCGTGGGACTGGTGCCGCCGCATGGTGGCCAGGCACCGCGTGCTTGCGGTGCTCACGGGTAGCATCGCGCTGTTCGGCTGCGGGATGCTGAGCGCCGCGACGGGCCATCCGCCGGTCCGGCTGACGTCGGACGACTTCGCCATCGCCGCCGTGACGTACGCCGCCTTCGCCGCGATCGCCGTGGCCCGCTGGCCATCGTGGCTACTGGTGGTGGCCGGCACCGCGGGGGCGGTGGTGTCGATGGCCGCCGGGTCCCATCAGCAGCTGGTCGGCGCGGTGCTGCTCATCGCGACGCTGGTGTTCTCGCTGCCCAGGGACCTGCCGCGGGTGACCGTCGGCGTCGTTGCCGCCGCCGCCGCGCTCGGGGTTGGCCACCTGCTGTTCAGCCGGCACGCCGCGACCGGCCTGGCCGATCTAGAGGCGGTGCCGGCGCTCGTGGTCGTGGCCGCCATCGGGCAGGCCGTCCGTGCCCGCCGGATCCAGCGGACCCTGGTGGCGGAACGGGCCAGGCACGCGGAGGCGCTCCACGAGCAAGACGCCCGGCAGCGCATCCGGGAGCGGGTACACGAAGAGCGGCTGCAGATCGCCCGGGAACTGCACGACGCGGTGGGCCACCAGGTCGCGCTCATCAGCGTGCAGGCCGGCGCGATGAGCTACCTGCTCGGCACCGGCCCGGGCAACCGCGACCCGAACGACACCCACC
>CAZORE010000197.1:0-1657 GCA_964581815.1 uncultured Streptosporangiaceae bacterium | reverse complement strand
ATGAGCTACCTGCTCGGCACCGGCCCGGGCAACCGCGACCCGAACGACACCCACCTGGCCGGCACCGACCTGGCAAAGGCGCGGGAGTCGCTTGGGCACATTCAGCGGGCCAGCGAGGCCGCGCTGGAGGAGCTGCGGCTGACCGTGGGGCTGCTGCGCCAGCCGGGCGAACGCGAGCCCACCGAGCCGGCCGCCGGGCTCGCCCGCCTTGAGGAGCTGATCGGCTCCTTCGCCGCCACTGGCCTGAAGGTGACCTGCGAGGTCATCGGCCAGGCCCGGCCGCTGCCCGAGGCGGTTGACCTCACCGCGTACCGGCTGATCCAGGAGTCGCTGACCAACACCACGAAGCACGCGGCCGGGGCCCGCGCGTCGGTCCGGCTTTCGTACCGGCCGGGCGCGCTGGCCTTGGCTGTCGAAGATGACGGCCCGCATGCCCGAGACGATGACGATAGGCCGCCGGCCCCCCGCGACGATGTCGCGGGCGGCGACGGCGTGCATCACGGCGGCGCCGCCGGGCTCGCTGGCGCGGGCAACGGCGAGGTGGGCCACGGCCTGATCGGCATGCGGGAACGGGCCGCAGTGGTGGGCGGGTGGGTATCCGCAGGCCCGCACGACGGCGGCTTCCTGGTCCTGGCCGAGCTGCCGCTTCCGATCGGCACGGCGGCATGACCGGCGGCATCACCGGCGGCGCGGCCGGCGCGCCCCCAGCCGGCCTGCCCCCGACCCGGGTGCTGCTCGCGGACGACCAGGAACTCGTGCGGGCCGGGCTGCGGATGATGGTCGACAGCGCGCCCGACCTGACCGTGGTCGGCGAGGCGGCGACCGGCAGGCAGGCGATCAGGCTGGCCAAGCAGGAGCGCGCTGACGTGGTGCTGATGGACATCCGGATGCCCGAACTCGACGGCCTGGCCGCGACCCGGCAGATCACGGCCGACGAGAGCCTGGCCGGCGTCAAGATCTTGATCCTGACCACGTTCGAGGTCGACGAGTACGTCTTCGAGGCGCTCCGCGCGGGCGCCAGCGGGTTCCTCGGCAAGGGAGCACGGCCGGACGCGCTGATCGAGGCGATCCGGACGGTGGCCCGCGGCGACTCCCTGCTCTCCCCGGCGGCAACCCGTGGCCTCATTGCGCGGTACCTCAGCCTGGACGACCGCGCGCCGCAGGCACCCACCGGGCTGGTCGACGCGCTGACCGAACGGGAGCGCGAGATCGTCGCCCTCGTGGCGACGGGCATGTCCAACGCCGAGATAGCCGACCACCTCACGCTCAGCCCGCTGACCGTCAAGACGCACGCCAACCACGCGATGACCAAGCTCGGTGCCCGCGATCGCGCCCAGCTCGTGGTCGTGGCCTACCAGGCCGGGCTGGCCGGCCGGCGGTAGCCACTCCCCGCGGGGCAGGTATCTGGAGCGCCGGAATGAGATAGGTTTTCCGTGTCGAGATGTTTTTCCATCCAAGCCCACGGTTCATGGGGATCGTCCCCCGGAGGCGGCAACTCTGATGGCAAGCGGCTTGTGGCAGAGCAACAACCCGGACGACGGACGCGAGCCACCCAAGATCGACACGACCGTCCCGCACGTCGCGCGGGTGTACGACTACTGGCTGGGCGGTAAGAACAACTACGCGGTGGACAGGGAAACAGGCGACGAGGCAATCC
>CAZORE010000196.1:6652-11086 GCA_964581815.1 uncultured Streptosporangiaceae bacterium | reverse complement strand
GTCGCGGGCGCGGAATGAGTCGCGGTGGCGGCGCCCGCGGCCGTCGTGCTCTTGTGCGCCGGGGCCGGGGCCTTGGCCGTCGCGGTAATCAGCGCGGAAGGCGTGGCCGTGGCGTCGGCCCCACCGGCGGCATCGATCGTCGTGGACGCGCCCGCGTGGCCCCGGCCGGCCACCGACGCGCTCGCCGCGACGGGGTGAATCATCGCCGCGTTCAGCTGTGACGCCTGCGGCTGGCCGGAGCCGGCCAGGAAGTAGGCGGCCGCCCCAGCCGCGAGGGTTGCGGCTGCCGCCGCGGCAGGGACGACCTTGCCGGCCCGTTTCCGGGCCGTCTCGGGCCGGGGGCTCACGTGCCGCCCGGTGTACTCGTGGTCCGGCTCTCCCCGCCCGCCGTGGCCGGTCGCCGGCCGGCGACCGCCAACGGGGACGTTGAACGGGCCGAACTTGTTGCTGCCGTTACGCCTGGTGCCTTGGGACAAGGATTCCCTTACGCCGCTCCGCGCCTGGCTACGTGGTCACGCGGTGACCTCTCGCCCGGCCTTACCAGGCGAAATCGCCCACAGACAGAGTTGCAGCGACAAACCATCAGCAATCCTGTTTAGTGCCATATGGCCCGTACAGGCCACTAGCCGGCTAAACAGCCGGCGGGCGGGCGGGCGGCGAGGGAACGCCGTCGGCGACGGGCATGCCGGCCGGGCCGGGTCAGGATGACAACGAGAGTCGGGCCGCGCGGAGAACCACCCGAAAGGACTAATCAACCAGTGGTGATGACCCGCGCACTCACCGTCGGAAAACTACTGAGAGCAGAGATCCAGGGCACGTGCCGTCATGCTCTCGCCGGCCGGCAGCCAGCTGACCCGCGGGTCGCGCCGGAACCAGGATTCCTGGCGGCGCGCGAACTGACGGGTGGCGCGCACGGTCTCGTCGCGCGCCTGATCGCTGGTCAGCGCGCCGTCGAGGACGCGGAGCAGCTGCTGGTAGCCGAGGGCGCGGCTGGCGGTCTTGCCGTCGCGCAGGCCCCACGCGGCCAGCCGCCGCACCTCGGCCTCCAGGCCTGCCGCCCACATGCGGTCGACGCGGGACTCGATCCTCTGGTAGAGCTCAGCGCGCGGCAGCTGCACGCCGATCTGGACCGCGGGGCGGCCCGCGTCGTAGCCGGGCATGGTCGCGCTGAACGGACGCCCGGACAGCTCGATGACCTCGAGGGCGCGCACGATCCTGCGACCGTTGCCTGGCAGGATGGCGGCCGCCGCGACGGGATCGGCCGCGGCAAGGCGCGCGTAGAGCAGCGCCGGGCCGGCGTCGGCCAGCTCCGCCTCCAGCCGCTCGCGGATGGCCGGGTCCGTGCCCGGGAAGTCCAGGTCGCCGAGCGCGGCCCTGACGTAGAGCCCCGAGCCGCCGACCAGGACGGGGACCTTGCCGCGCGCGTTGATGTCGGCGATGACCGCCTCGGCGAGGTCCTGGTACTCGGCGACGCTGGCGGTCTCGGTGACGTCCCAGACGTCAAGCAGGTGATGCGGCACGCCCCGCCGCTCCTGGATGGTCAGCTTCGCCGTGCCGATGTCCATGCCCCGGTAGAGCTGCATTGAGTCGGCGTTGATGACCTCGCCGTCGAGCGCCAGCGCCAGCTCCACGGCCAGGTCGGACTTGCCCGCCGCGGTCGGCCCCACGATGGCGATCAGCACTTCGCCTGCTAGCCGCGGCGAGCGGGCATGCCGAGCAGCACCGGCGCGGGCGCGGCCTGCCCGGCAGGGTCCGCTTCAGCGTGCCGGCGAGCCTCCCAGGCGTCGCCCGCCCGGGTGCGGCGCACGCTCAGCGGCGCGTCGTCCGCCCGCAGGTAATGCGGCGCGGTACTCGTGACGCGGGTGGTAACGATGTCACCGGGACGCGGAGTGGCGTCGTGGGGGGCGAAGTGCACCAGGCGGTTGTCTCGGGCGCGGCCCGACATGCGGTGCGTGGCCGCGTCCTTGCGCCCCTCGCCTTCGGCCACGAGGACCTCGGCGACGGTGCCGTCCTGCCGCGCGTTCTCCTCGGTGGCGACCTGCTCGACGAGCGCGGCGAGCCGGTCGTAGCGCTCCTGCACCACCGGCCGCGGCACCTGGTCCGGCATGGTCGCCGCCGGGGTGCCCGCGCGGATCGAGTACTGGAAGGTGAATGCGGAAGAGAACCGGGCCTGGCGGACCACGTCGAGCGTCGCGGCGAAGTCCTCCTCGGTCTCCCCAGGGAAGCCGACGATGATGTCCGTGGTGATCGCCGCGTGCGGGATGTGCCTGCGCACGTTGTCGAGGATGGCGAGGTAGCGGTCACGGCGGTAGGCGCGGCGCATTGCCTTCAGCACCGTGTCCGAGCCTGACTGCAGCGGCATGTGCAGGCTCGGCATCACGTTCGGCGTGTCGCGCATCGCCTCGATCACGTCGTCAGTGAAGTCCCTCGGGTGCGGCGAGGTGAACCGGACCCGTTCCAGCCCCTCGATCGCGCCGCAGGCGCGCAGCAGCTTGCCGAACGCGAGCTTGTCGCCGAACTCGGCGCCGTAGGAGTTCACGTTCTGGCCGAGCAGGGTCACCTCGATGACCCCGTCGGCGACGAGGGACGTGACCTCGTCCAGGATGTCGCCTGGCCGGCGGTCGCGCTCGCGGCCGCGCAGCGACGGGACGATGCAGAAAGTGCAGGTGTTGTTGCAGCCGACCGAGATGGACACCCACCCCGAGTACGCGGACTGTCGGCGGGCGGGGAGCAGCGACGGGAACGTGGTGAGGGTTTCCTCGAACTCGGCCTGCGCCGCCTCGCGCTCGCGGGCCCGCTCGAGCAGCTTGGGCAGGGCGCCGATGTTGTGCGTGCCGTAGACCACGTCCACCCAGGGGGCGCGCTCGGTGATCTTCTGCCGCTCCATCTGGGCCAGGCAGCCGCCGACGGCGATCTGCATGCCCGGTCGCGCCTTCTTGGTGGGGAGCAGGTGGCCGAGGTTCCCGTACAGCCGGTCGGCGGCGTTCTCCCGGACCGCGCAGGTGTTGAACACGACCAGGTCCGGCGTCTGCCCGTCGGCGGCCTTCACGTAGCCGGCGTCCTCGAGCAGCCCGGCGACGCGCTCGGAATCATGCACGTTCATCTGGCACCCGTAGGTGCGGATCTCGTACGTACGTCCTTCTCCCACCTGACCAGGATAGGCGGGTGCGTCGGCACCCGTGTCCGTCCCGCGGGGCGGGCCCGATACGATGGCGCTTTCTGCCATCGGGCCTGCCTCGCGGGACAGCGGGGGGTACGGGGGGTCGTCCCCCCGGGAGGTGAGAGACATCGCCGCATACGGAACCTGGCCATCACCCATCAGCGCCGCGGACGTGGCCAAGGGGGCGGTCGCAGTCTCCTACCCGTCCATCGCCGGCGTCGAGGTGTGGTGGCAGGAGCGGCGGCCCTCCGAGGGCGGCCGGACGGCGATCGTGGCGTCGGCCGGCCCCGGCGCCGAGCCGCGGGAACTGCTGCCGGCTCCGTGGAACGCCAGGAACCGGGTGCATGAGTACGGCGGCAAGTCCTACCTGGCCGTTCCCTCGATGGCCGGCGGGTTCGACCTGGTCTTCGCGAACTTCGCCGACCAGCGGCTGTACGCGGTCGGCGCCGCGGAAGCCGAAGGCGGCGACCCGGTGCCGCTGACCCCGGCCGAGGGCGGCTTCCGGTTCGCCGACCTGGTGCTCTCCCCGACCGGCGACGCGATCTGGTGCGTGCGCGAGACGACCCGGCCGGCCGGGCAGCCGCCACTGCCTGACGGTTTCCATCTCGGCGGCGGCATGGCGGTGCGCCGGGAGATCGTCGCGGTGCCGCTCGACGGGTCGGCCGCGGACGACGCCGCCGCGATCCGGGTCCTGGTCCGCGGCGCCCAGTTCTTCGCCTTCCCAACGCCGTCGCCGGACGGCACCAGGCTGGCCTGGATCAGCTGGAACCACCCGAACATGCCGTGGGACGGTACCGAGCTGCGGGTCGCACCGCTCGGCGGCGCCCCGGTCACGGTCGCGGGCTCAACCCTGGTCATGGGCGGTCCCGAGGAGTCGGTGCTCGCCCCGGCGTGGCGCGACAACGCGACGCTCTACGCGGTCTCCGACGCGACGGGCTGGTGGAACCTCTACCAGGTGCCCGTCGTGGGCGGCACGCCTTGCCCGCTGCACCCACTTAACGAGGAGTTCGCCGGGCCGCTCTGGCAGCTCGGGGGCCGGCCCTTCGAGCCTCTTGGCGACGGGCGGCTCGCGGTGCTGCACGGCCTCGGCGAGCAGCGCCTCGCCGTGCTCGACGCGGGATCCGGCGCGCTGACCGACCTCGACCTGCCCGGCTACCGCACCACGATCGGGGAACTCTCCGTCTCCGGCTCCACGATCACCACGGTGGCAGGCGGCCCGCGCACCCCGTGGGGCGTGCTGCGCATCACGGTCGGCGGCACGGGCGGCGGCGCGG
>CAZORE010000196.1:0-6552 GCA_964581815.1 uncultured Streptosporangiaceae bacterium | reverse complement strand
GGCGGCGCGGTCGAGGCGCTGAGCAAGCGGCAGGCCGACGCGCCGGACCCGGCCTACCTGCCGGACGCGCGCCCGGTACAGCTGTCTGGCGAGCAGAACGGCGGCGTGGTGCACGGACTCGTCTACCCGCCGACCAATCCCGGCGTGACGGCGCCGGCTGGTGAGCTACCTCCCTTCCTCGTGCACGTGCACGGCGGCCCCACCGGGCAGTCGCTGCCCGTCCTGTCCATGGAGAAGGCGTACTTCACCAGCCGCGGCATCGGCGTCATCGACGTTAACTACGGCGGCTCCGCCGGCTACGGCCGCGAGTACCGCAACCGGCTGCGCGGCCAGTGGGGCATCGTCGACGTCGCGGACGCCTACGCGGCGGCCCTCGGCCTCGCCGAGGCAGGCGAGGCCGACCGCGCCAGGCTCGGCATCCGCGGCGGCTCGGCCGGCGGCTGGACCGCGCTGGTCGCCGTGACGACCGGCCCCGCGCTCACCGGCACCAAGGAGGCGGTCTTCGCCGCCGCGACCTCCTACTTCGGCGTCTCGGACCTGCGGCCGTTCGCCGTCGACACCCACGATTTCGAGTCCCGGTACCTCGACGGCCTCATCGGCCCCCTGCCCGAGGCCGAGGAGCTGTACGTGGAGCGCGCCCCCGTCGGCCACGTCAACGAGCTGACCTGCCCGGTGCTGCTGCTCCAGGGACTCGACGACCCGGTCGTCCCGCCGTCACAGTCCGAGGCGATCGCCGCCGACCTGGCCGCCCACAACATCAGGCACGCGTACATCGCCTTCGCCGGCGAGTCCCACGGCTTCCGCAAGGCGGAGACGGTCATCGCCTCCCTGGAGGCGGAGCTGGCCTTCTACGGCGCGATCTTCGGCTTCACCCCGCCGGGGGTGGCGCCGATCGAGCTCACCTAGCGGGTCGTCGCGCATGAGCGCGTCAGCGCACCGACTTAGACCGTTCGCTATGCCCAGACCCGGCTGAGCGGCACGATCCAGCTCCAGCCGTCGTGCCGGTACACGTGCTCGCCGGTGTAGAGGACGATAGCTTCCTCTAGGCGGGGGCCGAGGCGGTCCTTCAGGAGGCGGAGCCCGCGGAGGTCTTCGCCGTTCACCCGGGTGCCCGCCTTGACCTCGAAGGCGATCACCTGGCCGTCATCGCGTTCGAGGATGAGATCGGCTTCGTCGCCCGATTCGGTGCGGAAGTACCCGGCCGCCACGGGCGCGTCCGACCAGCTGACCTGCTTGAGGATCTCCCCGACCGCGAAGGTCTCAAGGAGATGGCCGTACTCGGTGAGGGTCGCGGGTGCCGCCTGCGCGATCTTCTGCGGAGTGAGATTGAGCAGCCAGGCCATGACACCGGAATCGATCATGTGCACCTTGGGATGCCTGGCGATCCGGGAGCCGAGCGTCGTTCCCCACGCGGGGAGACGAACGATGAGGAAGACAGCCTCAAGGAGCTTGATGTAGTTCTCCGCGGTCGACCGGTCCAGTCCGATGCCCCCGCCGACCGAGGACATGTTAAGTACCTGCCCGGACCGGGCGGCGAGCTCACCGAGCAGCCTGGGCAGCATCTCGCGCTGCCGGATCCGCGAGATCTCCATGACGTCCTTATCGACAACCAGGTCGATGTAGTTTGCGAACCAGCGTGATCGGGAGGGTCCCTGGGGGCGCCGCAGGGCGACTGGCATTCCTCCCGACGTCGCTCGCCTGGCGTACTCATCCCGGGTCGCCGTTATCCTCTGCGGCGGATCGTCAATGCCATGACCCTCAAGCAGCCTGGCCACGAAGGTCTCGCGGGTGCCGTCGATCTCGCCCTGGGACAACGGAAGCACGGGGATGATGTCCACCCGCCCGGTCAGGGCCTGGGCCGCCGCCGGAATGGCGGCATACCTCGTCGACCCGGCCAGGGCGTACCGGCCCGGCCGGAGATCCCGGTTGAGCTGGGCCTTGATGGCGTCAAGCAGTTCAGGGACGTGCTGGTACTCATCGATAAGCACCGGCTCGGCCGACTCGACGAAACGACCAGGGTCGGCGCGGACTGCCGCTCTCGTCGCGGGGTCATCGCAGTCGATCACCGTTCGGCCAAGGCGTTCGGCCAGCTGGCTGAGCAGAGTGCTCTTGCCCACGGTCCGCGGCCCGTTGAGTACCAGCACCGGCTCCTCGGCGAACCGGGCCGCCGCGACGGCAACGAGCCGACGCTTCGCCAGGCCGGTTAGAACCTCTCGCATAACCGCATGCTACCTGCGATCTTCCCGGATTCCGGGGTATTTTTTCCGCGTCTCCAGGTTTTTTCTTCCCGTTTTCCGGTCGCTGGATTCCGCAAATCCGGAGCGTGGCCGTGCGCGGGGAGGTCAGGCCGTGCCTTGCTCCGGTTCGCGGCCCTGCTCGCGGAGCAGGGCCCGGAGCCGCTCGATCTCCTCGCTGAGCTGGCGGACTTTCTCGGCCAGCGCAGGCAGGTCGAGGTCACCGGTGTCTGGTGCGATGCCGACCCGCTGCTCGACCGCGGACAGCCGTGAATTGAACGTGTGGCTATCGATCAGGACGTCAGGGGCGTAGCCGTGCAGTAGGCGGATGACCTGCTGGCGGACCCGGTTCAGGTCGGCGCCGAGCTTGACGAGGACCTGGGCGGCAACGCCATCACCCTCCCGGAGCAAGCCGAGCAGGATGTGCTCGGTCCCGATGTAGTTGTGACCGAGCTGTATCGCCTCACGCAGCGAGAGCTCGAGCACCTTCTTCGCCCGCGCGGTGAACGGCATGCGCCCGGACGGCGGCTCCTCGCCCCGGCCGATGACCGCCTCGACCTCCTGCCGCACCGCCTCCAGGCTGATGCCGAGCGACTCGAGCGCCCGCGCGGCAACACCCTCGCCCTCGTGAATGAGGCCAAGGAGAAGGTGCTCCGTGCCAATGGTGTCGTGATTGAGCATCCTGGCTTCTTCTTGCGCCAGGACAACGACCCGCCGCGAACGGTCGGTGAACCTGTCGAACATTCCTCCGCTGGCCCTTCTGTGCGTTTCGATGGCCTGACGGGTGAGCCGAGAATAAGGTATTTGGGGCTTTCGCGGAATACGGCGGGCAATGCCCAGTTGCGGCCGCCAGGGTCATGGGGCGCGGCGGGCGGAGCACGCCACCGTTCCTGATGATCCTGAGCTTGACCTTCGCCCTCGAGTCAGCGGGCGAATTCGGTGGCGCGGGACTCGCGGACGACGGTGACCCGGATCTGGCCGGGGTAGGTGAGCTCCTCCTCGACCTGCTTGGCGATGTCACGGGCGATGACCTGGGCCTGGATGTCGTCGACCTGCTCGGGCTTGACCATCACGCGGATCTCGCGGCCCGCCTGCATGGCGAAGACCTTCTCCACGCCCTCCTTCTTGGCGGCGATCTGCTCAAGCCGCTCGAGGCGCCTGACGTACATTTCGAGCGACTCGCGCCGGGCGCCGGGGCGGCCGCCGCTGATCGCGTCGGCGGCCTGGGTGAGGACCGCCTCGACCGTGCGGACCTCGACCTCGTTGTGGTGCGCCTCGATCGCGTGCACCACGTCATCCGACTCGCCGTACTTGCGGGCGATCTCCGCGCCGATCAGCGCGTGGCTTCCCTCGACCTCGTGAGTCAGCGCCTTCCCGATGTCGTGCAGCACCGTGCAGCGCCGCAGCAGCACCGGGTCAAGGCCGAGCTCGCTGGCCATCATGCTGGCGATGTGCGCGGACTCGATCAGGTGGATGAGCACGTTCTGCCCGTAGGAGGTGCGGTAGCGCAGCCGGCCGAGGAGGCTGACCAGCTCGGGGTGCATGTCGGTGATGCCGAGTCCGGTCACCGCGTCCTCGCCCGCCCGCTGGCAGATCTGCCCGATCTCCGCCTTGCCGCGCTCGTACGCCTCCTCGATGCGCTGCGGGTGGATCCGGCCGTCGCTGACCAGCCGCTCCAGGGTGAGCCTGCCGATCTCGCGGCGCACCGGGTCGAAACAGGAGAGCAGCACCGCCTCCGGGGTGTCGTCGATGATCAGGTTGACGCCGGTCACCGACTCGAACGCGCGGATGTTGCGGCCCTCACGGCCGATGATCCGGCCCTTCATCTCATCGCCGGGCAGGTGCATGACCGAGACGACGGACTCGCTCGTCTGCTCGACCGCGACCCGCTGGATGGCGAGCGTCACGATCTTGCGCGCCCGCTTGTCGGCCTCGGACCTGGCGACCGCCTCGATGTCCCTGATCGACACCGCCGCCTCGCGCTTGGCCTGGTTCTCCATCGCCCCGACGAGCTCCGCCTTCGCCTGCTCCGCGGTCAGGCCCGCCACCCGCGCAAGCTCCTTGGCGGCGCGCGCGCCGGCCTCCGCTAGCGTCCTTCCCTGTCCCTCGAGCTCGGTAGCGCGCTGTTCGAGCGCCTGCCCGCGCGCCTCAAGGCGGCGGCTCTCGTCGTCGAGCCGCCGCTCCCGCTCGCCGATCCGCTCCTCGCGCCGCTCCAGGTCGCCGCGGAGCTGGCGGATCTCGTCCTTGACGGCGCGGATCTCGTCCTCGACCTCGCGACGGCCGTCGGCGGCCTGCTGCGCGGCCTGTTCAGCCGCCTCGGCCGCTCTTCCGAGTATGCGGTCCGCGTCGGCCCGCGCGCTGGCCCTGATCTCCTCCGCTTCGGCCTGCGCCAGCCCGGCCAGCTGGCCGGCCTGGCCGACCGCGGCGCCACGCGCCGGGAAGCGGCGCGCAGCGATGACAAACCCGCCGCATGCGAGGGCCAGGGCCACCAGCCCGATCACCAAGAGGGCGTCTGCGCCGCTCACGGTCACCCCTTCCGTCCCGTTGGTCACGGAAGCCCTGGCGTTGTGTGTGAGGCAGCGGCCATCTCAGGGCGGGTGTGCGGGGGCACCCGTCCTGCGCCAGATAACGTCTCCCTGCCGTGAGGTTAAGCGTTGATTACGGGGTCTGTCTACATTGTCCGTCACAAAACCGTGATCTACGAAACAGCAGGTAGGGACGTTGCCGCAGCTCAGGCGTTACGAAGCCGAGATCTACGCTGGCCATAGAAGTTATTTTTACGGTTGTCCCACTGCTCCCACGCTGCCCCCGGGGTCCCGGCGCCGGGTCCGCGGCGGGGCGCACCGGGGAATCAGTCCTCGCCGTCGAAGGGCGGCTCGTCCGCTGGGAACGCGGCCTCCCCTTCGGCCTCCAGGGCCTCACGGATCACGCGGAAGGCCAGGCCGGCCGGATAGCCCTTCCTGGCGAGCAGGCCGGCCAGGCGCCGGGTCCGCTGCTCGGGCGGCAGCCCCCTGGTGGCCTCGAGCTTCCCGGCGACGAGGCGCCGCGCGGCGCTGGCCTCCGCGTCCGGGCCGAGCTGCTCGTCAATGGCCGCGCGGATCTCATCGGCCGCCACCCCGCGCTGCTTGAGCTCGGCGCGCAGCGCTCGTCCCGCCAGGCCACGGCTGTAGTGGCGCGATTCCACCCAGGCCCGGGCGAAGGCGGCGTCGTCGATCAGGCCGGCGTCCTCGTAGCGGCCGAGCACCTCGTCGGCCGTCTCGTCGGGTATGCCCCGCTTGCGCAGCGCGTCGGCGAGCTGTGCCCGCGTCCGGGGCGCGAGCGTGAGCAGCCGCAGGCATACCTCCCGCGCTCGCGCCGCCGGGTCGCCGGCGGTACCGTCCCCGCCCTTGTGTTCCTGGACAGTGTGTTCCGGCACAAGGGCGGGGTCCGCCGGCTTAGCGCGCTTCGTCACCGGGGCACCGGCTCGCTACAGGGGCGTCGGCACCGGAGCCGGCGACTTAGCCGGCGCTGCGGGCGGCGCGGCGGCATCGTTGTCAAGGCGCGGCCCGACGCCGAGCTTCTCCTTGATCTTCTTCTCGATCTCGTTGGCCACGTCGTCGTTGTCGCGCAGGAAGTTCCGCGCGTTCTCCTTGCCCTGGCCGAGCTGGTCGCCCTCGTAGGTGTACCAGGCGCCGGCCTTGCGCACGATGCCCTGCTCCACCCCGAGGTCGATCAGGCTGCCTTCCCTGGAGATCCCGATCCCGTAGAGGATGTCGAACTCGGCGGTCTTGAACGGCGGGCTCATCTTGTTCTTCACGACCTTGACCCGCGTCCGGTTGCCGACCGCCTCGGTCCCGTCCTTGAGCGTCTCGATCCGCCGGATGTCGAGCCGTACCGACGCGTAGAACTTGAGCGCCTTGC
Organism: uncultured Streptosporangiaceae bacterium; assembly: GCA_964581815.1. Lineage (GTDB taxonomy): Bacteria > Actinomycetota > Actinomycetes > Streptosporangiales > Streptosporangiaceae > Trebonia. The sequence goes on along the minus strand of CAZORE010000196.1, from coordinate 418 downwards.
CGCCGGTCGTCGTCTCGGGCGAGCCGAACATCACGCCGACCTTCTCGCGGAGCTGGTTGATGAAGATGGCGGTGGTCTTGGTCGTATTGATGGCACCGGTGAGCTTGCGCAGGGCCTGGGACATGAGCCGGGCCTGGAGGCCGACGTGGCTGTCGCCCATCTCGCCCTCGATTTCCGCCTTGGGCACCAGGGCGGCCACCGAGTCGATGACCACGATGTCGACCGCGCCGGAGCGGATCAGCATGTCCATGATCTCCAGGGCCTGCTCGCCGGTGTCCGGCTGGGAGACGAGCAGCGCGTCGGTGTCGACGCCGAGCCGCTGCGCGTAATCGGGGTCGAGCGCGTGCTCCGCGTCGATGAAGGCGGCGATGCCGCCCGCCTTCTGCGCGTTGGCGACGGCGTGCAGCGCCACGGTCGT
>CAZORE010000195.1:0-11218 GCA_964581815.1 uncultured Streptosporangiaceae bacterium | reverse complement strand
GGCCTCGGCGTCGAGGTGCTGGCGAACGTGACGATGGAGCGGGGCGACTCCGGCACGATCGCGTCGTTCGAGGCCGGGATCGCTGCGGTGCCTGAGGTGCGACACGCGGAGCGGCTGTTCGGCGTACCGGACTACCTGCTGCGCGTCGTGGCCCCGAGCCTGGACGAGTACGCGGCGCTGCGCGACCAGAAGCTGGCGACACTGCCCGGGGTCCGGCAGATCACCTCGACCATCGTGATGAAGACGGTGGTGGACAACCGCCCGTTGCCCTTGGCCCAGCCTGGGCAGCCGCGCGCCTGACGATGCCCGGCCTGGTTCACCCCAGAGTCTCTTGTTGTCCGCGCAGAACTGGTCAATCTGTGCGGGAACACCTTGTGACTGGGCTCGTTGCTATATAGCGGCTGATCGCGGGCCACAGGCGGATGTGCTCCTCGTGTCACCGCGCCGGGCTAGGCTGGCCCTGTGCAAGACCAGGGGTATGGTCGGCCGCCCGGGGCCGGCGCGGAGCCGCCGGCTGGCGCCACGGTCATCCGGGGCCGCAACACCGGGGCGGTTGTGATTTTCGGCTGCCTCACGCTGCTTTTCATCCTGGTCCTGGCGGCCTCGGAGGGCAGCCAGGAAACCACGGGCGGGCGGATCGCGGCGGCCGTGTTCTTCGGCGTCTTCGCGCTGGGCAGCCTGGCCGGGCTGATCGCCGGGCTGGTGCGCACGAGCCGCATGGAAATCGGCCGGGACGTGATCGTCAGCCGGCCCCTGGCCAGCAGGCGAGCCCCGCGCAGGCCGTCCGCGAGCACGCCGCAGGCCCGGGTGTTCACGTTTCCCCGGCACGAGGGTGACACGCTGCGGCTGCTGCCGAAGTTCACGTTCTACGCCCGGGCCAGGCAGCCGAAGCTGGTCTTCCTCGGCCGGGGCGGCTTCATCCCGCTGAGCGGGTACTCGCCCGCCCGGGTGCAGCGGGCCTGCGAGGCGCAGGGCTGGCGGTTCGACGGTAACCCGGCCCTGGCGGTCAAGGACGTGCAGGACTGGCTGCACTCCGGGCTTTCCCTGGACGCGGTGCAGCTGCTGATGACGTTCGGGCCGTTCCCCGGGGCGGCGGCGGACAACGAGCCGCATGCCAGCCTGGAGGCCGCGGTCTTCGAGGACCTCGGTGACAAGTTCACCCGCTCCGGCCGGAGCAACGCCCGCGACGCCTACCGGCGGGCGGCCGGGCTGCAGCGCGCGTTCGCCGGGTACGCGGCGACGCCGGACGAGGCCGCCGCCCGGGTCGCGGAGGCGGTCAGGATCGAGGGCAAGCTCCAGCAGCGGTAGCCCCGCACCGGCCCGGCCTGCGGTCCGCTCGGGGACGGGGACCGGGCCTTAGTGCCGCTGGCAAGGAACGATCCCCGGCCAGGGTGCGGTCTGGCCCGGGGATCGCCTTGTCGATGCGGCGGGTCAGAACTTGCCGGCGGCGATGTCGGCCAGGTTGACCCGGGTCACCACGTAGGTGACGGTGACGGCGACCTGGCCGGCCGGGCCGCCGGCGAACCCCAGCGGGATGCCGGTGTCGGCGTTGATGATGATCGCCTCCTGGTAAGCAGGCCCCGTGGGAGCACCCTTGGGGTTGGCCTTAGTGGGCTTGCCGACCCCTGCGTACCCCAACTCCCCCGCGCCGGCGGTGAGGGTGAGCGTGGGCTGGCCGTCAACGGTGCCATGGGTGATGGTGATGCCGGGCAGCGCGGACACCAGGCGCAGCACGCCGGCCCGCACCTGGGGGTTGCCGGAACCGGCGACCAGCGCGTCCTCGCAGTTCTCCCAGACGTAGTTGTCGATCTGTAGCCCGCCGGCCGACATGTTCTTGACCTGCGCGGAGAGCCAGGCGGGGACCGGGGTCGGGTCAGGGGCCCAGGCCATCTTCAGCGCGGCGGTGTCCAGGTCGCCGGTCGCCGCGTACGTCGCCGCGGCGACCTCCCGTCCGAACTGGCCGGCGCCCTGGTTGTTGTTCTCCTTAACCTGTGCCGGCAGGCCGGCCTCGGTCTGCGAGAAGAAGTACCGGCCGTCATCGGTGTACAGGTCCCAGACGTTGATGCTCGCCCGGCCCGGGGCGCCCGTCTCGCGTTCCACCAGCGTGGCGTCGCCGGCCGGCTTCGGCTCGGCGGCCAGATAGGTGGCCAGCGTCACCAGTGGCTGCTGGGCATCGGTCGATCCGGCCGGCGCGGCCGACGCGCTGGCATGTGTCGGGTGCGCGCCGCTGGCCTGGGCCGTTTTGGACGGAAGGGCGCTGGTCACGCCGACGGCGGCAGCCGCCGCGACCGCGACGGCGCCGAAGCCGATGCCGCCCCGGGTGATCCGGTCGCGCCGGCGGGCCCGCAGGGCGAGCCTCTCGATGGCCGAGACGTCCGGGGTGAAGGGCTGTTCCGCAACCAGGTCGTGGAACGCAGCGCCCAGGTGCTGTTCGTTCGGGGAATTCATGTTGGCAGCTCCTTGTAATTCAGGCAGTCTCCGAGCGTGTTCAGCGCCCGGGCGGCCTGGCTCTTCACGGTGCCCTCGCCGCACCGCATGACCGCAGCGGTTTCCTGCACGCTCATCCCCTCCAGGTAGCGAAGGACGACGGTGGCCCGCTGCCGGGCCGGGAGGGTCAACAGTGCACGCAGCAGGTCGGTGCGGTTGACGACCTCGTTAGAGACGTCGGGGACGGCGACTTCTGGGTGGTCGGTGTGGGCGCCAACGGGCAGCCCGCGATAGCGCTGCCAGCTTCGGCTGAACTCGTTGATCATGATGCGTTTGACGTAGGCGTTCTGGTTGTCGGCCCGCTGCACCCGCCGCCAGTGGCGGAAGGCCTTGACGAACGTCTCCTGTACCAGGTCGTTGGCCAGATGCCAGTCGCCGCACAGCAGATACGCGGTGCGATGTAGCGAGGCCGCACGGCTACCGACGAACTCCCGGTACTCCTCTTCGGGGCGACTCATTGCCTCCAGCTTTCGGTGGTCATACTCATCCAGAGGCCGGTCCCGCCGAAAAGGTTCGCAACGAAATTCAGCCCGTGCTCAAACGCCTGCAGACAGGCCGGTGGTCGTCCGCGATGCCCACGATTATCGACGCCGCTGAGCGCGACAAGGAGGTCGCCGAGCTTCAGTCGCGCACTCATGCTGGCATGATGTCGGGGTTCGGCGCGATCGCGGCGCGGGCGCAAGCGCGCGGCGAGCTGGGCCCGGATTTCGATGTATCCGAACTCACTGCGGCGATCGCCGGGCCGCTCTTTTACCGCCGGTGGTTTTCGCGGCAAGAGCTTTGCCGTGCCATGGCCCGATGGCAAAGGGTCAGGTGGAGATGCCCATGCCCTCGGGCAGCCATGGCGGCGGCCGGTACCGGAACGTGGACTGCAGCAGTCCCTCGGTCGTGGTCAGGCCCGACTCGATCCAGTTCTGCGAGGGTGACCAGCAGTCGCCGCAGAACGACAGCCCGGTACCGTCGAACGGCTGCCGGAGGTAGGGGATTACCTCCCAGCTCCTGGCGTGCACCTGCCAGAAGTGGAACGCGTTGCCGTACGGCATGTTCTGCCAGCAGATGAAGCCGCTCCAGTACGGGTCAGGAACGCTGATCCCGTGCAGCTCGCTGAGCTGGGAGACGGCGCTCGCGACCATCGCGGGCGGGGACGTGCGCGGCGAGGGCGGCCCGTCGAAAGCCGCGGCGGGCTCGTACCCGTCCCAGTAGTCAGCCTGCGTCAGGTCGTTGTACAGCATGACCAGGGACTGCTTGCTGGCCGGGCTGGCTCCCGGCTGGTTGCCCTGGCTGCCGAAGTACCAGCAGCGCTTGATGGGCAGGTCGGTGATGGAGTAGCCGCCCCTGATGCCGAGCGCCGGCCACCACGGCTCATCGAAGGCGAGGAACATCTTGCTGGCGGGCACTGTCCCCACCGTGGCCAGCGCCGCGGCGAATGTGGCATCCTGCAGGAACGGGCTCCGCTCGATGACCGCGGCCAGCGGATCAGCGGGAATGGTCATGATTACGTGCCGGGCGGTGACGGTGCTGACCGCCCCGCCGGGCGCCTGCACGGAGAGCGACACTCCCCCGCCCGACGACGGCGCGACCCGCACGACCGTACTGCGCAGGTGAATCGCCGCGCCCGCCTGCCGCGCCATCGCCGCGAGAGTCAGCGGCACCCGCTGGTACCCGCCGGCGGTGGTGAAGTACGCGGCGCCAGGGGCGAAATCGCCGGCCAGGAACTGGAACTGCTCGGCCGCGTTCCAGTTCTGGACCAGGGAAGGGTAGCCGATGCCGTCAGCGACGAGGTCGAAGCCCTCCGGGCCGAGCGCCTGCTGGGCCAGATTCCAGAAACCGTGGTCAGCCAGCAGCTGCCCGCCGAAGGCCGCGGTCTTCTTGGCCTGCTCCCACTGGGCGCCCGTCAGGGTGGCCGCGTGCGGGACGTAGGTGTCGATCGCCCGGAGCATCAGCTCGGCCGGGGTCCGGCCGGCCTCCCCGGCCGGCAGCGGGTACGGCACGACCGCCGGATCGGCATACTGCGACTGACGGAAGCGCGCCCCGCGCAGGTACACGAGATTCTGTCCGTTGCCCTGGCTGAACGGAACGTAGGGCAGCCGCAGGGCCTTCACCAGCCTCGGGACGATCTCCTGGGTTGTGAGGAATCGCATCCCGCCGAATTCCGCGATCAGGTGCGGAGCGCCCGGCGGCACGACCGACCAGATCCGGCCGCCGAGGCGGCCCGTCGCCTCGAACACGGCCACCGACGGCCTGCCGTCCTTCCCGGGTCCCTTCACGACCGGCGAACCGGATCCCGGCGTCCCGGTGAGCAGCCGGTAGGCGGCGTACAGGCCGGACGGGCCGCCGCCGACGATGGCCACGTCGATCTCGGCGGACGGACTGGCCGCGGTGCTCGTGCAGCCAGCCGCGAGCAGGGCCGGCCCGAGCGCGGCCGCCACCGCCGCGCCGCCGGCCCAGTGCAGTGCCTCGCGCCGGGAGTAACTGTCCCGCGGGACCTCCGCCGGCGCCTCGGTTCCGGATCCTTGGCTTTCCCCCATGGCCGATACCCTGGCAGACAATCAAGCGCCGGCAGATGATCGCCACGCAGGAAACCAGCAGGTCACGAGGCTGGGCAAGCCGTCGCGGCCCCGGCCCCCGGATCGCCACCACTGCTCTGGTCATTTAGTCCTCGCGGAAGATGTACCGGTCCGCCACCCGGTGGTGGTTGTAGATGGTCATCTCCTGGGCCTCGCTGAGGCGGTGACCGTCATAGCCCGGTGAGTGCATGCCGACCGTGACGTTCTTGGTGTTCCGCATGTCTTGCATGAAGACGTCGCCCAGGTCGGCCTCATTGAAGTCGTCGAAATGCTGGCGCTCGACGTCCGATCGCTTGTCGTAGTCGGCCGTCGCGACCTGCTCCAGGGCGAAGATCTCGAAGGTGCAGCTGTCCGGGTCGCCGAGGACGGGACGCGCCCGGTACCCGAAGGACGATCCCTGGTTCGGCAGCAGGATCAGGTTGGGGAAGACGTTCCAGGCCGTGCCGGCCGCGGCCCACTGCTCCGATGTGATGTCGCGCCAGTCAAGGCCCTCTTTGATCGAGAGGTCGCGGTACAGCTCACGGAACTTACCGTAGACGTTGCCGTCCTCGGGGATCTCGGCCGTCTTCAGTTCCTCGGCCGCCCGGTGGCTGAGCGGGTTCTCCAGCCCTTTCATGTCGTCGTAGATGTACTGCACGGCCTTCGCGAAGCTGACCCGCGGGTCGGTGACGTTGTCGGTGCCCCGCGCCTCCGGCGTCTTGACGGAGTCCCGGAACACGTCCTTCTTCCGGCCGACGGCGGAGTAGTGCGCGTGCCGTTCGTAGGTGGTGGTCGGCGACCAGATCCGGTTGTCGATCTCCCGCAGCGTGGCCAGGTTCAGGTTGTGCTTGTCCGCCCGCATCAACTGGGGGTGCGTGCCGATGGCGTGGTACGACTCGAGGAAGCCGTCAAGGGCGGTCTTCCAGTTGCACGGCACCCGGAGGCTCTTCCACCACGTCACCCGCATGTTCTCGAACTGGAACGGCGCGAAAAACTCCGGGACCGGGCTCAGGTAGTCGAGCAGCGGTTCGGCGGTGGGGTCCATGTTGATGAAGACGAAGCCGCCCCAGGTGTCGCAGCGCACCGAGACCAGGCTCCAGTTGTCGGTCGCGACCGGGTCGAACTCCTCCTGGTCGAGGATCAGCTTGATGGATCCGTCCAGGTTCCAGCGCCAGCCGTGGAACGGGCAGATGAACGTGCCGACGCGGCCGCAGCCCTCCACCAGCCGGGTACCGCGGTGCCGGCAGGAGTTGTAATACGCCCGGACCGAGTCCGGGGCGTCGCGGATGACCACGATGGAATAGGCGCCGAGCTCGTACTCGACGTAACTGCCGACCCGGGAGATCTCCTCCTCCCGGCAGACCATCAGCCAGGTGCGGGTGAAGAGCTTGTCCAGTTCGAGTGCCTGGAACTCCGGGTCCAGGTAGCGGGACTTGGGGATGAAGCCGCGACCGAGCCGGTACTTCTCCGGAATCCGCTCCGGGGGCACGTCGCTCGGGAACGAGGGCGTAACACCCTTCAGCTTGTGAGGTTCGGCCACCGCGGACACTGCGATCACTCCTTCCATTTTCCACCACTGTGCGTCGGCGCTGGCGGTGCGTCCAACCCCCATCCCGGCCACCGGGACAGGTAAGTTCGCGCCGCCGCTGGCCGCGTTCGATGCCGCCTCCAGCTGTGCGAACATCCCGGCACCGTCCGGCCCGAGTTCCATGACCTCGATGAAATGCCCCAGGGTGGCGGTGGCGTCCAGGTAACCGAAACGGACGTCACCGCTACGGCCGAACTGCTTCCACGTCAGGCCGCTCGCCGCGACGACCTCCGACGCCGCATCGAAGTCGTCGACCCGGAAGCCCAGGTGATGAAGGGTTGCCGGGACGCCGGGGCGGATGGCACCGCGATACAGGTCGACGGCGCCGCCCAGTGGCCGGATGATCTCCAGGTTCGTCGCTCCGGCGTTGACCAGGGCCACGTCGATGAGCCATTCGTCGGCGGTCACGCCGTCCACGACCACGAAGGACCCGGAGGCCGCGCCGGGGCCGGCCCGGCCGAGGGACGACCTGAAGTGCGTGACGCACTCGATGGTGCCGAAGGTGGACTCGAGGTACGACGCCGCGGCGTCGATGTCGTCGGTGACGTAGCCAACCTGCAAGAAATTCCGCATGAGATCAGCCAGCGATCGCATCGAGGCCTCCTGGGCAGGCGCATGAAACCGGCATACGGCGAAGGTATTCGCCGATGCCGCCGCGTCACCGGCAGCGTTTCAGTCAGTGAGACGGATTCCGCCCCCTCGTTACGACGATGCCGCGATCTCCATGAGGGCGGCGGTGACCGCCTCGGGTTCGGTGATCATCAGGTCGTGGCCGGTGTCGATGCGCCAGAGCCGGCCCGCGGCGCTCGCCTGCGCGAACAGCTCGGAATCCTTGTTGTACTGGTAGTTCTGCTCGCAGACCACGTGGAACTGCGGGATCGCCGCCAGCGCCTGCTCGTTCTGCAGCCGCAGCGGCTGCGCGAAGGTCTTCCACGGCTGCGGCGTCAGGCGCTCTTTGAGCCACGCGCGCTCGGCCGGGTCGTCGATGCCGAAGTAATCCCGCAGCTGCCACATGAGGTCGTAGGTCTCGGGCAGCATCACGAGTTCGGTTCCGTCGACCACCTTGCCGTATTCCTGCTGCGAGGTGATCATCGGCCCGGCCAGGTCCGCGAGCGACTGGCCGTCCGCCGGGTTGGCCGCGTCCAGGTACACCAGCTTGCCGACCCGGTCCGATGCCCGGTCGGCGGCGCCGGTGATCACCATGCCGCCGTAACTGTGCCCGGCCAGGATGACGTCGCGCAGGTCCCAGTAGAACAGTTCCGCGACGATGTCCTCGATGTGGTGGTCGAGGTCGATCGCCGGCGACACCAGCCGCGACCGCTCCGCCATCCCGGCCAGCGTCGGCGCGAAAACCTCGTGGCCGGCCGCTTCCAGGCGCCGCTTGACCTTCTTGTAGCACCAGCCGCCGTGCCCGCCGCCGTGGACGAGGACGTAAGTCGCCATCGCTGTCGTTCCTTTCCCTTGTGTCCCCGGTGGACCATTACCGTCCGTACAGGCGGTCGACGAGGTTGTCTTCCCAGCTGAAGTCGAACCGCAGCGACTCATCGAGCTTCTCGCGCCGGAACCAGTCGTAGGTGTGCTCCACCGCGGCCGCGAAGGTGTACGCGGGCCGGAAGCCGACGTCCTCCCACAGCCGCTCGACCGAGAAGAACGTGCTGTCGTTCCAGTGGTGGATGTTGGGCGCGAGCTTCTGGATGAGGCCGCGCACGCCCACCGCCCGCGGGTCGTGCTTCGCCATGACGGCGGCCGCGGAGTCGCCGGCCCGGTTCATGGCCGGCACGCCCTTGCGTACCGCCGACTGGTCGCCCTTGCCCGCGTAGATGTCGTCCATGACCTCGGCCGGCACGAAAACCTTGTGCGGGGTGACGCCGATGACCTCGCTGAAGGTGTCGACGTAGGCCTCTTCGCTCCAGTAGTCGCGGCCGGTGAGGTTGTAGCGCTTGCCGAAGGTCTGCGGCTGCATCATCAGCATGCGCATGGCGACCGCGCCGTCATCGACGTGCCCGATCTGGCTCAGCGTGGTGCCGTCGCCGGGGATGAGCACCGGGCGGCCGAGCAGCAGCCGCTGGAACATGCGCTGCTCGCGGTCCGCGACCATGTTGTTCGGGCCGAGCACCATGGACAGCGGCACCACGGTGGCCGGGAAGCCGTTCGCGCGGTACTGGTCGAACAGGTACGCCTCGACCTTGAGCTTCTGGTGCCCGTACTCGGTCTGCCGCTCCGAGCGGTCGACCGGGTCGGACTCGCGGATCGGCAGCACCCGGGGCCTGGCGTAGATGACGGTCGAGCTGCCGAACAGGTAGTGACCGATCCGCCCGCGGACGACCTCAACCAGCGGCTGCACGTCGGCCAGCGCGTAGCCCGACAGGTCCGCCGCGACGTCAAACTCGTGCGGGCCGAGCACCTCGCGCAGCTGCTCGTGGTTGGTCCGGTCGGCGTAGAGCCGGCGGACCGCGCGCGGCAGCCTGGCCTCGCTCTGGCCCCGGTTGAGCACGGTGACCTCGTGACCCCACTTGACCAGCTCATACACGAGGGCGAGCCCGTTGAAACGGGTACCGCCCATCACTAGCACCTTCACCCGCGCACCTCCACCTCTTGGTCATATTCAATACACCTGGTAGAAACAGTTAGACAATACTTGCCACCACGTCAGTCCCGGCGCGAACGGCCCTCGCGACCGGGCTGGCCGCCGGTTGGGAGGAGACGCACGTGAGACTCGGAGTCATCAATCTCACCCACAGTTCCCGGGCGGCGATCAAGTTCGCCCAGGCGGCCGAGGCGGCCGGCTTCTGGGGGGTGGGCATCGGTGACACCGTTCCCGCGCGCTACCAGGACACCTACGTCACGGCGACCGCCTGCTTCGCGGCGACCGAGCGCGTGCACATCGGGCCGACGGTCACCAACACCGTCACCCGCCACTGGTCGGTGCTCGGCGCGACCGCGCGGACGTTTGGCGAGCTCTACCCCGGCCGGTTCTTCGCTGGCGTGGCGACCGGCGACGGGGCCTGCCACTCAGTCGGCCTGACCCCGAGCACCTGGGCCAGGCTCGAGGAGGACGTCGCCAACGTCCGGAGCTGGGCGCCCGACGACATGGAAGTCCACATCGCGGCGTCGGGACCGCGCGGCGCGGAGGCCGCAGGGCGTGTCGCCACCGACCTGATCCTCGGGACCGGGCTGGACGTAACGGCTCTGCGGACGCTGTCCGCCCGCGCGCGAGCGGCCCGCATGGCGGCCGGCATCACCAGTCCCCTGCGCATCTGGGGGTTCGTCACCACGTACGTCGCGCCGGACAAGGCCACCGCCGACGCCGCCCGGATCAGTCAGCGAGGCCGCTCGGTGGGCACTGCCCGCTTCTCGTTCAGCTCGACCTTCGAGGACAAGGGCGTGCCCGAGGCCTGGCAGCCGATCCTGCGGGAGCGGCTGGCCCGCTACGACTTCACCAACCACGGGGTGGGCGCCGGGAACACCAACGGCTACCTGTTCGACGACCATCCCGACATCCAGGAGTACCTGATCAACCGGTTCCAGCTGCTTGGCCCGGCGGATGAGTGCGAGGCGCGGCTGCGGCAGGTGGCCGCGGACGCGGACCTGGACGGCTGCTGGTTCACGCAATCGCCGTTGACCCCGGACGAGGACCCGATCCAGCGGGTGCGCGCGACCGGCGAGGCACTGCAGTCGCTGTCCAGCTTCGAGCCAGCCCAAGTCAGAGGAACGGGGGCGTGACGACCCCGCAGGCTCCCGTCCGGCCCCTTGAGGGCGTGCGGGTGCTCGACTTCGGCCAGTACATCGCCGGGCCGATGGCCGCGACCCTGCTGGCCGACGCGGGCGCGGAGGTGACCAGGATCGAGCCGCCGGGCGGGCCGTGGTTCGCCGATCCCGGCAACGCGTACCTGCTGCGCGGCCGGGTCGGGACGCACGTGCTCGACCTCAAGTCGGCCGCCGGACAGCGCGCGGCGCTCGCGCTGGTGGCCGGCTCTGACGTGCTGATCGAGAACTTCCGGCCCGGGGTCATGGCCCGGCTCGGCCTGGGCGCGCAATCCTGCCTCGACCTGAACCACGGGCTGGTCTACTGCTCGCTGCCTGGCTTCTCCGAACTCGATGAGCGGGCGGGAGTGGCCGGCTGGGAGGGTGTCGTCCTGGCCGCGGGCGGTGCTTATCTGCCAACCTCCCCGCCCTCCACCCCGTCGCTTCCGCTGGCGTCCTGCTTCGCCGCCGGCCTGGCCGCACTGTCCGCCTGCGCCGCGCTGATCGCCCGCGAGCGCGACGGCGGCCTTGGCCAGCGCATCGAGATCCCGCTCGCGGACGCCCTGCTTGAGGCGAGCGGGATCCTCACCACCCAGGTGGAGAAGCAGGCCCCCATGCGGGGCGGCGTCTTCGCGCCAGGGCTCTACCGCTCGCGCGATGACCAGGTCATGTGCTTCACCAGCGGCGCCTTCCGCCACCTGGCCTGCCTCGCCCGGGTCAGCGGCAACGAGGCCTGGCTCGAGGACGGCACCCTGGACTGGCACGCCCTGCGCACCGACCCGGAGGCCCCCGCCCGGTGGCGGGCGAAGCTGGTCGGCCTGTTCGCCACCCGCGACGCCGACGAGTGGGAGGC
>CAZORE010000194.1:0-11368 GCA_964581815.1 uncultured Streptosporangiaceae bacterium | reverse complement strand
ACGGGCGACCGACGCCTCTGCCGCGCCCGGGCAGCATCGCAGTGGCCGCGACGGACGCGAGTCGCTCCGCACGCCATGGCCCGGCTTCGGGCTCCCCGGGGGCAAGACACAGAGACACGGTGACAAGTGTTACCCGGGCAGGCCTGGTCAATGCGGAGGCCGGCCAACCTGATGGGTGCACGCCCCGCCTCTGTGGCCGGGTGCAGGTCGCAGCTTTTCGCTACTCTGTGAGAGTGGACTACCAGCCGATGAGCATGGCCAGGCTCGCGTCCTTCATTGCGGGCGAGCCTGACTTCGACATGCGATGGCGGCTGGTTGTGGAGTTCCTGAAGGAGTACCATCACGAGCCGGTAAGCGAGCGTCAGCGACTGCTGACGGATGCGCCGGAACCTGTCGGCGACCTGCGGTGGGATGTCCTGTTCGCGGGTCTCGCCGAGCACCTGGCGATGCGCGACGGGCAGGACGCTCCCTTGTGGTCGGCTTCTCAAGGCCTGAGGCGCTTCTGGTTCCCGTTCGACACGCCAGGCGCGCGCGCGCAGGCCCTGGTTCATGCTCCGGCCGCTCTCCGGCGACGTGGCGTGTTCGTCGCCGACTACGAGATCGACGCGGCGTGAGCGATCCCTCGCCGCTGCTCGACCGGGCAGGCATCGAGGATGCCTTCCGGCGCCTCGGCGAACGGCTCGCCAGGCGGGGCGTAGTCGCGGACCTTTACGTCTTCGGCGGCGCTGCGATGGCCTCGCCTTCGACTCGCGGCGGGCTACCCGTGACGTGGACGCGCTGTTCGAACCGCACGGCATCGTGCATGAAGAGGCGCTCGCCGTCGCGGCTGAGCTGGGCCTGCCCCGGTGGCCCCGTGACGCCGAAGATATCCGCCAGCTCATCGGGGTGCTCGGCCTGCGCACGGCGGACGATGTTTTCGCCATGGTCCGCGAGATCTTCCCCGAAGAGGAACCGCCGCAGCGCCTCAGGCTTCTCCTAGAGGACATTTTTACTCAGAAGGAATGACCTTCGCGGATCCGCCGCACGATCGTGCAGGATCAAATTCACGACGCAAAAATGGAACCACCCCTGAGAGCTCCTGGTCCGCGCATGTCTGTCACGGCAGTCACACCGGAATCAGTCGCCGCATCCGCTGCGTCGGCGGGTGCCGCCACCTCTTCCTCTAGATCGCGACTGATCTATCAGCACTGTTGCGTCCAATCAATCAGCTAACGAGCGTCCGATCAATCAGCTATCGGGCGTCTGATCCCTCACCCGCGCGGCTGAACTGGCATAATGTGAAGTATGGCAGCGACATCTAACTCTCCGATCGGACGGCTGCTCCGGCGGCATGCGGAGCAGGCGATCAGGGAAGCGCTCCAGGACACGCGTGTAGTGCTCGTCAACGGCGCGCGGCAGAGCGGGAAGAGCACCTTGCTCCGGCAGATCGCCCGCGCTGATGCCGCTGAGTGGCGGGACCTGGACTTGCCGGTGATACGCCAGGCGGCGCTGGCGGATCCGGCTGGCTTCGTCGACTACCGGGACATGATGGTCATCGACGAGATCCAGCGGGTACCCGAGCTTTTGCTGCCGATCAAGGTCCAGGTGGACAACGACGCCCGTCCCGGCCGTTACCTGCTCAGCGGATCGGCCCGGGTGCTGGGGCTCCGCGCCCTGCCTGACACGCTGCCAGGCAGGATGGAGACCATCGAGCTCTGGCCGTTCTCGCAAGGGGAGATCGATGAGGCACCCGACGGGTTCACCGACGCCATCTTCGCGTACGGCGCGGACCTCCGGCATGCCTCCCAGGTCAGCCGGGCCGAGTACGCCGACCGGATCGTGCGCGGCGGCTTCCCCGAAGCGATAGCGCGGACCAGCCCGCGGCGCCGGGAGAGGTTCCATGACGCCTACGTCGCCGACCTCGTTGCCCGAGACGTGATGCAGCTGTCCGATATCGAGCGCGCCGCGCAGATGAGGGCGCTCATCCGCCTGCTGGCGGCCCGGAGCGGGCAGCTTCTCGTTGCCAGCAGCGTCGGGAACGAGGCCGGGGTATCGCAGGCGACGGCGCTGCGCTACATCAGCCTCCTTGAGGAGGTGTTCCTGATCAAGCGCGTCCCGGCCTGGTCCAGGAACATCAGCAGCAGGATCGGCAGGGCGTCGAAGGTCGCGTTCGTCGATTCCGGGATCGCGGCCAACCTGCTCGGCGCGGACGCCAGGTCAATGATCCGTCCAGGCGGTCCCTTCGGGCCGCTGCTGGAGGGTTTCGTCGTGATGGAACTGGCCCGCCAGGCGACGTGGTCGCAGACCAGGGTCGAGCTATTCCATTACCGCACCAAAGACCACATCGAGGTCGACGCCGTGCTGGAGAGCCGCCAGGGCAAGGTAGTCGGCATCGAGGTCAAGGCAGCTTCCACCGTGGGCCAGGAGGACTTCCGCGGCCTGCATCACCTGGCGCAGCGCCTAGGCGATGATTTCGTCGCAGGACTTGTGCTGTACACAGGGCAGGAAACCCTCTCCTTCGGACCGCGGCTGCGCGCGATGCCGGTCAGCGCACTCTGGGAAGTGCCGCCGCCTGCCTAGAGCAAGCCCTTTGAGGACAATGCGACTGAGCCGGCATGAGCGAAATCACGACGCAAAAGTGGAGCCACCCCTACGTGCCGCTGCCCGCGCTCTTTCTCCACGCTGTTGCGGTGGGCTCAGCCGGCCCTGGAATGGAAGTGGCCGATAAGGCAGTTGCCCGGCGTCCCGGAACTGGAGGATGCTTGGCTGCGCGCCCGGCTCCGCCAGGACGGCTGCCCGGCTGGCCGCGACGCCGATTCTCGCCCATCGGCAAGAAAGCGAGGCATGCGTGGCTGATCACGATGCTGCCGACGGCTGGGATCTTATCGTGGCGCCCTGGCACCTCGATGAGCACATCCCTGCTTTCCCGGTTCCGGTCGGTGCGGCCGAGACGATCTGCCCGTCCCTTCCGGACGGCGCCGTGGCCGACCGGATGACGGTGCTGCAGCGGGCGGTCGCCGGTGCGGCGGCGCGGGCCGCCAGGCCGCTGGTGCTGTCTGGTGACTGCCCTACCTCGCTGGGAGCGGTAGCCGGGCTACAGGTCCGCTACCGCGACCTGGCCGTGGTGTGGCTGGATGCGCACGGCGACTTCAACACGCCGGCCATTACAATCAGCGGTTACCTCGGTGGCATGGCGTTGGCGATACTGACCGGCCGGGCACCGGAGCTCTTCCGAGATGCGTTCGGGTTGCGGCCGGTGGCCGACACCGACGTCCTGCTCACTGACGCCAGGGACCTCGACCCCGCCGAGCGTGACGCCCTTGCCGCCAGCCAGGTCCGCCGTGCGCCCGCGGACCCGGCCACGATTACCGCCGCCCTCAGCAAGCTCGGTCGCACACAGGTCTACCTGCACCTCGACGTGGACGTTATCGACAGCGCGCAACTACCCGGCCTGCGCTTTCCCTCAGGCCCCGGCCCCTCCATCACCCAGATCGAGGAATGCCTTGCCGCCGTCTGCGCCACCGCCGACGTGAAAGCCGCCTGCATCGCCTGCGCCTGGCTTCCGGATCGCGTCAACGACCAGGCAACACGCGAGGCAATCACCCGGCTTGCCGGAGCACTAGGAGCCGACCTGGCATGGCAAGTCACGACGCAATACTGAAGTTACCTCTGCGCGATACAGCCTCGCGTCTGCAAGGGTCAGTGAGGAGACCGGCGCAGGCGCTCGCCTTGCTATGCGAGTTTGAGCTGCTCGTCACCGAAGTCGGCGACGAGCTGCCGGTAGTAACGTCACGGACCGCTGGACCAGCGAGGCCAGCCGGCTGATCCAGCGCGTGGATGATCGAGTCCCTGGACCTGTACGCGTACCTGGATGAGCGGGTGCTGCGGCGGCTGTGGGCGCTGCTGTGGCTTCCGGTCCACTGCCGCCTTCTGCTCGGCCGCGTCTGAGTCCCGAGCGCCTTGAGCCGAGCCCGACCCTGTTTGTAGGGTCAAGCAACAAATGCGAAGGGGCGCAGATGCGCGACGATGGATGGTCTCCGGATTTCCTGCCCCACGGCCGCAGCTCCCGGCGCATCCGCCACCTGCCCGGCGGGTTCGCCAACCCCGTCTGGCTGTGCGAGCTCGATGACGGCGAGGACGTCGTCGTCAAGGCATCCATCGAGGACTGCGCGGACATGTTCGCCACCGAGGCCGCCGGCCTGGAAATCCTCACCGGGCTGGGCGGCCTCACGACCCCGCGCGTGCTCGCGGTCGGCCCGCGCTCGATCGTGCTCGAAGCCCTCGACCCCGAGGCGCCGGACACGGACGAGTTCTGGCAGGCCGCGGGCCGCATCGCCGCGCGCATGCACGCCACCACCTCGCACGACCGCTTCGGCTGGGACCAGGACGGCTGGCTCGGGCTCTTCCCGCAGCGCAACACGTGGGACGCGGACGGGCACCGCTTCTTCGCCGAGAACCGGGTGCTGCGCTACCTCGGCGAGCCGCGCGTGGAAGCCGCGCTCGAAGCCGCTGATCGCGCCGGCATCGAACGGCTCTGCGCGCGGCTTCCGGAGCTCATCCCCGACACCGGCGCCTGCCTCACCCACGGCGACATGTGGCGCAACAACGTCATCGCAGACCGTTCCGGCCAGCCCGCGTTCCTCGACCCCGCCGTGAGCTACATCTGGGCCGAAGTCGACATCGCCCACATGCTGTGTTCCGACGGCATCCCCGACTCTTTCTTCACCGCCTACGCCGAGATCCGGCCCCTGCACACCGACTGGCGCGAGCACGTACGCATCCTCAACCTTCGGCAGCTACTCGCCATGCTCGCCGCAGGCATCCCCATCCCGACCATCGTCGGCTCGATCCGGGAACTCATCAACACCTACGCGTAAGCCGCCCGCACCCTCCGAGGGGGTCAGTTTTCACTCGGCACCACGGGGTCAAGATTGGCATTGACGAGTCCGCCACCCGGCGTCCGCGTGGTTCCCGGCTGACGACGGACGGGTCAGCCGTCCCTTCCGCCTTTGCCGACACCGCCGTCAACGGTTCCGCCCGGGAAGGTGAATAGCCGCTGGCCCGGCACCAGCGCGGCCGGCTCGCCCGTCAGCCGGTGCGCGCCAACCGACATGAAGCCGTCGTGGCTGGTGTCGAACGCCTCCTCGCGGAAGCCCGCCGCCCCGAGCCAGGAACGTATCGCGGGGGTCAGGTCGGGCGGACCGCGGTGCCTGGTCCACAGGACCAGCGCACCGGGTGCGCACAGGCTGGGCAGGGCAGCCACCGTGGCCTGGATGTCGCTGTCGGTGATGTTGCCGAAGATGCCGCAGGCCACCACGATCTGGGCCGGTACCGCGCCGAGGCAGGCATCGGTGATCCCGGCGTCGGCCTGCAGCACCTCGACGCCGTGCAGCCCAGCCGCCTGCGCCGCCTGCCGCGCGAGCGCGGCGTTGCGCTCGTCCAGCTCGACGAGCCGGGCGCGCACGTCGTTCCGGCGGGGATGCCCGGTCAGCACGCCGATCACGTCCCGGCCCTGCCCCGCGCAGAGGCTGATCAGGCGGATGTCCCCGGCGGGCGCGCGGTCGAACTCGGCGCGCAGGTGCCCCTGCACGAGTTGCAGCCGCCGCGAGAGCAGGGAGCCTGGGTCGTCGTAGTCCCGGTGCCATTCCGCCCAGTCGCGTTGCGCCACCTTGCGACCCTACGGCGCGCGACGGGTCGCCGCAAAGCCGTATGCCGTCAGCGGCGGGCATCTTCGGGTTCTTGGTCCTCTTGTGGGGCCGAGGCCTAACCGGAACGCGATCTTGCTGCGCCTAGCCCTGGTCGTAGTGGCGGGCGTAGCGGTCGCGCAGCACGTTCTTCTGGATCTTGCCGGTGGAGGTCTTGGGCAGCTGGTCGACGACGACGATCGCCTTGGGGACCTTGAAGCCGGCCAGCCGCTCCTTCACCCGGCGCAGCAGCTCCGCCTCGTCGACCTGGGTGCCGGCCGCCGGGACGACGATCGCGGTAATCGCCTCGGTCCAGCGCTCGTGCGGCAGGCCGATCACCACGGCCTCCGCGACGTTCTCGTCGGCGGCGTAGACGGCCTTTTCCACCTCGATCGAGGCGACGTTCTCCCCGCCGGTCTTGATGACGTCCTTGCGGCGGTCGGTGAACCACAAGATGCCGTCGGCGTCGAAGTGACCGATGTCGCCGGAGTGGAACCAGCCGTGCTCGAACGCGGCGTCGGTCGCCTCCTCGTTGTCCAGGTAGCCGGTGAGGGTGTGCGGGCCCCGGTAGACGATCTCGCCGTCCTCCCCCGCGGGCAGCCGGTTCCCCTGCTCATCCATGATCGCTGCCTGCACGTTGACCACGGGAGTGCCGACCGCGCCGGCGTGGCTGAGCTGGTGCTCGGGCCGGAACAGGGTGGCGGTCGGGCTCATTTCGGTCTGCCCGAACAGCAGGTAGAAGTCGCAGCCGAACCGCTCCAGGCAGCGACGCAGCTGGGCTTCCGGCATGGTCGCCATCGCGTACATGGCCCGGCGCAGGCTCGACAGGTCCCGCCGGTCGATGTCGGGGTGGTCGAGCATCGCACGGAACATCATCGGCAGACCGAAGATCTGGGTGATCTTCTCGTCCTCGATCAGCGACAGCAGCTTCCCCGCGTCGAAGCCCCGCATGATGAACAGCGCGGCGCCGACCGCTACCGCAGCCGTGCAGTGACAGTTGAGCTGCGCGGTGTGGAACATCGGCATCATCGCGGCGAACCGGTCGGTCTCGTTGAACCGGGCCTCCACCGCCACCGACAGCGACTCCAGGTAGATCGAGGTGTGGTTGCCGACGACGCCCTTGGGGAACGAAGTGGTGCCGCTGGTGTACAGGTAGCTGATCGGGTCCCGGTCGCCGACGAAGCACTCGGGCTCAGCGTCGTCGGCGGCGAGCAGGTCCGCGAAGGTGACCGCCCCTTCGATGTCGCCAGAACGAAGGCCTGCTTCCCCGTCAGTTCCCGGTGCCACGATGACGTCGGCGACACCCTCCTGCTTGCCGATGACCTCGGCGAGCGGCCGGACCAGCTGGCTCTCGATGACGATGCCGCGGGACCGGCTGTGCCCGAGCACGTAGCTGACCTCGTCGGGGCGCCAGCCCAGGTTGACCGGCACGCAGACCACGCCGAGCTTGGCGCAGGCGTAGTAGGTGACGAGGAACTCGATGCTGTTGCCCGACGCGAGGGCGAGCGCGTCGCCGCGCCGGTACCCACGGCCGGCCAGCCCGCCGGCGAACCGGTTGACCAGCCCGTTGAACTCACGGTAGGTGACCCTCCTGGTCCCGTCGGCCAGCGCGAGCGCCTCCGGGTACCTGGCCGCGGTCCTGGTCAGGCTGTCGCCGACGTTAACGCGCTGAATGAGGTTGCGGCGGATTTCAGCGGATGACGGCATCGTCAACCTCCTCAAGCGGGACGCCGTGGGCCAGGTAGGCCGGGTCGCGTCGACCGTCACCATGTTAGTGAACGGCGATTAACTTGACTAGGGTGACGGTTCACCTGCTGGTATGCGGTACCTGTTACGGCGTATGTGAATGGGTAAGCACTTATTGCGCTCGCCAGCACGGCACCCCGGTCCGGTACGCGGCACCGTGGCCAGCCTGCGCAGCGAACTGGAATTCCACCACGTCGACCTGGCCGCCGGCTACGCGCCGGACGACTGGCCCGCTGAGTTCGTCGCCACGGAACTTCGCCGCGTGACCGCCCTGATGGATCATCGCGCCGACGCCCCGCCGGTGACCCTCATCGCCGCGGCCGCGGTCCGGGTCGGTACCGTGCCACTGGTCGACGTCACCGGTCCCCCGGCCGCGATCCTGGCCTGGCTGTCTGGCCGCGGCGACGGCAGCGGCCTGGACACCGGCGGGGCGGGGCTGCCTTCCCTCCCGCCGCTGGCCTAACGCGGGCGCCAGGCCAGCGCCGCCGGCTGGGGGTCAGTGCTCAGCGCGAATGCGGGAAGCGGTGCACCTCCTGCGGCCAGCCGACCGCGACCGCGATCCGGCCGGCCCAGTACCGCGCCTCGGCATCGCCCGGCACGTCGACGACCGCGAAACCGCCAAGGTGCTCCTTGGTCTCGGTGAACGGCCCGTCGGTGAAGACGGGCGAGCCGCTACTCGGGTCGACGCTGCACACGACGGTCGAGGCGTCCAGGCCGCCGTCGCTGAAGACGAAGACGCCGGCGTCCGTCATCTCCTCAATCAAGGCCCGGGCGGCCGCGCCCTTCTCGCGCAGCCCCTCCGGCGTTTGCTCGGGCACCCACTCGTCGTTGAAGGCGATCAGGTACAGCGCCATCTCATGCTCCTCTGCTCACGGGCAGCCCGGACGACTGCCGCTCACCTTCGCTACGAACGCACCCGGGTCGATTCGACACCGTTCCTTGTCACTAAGCGATAACGAACATCGCCCCGCGGGCGGTGCCGAACGGTCTTGCGCCGCCTGGTCAGGCGGGAGCCCCCGCCGGCCCGTCGCGGTCTTCCGCCACCACGCGGTGGCCGCCGCTAAGCCCTCCGGGAACCCGCCGTCCCTCCTGCCCGTGCCCGCGCGCGGCCGCTCCGGGGGTAGCTCTCACCACGGGATCCTCTGGTCCCGGGGTGGCACACCTGCCCGTCAACGCATCCCCGCACGATAAACGTGCCCTATCAATGTAGCACTCAAACACAGCATGGTGCACGGGAAGTCCCTTTCTGGTGAGCGGATCGAACTCCTTCCCAGATTCTGCGGGTAGCCTGGGTGTCCTGCCTCCTGCGATGAGAGTGGCCATCTGCCAGAGTCGGTACTAGGGACGCAGGAAGACTGGGCGATGAGGCGGTGGCCACGTGGCAGTGAGGGTTTCCAGGCGCATCGAGGCGCCGGCGGCGGTGATCTTCCGGGTCCTGGCTGACCCCGGGCGTCACCTGGAGCTCGATGGGTCGGGGATGCTCCGCGGGGCGGTGACCACGGCGCCGGTCTCCGGAGTCGGGGACGTCTTCATCATGAGGATGTACTTCTCGGAGCTTGGTGACTACGAGATGAACAATCACGTGATGGAGTATGAGCTGGACCGGCGGATCGGCTGGGAGCCGGAATCCGGGCGTGGCCATCCGGGCGCGGGGACGGACGGGAGCCGCTGGGGCCAGCGGTGGTCTTACGAGCTGGTCCCCGACGGGGCCGGGGCGACAATCGTGACCGAGGTCTACGACTGCTCCCGCGTGCCGGAGCGCGCCCGGGCGGACATGAGCGACGGCGAGGTCTGGGCCGGCGCCATGGCCAGGACGCTGGAACGGCTGGATGCGGCCTGCACCAGGACGGCCGGCGGTTAGGCCAGGCCGCTGGCTCCGGAAGCCGAGGCGGCGTGCCTCCTCAAGCATGTCCAGGCGCACCCGGTCACCCGGATAGTCGACCCCGAGGCCCTGGTGCTCAACGTCGTACCGGGCGCCCCCGATGCCGTGATGCCGTGATGCCGTGGGGCAGGCTCAGGAGATAATGCGGGCACGATGATCAAGAAGACACCATGGGTATTCGTCGACTGCGAGGCGCGCGGTATCAGCCCGGTGCACGGGGTGCTGACCGAGTTCGGGGCCGTGCACTACGACACGCGGGAGACGTTCTACGGGCGCCTGTTCGAAGCGACGCCGGACCCGGCCAACCCGGCGGTCAGCATCGTCGGGGAGCGGGTCGCGACCGACGCGGAAGTCGCCGTGAGTTTCGCGGCCTGGCTGCGCGAGCACCTCGGCAACACGCGCCCGGTGTTCGTGAGCGACAACCCGGCCTACGACTGGCAGTGGATAGCGGGCATGTTCGACCGGGCCGGGCTAGATAACCCGTTCGGTCACTCCGCCCGGCGTATCAGCGACTTCTGGGCCGGACTCAACCGGGACTGGAGCGAAACGCAGAGCTGGAAGCGGTTCAGAAGGACCGTCCACGACCACAATCCCGTCAACGACGCGATGGGCAACGTAGAGGCCTTCGAGGAGATCCTGCGCCTGGCCAAGGACTCCTGATCTGCCGCTATGCGCGGCCCGCGTCTCCCCTGATCACGCCCGCGCGCGGCGCTAGGGGTGTGCTGTCTCAAGGAGCTGACGGATGGCGGGGAGCAGGGCATCGAGCGGCTGGCTGGTCCGGAACGCGAGGACGGTGCTGCCTTCTGGTCCTGAGCCGGCCTGGTGCGACGTGAAGAGGCTGATGACCTGACGCATGGCCTCGTCCACCTCACGGACAGGATCGGCGGCGTCGCCGCGGAGCCAGCGGCGCAGGACGTGGTTGTGAGCGGAAACGACGGCGGCGGCCATGAGCTCGGCTCGCAGCGCAGCGGCCTGGGTGCGGTCCGCCATCCAGTCGGTGATGAACTCGCGGAACAGGCGCTGGTAGCGGGCGACGCTGACGATCTCGCGGTCGCGGAGCGCGGGGACGGTGCTGGTGAGCGCGTACCGCCTGCGGGCCAGGTCGCCCTCGTCCAGGTAATGAAGCAGGACCAGGCGGACCGCGTCGGAGACCGCGGCCAGGGCCGTGGCATGGCTGGAGGACCGCAGCCGGTCGCGGACCTGGCCGATCAGCCGGTCATGGTCGGGGAAGATCACGTCTTCTTTGGACGGGTAGTGCCGGAAGAACGTGGCGCGGCTGAGGCCCGCCCGCTCCGCGATGTCGTCCACGGTGGTCTGCTCGTAACCGCGCTCGTCGAACAGCTCGAACGCGGCCCGTGCGAGGCGCTCACGCACCGGCGGCTTGTCCATGGTCGCCCCTCATCTCCGCTCCCCGGCGACGGTACCACTTGCGGCCGTATATTGATACTGAGTATCGTTCTTGCGGTATTCAGTTTCATAGACGGATGGTGGCCGTGACTGTTTCAATCTCCCTTCCCGCGCGTCGTCCCGTGCTGGCCGAGGTTCTGCCTGGGACGGTGACCCGCAGCGGTATCACCATCGTGGCGGGCGCCGCGCTCACGGCACTGGCGGCGCAGGTTTCCCTGCCGGTCCCTGGATCACCGGTCCCGGTGACCGGGCAGACCTTCGCCGTGTTGCTCACCGCCGCCGCGCTCGGCCCGCTCCGCGGGCTGGCCTCCCAGGGCCTTTACCTGGCGCTTGGCATCGTGGGGCTGCCCGTGTTCGCCGGGGCGGCGCACGGCCCGCACGTGCTCTTCGGTGCGAGCGGCGGCTACCTGGTGGGGTTCCTCGCGGCAGCCGCCATTGTCGGGGCCGGCGCGCGGCGCGGCGCTGACCGCTCGCCGCTGCGCACCCTGCTGCTGTTCGCGCTGGCCTCGGCGGTCATCTACCTGCTCGGGACGGCCTGGCTCTGCCTGGACACCGGCATGTCGGCGAGCGCGGGGATCGCCGCGGGCGTCACGCCGTTCCTGCCGGGAGACGCCGCCAAGGCGCTGCTCGCGGCCGGGCTGCTGCCCGGGACCTGGCGGCTGCTCGGGCG
>CAZORE010000193.1:0-11707 GCA_964581815.1 uncultured Streptosporangiaceae bacterium | reverse complement strand
CGGCGGCACCGGGCCCGGACGACCTGTTCATCGCGGCCGACCCGCACCAGCGCGTATACAACAACCGGGTTTCCCTGGCCAGCCTGGGGATCAGCGTGCGCGGGCGGAGCCGCCGGCTCATCCTGAACTACCGGACCACCCAGGAGATCCTGGCCTGGGCGGTGCCGCTGCTCGGCACGGCGCCGGTGACCGGCATGGACGACGAGGTCGACTCGCTGATCGGCTACCGTTCGCCGATGCACGGGCCGTTGCCGCGGCTGCGGGTGGCTTCAAATCGCGCGCAGGAGTTCGGCTGGCTGGCCGAGCAGGTCCGCTCCTGGCTTGCGCGTGGCCTGGAGCCGCAGGCCATCGGGGTAACGGCCCGGTCCGCCGAGTTGGTCCGCGAGACGCGCTCGGCGCTCGAGGCGGGCGGGATCATCACGTCGCCGCTGAGCGGGCGCCGCGGCGGGCCGGGCGTGCGGGCCGGGACCATGCACGCGATGAAGGGCCTGGAGTTCCAGGCCGTGGCGGTCGTCGGGGTCGACCAGGTTCCGGAGGCGGCGGCGGTCACCCCGGAAGGCGAGGACCCCGTCGGGCACGCGCAGGACATGCAGCGGGAGCGCTGCACGCTATTCGTGGCGTGCACGCGGGCGCGGGATCACCTGGCTGTTTCTGGTGTGGGCGAGCTGAGCCCGTTCCTGCCGCCCCCGGCGCTCTCGGGGCTCTCGGCGTCCTCGGCGGGCCGTTGCGAATAAGGCAGGAAGTCGAAGTCCACGGTGGGCTCTACCGGCCCGAGGTCGTGCGGGTGCGGTGAGGACACGGCGTTGAGGCGCCCGAGGCAGGCCACCGGGTCGAGCTCGGCGAGCGGGTAGGTTTCGAACGCCTTCCGTTCGGCGCTCGCCTGGAGCAGCAGCCGCTGGACCGGCTGGCCGGACAAAGGATCCGCGCTGGAGACCGTGCCGCAGAAGGTCACCACTTCGATCACGCCGCCGGGCGTGGAGATGAGGATCTCGTGAATGGTGCGCAGCGCCACCTGCGCGATCACCGCCTGGTAGCGCTCGTTGACCTCCCGCTCCGGGCGAGGGATGCCGTCGATGACGTCCCTGGCGAGAACGTACTGGTAGTCCCGGTCGGGCGGGATCACCGACTGCGCTGGCAGCTCCCGCTCAATGACGACTTCCTGCTGACCTGGCCGGTACACGGCGCGGGCCCGGTACGGGAACCCGTCCGGGTAGATGGACAAGTCAAGGACGAGGGAGCAGAACTCCGCGACCGCTTCCGGGTCCTGGGCCCAGCAGTCCCGCGCGAACTGGTCGACGCCGTCATTGTGCTCGGCGACGGCGGCGGCGAACGCGGTCGCGGCCGCGTCATAGGCGGCGCGCTGCTCGGCGAACTGCCGGCGCCGGCCGTCCTCCGCGGCCGCGTACCGCTCACGGGCCTCGGCGTAGGCGGCGCGAGCGCTGTCGAGCTGCTGCTCAAAGCGGGCCCGGGCGGTGCCGCCGAAGAGCCTGCCTCGTTCTGACGGCTCTTCGGGGGCGAAATGCTCCCACTGCGGCGGAGTCAGCGGCGTGGCCAGCCGGCCCATGTCGAACGCCGGGAAGCGGTCAGTCCGCCTGAGCGAGGCGAAGGTGAGGACCGGCCCGTCACGGAGGCCGGCCTTGAGCACCCCGTCCAGTTCGGCGAGGCGGGCCCGGACATCGTTGGCCATGGCCGCCGCCTCGGCCATGCGGCCCTCGATGTAAAAGATCTTCCGTACCCGCTCATCGGCAGCCATCAGCTTGCGGTCGCGCTCGGCCCAGTCAGCCGCGCGGGCCGCCCGCGCCTGGGCGCGCTGAGACTCGCGGCGCTCCTGCTCGCGGTCACGCGCCTGCCGCGCACGCTCACGCTGGGCCTCAGCCCAGACCTCATGCTGCCTCGCCACGCCGACCCCCGGCCAAGGCTGTACCCGCACTGGTTGCACGAGCCCTAATGCCAGGGTGCGTGATGAAGCCGGATCGCGAAGCCGTATTCATAGAATTCAGCGTGCCAGTCGCCGGCTATCACTCCTGGCCAGGGCTTGGTGCCACCGCGTCGCCGACCGCCCGGCCGGCCGGACTAGATCGTGCTGCGGACGGCGATCTGGCAGAGCTCGGGCAGCCTTTCCCCCTTCTCCAGGGTGAGTGCTCAGGGGACGGAGTCACCACGCACCCGTTCGGGATGAAGATTTTCGTCGGAAAATAACTGTCTCGGCCTGTCGATAAGCGGCCGTCTGCGCCGTAGTTATGGGAAACCATGACAACGGGAGGCTAGTGATGAAGTACGCACTGCTTATCTACTCGGAGACCAGCGGCGAGGAATACCACCGGATCACGACCGGGCTGCGGCAGCCCGGGGCCGCGCAGGGGCCGTGGACTGACTACACGCGGGCGGCCCGCGATGCGGGGGTGCTCGCCGGGGCCGAGCAGCTCGCGCACTCGGAGACGGCGACCACCGTGCGGTACACCGACGGCCAGCCGCTGATCACGGACGGGCCCTATCTGGAGACCAAGGAGCACCTGCTCGGGTTCTACCTGGTTGACGTCGACGACCTGGACGCGGCACTCGACTGGGCGCGGCAGATGCCGGTGCACCCCGGGCAGACGGTCGAGGTGCGGGCCGCGCTGTCGGGGATGCCATGGCAGCAGGCCCTGACCGAGTGAGCGGGATCGAGCACGCGTTCCGCGAGGAATGGGGCGTGGTCGTCGCGACGCTCGCGCGGCGGCTCGGCGACCTGCAGGCGGCCGAGGACGCGACAGCCGAGGCGTTCGCCGCAGCCTCGGTCGCCTGGGCACGCGATGGCGTGCCACCTAATCCAGGCGGCTGGCTGACCGTGACCGCATGGCGCAAGGCGGTCGACACCTACCGCATCAGCGGACGGTCGACTGCGGTCGACCCCACGATACTGAACGAGGTCACGGAAAAGCCGGAGGAGACTGTCATGCCAGAACCACTGGGCGACGACCGGCTCGGGCTTGTCTTCACCTGCTGTCATCCGGCGCTCGCGGTCGAGGCACGGGTGGCGCTCACCCTGCGGTTCGTCGCCGGGCTGACGACCAGGGACATCGCGGCGGCCTTCGTCGTGCCCGAGGCGACGCTGGCGCAGCGGCTGGTGAGGGCCAAGCGGAAGATCCGCGAGACCGGGATCCGGCTCACCGTCCCGTCCTCCCCCGCCCACTTGGCCGAGCGGCTCAGCTCGGTGCGCATGGTCGTCTACCTGGTGTTCAACGAGGGGTTCGCCGCGTCGGCCGGTGCCTCGCTCGTCAGGGACGACCTGTGCGACGAGGCGATCTGGCTGGGGCGGCTGCTGCGCTCGCTGCTGCCCGCCGACCCGGAGACGACCGGGCTGCTGGCGCTCATGCTGCTGCATTCCGCGCGCCGGGGCGCCCGGCTGGCCCCCGACGGGCGGCCGGTGCCGCTGGCCGAGCAGGACCGCGCGCTGTGGAACCGCACGCTGATCGAGGAAGGCTCGCGGGTCCTCGACGACGCGCTTGAGCTGCATTCCCCCGGGCCCTACCAGCTACAGGCGGCGATCGCGGCGCTGCACGCGTCCGCCGGTTCCTACGAGTCCACCGACTGGCCGCAGATCGCGCTGCTCTACCGCGCGCTTGCGCGGCTAGACCCGTCGCCGGTCGTCGAGGTCAACCGCGCGGTCGCGGTCGGGATGGCGGACGGACCGCTGGCCGGACTCGCCGTGCTCGCGCCCGTGCTGGCATCCGGTGCGCTGTCGCAGTACGCCCCACTGCACGCTGCCCACGGGTTTCTCCTGGACAAAGCCGGTGATCCCGAACGGGCGCGTGGTGCCTGGGGCCGGGCGGCCGAGACCTCGGGGAACTCGGCGCTGCGCGATGAGCTGCTGCGCCGCCATGAGATTGACTGATTCATTTATTTCCGCGATTTCCCGCCGGGGCTGTCGATTCTGAGCCCGGAGTCCCGTGGGTCTGGCATGGAACACATCTCATCGGTATCTCCGGCCCCGGTCGCCGTTACCGGATCACGGTCGGCGGCGGGCGCACGAGTCGTGTCGCCTGGCCTAGTTCTGCTGCTCACTTCGGTCGCGTTCTTCATGGTGTCGCTCGACGCCCTGGTCGTCGTGACCGCCCTGCCCGCTATCCACCGCTCCATCGGCGGCGCGATCGGCACCCTGGAATGGTCCATCAACGCTTACGGGCTCACCTTCGCAGCCGGGATCATCATCGCCGCAGCGCTCGGCGAACGGCTCGGGCGACGCCGGGTCTACATAGCCGGCCTCACGGTGTTCACGCTCGCCTCGGCGGCGTGCGGGGTGGCACCGAACGCGGGCCTGCTCATCGTCGCCCGCGCGGTCCAGGGCCTAGGCGCGGCCGCGGTGACGCCGCTGGCCCTGACGCTCCTCGCCGCGGCGTTCCCGGCGGCGCGGCGCGGAGCCGTGGTCGGGATCTTCGGCGGGATCAGCGGCCTTGCCGTCGCCGGCGGCCCGCTCATCGGCGGCGCGGTTACCCAGGGACTCAACTGGCACTGGATCTTCTGGATCAACGTGCCGATCGGCGTGTTCGCCGTGCTCGGGTCGGCGCTGTTCCTGCCCTCGGGGCATGCTGCCGGATCTGCTGATTCGGCGGCCACGGGAGCGACGGCTGCCTCGAAGCCGGCTTCCGCTCGGATTGACGTGCCGGGTGCGGTTCTCGTCGCGGTCGGCTCTGCCCTGCTCATCTGGGGTCTCGTACGGGTCGGCGGGTCAGGCCTTGGCGACATCCCCGGGCTGCTCGGGCTCGCTGCCGGGCTCGCGGTGCTCACCGGGTTCGTGGCCTGGGAACGGCGCGCGGTGTCGCCCATGCTGCCACTGCGGCTCTTCCGCAGCCGGACGTTCGCGGCGGCCAACGTCGCGGGGTTCATGTCGTTCGGTGCGATCATCTCAGCGGCCTTCCTCACCGCGCAGTACTTCCAGCTTGGCCTCGGCTATTCGCCGCTGGCGACCGGGCTGCGGCTGCTGCCATGGACGGCGACGCCCATGCTGGTCGCTCCCGTCGCCGGGGCACTCGCCGACCGGATCGGCACCCGGCCGATCCTGGTCACTGGGCTTGTCATGCAGGCAGGCGGGCTTGCCTGGGTTGCCGCGCTCGCGTCCGCCGGGTCGACTGGCTACGGGCTTTACGTGGTGCCCTTCCTGATCGCGGGAGTCGGCATCTCGATGGCGATCCCCACGGTGCCCACCGCTGCGCTCGGCGCGGTATCACCCGCCGACGTCGGGCAGGCCTCCGGCGTGATCAACACGATGCAGCGGTTCGGCGGTGCGTTCGCGATCGCCCTGGTGAGCGCCATATTCGCGGCCCACGGCCACCTCGGGTCCGCGGCCTTGTTCACCGCTGGGTACCGGCCCGCCATGCTGGGCTCTGCGGGGCTCTCGCTGGTCGGCGCGGTCGTGGCAATCGGAATCGCGCGGCGGCGGGTCGTGTCACCGCCGCGGCCGGTGCCGGCGGAAGCCGGCGGAGTCCCGGCGTCAGCCGCCCCCGAGATGGCCAGGTAGCGGAGTCAGCATCCCGCTTTGGCTGGCTCCGGTCAGGCCCGATCGCGCTCGTCGCGCTCGGGCCTGACCGGGGCGGCTCCAGGCGGTCCTCGCTCGCGGACCTAAAACGAGCAGCGGGCGGTTTATCATCCCCGCCTGCTGACCGCGTTCCGGCCAGGGTCGCTCAGCAAGCGGCCTACCAGCGATCGCGGTGCACGACGTCGTTGAACGGGCGCCGCATGGGGTTCTTGATCGGCGCGAGCGGCCGGCCAGCCGGGTAGCCGAGCGAGATGAGGAGGGCCCAGTCGCGGTCTTCGGGGAAGCCGAGCAGGTCCCGGGCGAGTTGCAGGTCGGCGACGCCCGCGTGGCAGCTGCCGATCCCCAGGTCGGCGGCGGCGAGCGTCATGGCCATCGTCGCCTGTCCCAGGTCGAGTTGGGCCCGGTGGAATGCGTTGTCGGCCGCGGGGCCGATGACCACGATGGTCGCCGCTGACCCGGCCACGTGGCCGGCCCCCTGCCAGACGTTGGCCAGTTCGCGGAGCTGCTCACGGTCGGTGACGAGGATGAAGTCCCACGGCTGCCAGTTCTGCGAGGACGGGGACCGGCGGCCTGCCTCAAGGATCTGGTCCAGGTCAGCCGCGGAGATCGGGCGATCGGCAAAGGACCGCACGTTGCGGCGTGACTGTATGGCTTCCCAGGTCTGCATGATGACCCTAACGCCCGCAGGGGCATTGTTCATTCTCGGGCCAGCCCGGCTGGGCATGGAACCTACTGAATGGTAACCTTCGGAAGAGTAACCTTCGGTACCGTAAGTTTTGGTTAAGCGGATAGGGGTCGTTCCATGCGGGATATCTCAGGCATCGCGGTCAGAGAAGGAAGGGCGGGCGCCGCCGGCGCTAACGTGGGCGGGCTGGCCGACACTCCCGTGCCCAGGCTCCGGGGATTGCTGCACGCCGGGGCTTTCCCGGTCGCCGTGGCCGCCGGCGCGGTGCTCGTCGCGCTGGCCCCGACGTGGCCGGCCAGGCTCGCCGCCGCCGTGTACGGGGTGACTAGCGCCGTGCTCTTCGGGGTGTCCGCGGCGTACCACCGGTCACCGCTGGGCAGCCGGCGCCGGGGCTGGCTGGGCCGGCTTGACCACATGAACATCCTGCTGCTGATCGCCGGCACGTATACCCCGCTGATGGCCCTCGCGCTGCACGGCTGGACCCGGCTGATCGTGCTCACGGTCGTCTGGGCCGGGGCGGCCGGCGGGATCGTGACCAAGCTCATCTGGCGGTCCGACTGGCGGCCCGCGCCCCGCTGGGTCAGCACGTCGCTGTTCATCGCGCTCGGCTGGGTGGCGCTGTTCGTCCTCCCGGAGCTGCTGCGGGCGGTCGGGGTGCTCGTGCTGGCGCTGGTCCTGGCGGGGGGGATCATGTACAGCCTCGGCGCCGTCGTCTACGCGCGGAAACGGCCCAACCCGTCACCGCGCTGGTTCGGGTTCCACGAGGTCTTCCATGCGGCCACCATCCTGGCTTACCTCACCCAGTACGCCGCCGTGTCACTCGTCGTCTACCGCGTGGCCTGAGGCACCCCCGCCAGGACGCGCGCCTGTCACTCCTGGCCGGGGTTTGATGCCATCGCGTCGCCGACCGCCGTGAGCGGCCGGGAACCCGGCGGCGAAGTGGCGGCGCGGTTACGCAAGCTGAGGTAGCGGGTGCCGACGATGAGCTGCCGCGAGCCAACCTCCACCATGACCATGAGCAGCAGGCAGGCCACGATGGCGCTGGAACTGGTGATGTCCCAGGAGTGCATCACCCGGCCGATGGCCCGGTCGGCTGAGGCTCCGCCATCGCTTGCGTACAGGCTGAACGCGGTGCGCAGCACCACCCCGGTCGCCCAGAACGCCGCGGCCAGCAGGCCAGCCTTGGCGTAGATGCCTTTCTCACCGGGATAGACACGGGTGAAAACGCCGGCCCCGACCCCGAAGATGAGGCCGAGCGCCACGCCGCCGCCGATCAGGTACAGGTCGTTGCCAGCGGTCGGGACGCCCTTCAGGTATGCGAGAAGGAAGTACACGACGATCGCGATGGGCAGCAGCAGGTTGCGGACAGTGAGCCGCCGACCCCGAAATTGCAGGAAGATCGTCGCCACCAGGACCGCATCGAGGATGTAGTCGAGGACATTCATCCCCAGCTCACCCCCCTTCCGGCCGGGGCAGCGGGCGGCTGCGCGCTGGCCGACTGCTGCGCGAGCGGCCTAGTTGTCGCCATGAAACGCCTCCGCCTGCCCGATCACCGTTGCCGTTCGCCTGGCGAGGCCCCGCTCGTTCATCATCTTGGTGATGAAGCCGGCCAGCGGCATCACCGAGACCCCAGCCTCGCCGCTGACGTCGAAGACGGTGCCGTCCGGCCCGGCGCGCAGGCTTACCGTGGCCCGGGCCAGCCCCTTGCTGACGCGCAGCTGGGTGTCGCCGTCGGCCTGGACCTGGTACTCGCCGCCTAGCCCGCGGCGGAGAACCTCGGCCGCCTGGTCTGCCGATATTCCGCTCCGCTGCACCTTCACGGTCTGCATGCCGTGCGTTTCCCTCCGGTTGGGATCCCCCCAGGCACGGCATACGATACATGTCTAATCGACCTATTGGAAGGAGCCTTAAGTAAACGATCGCGCGACACGTCCGCTGACGGATTTCGAGCAGGTGCTGCTGAGCTACATCGCCCACGAACCGTGTTCCGGCTACAGCCTGCGGCGGCAGTTCAACGCGACGCCCGCCAGCGTTTACCAGCCCAGCCCAGGCGCGCTGTACCCGGCCCTGCGCCGGCTGGTCAGCCGCGGGCTGCTGTCGGTAGACGACAGGGTCTCGGCGGGTCGCCGCAGGCTTCGCCTCTATCAGGTGACCGAGGCCGGCCGGGCCGCCCATCTTGACTGGCTTCGCGGCCCCGTCGACCCCGCCACCATCGCGCAGGACCTCGGCCTGCACCTGATGCGCTTCGTGATGATGGAGAACAACCTCGAACGCGAGGAAGTGCTCGCCTTCCTCAACGCCGTCGCGGACGCGCTCGCCGACTTCGTCTCGCTCATGGAGCGCTACCTCGCCTCAGCCTCACCAGCGGACCGGCCATGGGCAGAGCATCCGGCGCCAACGCACGGACGGCTCGCGCTCG
Source organism: uncultured Streptosporangiaceae bacterium (assembly GCA_964581815.1). Taxonomy (GTDB): domain Bacteria; phylum Actinomycetota; class Actinomycetes; order Streptosporangiales; family Streptosporangiaceae; genus Trebonia. Next base: position 3,088 of record CAZORE010000193.1, on the reverse strand, counting down.
AGCACGGCATCGCCACCCACCGGGTCAGCCTGCAGTGGGCCCGTTCGGCGATGGAGGCACTCGCGAAGCCAGACCCAGCGACGTTAGCCACTGAGTCGTTGCCCGGCGGTGAGCAGGTTCTGGACGGCGGCTCGCGGTACCGACGGTGCCGCCTGCGCCAGCCAGTCGAGTGGCGTGCGGCCGTGGCTGTCGCGGGCGCCCGGGTCGGCCCCGTGCTCGAGGAGCACCTCGATGGTCTGCTGGAAGCCGGCCCGGGCGGCGTAGTGCAGCGCGGTCGCGTTGAGGGCCCGGACGCCATACGCGCCGTCGGGGTCGCCGGTACGGCGGTCGGTCGCGCGGGCACCGTGGCGCAGGAGGGCGCGGACGTAGTCCGGGTCGTCTTTGCGGCCCTGGTTACCGGTGCAGCTGGCCCCGATCCACGAGCCTGAGGAGTCGACCGTCGCGCCGCGGCTGGCCAGCAGCGGGGCGAGCTCTGGGTGCAGGACCCAGCGTCCGGTGCCGATCCGGGTCGCGTCCGCCCCGTGTTCCAGCAGCAGCTCGGTCATCGCCAGGCTGCCCTGGGCGACGGCACCGCGCAGCGCTCGCGCGTGGCCGGCGTTTGGGACGTGGTCCAGCAGGAGCCGCAGCGCTGCGGCCTGCTTGCCGGCGACCGCGTGATCGACCGGTGTGATGCCGAGGACGTCGGCTGCCGGATCGGCTGCCTGGGCCAGGCCGGGGTCGGCCGCGAGCATCCCCTCGAGCGAACCGAGGTCCCCGGTGAATGCCGCGGTGAAGACGTCGTCGCTGGCCCCGGCGGCCAGGAGCAGCGACTCGGCCGCGGGGCGGCGCTTCATCCGGGACGCGCACAGCGGCGTCACGAAGATCACCCGCTCGAACGCCTGCCCGGTGACGCCGACCGGAAGGTAGAAGGGGCGGTCCGCGCTGACGCTGCGCTCTAGCAGCATCTGGACGATCTCGGCCCGGCCGGCCAGGGCGGCGGCCTGCATGATGGCCGCGGCGAACGGCGGAAGCAGCAGGTCCGGTGCTTCCGTCAGGGCCGCGGCGAGCCCGGCGAGGTCACCACGATGAGCGAGGTCCCGCGAACGCGTCACGATGCGTGCGCCCTTGCCGCACCAGGCCACCGGCCATTGGGCGTCTTTCCCGCCTGGCCGGTTTCTTCGCCTGGGGGGTTCTTCCGGGGCCACTTCCCGGCTGACGAGAGCCATGGCGAGGGAGTGCACCTGCGCGAAGATCAGCTCGCGGTCGCTGCCCGCCGCGACCGTGGCCTCCATCGCCCGGCGGAAGTGTCCCAGCCACCGTTCGGCGAGCGCGGGCGTGATCGGCAGGCCGGCGTGGGCGGATCCCAGGCCTTTGTATGCCTGGGCGCTGTAACGGCGCGGGCCGTCCAGCCACTGCGCGAAGAACAGCTTCTGCATCGACCGGCTGCTGGCGAGGTCGCGGGGGAACAACGGGCGGAGCTGGCCGTCGTTCGCGATGCCCTCGTACAGGAGGTCGACCATTGTGTTGACCGTCGGCTGGCCGCCGATGCGGTCGAACAGGTCGGTACCGCGGAAGGGCCGGAAGTCGAGCGCGTGGCTCCAGGGGCTGCGGTGGTCGAGGGAGACCCGGCCTGCGTTTGTCGCGGGCGCGGACGGTACCGCGGGGGCGCCTGGCGACTGCCTGCGGAGCGCGGTGGTGTACTTCTCCCCCGCGCGAGCGGCGGCGCGGGCCTTCTTCGCGGCGGTGGTCTGCTTCTTCGGCATGGCTGCGTCCAACTCCAGCGAGACCCCGCGCGTCCCGCCGAGGAAAGGCATGCCTGCCGGACAGCGGGTTGTCGCGGGCCCCGAGAGACCTTGACCGGCGATGCCATCGTGCGGCGCAGGCGCGGATGGCGGCGGCGGACGGCGTACGGATCATGCCGTGACCGACACGATATCAGTCACCATCGAGATTCCGGCAGGGCGCAGGAACGTCATACCTTGACGCCGCGTTGCCGCGCGTAGATCAGGTGAACCGCAGCCAGGCTCCACCCGTTTCCCAGTGGAGACATTCGACGCTGGCCTGGTGAGGTAGGTGACGCGTGCGGATCGATCGGCCAGAGCCAGCCGACGAGCCCGACCGTGCTTGCTTGGACCGCCGCGCCCGGTCGGCTGCCGACGGCCCGGGTGCCGCTGGCAAGGACCAGGGCAAGGCAGTTGGAGGTGACGGTCCCCACGACTCCTCCCCTCGTCCCCTGGACTCAGCCTTGCGGACAGAACGAGCCGCGGCTTACCGCGCTGCCGTCGATGCCGCCTACCGGCAGCCCGAACGCGAAATGGTCACCGCACCGACGCGCGGGATCGAAGCCGAAGACCGGGAACCATACCCGGTAGGCCTAGTGAGTCACCGGCAAGACAGGGGCCAGTCGGCCGAGGCTGCCGAACTGGAGGACCTCCAGGTCCCCGACCGGACGACCGTAGCTACCTGGAGCGGATCGGCCCCAGACGAGCACGACGTCCGGGTGCGGGACGACGTCCAGATAGGCGCTCGCGGGCCTGCCTCGGGGCGTGAGTTCGATCCCGAGGCGGCGGGCGGGCCGATCCAGCAGCTTGATGCCGGGAAAGCGAGAATCACCGTTGAAGACGTTCAGGAAGTTGCGGCTCATCTTCAGCGCTTTACTGGAGGTGGTTCCTTGCAGCCTCCAGAGCAGGGGATGCTTGACCGGCTAACATCCATCGCGGCTGGTGACATAGAGCCGACGTCTTATGATCGGAATTTCTTCACTCACGAACTGGATGAGGCGAGTAGGTATGCCAAACTCGGCTTCGGACCTGAATCAGGCGTGGACCTCGGGACCGCTGATATGTACGACGTGTGGAACGACGTCCACACCGCCACGCTCGAGGACTACGGGATCTCCGACGCGGATCTCTTCTATCCGGGACTGGCGCCATGAGTGACATCCCTCTTTCTGACCGTCAGGTGAAGCTCTTGGCAGTCGTCGCCGAGGGGGGCGGTGACTGGGATGCCCGGTGGATAGACCTGACGGTTAATTCCAGGTACGGCCCAGGCGACGGGACCGTCCTGCGGGAACTCGAGGCGCTTCAGAGACTGGGATTGGTTGTCCGAG
>CAZORE010000192.1:0-11856 GCA_964581815.1 uncultured Streptosporangiaceae bacterium | reverse complement strand
TGGCGTCGGCGTTGAAGGTGTTGGAGATGTCGATGATGACCTTGCCGGCCAGCGCGTCCCCGTACTGGGCGAGCACCTGCGCGGCGCTGGCGTAGGGCACGGCGAGGATGACGATGTCGCCGGCCGGGGCGGTGCCGAATGATCCGGCCGTCGCGCCGCCGCCGAGGGCGGCGGCCAGGTCCCTGGCCTTGGCCTGGTCGCGGCCGGTGACCTCGACGACGTTGCCGCCTTCGACCGCGCGGGCGGCTATGGCGCGGGCCATGCCGCCTAGGCCGATGAAGCTGATGCTGCTCATGGACGGGTACTCACTTTCTGTGGTCTGGGATGAACTTGTTTGAAGGGATAGGGGGCTCGGCTGCCCATCCGGGTGGCGTCAGATGTGACTGAACCCGCCGTCGACGACCAGGTTCGCGCCGGTGCGCCAAGATGAGGCACCCCTCCGGTCGTTGCTGCCTACCGGAACGGAGGGGTGCCTCACTTTATTCCGGAGGGGTGTGGCGCCATCTCGCATGCCCTCAGCCACGTCGCGCACGGGCATGCCGGCGAGCTCACCGGGGTCAGCCGCGCTCTCCCGGGCTCCTGAGCGGCGCAGAAAGGGGAGGCTGCCCTCAGTATCGCCGGTAAACTGACGAAGTGAGCCGTAGCGACGTTGAGCAGATGCGCAGGCCCCTGCGCCGCGACGCCCAGGAGCGCCGAGACAAGCTCCTCGCCGCGGCGCAGCGCGAATTCGCCGCACACGGCGTGGATGCCTCCCTTGAGAAGGTCGCACGCGACGCCGGCGTCGCCATCGGCACCCTGTACCGCCACTTCCCAACGCGCCTGGACCTGCTCATGGCCGCCTTCCAGCCCCGGCTTCAGGAGTTCCTCGACGGGGCCAACAAGGCCCTGGAGATGAACGACCCGTGGGAAGGGCTCGTCTACTACCTGGAGCACCTGTTCGGCATGCAGGCGGGAGACCGGGGTTTCAACGACTTCCTCTCCCGCCGTTTCACCGACAGCGCCGAGACCGAGCGCATCCACGACGAGATGTGCCAGCAGATCGTGGACATGCTCACCCGGGCCCAAGACGCCGGCGAGGCTCGCCGCGATATCACCCTGGCCGACATCGTCAACCTCATCTGGTCCAACGGCCGGATCATCGAGGCCACCAGCGCCACGGCGCCCAACGCCTGGCGGCGTTACCTCTACCTCATGCTCGACGCCTACCGGGCTGAGCGGGCACATCCGATCCCCGAGCCGCCGATGACGTACGAGCAGCTGTACGACGCCATGGTCCATCTCAGCGAGGCGGAGTAGGGGCGGCCGGTCTGCTGTCCGGTCAGCCGCTACATCGCGAAGAGGCGGAGCCCAGTGTCATTCGCCATCCGGCCGTCTTGGCGTCGTCCCGCGCCGCACCGGGGCCACGTCGCCCTGGGCAAACGCTCATCAGCCACACCCCATCACTCTGGGCATCCAGAGTGATTCCGTTTCACTCCAGACACTTCGATCTTAGGGAAGCACCCATGTCCTCAAGCCAGCATTTCTCGGTCGGCATGATCGGCGCAGGCACCCTCGCGCAGGCGATCGCCGGCCATGCCGTCGCGGCGGGCCACCGCGTCATCTTCAGCAACAGCCGCGGGCCGGAGTCGCTCGGGCCGCTTGCGAGCCGGCTCGGCGCGAATGCGTCCGCGGGCACGGTCGCTGAGGCGGCGCGGGCCGGTATCGTGATCCTCGCGGTCGGCTGGGAGCAGGTGCCCGCGGCGGTCAAGGACGTACCGGACTGGAACGGGCGGATCGTGATCGACGCAACCAACCAGTGGCAGGACTTCAGCCACGGGATCGCGGCCGACCTGGGAGATCAGACCGGCAGCGAGCGCAATGCCGCGCTGATGCCCGGCGCGCGCGTCGTCAAAGCGTTCAACGCGCTCTACGGCCAGATCACCGCGCAGGACCCCCGCCGCACCGATGGCCGCCTCGTCGCCTTCCTCGCCGGCGACGACGCGGGCGCCAAGGCCACCGTCTCAGCGTTTGCCGACTCGATGGGATTCGCGCCCGTCGACCTCGGCGGACTGCATGACGCCGGACGTCTCATGCAAGTCGGCGGCGGCCCGCTGTCGGGGCTTCACGTCGTAAAGCTCGAATAGCCGCAGCAGAGCTGGCCCTGTCCAGCTCGGAAACCCCCTGCCACGCCGCCGCGGTAGGGGCGAAGGTACTGCTGGATGGCGACCCTGAGCAGCTCACCTCTGTCGATGCCGGAGGCGCATTCGGGATGCTGGTCCGCGACCGCAACAACGCGGGCGCCCCGATGGCCGCTTCAGCCCGGCCAGCGCCCCGCGTCCCGGGCCCGCTGGCACTCGCTGATCAGGCTCGAGTAAAGGCCCTCCCGCCGCAGGACCGCGCCCTTCTCGCCGTCCGGCGGCCAGGACTTCCTGGTTGTACTGCGCGGTGAACGTCCGCCGGCGGGCCTTCTCGGGCACCTCCGGATCGGGACGGTCCTGCCACTCGCCGGTAACCAGTCCCGCATCGCCGGCTCCCGGCCTGCGGTCGAGCGAGGTCATCGTCATCTAGGAAAGCGTCTCCATCCCCGCTCTAGAGGAGTGTCAGTGGTTACTGAGGGGCGGGCGCCTCACGACAGCCTGGCAGAGAGGGGCGACCCCGCAGGACTTCGCGACCTCGCTGACAGGTCGCTTCTCAACGGTGACGGCGGTGATGACCAGCCGGGCCTTCGACATCCTCCGCGGAACGCTAGGAGGCTCCGGCTCAAAGACCCGGAGCCTCCCGTCCCAGTGGAGCAAACCTCCGAGACCCTCCCGCGCGACCACGATCCCAGCAGAGACGCTCGCCGCAGACGGCGAGCTGACCCGCCGCCACGACGCCTACCGCGCCGGCCTGGCCGGCCCGGCCCTCGCCCCGCCCCCGCCCGCCGCGCCCCGGCCGCAGGCCGTGACCCGGGTGACCCTGCACTGGGACGAGGGGACCAGCAGCGTCTTCTACCCGCCCGCCGTAACGTAAGGCAGCGGCAACCGGTTCCCGCGCCCGCCCGACCGGCGGCGCGGGAGCATGAGGCCAGCCCCGTTGCGGCTGCCGTGCTCGATCACTGCGAGGACGTATACTTTCGCGCCGTTTGAGCAGGGGAAACAACCTCTGCAGTTCAGTCAAGAAGTAAGCGCGTCCTGCTCGCCGACTGACCCGATCACGACAATTGAGCCAGAGTCATTTTTTCGTGGCCGTTAGCAGTGAATAGATACCCCGGCAATGCCAGCAGTCGCACAGCTTGGCTGTCCGGCCAGGGTGAACCTCGCCGGGGGATGAGGGTCCTGGCATGACCGCGGCAGCACCGACGCCCCGGTGCCTTCCTGCCACGGCGGCACCGTCACCGCCCCGATAGGCGAGGCCGGCCGCGGTTCCCCTGCGAGCTCCCCGCCCTGCCCGGCGGGCGGCCCCGCGACGGCAGGCTCCTCCAGTACCCGCGTCACTTCCTCCCGCGCGATCACCAGCCGCGAGACCTGCGCCTCAGCCCTGGCCAGCTCCTCCGCAAGCTCCCCGATCCGGCTGCGCAGCCGGCCCGCCTCCGCCTGGGCGGCCGCCTCCCGTCGTTTGAGTTCCCCGATCAGCGAGCCCATCCACGGCCTCCTTCCCCCCCGCACACGACGGTAGAAGACCAAGCCGCCGATCAGCCGCCTATCGAGCAAAACTGCTGGTCAGAAGTCCCTTCAGAAGAGCCGCACCCAACCTAATTGCCTCTCCGGCGCTCTGCAGGCGCGTCCATGGGACGGCGCGCCCGACAGGACTGGCGGATATGGATGCCGGAGCCAAGACTGGTCAGCGGACTGGCCGCGCACTCGTAATCGGCAGGGAGCCTTCCTCGTCCGGGACGATGTCGGCGTTCGCTCATCTGGAAGGGCACCGGATCCGGCGGTCATGCATGAGCATAGGCACAGGTGTGCCGACGTCATCGCCAGCTACGAGGCCCCTGCTAGCGACTAAGGTGATGCCTGTAGCCAGTGAAGGCAAAGATGCTGCTCAACGGCCTAAGTTGCAGCCAGGACGGTCGGCGTAACCGCTCCCACTGGCCCCGTCCGTGAGCCGTCCCGTCCTCGTCCGTGGCCCGTTCCGCCTCCGTCCGTGGCCGACACGGCCCCCGGAACCTGGTGCCCACGGACGCATAGCGGACGGCGGCAGCCCGGGATCGCGCCTTGAAACGCGTCCGTGCTGGTCAGCGGGGGGTGACTCGGGCGGAGCGAGCGTGCTGTGAAACCGTCGACTCAGCCTAATAGCCATACGAGCCGCCTCACATGCCTTGACAGAAATACACATGTAGGTGAATATGCGCTTAGTCATATGCTGCGCAACGTCAATGCGGACGAGGAGAACGATGCGCATGGCAGAGACGGCGGCCCCCGGGCAGGCGGCCCTGCCGGGTGCGGGAGCACCCGGGCCTGTGCTGGCCGCAGACGACCTGGTCGTCGAGTACCCGCTCAAGCACGGAAAGAAGCTGCGCGCTGTTGACCAGGTGAGCTTCCGGCTGGGCGCGGGCGAGGTCCTCGGAGTAGTAGGCGAGTCCGGCTCCGGTAAGTCGACACTCGGTAAAGTCGTCGCCGGCTTCCTGAACCCCACCTCGGGTCAGCTCCGCTTCCCGTCGGGCACCGGTGACCTCGCCCCCCGCGAGCAGCGCAAGCCCCGCGGCTACCGGGATATTCAGATGATCTTTCAGGAGTCCGCCATGGCACTCAACCCCCGGCTGCCGGTATGGCGGATCGTCGGCGAGGCTATCGCGCCCAACCTGACCACCTTCTCAGCCTGGAAGCGGGCCGGAGTCGCTGACCTCAGGGCACGGGCCGTCGGCTACCTAGAACGGGCCGGACTACCCGCGGCAGCGTTCGCGGACAAGCACGCGGCCGAACTGTCAGGCGGCGAGAAGCAGCGCGTCGCTATCGCCAGGGCGCTCGCGGCATCACCTGCCGTCATGGTGTGCGACGAGTCCGTTTCCGCGCTTGACGTGTCGATCAGGGCCGTCGTCCTCAACCTGTTCCAACGGCTGAACCGCGAAACCGGAATCGCGATGGTCTTCATCAGCCATGACATCTCCGTTGTAGCTCATCTCGCCGATCAGCTCGCGGTCATGTACCACGGCCGGATCGTCGAGTACGGAGACCCGGCCAGCATCATCTCCGGCCCGCAGGACGAGTACACGAGACGCCTCATCGCCGCCGTGCCGACCCTCGAGCGCGGCGGAGCGCCAGCCGACCGGGAGCCCGGTCCTCCGTATCCAGCGCGTATCACCACCCGAGGAGCGATATGAACCCCTTCAGGGCAAGACGAACTCGCGCCAGAGCAACCAGAGTATTCGCCGCCGTCGTTGCCGTGACGGCCATAGTGGCCCTTGCCGCCTGCTCGTCGCGGTCGTCGGGTCAAGCCGGCGGCGGGAATAGTAACAGCAACGGGACGATCACGATCGGAACGGAATTCCCGCCCGGCACCCTCGACCCCACCACGGGCACTCAGGGTTCCGACCTGGCTTACCTGAACCTCGTATTTGACGCCTTGGTGCAGGAGAACCCGCAGACCGGAGCGATCGAGCCGATGCTGGCGACGTCCTGGAAGTACCCCAGTGCCGACAAGCTCGAACTCGCGGTATTCCTGCGGCACGGGGTCAAGTTCCAGGACGGAACCCCCTTCAACGCGCAGGCCGTCGTCGATTACACGAAGGCCTTCCTCAAGGCCGGCGACATCGCCAACCTGCTGCAGTACGTCACCTCGGTCACGGCAGTAGGCGACTACGAGGTGATCTACCACCTGAGCCAGCAGAACGCGCTGCTTCTCGGCGGCCTCGCCGGCCGCGCCGGGACGATTCCGTCACCGACAGCGGTGCGGAAAGAGGGCGCGAACTTCGCGGCGCACCCAGTCGGCACCGGGCCGTACTCATTCGTCTCCGAGACGCAAGGGGCGAGCTACGACTTCACGAGCTTCCCCGGATACTGGAATAACGCCAACGTCAAACGCGTGAAGAATATCGACTACAAGATCTTCCAGAGCGACACGGCCCTGGCGGACGCCATCAGGACCGGCAACGTGGACGTCGCATTTGACCTCTCCCCGCAGGACGTAAGCACCTTGAAGAAGGAAGCGAACCTCACCGTGTCGGTGGGGCCTGGCACGCAATTCAGCCTCGCCTACTTCAACTCCTCGAGAAAGCCGCTGAACAACGCTGCGATCAGGCTTGCATTCAACCTGGCGCTTAACCGCGCGGACCTTGCGGAAGCCGTGACGAACGGCCTTGGCCAGGTCACGACCGAGCCGATGCCGCCGGGAACCATCGGCTACGTGAAAAGCCTCGACCCGGTCTGGTCCTATGACCCCGCCAAGGCCAAGGAACTCGTGCGGCAGGCTGGATACCCCCATGGCGTGAGCATGACCTGCTACGAGTACCCGGGCCTGGGATTCGAGACCGCGACGCCGATCATCATCTCAGAAGAACAGGCCGTCGGGATCAACCTGACGGTCATACCCGGCACGCCCGCGCAAGTAGGCACGTTCTTCACCAACAAAGCAGCACCCGAGTGCTTCCTCGCCGATTACGGCGGCGGGACCGCGCCGGGCAACTATGAGCTGCTGTGGAGCCAGTCGTACTACAACGCGGGCAAGACCAGCTACGGCATCGATCAGTACTTCGAGCAGTTCTACCAGGCCTACTCGACCGCCGGGGTTTCCCAGATCTCCTACAACATCCTCAAGAGCCAGCAGACTAACCCTGGTTACGCGCCGATGTTCACGTCGCCTCTGGTGAATGTGTACCGGAAGAACATCGGCGGGTGGGTCGCAAGCAACCTCGGCATCGATAACTGGCGCGGTCTCTACTACACGAGCTAGAGGTGCAGCGAGTGCAGATCATGCACGGGCGCCGAGGCCAGGGTCAGGCGCTGTCCCAGGCAGCGCCTGAGCCCGGCGAGGAGATGCTGCGGATCGGCGGGCTCGAGGTTGAATTCCGCGCCGGCCCGGCGCGGACCACCGCGCTTCGCGGCGTCGACCTGACGCTGCGCGCGGGCACGGTCCTCGGCGTCGCGGGCGAGTCCGGGTGCGGCAAGACCACATCCGCGCTCGCGGCGATGGGGTTGCTTCCGCGCAGTGCCGTCGCGCGCGGGTCGATCCGCTACCGGGGCACGGAGTTGCTTGCCTTGCCCGAGAAGGAGCTCAGGCGCTACCGGGGACGCCATCTCGCGATGATCTTCCAGGAGACGACCACGGCGCTGAACCCGGTCATCCGCGTCGGGGACCAGCTGATGATGGCTGCTCGCGCGCACGGGCGCGGCGGCCAGGCCGAGGCACGGGAGCGAGTCCTCGCGGCGCTCGCCGATGTCCGGCTGGCCGACTCGGAACGGGTCATGTCCAGCTACCCGCACGAGTTGTCGGGCGGCATGTGCCAGCGGGTCGTCATCGCGATGGCCGTGAGCTGCGGCTCCCGGGTCCTGTTCGCGGATGAGCCGACGACCGCGCTTGACGTGTCCGTCCAGGAGGAGATCCTCGAACTTCTGCGCGGGCTGGTCACGCGCCGCCGGCTCGCCATGATGATGATCTCGCACGATCTCGCGGTTCTGGCCGATGTCTGCGACGACATCGCGGTGATGTACCGCGGGGAGATCGTGGAGTACGGACCGGCCGGCACGGTGCTTGCCAGCCCGGCCCACCCCTACACCCGGGCTCTCCTCGACTGCCTTCCGACGCTCCGGGGCCGCCGGGGTACGCTGCCTGAGCTGCCCTCCGCCCCGGATGACGCCGGGGCGTCAGGCGGGTGCCGTTTCCGTGCGCGCTGCGGGTGGGCCATTGACGCCTGCCAGGAGCCGCCGGCGCTGTCCCCGGTGCTGCCCGGGCAGCCGCGCCTGTCCCGGTGCTGGAGAAGCACCGACGTGCTCGGGCTCATGGCAGCTGGCGAGAGTGCCGGAGGCCAGCCAGGGGACGCAGCGGTGACGAGCGACCACGGGAACTTCGACCGATGACCAGGATCATTCTCCGGCGCCTGGCGACGTCGATTCCGACGGTCTTCGTCAGCACGATCCTCGTGTTCGCCTTGCGCTACCTGCTGCCAGGAGGGCCGGTCGAGGCAATGCTCGGCGGTGGCACCGGCCAGTACACCGCCTCGCAGATCGCCGCGCTCGAGGCTCGCCTCGGGCTGAACGCGCCGGTCCCTGTCCAGTACTGGCACTGGCTCACTGGCGTGCTGCACGGGAATCTGGGGACGTCGTACTACAGCCAGCAGCCGGTCTCCACGGTGATCGCGCCACGGGTCATCCCGTCCCTCGAGCTCATCGTCGGGGCGCTGATCGTGTCCACGGTGATCGGCGGCGGACTGGGCATGCTCGCCGCGGTCAAGCGCGGTCGTCCGACGGGAAGGGCTATCCAGCTCACGTCCGGACTCGGCTTGTCGATCCCGGACTTCTGGCTGGCAGCCGTGGCGGCCGGCGTCCTCGGGCTTACCTGGAACGTCTTCCCCGCCGTCGGGTTCACCCCGATCTCCCAGAGTCTCGGCGGCAATATCGACACCCTGACCCTGCCGGTCCTTGTGCTGTCGGTCGTCACCGGCAGCTTCCTCGCCCGGCACGTCAGCAGCGCGATGGCCAGCGCCCTGGACAGTCCGTACATCAGAACCGCGTGGGCGATGGGTCTGCCGCCCCGCAAGATCTACCTGAACTGCGCGCTTCGCAACGCGGTGGCTCCGGTCATTACCTTCATCCCGCTCGCGTTCACCGCACTTGTCGGGGGCACCGTGCTCGTCGAGAACATCTTCGCCATTCCCGGTCTCGGCACCGAGATCGTCAGCTCAGTGAGCAATGAGGACTACCCCATCGTGCAGGCGATCGTGCTGCTCGTCGGTGTCCTGGTCGCTGTGCTTAACCTGCTGGCCGACGTCAGCCTCGCACTCTTCGACCCGAGGATCAGGAATGCCATCTCGGAGTAGCGGCCGCAGCGGAGCAGGGCTGGCAGCAGGCGTCGGCGGGGCCGTGCTAGCGCAAGAGGTCGCGGAGGATGCGACCTTGGCGGCTGAAGCCGCGCACCTCGACGGACGCGGCACCGGGGCACGGCGTTTCGGCCTCGTTCCCCGCATTGGCCTCGTGATGTTCTTGTTCATCCTGCTGGCCAGCCTGCTAGCGCCGATTTTGCCGATCGACAACCCGCTGCAGCAAACGCTGTCGCTGCGCAACGCCGGGCCGTCGCTGCACCATCTGCTCGGCACCGATCTCGTTGGCAGGGACGTGTTCAGCCGGGTCATCTACGGTTGCCGCTCGGCGTTCGAGGGCGTGGGAATCGGTGTCCTCTCGATGCTTGTGCTCGGCGTGCCCTGGGGGCTTGCGGCCGGCTTCTCCGGAACTGCGGTAGACGAGGCGCTGATGCGCATCGCCGATGCCATGCTCTCGTTCCCGCCGCTGATTCTGGCGATCGGCGTCGTCTCCGCGCTGGGGTCATCCATCACCCACGCGATGGTGACGGTCGGCGTCATCTCGGCGCCAGGTCTCGCACGGCTGCTGCGATCGGCGACGCTACCGCTGCGCGGCGCCGAGTTCGTTCTCATCGCACAGTCGCTGGGGGTCAGTCGCTGGCGTACCGCCGTTCGGCATGTCCTTCCCAACGCGATGGCTCCGGCCGTGGTGCAGACCGTCGCCGCCGCCAGCTACTTCCTCATTGTGGAGGCGGCGCTCAGCTTCCTGGGACTCGGCGTGCCGCCCCCCTCTCCGTCGTGGGGGGCGGACATGGCCACCGCGTACCTCAATTTTACCGGCGACCCCGCTGCCACGATCGTCCCCGGCCTCGCCATCACGATCGGCGCGTGGAGCATCAGCGCGGTTGGCGACGGCTTGCGAGACGTGCTGGTGCGCGCGTGACGGTTGACACCGTGCACGGTCCCGTCGGCGGCCACGCCGACGGTGACGGCGTCCTGTCGTTCCTCGGCATCCCGTACGCCGCGCCGCCGGTCGGCCCGCGACGGTTCATGCCGCCGGTGCCGCCGCAGCCTTGGACGGATGTCCGTTACGGACGGGATTACGGTCCGACGGCGCCGCAGGTGCGCGCCGCGGGACCAGTGGCGCAGCTGCTCCCCGGTGAGCCCATCCTCGGCGAGGACTACCTGAACCTGAATATCTGGACACCGGATACCGACGGCGCGAGACCGGTCATGGTGTTCATCCACGGAGGCTCCTTCACCAGCGGGTCCGGCGCGATACCGACGTACAACGGATCCCAGTTCGCGCGCCACGGCGTCGTGCTCGTGACGATCAACTACCGTCTCGGCGCCGACGGGTTCCTGTGGTTCGGCGATGGAACGCCCAACCTCGGCCTACTCGATCAGATCGCGGCACTCGCCTGGGTGCGGGACAACATCCGGGCGTTCGGCGGAGACCCCGCCAACGTCACCATCTGCGGCGAGTCTGCCGGGGCCATGAGCGTGTGCACCCTGCTCGCGATGCCCGCCGCAACCGGCCTGTTCCGGCGCGCGATCGCTCAGTCCGGTGCCGCACGCTGCGTGATCGGCCCGGACTCGGCGGTGCGGATCGGCGCCAGGCTGGCCGAGATCCTGGGCGTGGCCGCAACCCGCGCTGCGATCGCAGCGGTGCCTATGCCCCGGCTGCTGGCCGCCCAGTCGCAGCTGTCCCAGGAGGTCGCAGCGGAGCCCGATCCGCAGCGGTGGGGCGACGTCGCCCGCAACATCATGCCGTTCGAGCCGGTCGTCGACGGGCACCTACTGCCGGCCGCGCCGATCCAGGCCCTCCGCGGCGGAGCGGGTGCGGACGTGGACATACTCGTCGGGACCAATGTCGACGAGGCGAACCTGTTCTTTGTACCGACCGGCGTCGTCGACCAGGCGGACCACGAGGCGTTGTCCCAGTTCGTTCGCGCCCGCCGCTATCCGCCGTCGGTCATCAGCGCATACCGCACCGCCCGTCCGGACTCGTCGTACGGCGAGCTGATGGCCGCGATCATGACCGACGGGTTTTACCGGATCCCGGCGCTGGAGGTCGCACGCGCCCACCCCGGAACCTACATCTACGAGTTCGCGTGGAGGTCGCCCGCGTTCGACGGCGCGCTCGGCGCGTGCCACGCCCTTGAATTGCCGTTTGTCTTCGACAACCTAGACGCCCCCGGGTACGCCGCACTGCTCGGTGCGCGGCCACCGCGGAGACTCGCGGAATCGATGCACCGCGCGTGGTCCGCGTTCGCCGCGACCGGCGACCCCGGATGGCCGCCTTATGACGATCGCGGCCGCCCGGTGCTGCGCTTCGGCACCTCCGACGAGCTCACCGCCAGCGAGCGGGCGGACGAAGACGCCGTGTGGGACAGCGAGGGTGAGACTGAGGCGGAGCGGGTCAGCCGGGAGTGATTCGGGCGGAGCACGCGGGCTGTAAAACCGGTCGGAGCTGCTCAACGCCCGCAGTCGCCGCAGCCGCAGAGATCACGTGGCATGCCCGGATCGGCAGAACCGGCTCTAGCGCTGGCCGCCAGGCATCGGGACGGAGCGGGCAGAAGACCGTTCGGCCGGGTACGCGAACCTGCGGCCGTTCCGCACCACCAGCTGATCTGTCAGCTAATTCGCATGCCTGCCGACGCGGGAGTGTCCGGGCGGCGGCGAATGCGCATGACCTGGCGAACATAACCTTCCAGTGGAGTCCCAGACTTTATATACAGGTCAAGCCCTGCCGCTGTCTGACTCATGATTTCGGTTACCGGGGCAAACGGTGCTTTTACTCTTCGTAGTGAAGATCCGAATGCCCATGGTCTTCTCGCTGAGCCTTTTCTCGGCCAGCATCTTCTGCTTCGGCCTGGCAGCGCGTCCGCTTCGACCAGCTCACGCAGGCGGCTGCGGCGCGCGTTGGCGTCAGGAACGAAGGG
>CAZORE010000191.1:0-12011 GCA_964581815.1 uncultured Streptosporangiaceae bacterium | reverse complement strand
TGCTCCTCCGGGCCGGGCACGAGGAGTCGTTCGGCTGCGGTCGTCATGCCTTCCAACTTGCCCGAGCCGGCGAGGTAATGCGTGCGGGAACCGATTCGCTGGTCGGCCGAGATCGCGTGCCCGGCGTACGCGATCGACGACCAGACCGCCATCAAGGTGACCGACGGCACCGTCGAGGTCATCTCCGAGGGGCACTGGAAGTTGTTCTCCGCGTAGCCGCGCTCGCACATGCCGCTGGCTGCGTGCCCCATCATTCCTAGCGCGCGGAGTTGAGGCGCAAGGCGACCTCAACGATCGCGCCCTCCCCGATCGCCTCCGCTCGCTGCACCGCCGCCTTGACGGGCACTAGGTAGCGCCCGTCCTTGGGGAACAGCGCAGTGGTGAACTCGGTGCCGCCGATGGTGACGAAGACCGGCACCTGGCCCCAGTAGATAAGGCCGCGGGCTGCCTCCTTGAGATCCTCGCTTTCCTCGGGCGTCATGGCCACGAAGAGGTACGGCGCCGGTCCGCGCCACTCGATCACCTCGCCAGTGAAGGTCCACTCCATGTGCCCATCATCGGAGATGCGCGCGCGTCGGGGCCGCGGCTCCATATCGGAAGTGCGCGAGTCGCACTCTCATGCTGCGGACAGGGCTGTATGGGCCAGATCGTCAAAGTCCTTAGCGCGGTCTGGCCGTCTTCACCACTGGTAGGGCAGGAACTTGCCGTCCAGCGTGACGATCACCCGGTCGCCGGCGGGATCGGATTCGCGCCGGACGTCTAGGCGGAAGTTGATCGCGCTCATGATGCCGTCGCCGAACTGCTCGTGGATGAGCTCCTTGATCGTCGGGCCGTAGACCTGCAGCACCTCATAGAACCGGTAGATCGTCGGGTCGACAGGGACCGGCGAGTCCAGCGCGCCCCGGGTCGGCTGCAACTGCAAGGCCTGGGCGACGTCCTCGCCCAGCTCGAGGAGCGATGCGGCCGCCGTAGCCTGGGCGACGGTCATCGGCTGCTGGCCCAACAGCGCCGATGTCGTCCACGCAACCGGCCGTCCCACCGCGTCGGCTAGCTGGGCCCAGGTCACGCCTAGGCGGGCCTTGGCCGCCCGGACGGCCTCGCCGGCCTCCCTCTTGGTCACCACCATGTTCCTCCCGCCAGGTGCACGGCGCGTCCCGCGCTGCCGCCACGTTACGCAGCCAGTGTTTCCCGCACATGACCAGCCGTGCCAGACCTGGCCAGAGCCTCCCCGCCCGCAGCGCGGATTCGGCCAGCCGGGCCCGCCCCGCGCGTCCGCGCCGTCCTGGCAGGCGCGACCTGATCGAGCAGCGCGGCGACCGCAGGGTCATCGGTGCTGGCTCTTGGCCCGAACCAGCTGGGCGGTGGCGGAGGTGGTGTCAAAGCTTGGGTTCTTCGTCGTGGAGCTCGCTGGCCGCCGCAAAGTCCAGCAGCAGCTTGCCGGTCGCTTGCGGGTCCTCCATCATCGGGGTGTGTCCCACACCCGGCAGCAACTCGACGCGGGCGCCGGGCACGACGCGATATGCAGCAGCCGACGAAGATCGCCACCGCTGGTCGGCGGCGCCGAAGACCACCAGGACCGGCAGGCTCAGCGCTGTTAGCCGGTCGGGAAGGCTCCGCTGCCCGAGGTAGTCCAGGGGCGCGCGCATCGCCCCCGCGAAGGCCTGGTACGTCATCCCCAGCAGACCCTCGATGAGGGCGTCGGGGATGTCGACTGGACGGGCGAAGCCGGTGCGACTGGCCTTCCGGATGGTGGCCTCAGTTTTCAGGCGCCACAGCAGCGGACCGGGAAACTGGGTCAGCAGGAGACGGGTGAGCCGGCTTTCGGGGATCTTGGCGTCCGGGGTGGGGCCCATGTCGATGAGCGCCAGCGCCGCCACCGCGCCGGGCCGTTGCTCGGCCAGGGCCGTGGCCACCGTGCAGCCCCCGGAATGCCCGATCACCGTCACCCGGCTCACGCCGAGCTTATCCAGCGCGGTACCGACCCGGCGGGCCTGAGTAGGGATGTCGTAGCCGCCCGCGGGGGTTGCCGATCTTCCGCAGCCCAGCAGGTCGACACGGATCACGCGGAAGGCGCCCGCGAGCGACGGGACCACCGCGTCCCAGGAGGCCAGCGAGCCCGCAGAACCGTGGATCAGCAGCAAAGCGGGCGCGCCCGAGTTGCCGTCCTCCACGACGTGCATGTCACCATCGTCAAGGCGAACGAACCGGTCCTCAGCGTCCGGCTCGCCGGACATGTGCTCCGTCATGTGAGATGTCCTTCCTGCCTGTGCGCGTCAGCCTTGCTTGCTGTAGAGGTGGAGGGTGAGCGGAGCGAACACCAGGGTGATGGCGGCGGTCGCGATGAGCGACCAGGCGACCGGGCCGCCGGCGCTGCCGGTGTTGTTCATCAGGTCCCGGGCCGCGTCGGCGAGGTGGCTGACGGGGTTGACGTTGATGAACGCCTGGAGCCAGCCGGGCATGGTGCGCGGCTGGACGAAGACGTTGCTGGCGAACGAGAGCGGCATGAGCACGACGTTGGCGATGCTTATGACGACGGCGGGGTCGCGGACGAGCAGTGCGACCGCGGCCCATAGCCAGGACAGGGAGAGCCCGAAAGCCGCCACCAGGGCTACCGCGGCGAGCACACCGGGTGCGCCGCCATCGGGCCGGTAGCCCATGATCAGTCCGAGGATCACCACGATGCCGGAGGCGAACAGGTAACGGCCGGCATCGCTGAGCAGTCCACCCAGCACGAAGGCGCCGCGCCAGATGGACAGAGAGCGGAAGCGGTCGAACACGCCGGTGGTCACGTCCTGGGCGAGGCGGGCGCCCCCGTACATGGTGACGAGGGCAATGCTCATGCTCAGCGTGCCGGGCAGGAGGAACTTGAGGTAGTTGCCGGGCGAGCCGCTGATGGCGCCGCCGAAGATGTAGGTGAACACGACGGTGATCAGGACCGGGATCGCGATCACGTCCGTGAGCTGCTTGGGTTCGTGCTTGATCTTGAGAATGGCCCGCCACCCGAAGGTCGCCGAGGCGGCGAGCGCTCCGGCACGGCGCGGCGGCCCGCTGGGCGAGAGCAGGTTGTCGAGGCGGTGAGCCTCCGGTACGGCGGGGCTGGTGGTGGCAGTCGGTGTGGTCATGGATTCGCGTCCCCGGAGTCGGTAGCGGCTGGGCCGGCTGGGTGGCCGGTGAGGGCGAGGAACGCCTCGTGCAGGCTGGGCTGGCGGAGAGCGACCTCGGCGACCGCCACCCGGGCGTCGGAGAGCCGGGTCATGGCGTGCCCGACCAGCCCGCCCACATCGGCCGGGTCGGCCGGGGTGGCCAGCGGCACGGACAGTGCGAGGGGGTCGGCCCCGACTTGGACCGGGCCCTGCAGGGTGCCGGCCAGGACCGCCTGGGCCCGGGATCGCTGCTGGCCGTCGAGAAGCCGGACGTGCAGGGTCGCCGAGCCGGCCTGGGCCTTGAGCTGGGCGCTGGTCCCCTCGGCCACGATCCGGCCGTGGTCGATCACCACGATCTGCCCGGCAAGCTGGTCGGCTTCCTCCAGGTACTGGGTGGTGAGCAGCACCGTGCTACCGGCCGCGGTGATCTGGCGGACCAGCTCCCACACCCGGCTCCGGCTACGCGGGTCCATGCCCGTGGTGGGCTCATCGAGGAACAGCAGGTCGGGGGTCACGATCAAGCTGGCCCCGATGTCCAGCCGGCGGCGCATCCCGCCCGAGTAGCCGCCCACCGGACGGCCGCCGGCGCCGGCCAGGTCGAAGGCGGCAAGCAGCTCATCAGCTCGCTGTCTGCTGGCCGTGCGGGACAGGCCGCGCAGGCGGCCGAAGACGATCAGGTTCTCATACCCGGTCAGGTCGTCATCGAGGGCGGCGAACTGGCCGGTCACGGCCACCCGGGCCCGGATCGCGTTCCTCCCGCTCACCACGTCGAACCCCAGGACACGGGCGGTGCCGCCGTCCGGCCGGGCCAGGGTGGCCAGGATGCGGATGGTGGTGGTCTTGCCCGCCCCGTTAGGGCCGAGGAACCCGAACACCTGGCCGCGCCGGACCGTGAGATCGATCCCGTCCAGCGCCCGGGTCTCGCCGTAGACCTTGACCAGGCCGCGCGCCTCGATCGCCGGGCCGTCCCCGGCCACCCTGTTCTCTGACATGCTGTAAGACTTATCTAATTCTTACGGCTTGTCAAGGTTACGGCCGGGCGGATATCTTTGCCCTGATGGCTGACACGCTCGATACCGCCCCGCCTCCCCGCCGCCGCCGGTCCGACGCCCGGCGCAGCATCGACGCCATCATCGGTGCGGCCCGCACCGTGCTCGGCGAGCGGCCCGACGCCAGCATGGAAGACATCGCCGCCGCGGCCGGCGTCACCCGCCAGACCGTCTACGTGCACTTCCCCTCCCGCGACGCCCTGATCGCCGCCCTACTCCACGCCCTGGGAGCCGAAACCGTTGCCGCCATCGACACCGCCCGCCTCGACACTGCCCCGCCCGCCGACGCGCTGCGCCGGTTCCTCGACATCGGCTGGCAGCTCATCCGCGACAACCCCTACCTGCTTGGCCCCGCCCTCACCAGGGACCCGCCCGGCAGCAACGACCCCCACCACGCCGGGACCGCCCAGCTCGAGCGGATTATCAGGCGAGGCCAGCTCGCCGGCGACTTCGACCGCACGCTCCCCGCCGCCTGGCTCGCCGTCGCCATCCTCGGGCTCATTCGCACCGCCGCCGAGCAAGTGGCCGCGGGACGCCTCACCACCAGTGAGGCGGCCGCCTTGGCCCTAGACAGCACGCTGCGATTGTGCGGCACCGCCAGCACCCCCTGACAGGGAGGAGCGGCTGCTGCAGCGCCTACCGGAACCGGCCAGGTACGCGCTGCCCGTCACGGCTGGTGATCCCAGGTCCCGGCGCTTCTGTGCATGGAGAGGCTGCCTGGTCAATGGACCATTTACCGGAGCACTCGTCGATTAGGCCCGCCGTAACGGCGGCGCCCAGTAGCCGGACAGGAGACGATAGCCACGAGGGTTATCCAGCGGTTGGACCTAAGCCGGGACCCAGGTCGGTCATGGCGACGGCGGTGGCGCGTGATAGCACATCCGCCTGCACGACGCGGCCTCGGCCGCCGCGTTCGCCATCGACCCACGACTCCCACGCAACCTACTCACCAAGACACCGTCCTGGTACTCGCCCGTCGGCCCTAACAGCAGGCAGACGCTCACGCGGCTACCCGGGGCTGTTTCGTGCCCCTGCTGACGGCCAGCAGCGCACGGGCGGCTAGGACGAGGGCGGCACGGCGTTTCCACGCCCGAACGTGAGTCACGCCATGATGATCGCGGAGCGGCCTGATTCGTGCCGGCGCTGCGATCTCCCCCTTCGAGTCGCGTTCGGGGCGCAGGTCATCACGGCTGTCAGCGCGTATTCCTGCCATCCTCGGTCAATGGCAGCCGGTAACGGACGGGTGGGCGCAGGTCGACAACCCCGGGAGGTCCTTGTTGTCCAGCATCTGGAAGACCTGGTCGGCGCGTGCCGGGGTGCTGGCGGTCCACTGGACGACGTGCTGGCCGCCGCCGATGGCGGTCACGCTCGCCTGGGTCAGCAGGGTGGCATAGGGCTCGCCGGTGACCGACTTCCCCGTCAACAGGGCCGTGTGCAGGGCGGCCGCGTACTGGCTGGCCGCTGCCTCAGTCGGCCAGGCGGCACAGCCTACCGCCTGCGGGGCGGCGGTCCCGCTGGCGGGCGTGCGGACCCCGACGGCCAGCTCCGCGGGACTGCCTGGGCCAGCTGGCCGGCCGACCTCAAACGCCGCTGCCACGACCGCCCCGAGGCAGGCAGCCAGCGCGCTGACCTGTGGATCGGTGGCGAGCGTGGGGCCAGCGGGCGAACCGATCTGGGTCAGGTCCGCGCCGGTGCCGCCAAACGCCGCATCCGTCCCGCTGGCCCGTACCGTAGCCATCACCAGCGTGAAGTACGAGCCGCTGCCCGCGGCGGCGGTGAGTGGCGGGGCGGCCAGTGCGCGGCCGTCTGGCTTCCAGCCGAGCTTGGTCATGTGGCTGGTGACCCGGGGGGCATCCTGGCCGCCGTCGATTAGGGTCAGCGTCGCCGGCGGTGAGCCCGCGGTAATGGCGAAGCTCTCTTTGGCGAGGTCGAGGCCGGTGTCGGGCAATGCCTGCGCGTAGCCCGCGACTGAGCCCGCGCCCAGCCCGATCAGCACGCCGAAGCCCTTCGCGTAATCGGGGCTCGGCCCGGTTAGCCGGTAAAGCCCGGCCGTGTCATCGAAATAGATGCTGCTGCGGTTATTGGACGTGTCCGCGACGTGCGCCAGTGCGCCGCTTAGCGGTCCGCCGCCCGCCGCCGTACTACCACCGTCGGCCGCGCTGCCAGCACCGCTGGAGCAGCCTGCCGCGACGAATATCGAAATTATGGCTGTGGCGGCACGGTAAATCGTGACCCGGCCTGGCCTGCCGGGGGAGGCTAGCATGCCGGGAAGCATAACAATCGCTCGTATCGGCTCCGCGGTTATCGATAAGCCCGCATGCGGACAGAACTGAGTCGGCGTTCCGCGTGCCTCGCCTTAACCGCAGAACGTCTTGTGGATACACCTCGCCGGGCGCCACACCCGGGGGCGCCGGGACCGCCGGGACCGGGCCCGCGGGCCCGGCTGCGGAATGGAGCACCATGTTCCCGCCAGCCTGCTCCATTGCCGGACGCATGGTGGCTGCGACAGACGCATACGGATCGTTCGGGATGAGGTTGCCGGGTTTGTCGTGCTTGATGGTGAGCACGATGCCGCCGCCGAAGACGGTTCCCGCCTCCAGCCAGAGCCTGGGGTCCGTCGGCGCCGGGGGGCCGATGACGAGCCGGACCGTGACGACCGCGCCGGTAAAGGTGCCCACCACCGGGATCATCGAGCCGCTGGCCGTGACCTGAGCCTCGGGGCTGCCGTCGACGGAGACGAGCGCGACCGCCTCGCCGTGGGCCAGGATCGCGACCTCCTCGCCGAATGTCACCCCGGCACAGGCCCACGCGGGACGCCCCCCGTGCTCCGCGGCAGCGCGCGTTCCGGCCAGTACGAGGGCGGCGCCGTCACCGTTCGCGTAGGCGACCGCGGTCAGCGCGGTCAGCAGCGGGTCGGGCCCCGCGTCCGCGCCGCCGGTCAGCGCGACTAGGTGACCGCGCCGCGCGACGAGGCCCCGGCCGGCCAGCGGGACGCACTCGGTGATGTTCATGAGGCTCACTTACAGGTGAAAGCAAGGACCCCCGCTGTCACAGCGGAGGCCTTGGCGCGCCGGCCCGCTAGCCGGACGTCGTAACGCGAATCACTTAAAGCGGTAAACGATGCGGCCCTGTGACCAGTCCGTCGGGCTGATCGCCAACAGCACGCGGTCGTCCTGGATGACGCGGATGTGGTTTTTCGTCATCCGCCCCGACATCCTCGCGAGGACCTCGTGCCCGTTGGCGAGTGCCACGGTGTAGAAGCCGTGCCCGCGCATCCGGATGACAGTTCCCTCGGTCTCGATGAAGTCAGCTCTCGGCATGGCGCACCCCGCTCCGGTAAATGGCGGTGATCTCGCCCTCGGTCCCGATGATGTCACTCTTCGTCATTTATCGATTCTCCTCATTGCTCTGGCTGCGGCGTCGCACATGGTGCAGCGCGAGCGTGCCCTTGAAGTCGTTGCAGGACAGGCACAAGACCTGGAATCCCTCAGGAATCCATTGTCCCGAAGCCAGCGGTCCATGCCACGCGCCTCTGCATCTTCGCCGAACAGTTTCTCGCGTTGTGCTGGCCCACCGCCACGTCCCCCGAACCGCAGCAGGCACACCGCCAGCCGCAGAGGTCCAAGACCCGCGCCGCTAGTTCAGCGCTCTGGCGGCCTCCGATGTTCCCGCTTGCACTCGGATGTTTCCTCGCACTCTCCCCGCCTGCTGCCAGTGCGGAGCCGTCTGCCGCATAAGTCAACAGTTCACGCGGATATCCTACTTGGCTTCCGCTTCTCCATCGCCCCGCATCCATGCCAAGCTTCGAGGGTGGAGATGCTCGACGTCACGCGTGCGATCGCGGCTGCGACGTCGGTCGCCGCATCGCTCGGCCTGCCAGCCAGCGACGCGATCGTTCTCCACAACTCGAACAAGCTGGCGCTGCGACTGACGCCATGCGACGTCCTTGCCCGGGTCGCCCATGTGGGGCAAGAGGCTGCACAGCTTGAAGTCGAGCTCGCTCAACGGCTCACCGAGGCCGGATGCCCGGTGTGCCCCTTGGAGCCCCGGGTGGACCCGCGCGTGTACACGCGCGATGGCTTCGCGGTGACGCTGTGGACCTACTACGAGCCCGTGACACCTCACGTCTCACCAGCCGGCTACGCCAAGGCGCTGGAGCGGCTGCACGCCGGCATGCGCAAGGTTGGCGTGCCGAGCCCACGGTTCACGGATCGGATCGCGCAAGCGGAAGAAGTCGTTGCCAGCCCGGGTCTCTCGCCGGAGCTCGCCGACGCAGACCGCGTGTTCCTCAGCAGCCGACTAGGAAGCCTGCGACGGGCGATCGACGACCGCGGCGCCGTGGAGCAGCTGCTCCACGGCGAGCCGCATCCAGGCAATGTGCTCAGCACGAAGAACGGCCCGTTGTTCATCGACCTTGAGACGTGCTGCCGCGGGCCCGTCGAATTCGATCTCGCCCATGTTGCCGAGGCGATCTGCGAGCACTACCCGAGCGTTAACCAAGGACTGCTGGACGATTGCCGGCAGCTCGTTCTCGCGATGGTCGCAGCGTGGCGCTGGAAGCTTGGCGACCAGTTCCCGAACGGGAGGCGATTCGGAGACGAACTCCTGCGCTCGCTGCGCGAGGGTCCTCCTTGGCCGACACTCGACACGGTGACCAGGCGACTGCCGCGCGAGTAACCGCCTTACCTTCATCGGCCGGCACCAGCTGCATCCGAACATGCCGCCCGGGGCTCACACGCGACCATGCCGCATCAGCGGGCTTGCCCGCTCAGCCGCTGGTGTGAAGGTGGTGTCGGCGCTACTTATCGGTGACGGGCCCTGGCCTGCTGATATGGATCGCCTCAGCCACTTCGCTCAGGTCATTGTTCAGCTGATGATCCCGCCCAGGCAGCTGGTGCACCAGCGCCTGCGGGATCGCCGCTGCATAGAGGCCGGCATGCGACGGCGGGGCGGTCTCGTCCTGCAGTCCGTGAAACACATGTACCCGCGCACCTGGCGGCAGCCTCGCGCCGAGGTCGCTGGTCAGCTCGAACTCGTCGCCGGGCCAGCCGCCCGGGCCGACGAACGGGGCCGCTATCAGCGCGATCACCGCGAGCCCTCTCTCCGGCGGCTGCTCGGCGAGCGCATTGACGAGGATTGTCGCGCCTACTGAATGGCCGGCCACGACTGCGCCGCCGTCCAAATCCGCCATCTCGCGCCGGATTGCCGCGCTCCACCGGGCATAACTCGGGTCGCCCTCGTCGGGCATGCGCGGGTAGCGGACCTCGTATCCACCCCCGAGCTCTCGCCTCAGGCTCTCAACCAGCTTGTCGTCCCACTCGTCGTGCGCGCCCGCACCGCCGCCCTGGATGAACAGGATCTGCCGAGTAAATGTCATGGCGATCCCCTTCACGCCTTCGTGACGACCCGGATCGATAACCCGCCGCTGGCCGGGGTCTATTCCCCGTGCGGAGGCCAGCGACGCTAACCTAGTCGGCCGTGGTTGCTGTTGCCCGCGGGGCAGTTCCGGCGGTTAGGCCTTCAGTGGCCTGTACAGGGGCCGGGGTGAGACGGCCCCCTAGGTGGCTTCAGTCGACGAGGGTTGCGCGTAGTGCGCTGAGCGTCTGCGGTTTCATGCCGCCCGGGCCGAGCAGGTAAGGCCGGATGCCGGCGTGTTCCTGGTCCAGTTCCCGCAGCGCCTGGGCCATCGCCCAGCGGGGCGTGCTCATGATCGCCTCGCCCGCGGGGCGGCCGATGCCGAGCCGGGTGAATGCCTCGACCACTTCCGGTACGCGGGAGGCGTGGTAGCGGCTGGTCAGCTCGTAGTCGTCGAGCACGGTGCCGCGGTCGACCCCGAGGGCTGTCAGCAGCAGGGCGATCGTCATCCCGGTGCGGTCCTTGCCGCCAAGGCAGTGGATCACCGCGGGCAGCCCTGTGTCATCGGCGAGGCAGGTGAGCAGGCGGCTGAAGGCAGGCGCGGCCGTGGCGAGCATGGACAGGTAGTCCGCCGCGAGCCACTCCTCGCCGTCCCGGCGGGTCTGCAGGCCGGCCGCGGACTTGGCGAGGTCGCCGCTGGGGACTGGCAGGTGCACGTGGTCACGCGGCCCGGGGAAGGAGGCGATCTCATCGGGCCGTCGGAGGTCGTAGATGGTGGTGACGCCCATGGCGTCGAAGGCCGTCAGGTCGCCGCCGGTGAGGTAGTGCAGCGAGTCTGACCGGTAGACCGCCCGCCAGCGCGTCATGCCCCCGCCGGCCACCGGGTAGCCGCCGATGTCCCGGAAGTTCAGCGCCCCGGCGAACGGGACCCGGCGGACCACCTCGTCTCCCACGCCATGATGATGACCGGCATCCGCAGTCGGCGTCCACCGCATTTCCGTTAATTGTCCATCCCGATTGAGCGCATACTCGGTCGTTCTGCGCTGACCTGAAAGCAGCCGAATCGCTGGCGTAGCAGGTAGATAATCGGCAGGTCCCCGTTAGCTCGCCTATGGTGGTGGTCGTGCGGAGCGTGCCGTGGTGGGGCCTGGTCTCCTCAGCGGCGGCGCCGGTGCTGCTGGTGGGTGGGTGGACGCTGGCTGCGGGGCTGCAGCCGGGCTCCTTTGACGCGGTGACTGACACGATCAGCTCGCTCGCGGCGGTGGGCGCTGCCGACCGGTGGGTGATGACGCTCGCCCTGGCGGGGGTGGGGGCCTGCCATGTGATCACGGGACTGGCGCTGCGGCCGGCGGCGCCGGCGGGCCGCCTCGTGCTCATGTCCGGCGGGGCGGCGGTCATGCTGGTGGCGGCGTTCCCGGAGACGGCCGGGGGCGCCTCGTCGGTGCCGCATGCGTTCTGGGCGACCGCTGGTTTCGTGGCCCTGGCGGTCTGGCCGCTCGGTGCCCGCAGGCGGGGCCCCTGGGTGCCGGCCTGGCTGCGGCCGGGTGCCTGCGCCGGCGCGGCCGGGGTGCTGCTTGGCCTGCTCGTGTGGTTCGGCGCGGAGCAGTTTGGCGGGGGCAGGCAGGTCGGCCTGTCCGAGCGGGTCCTGGCCGGGGCAGAGGCGGTGTGGCCGCTGGCGGTGGTTCTGGCCTGCCGCTGGGGCCGATCTCGCGTCCCGGATGCGGGGCAGGACTCCCGCCAGCGCTGACATCCAGGGGATCAGTCCTATTCACGACGTGTGTTCGCCGCCACTGGGCTGGCGAGCGAGAGCCGCCGCTATGTACGTTCTTGCCATAGATCGCGATGGTCGGCGAGGACACGCGAGAATAGATGTTCTGTGCGTTTCGGCCGGTTGGATTGAGTCATGGCAATTGAGTATCCGCGGCTGCTGGCGGACCGGGATGTCGTGGTTACCCAGGACGGTCAGCCCGAACAGACCCGGCTGCGCGGATGGCTGGATGGCCATGACGGCCCGACGCCGACCTACCGGATCGAGCTGGCCACTCGAATAGGGAGTTATACCTGCCCGTATACCGCTACGGGACCGGACATGTTCGAGGCCCTGGTCCGGCTCCGCCGCCAACTCGAACCGGATGGCCTGACGATCGCCGTCCAGGGCTCGAGGCGCGACACCTACCTGAGCGGCATGGCGCGGGACATGGGCGGCGGAATGCAGGTCTACATCATGCGTCCCGGGCTGCCCGGCCGCAGGGAAGACCTGGTGAAGACACTTGACGACGCGTCCCCCGACCAGATCGCGACGGTCGACGAGCAGCGGGCATTCGCCGAGGCATGGCGAGCCGGACTGGGCAAGCAATGACCAACAGGCCCAACCATTCACGTTGAAAGGTGGCTACTGGGGACGACAGTGCACGCAGTCCCGCCGTTATGGTCGCTTCTACACTCAAGATCAGCCAGCGGGATT
>CAZORE010000190.1:0-12139 GCA_964581815.1 uncultured Streptosporangiaceae bacterium | reverse complement strand
GGTGACGTCTACCAGGAGGCAGTGCCCCAGTTGCGCGCGGACAACTTCGTCTCCGGGTTCACCGCGACGGCCATGGGCGACGTGGTTCTTGACGGCAGCGACGACGTGACCCTGGTGGGCCTGCAGGCCCTGCGGGGCCAGGTCGTCCCGCCGGTGCTGGCCGGCCGGCTACCGCGCACGGCGAACGAGATCGCCCTGGGCGGCCGGGAACTGCGGACCCTCGGCAAGGCGGTCGGGGACACCGTGCTCGCTGACGGCTCCAAGGGGCCGGTCTCGCTGCGCATCACCGGCGAGGTGGTGCTGTCGCCCGAGATCACCAACGAGCAGACCCAGCTCGGCACCGGCGCGGTGATGACGCTTGGCGCCGCCGCCGTGGTGAGCGGGTCGCCGATGTACCGCAACGTGTTCCTGGTGACGCTGCAGAAACCAGTCAGCCCGACGGCGCTCACCCGCCTCAGGCAGCAGTTCCCCGGCTCCGTGCTACCCGCCACCCCGCCGCCTGAGGTGCGGGACCTGTCGGGGGTCACCATCCTGCCGTTCGCGCTCGCCATCGTGCTCATGCTGCTTGCCTGCGGCACGATCGCGCACACCCTGCTCACCTCGGTGCGCCAGCGTCGCCGGGAACTGGCGGTGCTCAAGACCCTCGGATTCGTCACCCGGCAGGTCCGCGCGACCGTGGCCTGGCAGGCGACCGCCATCGCGGGCGCCGGGCTGATCGTCGGCGTTCCCCTCGGCCTCATCGCCGGCCGCGACGCGTGGCTGCTGTTCGCCGGGCAGGTCGCGATCGTCCCCGCCCCAGTCATCTCACCGCTGACCCTGCTCGCGTTCCCCGTCGTCCTCGCCCTGGCCAACCTGATCGCCGCCATCCCCGCCAGGACCGCCGCCCGCACCCAGCCCGCCATCGTCCTGCGAGCCGAGTAGCGCCAGGTCAAAATATGTTTTCACCGGGGCCGCCACCGCGGGCAGACTGGTGCGGTGAAGGATCAGCCTGGCCCGGTCGTGATTGACGGCGACGTGGTCCGCCGCCCGGCCGGCCCATGGACGCCGGCCGTGCACGTCCTGCTCGATTACCTGGAGGGAGCCGGGTTCGCCGGCAGCCCGCGCGCGGTCAGCGCCGTCGGCGAGGACGTCGTGACATACATCCCCGGCGAGTCCGCCCACCCGCACGCGTGGAGCGACGAGGGCGTCTTCCAGGTCGGACGGCTGCTCCGCGGGCTGCACGACGCGACGGCCGGCTTCACGCCGCCGCCGGGCGCGACCTGGCATCCCTGGCCGTTCGCCAGCGACGCGCCGGACGCGATCATCAGCCACCGCGACACCGGGCCGTGGAACATCGTGGCCCGCGACGGGCTGCCGGTCGCGTTCATCGACTGGGTGACCGCCGGGCCGGCCGACCCGCTTGAGGAGATCGCCGCCACCGCCTGGCTGAACGCGCAACTGCACGATGACGACGTCGCCGAGCGCCAGGGCCTGCCGAGCGCGCGGGCCCGGGCCGCGCAGTTGCGCTACTTCGCCGACGGCTACCGGCTGACGGCCGGCGACCGTCAGGGCCTGGTCACGGCGATGATCGAGTACGCCATCCGGGACAGCGCCGCCGAGGCCGTCCAGGCCGGCGTCACGCCGGAGGCCGGCGACTGCGATGCGCTGTGGGCCATCGCCTGGCGCGCACGGTCGGCCGCCTGGATGGTGCGGCACCGCTCGCTCCTGGGGAACGCCCTGACCTGAGCGCCAGCTCAGGTCAGGGTGTGCGGCAGCGTGGGCTGTCACTCCCAGGCCAGGCGGCCGATCGCGTCCAGGATGCGGTCGGTGCTCGGCAGGTGGTACTGCTCCAGGTGCGGCGGCGGGTACGGGATGTCCAGGCCGGTGACGCGCAGCACCGGCGCCTCCAGGTGGAAGAAGCACTGCTCGGTGAGCCTGGCCGCGATCTCGGCGCCGTACCCGCAGAATCCGGCGGCCTCGTGCACGACGATGGCCCGGCCGGTGCGGCGCACCGACTCGGTCAACGTCTGGTCATCGACGGGGGACAGCGACCGCAGGTCGATGACCTCCACGTCCCAGCCCTCCTCGGTGGCGGCCTCCGCTGCCTCCAGGGCGGTGGCCACCATGGCGCCGTAGGCGATGAGGGTGACGTCCTTGCCGGGGCGGCGCAGCGTCGCGCGGTCGATCGGCGGGCCCGCGAGCGTTAGCCCGGTCGTCTCGCGTGACCAGTAGCGGCGCTTGGGCTCGAGGAAGATGACCGGGTCGGGGCAGGTGATGGCCTGGCGCAGCAGCCGGTAGGCGTCCCCCGGGGTGCCGGGGGCGACCACGCGCAGGCCGGGCGTGTGGGTGTAGTACGCCTCGGAGGAGTCGCTGTGGTGCTCGACGCCGCCGATGCCGCCGCCATAGGGGATGCGGATGACCACGGGGAGGGCGAGCTTGCCCCTGGTCCGGTTGCGCAGCTTGGCGAGGTGGCTGGTGACCTGCTCGAAGGCCGGGTAGGCGAACGCGTCGAACTGCATCTCGATGACCGGGACGAGGCCGGCCATGGCCATGCCGATGGCGGTGCCGACGATGCCGGCCTCCGCCAGCGGGGTGTCGAAGACGCGCTGCTCCCCGAACCGGGCGGCGAGCCCGTCGGTGACGCGGAACACCCCGCCGAGCGGGCCCACGTCCTCGCCGAAGACGACGACGCGGTCGTCGGCGGCCAGGGCGTCGGCGAGGGCCTGGTTGAGCGCGGCGGCCATGGTGACCGGCGCGGGCGCCTTCGCCGCCGCGACCGGAGCCTGCCCAACAATGGCCGGAGATGTCACGGTGCTCATCGCGCCGCCTCCGCTTCCAATTGGAGTTCGTCGAGGAGCGCCGCGCGCTGGCGCTCAAGGGCGGCGGTCGGCCGCGCGTACACGTGCTCGAACAACTCGACGGGGTCGACCGTCACGTCGGTGTTCATC
This sequence comes from uncultured Streptosporangiaceae bacterium, assembly GCA_964581815.1. Lineage (GTDB taxonomy): Bacteria > Actinomycetota > Actinomycetes > Streptosporangiales > Streptosporangiaceae > Trebonia. The sequence continues at coordinate 9,212 of CAZORE010000190.1, read as the reverse complement.
GTCGTCCGGACGTCGTCGGCCAGCCGGGCGGCCTCGTCGGCGATCACCGCGACGCCCGCGTCGTCGAGCAGGGACTGACCGCGCAGGTAAGCCTCAAGCCGGGCGATCGGGTCCCGGCCGAGCCACGCCTGGACCTCGTCGGCGTTCCGGTAGCGGGTGGCGTCATCGGCGTTGGTGTGCGCCTCCATCCGGTAGGTCAGGGCCTCGATGAGCGTCGGCCCGCCCCCGGCCGCGGCCCGCTGCACGGCGGCCCGCACCGCCGCGTACACGGCGGCGGCGTCGTTCCCGTCGATGAGCAGGGACGGGATACCGTAGCCGATGCCCTTCGCGGCGAGCGTGGGTGCCGCGGTCTGCTTCGACAGCGGGACGCTGATCGCGTACCCGTTGTTCTGCACGAGGAACACCGCGGGCGCGTGCCACACGCCCGCGAAGTTCAGTGCCTCGTGGGTGTCGCCCTCGCTGGTCGCGCCGTCCCCGAGCAGCGCCAGGGCCACCGCGTCCTGCCCCCGCAGCCGCGCACCGTGCGCCAGGCCGACGGCGTGCAGGGTGTTGGTCGCCAGCGGCGTGCACTGCGGCGCCACCCGGTACTGGTACGGGTCGTACCCGCAGTGCCAGTCGCCGCGCAGCAGGGTGAGCGCCTGCTCGGCGGGCACGCCGCGGGTCAAGATGGCGACCGTGTCCCGGTAGGTGGGGAACAGCCAGTCCTGGTCGCGCAGCGCAAGCACCGCGCCGACCTCGCACGCGTCCTGCCCGCGCGAGGACGGGTACACCGCGAGCCGGCCCTGCTTGGTCAGCGCGGTGCACTGGACGTCGACCTGCCGCCCGAGCACCATGCGGCGGTACAACTCCACCAGCACCTGCGGCCCGGGCAGCGCGAGCGAGCCCGGGTTGCCCCCGGGCTGGCCGTCGGCGTCAATCAACTGCAGCGGTGCCTCGCTCGGCAGCAGGCCGGATCCGGCGGCCGTTCCGCTGGGGTGGGCGACGGTAGTCACGGCCACTCCCCTCTAAATGCTCTTTTCCAGAGAATGCCCACTTCGCGAGCAGGTTTTCTAGTCGTGAACCGGAATCGGAGACAAGTTGCCAAAGTTGTCCGGTTAGTCTAGCCATATGACTCACAGTGACCTGCCTGCCGATCCCGTGCTTGGACATATGGCAGTGATGGATGACACCGACCGGCAGATAGTCGAGGCGCTGCGCGCCGACGGGCGGCTGTCGATGCGGGCGCTAGCGGAGCTGGTGCACATCTCCCGGGCCAGCGCCTACACGAGGGTCGCCCGGCTGGAACGCGAGGGCGTGATTACCGGCTACGCCGCGCAGATCGACCCGGTCCGGGCCGGCTACGCGCTGTCCGCCTACGTCTACCTGGACATCGCGCAGCGGTCATGGAAGTCGGTGCGCGGCCAGCTGCTCACCATGCCCGAGGTGGACCACGTCGCGCTGACCTCCGGCGCGCACGACATCCTGCTGCGCGTCCGCGTCCGCGACGCGGCGTCGCTGCGCGACGTGGTGCTGACCCGGCTGCAGGACATCCCCGAGGTTCGCTCCACCCAGACGGTACTGATCTTCGAAGAGGTAACTCCCGTGCGGCACGAGCGGTAGCTGCGTCAGTACCGCGGCTGGTGCAGGTGGGCAGCGCTGACAGCCGTTGGCCTGCCGCACGGCGCGGCTCATGTCTTCGAAAGATTTCGGTAATTGCCGAAATTTTCGGCTTAATGATTGCCCGCACTCTCCCGTGAGCGGTTAATCCGGTTCAGCGGAAAACCCGCCTCTACCTAGGTTGTCGCATCACTTATGTCGAAAGTATTCGTTGCCGAAACAATCCCGAAACTTATTGACCACAAATAGGAACGGAATCAATACTTACGCCAATGACGGCCAGCCGGGGCCGTCCCCCGGATCGCTTGGCGATCCGCCCCTCCGGTCGACAACGCCTCGCCCAAAGGAGGACGCCGCACATGAACGGTCCCCCCACCCTCGCCGAAGCCGGACGAAAAGGCCGGCGCCGCAGCCGCCTGCGGCTGCTGCTCGGCGGCAGTGCGGTAGCGCTGGCCGCGGCCACCACGACGGTGGCGGCGCCAGGCATCGCGCACGCCGCCACCTGCTCGAACCAGACCGGCACGGTCAACGGCTACTACTACCAGATGTGGAGCAACGGCCAGGGTTCCGCCTGCGTCACGGTCGGCTCCGGTGGTAACCAGTACTCCACGAACTGGAGCGGCATCGGCGACTTCGTCGCCGGCGTCGGCTGGCAGCCGGGCAGCAACCAGACGGTGAGCTTCAGCGGAAGCATGAGCGCCAGCGGCGGCACGGCGCTTGCCTCACTCTACGGCTGGTCCACCAACCCGCTGGTCGAGTACTACGTCATCGAGGACGACCAGGGCGGCAGCCCCTCGCTTGGCACCTTCATGGGCACCACGACCAGCGACGGCGCCACGTACAACATCTACGAGCACCAGCAGGTCAACCAGCCCTGCATCACGGGCAACAGCTGCACCTTCGAGCAGTACCTGGCCATCCGGCAGGGAAACACCACCAGCGGGACCATCACCACGCAGAACTTCATCAACGCGTGGGCCAGTCACGGCATGAACCTCGGCTCGCTCAACTACCAGATCTTCGCGACCGAGGCCTGGGGTGGCGGCAGTGGCAGCTCTAACTTCACCGTCAGCCACGGCTCGTCCGGCGGTGGCGGTGGCGGCGGCGGCGGTGGCGGCGGCGGCTCCGGCGGCTGCACGGCCACGCTGTCGGCTGGCACGGTTGGCAGCAACTGGTACAACCTCAACGTGTCGGTCAGCGGCTCGAACACCTGGACCGTGACGGTCAACATGGTCGCGCCGTCCGTGGTCCACTCGACCTGGAACGTCAACGCCACCTACCCCAGCCAGTACGTGATGAAGGCCACGCCCAACGGCAGCGGCAACAACTGGGGCTTCACGGTCTCAACCAACGGGACATGGACCTGGCCCACAGTCTCCTGTAGTACCAGCTAACCGGGCGAGGTCACCTCGGGTGGCCTGGCCCACAGGAAAGGCCCCGGCTCGCGGCTGCATGGTCCGCGAGCCGGGGCCGCCGGCTGTGAAGCCAGCCACCAAACCGCGATGGGGCAGACATGGGAACCGCAGACGCAGCCACGGACACCGGCCTGGCCGGGATGGACGACCCGGCGCTCATTAGTCACTGGGCCAGTGCCCGCAGCGAGCTGGCGCTGACCCCGAAGGACAGCCCACGGCATGCCGAGGCCAAGGCGACGTACGACGCCGCGCTGGCTGAGTACAGGCGGCGTGTCGCTGGACAGGCATCGTGACCTCCGAAGTGACCGGCTTAGTTGACAACGATGCCCCGTATACATACGGTTTTGTCGTCTTGAGCAGCACAAACATAGGGCCGCTTCACGTCGGCTGCGCGATGTGGAGCTACGCCGCCTGGCAGGGCCGGTTCCTGCCGCACCCGCTGGCGCCGCGCGACCGGCTGCGCGCCTATGCGACCTGGTGCAACGCCGTCGAGGGCAACACCACCTTCTACGCCACGCCGGCCCAGGACACCGTGGCGTCGTGGGCCGCGCAGACCGACCCCGGCTTCCGGTTCGTACTCAAGCTGCCTAAGACGGTCACCCACGAGCGCCGCCTCGGCGACGTCGCCGACCCGATGCGCGCCTTCCTCACCGCCATCGAGCCCCTGGGCACGCGCGCCTACGCGCTGTGGGTCCAGCTGCCGCCGTCCTTCGGCCCGTCCGGCCTCGACGTGCTCAGCGGCTTCCTGCACCGCCTGCCGCGCGAGCACCGGTACTGCGTGGAGGTGCGCCACCCCGCGTTCTTCACCGACCAACACGCTCAGCAGCAGCTCGAAACCGCGCTTAACGACGTCGGCGCCGAATGGGTCGACCTGGACACCACCGTGCTGTTCGCGAACCCGCCGGCGAGCGACGCCGAACGGGCCGCGCAGCGCCAGAAACCGCGGCTGCCCCGCCGCTCACGCGCCCTCACCGGCCATCCCGTGGTCCGCTACATCGGCGGCGACGACAACGAGCGAACGGCCGCGGGCTGGCAGCCATGGGCCGACCAGGTCGCGGGCTGGCTGCGCGAGGGCCGCTCGCCGACCGTCTTCGTCCACACGCCGGACAATGTCGACGCGCTCGGCCTGGCCCGCCGGTTCCACGACGACGTGCGCGCCCGGCTGCCCGAGGTCGACACGCTCCCCGAGCCGCTCCCCGCGGGGCCCCCGACCCTTTTCTAGGCGCCCCTCTTCTAGGAGGAACGACAGCCGGTAAACCCGCGACCTCCGCCACGATCGCCACCGCCTGCGCCGCCACGTCGGTGATGATCGCGGCCACCCGCGGATCGGTGGCGTACTTGCGGATCAGCTCAGGGGAGTTGACCGTCCACAGCAGGCACGGCAGCCCCGCCGCGGCGGCCCGGCGCAGCACGCCGAACGCGGCGAGCCGGTAGTGCGGCGCCAGGTAGTCGGCCCGGACCCGCTGGGCCTGGCTGACCGGGTACAGCTCGCGCAGCCGGGCCGGGACATCGATCAGCGACCCGCCGTCGCCGACCAGCAGCCCGGTCTTCACCTCGGGAAAGGACTGCTTCGCCTGGCCGACCACGGCCGGCAGGAACGACGTGACGACCATCTGCGCCGGGTCGAACCCCGCCCGCAGCACGGCCATCACGTCCGGGACGTACCCGTCCTCCTTGAGCTCGACGTCCAGCTTGATCCGGCCCGTGCACGCGCTCAGCACCTCGGCGAGCAGCGGCGGGCGGACGCCGGACGCGAGAGCGATGTCGTCGCGGGTCAGTCCGCTCACCGGCGCGCCGCCCACGGCCGCGTCGTGGAACGCGATCAGCTCACCGTCGCGGGTCCGGCGGACGTCGAACTCGATCATGTCGGCGCCGACGTCGATGGCGTTGGTGAAGGCCGCGATGGTGTTCTCGGCCGCCCCCGCCGCGACCCCGCGGTGCGCGGCGACCATGGCACGGATCATGCAGGAAGTATGCACTGCCCGGGTGGGCCGTCGCTGCGCCGCCCCGAAGCGCCACACTAGGGTCGGACCCAGAGAGGGGCAGAGATGCCGGATTACGTCGCCGCCGTCGACCAGGGCACCACGAGCACCCGGTTCATGATCTTCGACCATGCCGGGAACGAGGTCGGCAAGCACCAGCTCGAGCACTCGCAGATCCTGCCGCAGGCGGGCTGGGTGGAGCACGACCCGGTGGAGATCTGGGAGCGGACAAGCTCCGTCGTGCAAAGCTCGCTGAACCGGGCCGGGCTGTCCGCGCCGGACCTCGCCGCGCTCGGCATTACCAACCAGCGGGAGACCACGGTCGTCTGGAACCCCACGACCGGGCGGCCCTACTACAACGCCATCGTCTGGCAGGACACGCGCACCGACCGGATCGCCGCCGCGCTTGACCGTGACGAGCGCGGCGCCGTCATCAGGCGCAAGACCGGGCTGCCCCCGGCCACGTACTTCTCCGGCGGCAAGCTCCAGTGGATCCTGGAGAACGTCGACGGGGTGCGCGCGGCGGCCGAGCGCGGCGAGGCCGTATTCGGCACCACCGACTGCTGGCTCATCTGGAACCTGACCGGCGGCACAGAAGGCGGCGTCCACGTCACCGACCCGACCAACGCCAGCCGGACCATGCTGATGGACCTGGAGACGCTGGACTGGGATGAGGAGTTGCTCGGCTTCTTCGGCATCCCGCGGCAGATGCTCCCCACCATACGGCCGTCGTCCGCGCCAGGCGGCTACGGCGAGGTCCGCCTCGGTGCGCTGGCCGGAGTGCCGCTCACCGGTGACCTCGGCGACCAGCAGGCCGCGACCGTCGGCCAGGTCTGCTTCGCGCCCGGCGAGGCGAAGAACACCTACGGCACCGGCAACTTTATGCTGCTCAACACCGGCGAGGAAGTCGTCCGCAGCGACAACGGCCTGCTCACTACCGTCTGCTACCAGTTCGGCGACAACAAGCCGAGCTACGCACTCGAGGGCTCCATCGCCGTCACCGGGTCGGCGGTCCAGTGGCTGCGCGACCAGCTCGGCATCATCTCCGGCGCCGCGGAGATCGAGCCGCTCGCCCGGCAGGCGGCCGACAACGGCGGCGTGTACTTCGTGCCGGCCTTCTCCGGCCTGTTCGCGCCGTACTGGCGCAGCGACGCCCGCGGCGCCATCGTCGGCCTTTCCCGCTACAACACCAACGCCCACCTGGCCCGGGCCACCCTCGAGGCCATCTGCTACCAGAGCCGCGACGTCAGCGAGGCGATGGAGCAGGACTCTGGCGTCCACCTGGAGACGCTCAAGGTGGACGGCGGCGTCACCGCCAACGACCTGTGCATGCAGCTCCAGGCCGACATCCTCGGCGTGCCGGTCAGCCGTCCCGTCGTCGCCGAGACCACCGCGCTCGGCGCCGCGTACGCAGCCGGCCTGGCCACCGGCTTCTGGTCCACCACCGACGAGCTGCGCGCCAACTGGAACGAGTCAAGGCGCTGGCTGCCACAGTGGAACGACGAGCAGCGGGCCGCCGGCTACGCGGGCTGGAAGAAGGCGGTGGACCGCACTTTGAATTGGGTAGAGGTCAACTGACGAGTACTCTAATTTTGCCCTCATTGATAAGTAATTTTCCTGGTGAAACGCAAAATTAGAGTATTCGGACCAAGACGACGGGAGAACCCCTGCAGTGACGGCGCTATCGCCGGCCGGGCGGCGCGAGGCGATCGCCCGGATGGCCGAGAACGAGCTGGACATCCTCGTCGTCGGCGGTGGCGTCGTCGGTGGCGGGAGCGCGCTTGACGCGGTCACCCGCGGCCTTACCACCGCGATCGTAGAAGCCCGCGACTGGGCGAGCGGTACCTCGAGCCGGTCAAGCAAGCTGATCCACGGGGGCCTGCGCTACCTGGAGATGCTTGACTTCGGCCTGGTCCGCGAGGCGCTGCGGGAGCGCGGGCTGCTGCTTGACCGGATCGCACCGCACCTGGTGAAGCCGGTGCCGTTCCTCTACCCCCTGCAGCACAGGATCTGGGAGCGGGGCTACGCGGGGACCGGGGTCGCGCTGTACGACGTGCTGGCCTACTCCTCGGGCGCATTCAAATCAGGCACGGGGCACGGCCTGCACCACCACCGGCACCTGACGCGCAGGCAGGCGCTGCGCGAGGCGCCGTGCCTGCGCAAGGAGGCGCTCACCGGCGCGATCCAGTACTGGGACGCCCAGATGGACGACGCCAGGTTCACCATGACCGTGGTGCGGACCGCGGCGTCGTTCGGCGCGCTGGCGGCGAGCCGCGCCCGGGTGACGGGATTCCTGCGCCAGGGCGAACGGGTCACCGGCGCCCGGGTCACCGACCTGGAAACAGGAGCTGAGTTCGAGGTCCGCGCTAAGCAGGTGATCAACGCCACCGGGGTCTGGACCGACGACACGCAGGCGATGGCCGACACCCGCGGCCAGTTCCACGTCCGCGCGTCCAAGGGCATTCACCTGGTGGTGCCCCGCGACCGGCTGATGTCGAGCACCGGCATCATCTTGCGGACAGAGAAGAGCGTGCTGTTCGTCATCCCGTGGGGACGGCACTGGATCATCGGCACCACCGACACCGACTGGGCGCTGACGAAGGAGCACCCGGCGGCCACGGCGGCGGACATCGACTACCTGCTCGAGCACGTCAACTCGGTGCTGAACTCGCCGCTGCGCATCCAGGACGTGGAGGGCGTCTACGCCGGGCTCCGCCCCCTGCTTTCCGGCGAGGAGGAATCGACGTCCAAGCTGTCCCGTGAGCACGTCGTCGGGCACCCGGTCCCCGGCCTCGTGGTTGTCGCCGGCGGCAAGTTCACCACCTACCGGGTGATGGCCGCCGACGCGGTGGACGAGGCCGCCCGGTCGCTCGACGCGCGGGTCCCCGACTCGTGCACGTCCGAGCTCCCGCTGATCGGCGCCGACGGCTACCAGCCGCTGTGGAACCAGCGGCGGGCGCTCGCGGTGAGCGCGGGCATCCACGTCGCCCGGGTCGAGCACCTGCTCAACCGGTACGGCGCCTGCACGCACGAACTGCTTGAGATGGTGCGCGCCGACCCGTCGCTCGCCGTGCCGCTGCCCGGCGCCGACGATTACCTCGCGGTCGAGGCCCGCTACGCGGTGACCCACGAGGGCGCGCTGCACCTGGCCGACGTGCTCACCCGCCGCACCCGGATCTCCATCGAGGCGTGGGACCGCGGCGTGGCCGCGGCGCTGCCGGTCGCCGAGATGATGGCGGGCCTGCTCGGCTGGTCAGATGAGGACAAGAAGCGCGAGCTCGAGCGCTACCTGGCCCGCGTCGCCGCCGAGCGCGAGTCCCAGACCAAGCCGGACGATGACTCGGCGGAGGCCGCCCGCCTGGCGGCGCCGATCTAGGACTAGCTGCTCCCACGGAGAGCTGGCCTCACGGTTTCCTGGCGACCCCGCCCCACAGCGCGGCGGCCGCCCGCGCGGTCAGCTCGGAGTCCGGCCGCCACTTGGAGATCTGCACCACGCCGGGCTCAACTAGGTCGAGCCCGGCGAACAGGCGGGTCACCTGCTCCTTGGTGCGCAGTGTGGCGGCGAAGTCAGGGTTGAGCTCGGACAGGTACCTGGCGAACTCGACCAGCTCCGGGTAGATGTCCGCGGTGTGGTGCCCGATCGCGAGGTAGCTGCCGGACGGCAGCCCATCCATCAGCTTCGTGATGACGCCGGCCGGGTCGTGCGCGTCGGAGACAAAGTGCATGACCGCGAGCAGCATGACCGCGACCGGCTTATCGAAGTCGAGTACCTCCGCCGCCCGCGGCAGCACGAGCTCCGGGTGCCTCAGGTCGGCCTGGATGTACCCGGTCGCGCCCTCGGGAGAGCTGGCGAGCAGCGTCTCGGCGTGCAGCAGCACCACCGGATCGTTGTCCACGTAGACGACGCGGCTTTCCGGCGCGATCGACTGTGCCACCTCGTGCACGTTCTGCCCGGACGGCAGGCCGGAGCCGAGGTCGAGGAACTGCCTGATGCCCACCTCGGCCGTCAGGTAGCTGACCACCCGGGACAGGTAGGCCCGGCAGGCACGGGCCGACTCCACCGTCTTGGGGAAGATCTCGCTGGATTCTTCCGCCGCCCGCCGGTCGGCCTCGAAGTTGTCCTTGCCGCCCAGCCAGTAGTCGTAGACCCGCGCTGGATGCGGAACTTTCGTGTTGATCCGCGGTGGTTCGGCCATGGCCTTGATCATAAAGCCGCGCC
>CAZORE010000189.1:9053-12220 GCA_964581815.1 uncultured Streptosporangiaceae bacterium | reverse complement strand
CCAGCACCCCCTGCCAGGTGACAGTGGCGGTGCTGACGCCGGCGCTGACCATCGTCGAGACCGCCGACGCCGCCGCCGCGGTGCCCGGGCAGAAGGTCACCTACACGATCACCATCACCAACACCGGGCAGACCAGCTACGCCGGCGCCACTGTCACCGACTCGCTGGCCGGCGTGCTTGATGACGCCGCCTACAACCAGGACGCGGCGACCGGCACCGGGACGGTGAGCTACGCCAGCCCCGTCCTGACCTGGACCGGGAACCTGAACCCCGGCGCGTCCGCGACCATCACCTACACCGTCACCGTGCACAACCCCGACACCGGAGACCACATCCTGGCCAACGGTGTCACCTCAGCAGCCGACGGGAACAACTGCCCGGCAGGCAGCACCGACCCGCGGTGCACGGCGACGGTGACGGTGACGCAGCTGGTTATTAACTTCACGGTCAGCGCGGCCACGGTGACGCCGGGCGGTTCGCTGGTCTACACCGCCACGCTGGCCAACGCCGGGCAGACCCCGTACGCCGGGATCAGCGTCAGCACCGACGCCACCGGGCTGGCCGCGAACACGACCAGCGCCGGGGCCTCGACGGCCAGTTCGGGGACCTTGTCGATCGGGGCCACCGGAGCGGTCTGGACGGGGGACATCCCCGTCGGCGGCACGGTGACCGTTACCTCTCCCGTCACGGTGAACAACCCCGTAACCAGTAACACACTGACCGCCACCGCCGTGTCCACCGCCCCGGGAAACAACTGTCCCCCCGGCAGCACCGACACCCGCTGCACTCCCGTCACCCAGATCCTGATCCCTGCCCTGTCGATCGTGACGACGGCGAACACCACCGCCGCAGTGCCCGGCCAGACGGTCGCCTATACCGTCACCGTCACCGACAACGGCCAGACTCCTTACGCCGGCGCGACCGTCACTGAGACGCTGAACCTGCTCGACGACGCGACCTACAACAGTGACGCGGCCGCGACCAGCGGCACCGTCGGCTACGCCAGCCCGGTCATCACCTGGACCGGCGGCCTGGCGGTGGGCGCCTCCGCGGTCATCACCTACACCGTCACCGTGCACAAACCCGACACCGGCGACAAGACCCTCAACACCGTCGCCGTCTCGACCGACCCGGGCAGCAGCTGCCCGCCCGCCAGCTCCACCGCGGGCTGCAACCTGACCGTCCCCGTGCTTACCCCGGCGCTGACCATAGTCAAGACCGCCAGCACGGCCATCGCCACGCCCGGCCAGGCCGTCACCTACACAGTAACCGTGACCAACTCGGGGCAGACACCGTACGCAGGCGCCACCGTCACCGACTCGTTGGCCGGCGTGCTAGACGATGCCGCCTATAACAACGACGCATCGGCGACCAGGGGCACCGTCAGCTACGCCAGCCCGGTCATCACCTGGACAGGCGGCCTGACCGTGGGCGCCTCCGCGACCATCACCTACACCGTCACCGTGCACAACCCCGACACCGGAGACCACATCCTGACCAACAGCCTCACCTCGGCAAACGCCGGGAACAACTGCCCGGCAGGCAGCACCGACCCCCGCTGCACCGCCACGGTTAAGATATCGGCACTGAGCATCGTGAACACGGCCAGCGTGAGCGCCGCCGCCCCCGGGTCCGTCGTGCCCTACACGCTCACGATCACGAACACCGGGCAGACCAGCTACGCCGCCGTGAGCGTTACCGACGCGCTGGCCGGCGTGCTGGATGACGCGGCCTTCAACAACAACGCGAGCACCGCCAGCGGCTCAGTGAGCTACGCCAGCCCTGGCCTGACCTGGACCGGCGACCTCGCCCCCGGTGCCATCGCGGTCATCACCTTCTCGGTCACGGTAAACAGCCCCGCCACCGGCGACAAGTCCCTGATCAGTACCGTCACCTCGGCCGCCGCCGGGAACAACTGCCCGGCCGGAGGCGCCGACCCCAGTTGCACCGCCACGGTGGGCGTCCTGACTCCGGCCCTGACCATCACCATGGCGGCCAGCTCGAGCACCACCACGCCGGGATCCGCGGTGCGGTACACGATCACCGTGGCCGACACCGGCCAGACGCCATACGCCGGCGCGACCGTCACCGACGATCTCACCAGCGTGCTAGACGACGCCGCCTACAACGGCGACGCCGCCGCGACCGTCGGCACCGTCGCCTTCGCCAGCCCCGTCCTTACCTGGACGGGCGATCTCACGCCGGGCGACGTGGCCACCATCACGTACTCGGTCACCGTCAGCAACCCCGACACCGGCGACAAGCACATGGTCAACACGGCCGTCTCGACCGCCGCGGGCAGTACCTGTCCGCCTGGCGGCACCAACCCGGCGTGCACCGCCGCAGTCACCGACCTGATCCCCGCCCTCACCATCACCAAGACCGCCACGGTGAGCACGACGACGCCCGGCTCCGCCGTCGGCTACACCATCACCGTCGCCGACACTGGCCAGACGCCCTATGCCGGGGCGCAGGTGACCGACAGCCTGGCGGGTGTCCTTGGCGACGCCGCCTACAACGTCGACGCCACCACCAACGCGGGCACCGTCTCCTACGCCAGTCCGACGCTGACCTGGACCGGCGACCTCACCACCGGCCAGGTCGTCACCATTGGCTACTCAGTCACCGTGAATGACCCCGATAGGGGCGGCAGGATCCTGGCCAACACGGTGGTCTCGCCGGACCCGGGCAGTGACTGCCCGGCCGGGAGCATCGACCCGCGCTGCGGTGTCACCGTTTCCGTCCTGGCCGGCGCGTTGTCCATGACCGCGCCCATGAGTGCCGACCTGGGCTTCACATACCCTGGCGGCAGTGCGAGCGCCGGCCTGGGTACCGTTCAGGTCACCGACACTCGCGGCTTCGGCGCCGACTGGACCGTGACCGTGTCAGCCACCGGGTTCACCACTGGCAGCGGAACGACGCCGGAAACCATCCCGGCCGGCGATGCCTTCTACGACGTCGCTGGCTTGAGCTCGGCCACCGGGCTCGCTAATTTCAGCGCCGCGCCCCAGACGATATTGTCCGGCAACCCGCAGCCCATCGTCAGCGCCATCAATGTGGACGGCGATACCTCCGCCGCCTGGGATCCGCTAATCGACGTACAGGTGCCCGCGATGGCCATCGCCGGTCAGTACACCGCGACGATCGTCCATTCCGTGTCCTGACCG
>CAZORE010000189.1:0-8953 GCA_964581815.1 uncultured Streptosporangiaceae bacterium | reverse complement strand
GATGGCCATCGCCGGTCAGTACACCGCGACGATCGTCCATTCCGTGTCCTGACCGGATTGCACGTACCGGGCTCGGCGGCCTGGCCCTCGTCCCCCCGCGGTTCTGGCCGGCTGGCGCTGCCGGTCAGGCCGGCTGTCGCCTCCGGTGGCCCCGGCGGCCCCGGCGGCTCCGGCGGCGGACGGCGATGGCGGTGAGCAGGCCGAGTGCCAGCACGGCCAGCGCGGCCAGGCCGGCGGCGGTGTATGCCAGCCTGTTCGACGCGGCCCGGGCGGGCCGGGATGCCGACGCGGCCGCGGCCGCGGCAGCGCCCGCGGCCGCGGGCAGCCGGTCAAGATGGGCCGCGCAGACCACCGGGCTGCTGCTGCCCGGCAGCGTGGCACAGGCGACGGCCGCCAGGCGCAGCAGCGCCGCCGGCGTCCTGGTGACTCGGGTGACGACACGGAAGGTCCGCGTGCCGCCGGCCGGAAGGCTGGCCGGCCAGGAGACGTGCCCGCTCGCGGCTACGCCGTGGTCGCTGGCCGAAAGCAACTCAAGCTCCGCGGGCAGGGTCGCAGAGACCGTGAGGCGCGGCACGGCCACCGCGCCGCTGTCGCGGACGCTCACCGTGTAGGTGAGCTCGTCTCCGGCCCGCGCCGCGACGTGGCCGTCACTGATGCTGATGGTAAGTGCGGGCACCCGGAGCGCCGGGGCTGCCGGGGCCGTATGCGACGGTGCCGGATGGCTGACGGCCAGCGCAGCGGGCATCGCGATCAGTCCGACCGCCAGTGCCGCAGTGGCCTGGGCGGGCGTCGTGCGCTGTGAGGTCTTCATCGCCACCTGACCTTCCATGAGGATACGAAGAGTCACTCATTGAACTCAAAGAGTAGTCATCCTAACGGCGGCCGGGTTCCAGATCCCCGGTCTGGCTGGAGATCGGCGGCGCGGAGAGCCAGACTTGAGGTTCGTGACTGCTGATGCGGACGTTGTCGTTGCCGGGGCTGGGCATAACAGCCTGATCGCCGCCTGCTACCTGGCCAAGGCCGGCTACCGCTGCCTGGTGCTCGACGCCAGGGACGTCCCGGGCGGCGGGACCACGACCGAGGAGCTCCTGCTCCCCGGCTACAAGATCGACACCTGCGCCACCGGGCACACCCTCATCCGCGTCAACCCGCTGCTGACCAGGGACGAGCTCGGCCTGATCGGGGATTACGGCCTGCGTTACGTCGATCCCGACCCGGTTGCCTGCGTCGCCTTCCCCGACGGCGAGCAGCTCACCATGTGGCTGGACAAGGACCGCACCGCGGCCGAGATCGCCCGTTTCAATCGACGCGACGCGGACGCGTACCTGCGGCTCCTGACCGACTACGACGAGGTGAAGTCGGCGTTCAGCGGGGCGCAGTTCACTCCGGTGGGCTTCGGCCCGTCCCTTGACCAGCGGCTGAGCGAGCACCCGCGCGGCCGGGTCTGGCAGCGGATCGCCCAGCTGTCGCCGTGGGAGGTGATCAGGCACGAGTTCACCGACCGGCACGTGCAGGCGTTCATGCTCTGGATGGCCTTCCAGACCAACCAGGCCGTCGACATGCCCGGCTCGGGGGTGCTCGCCTACTCACTGATCTTCGGGCGGCAGCAGCGGAGCTGGTCGATCCTGCCCGGCGGCTCGCAGACCCTGGTCGACGTGCTGGTCCGTTACCTGGAGGACCACGGTTCCGCGATTGTCACCGGCAAGACGGTCACCCGGCTGATCCTCGACGGCGGCCGCTGCGTCGGCGTCGAGGCCGTGGACACCAGCACGGGCGACAGGCACGAGTACCGGGCCGGGCAGGCGGTGCTGTCCACCATTCACGTCACCCACCTGCGCGGCATGGCCCCCGCGAGCAGCTGGCCCGAGGAGTTCCACTACAGCGTCGACACCTACGACCTCGGCATCCCCGGCTTCGGCGTCTACCTGGCCACCAGCGCGCCGCCGGTGTTCGAGAGACAGGACAACACCGAACGGACGGCTGTTTCAACTGGCATCGTCGGCTGGCCCGAGGACGTGGTCAGCCTGGGCGCGGACCTGCGCGCGGGCCGGTTCATCGACGGCGTCCCCTGGCTGCTTGTCGCCACCCCCACCCTGGCCGACCCGACGCGCGCGCCGGCGGGCAAGCACACGGTCAAGCTGCTCAGCCAGAACGTCTACGACGGGCCGGACTGGGACGTGGCCAAGGAGGAGCACGCCAGGCGCCAGCTCGCCCGCCTGCGTGAGGCGGCGCCGAACTTCACCGACGACGTGATCGAGGCCATGCTCGTGAAGTCTCCGAAGGACTACGAGAAGCTGAACCCGCACATGGTGCACGGGGCGTTCCACGGCGGCGACCGCGGCATCGCCCAGTCCGGCGGCCTGCGCCCCGCTCCCGGCTGGGGCTCGCACCGGATGCCGATCCCAGGCCTCTACCAGACCGGCGCGACCACCCACCCAGGCGGATCCGTTACCGGCGCCCCCGGCCGCAACGCCGCGATGGTCTTGCTCCACGACCTCGGCCACGAACCCGCCGAGATATTCAGCCCCAGCCGCCACGGCCCGGCATAACGCGCCCCAGCAGGGTAATGGAGACGCATGGCGCCGCCCGAGCCTCCCGACCCAGCCCGTCCCCGGCCGGCCGGCGGCGTCCTGGCCCGGGGATACGCCATTGTCATCGTGTCCTTGCGCTTCTTCATCATCGGCGGCTGGATCGCGGCCCTGGCGCTCGCGGTTCACTTCCTCCCCCCGCTTACCGCCACCGCCTCGGGGGGGCTTAACGCGCTCATTCCCACGAACACCCCGGCGGCCAGCGCCGAGGCGGAGGCGGCCCGGCTGTTCGGCGCTCCCATCGACGCTCCGGTGGCTATCGTGCAACGCGACGCCCGCGGCATGCCGAAGGCCGCGCTTGACCGGTCCGTCCGGCAGGCGATCGAAGTCGACCAGGCACTCTCACGCCTGCCCGGCAATCAGGCCCAGGACGCGCAGGCGGCGACGGCCCTAGCGGAGGCCGGCTATCCGGACGCCGCGCAGGTCGCCGCCGGACCGGTCAGCCCCGGACCGCCGGGTGGCATCCCCGGCCTGGCGGGGGCGGTCCCGCTCCCCAACGTCTCTGGCCTGATCCGCGGCACGCGGGAGCATGACACCACGGTGATCACGTTCCTGTACTTCCAGCCGGGCACCTCACTCACCGCGCAGACCGCGGGAGCGGACGCTTACGTGCACTGGTACCTCAGTTACCCGTCCAGCGACGTCGTCGGGGTGACCGGTGCCGTCCCGGCGGAGGTTGCCCAGGACGACCTCATCCAGCATTACCTCCCCTGGGTGGAGCTCTTCACCGTGCTCGCCATCGCCCTGATCGTCGGGATCCGGTTCAGGTCGCTGGGCGCACCGCTGGTCACCCTGGCCTGTGCGGGCACCGCGTATCTTCTCTCCACCCGCATCGTCGCGTGGGCGGCCGAACGAATGGGGGCCTCCCTGCCCGCGGACGTAGGACCCGTCCTGGTCGTCCTGCTGCTGGGGGTGACCACCGATTACGCGGTGTTCTTCCTGTCCGGCATGCGGGCCAGGCTGGCCGAGGGCGTGCCCAGGGGACCGGCGGCGCGGCTGGCCACCGCGGAGTTCGCGCCGATCATCCTGGCCGCGGGCCTCATCGTCGCGGCCTCCACGGCGTCGCTGGTGGTGGCCAGGAATCAGTCGCTGCGCGAGTTCGGGCCGGCGCTGGCGCTCACCGTGCTGACGGCGATGGTGGTGTCGATGACGCTGGCGCCCGCGCTGATGTCGGTGTTCGGAAGCCTGCTGTTCCGCTCGGTCCCGCGCCCGCGGCTGGCACCGGTCCGCCGGGCCAAACAGGACTCCGCCGCCCGGTTTGCCGTTACCTGGCCGGCTGCCCTGCTCGCGGCGGTCATCTGCACCGCTGGCCTGCTCGCGATCGCCTCGTTCGCGCGCCACCCGCAGCTGGACTCGCCACTCGTCAACGAGCTTCCCGCCTCGCCGGCCACGGCCGCGCAGAGCGCGGCCGGGCAAGGCTTCGCGCCCGGCATCGTGGCCCCGACCGACATCCTGGTTATCGGGCCGGGCGTGGCCGGCCAGCGGCCGGCGCTGGCCAGGTTCCAGCGCGAGCTGGCCGCCCAGCCGGGCGTCGCGGAAACAGCGGGCCCGGCGACGCTGTCCGGCCTTCCCGACGCCGCCCAGAACCCACTGCTTGCCAAGTCAGGCAACGCCGCGCGGTTCGTCGTGGTGCAGGACAGCGACCCGCTCGGCGCCACCGCCATCAGCCAGCTGCGTGCGCTGACGGATCGCCTCCCGTCGCTCGCCCGGTCCGCCGGGCTGGCCCACGTCCGCGTTGCGGTTGGCGGAGAGACCGCGCTGACGAGCGATGCGATCAGCTCCGTGCTCGCCGACCTGAGCCGCGTCGTGCTGGTCATCGTGGCGGTGTCGCTGGTCTTGCTCGCGGTGTTCCTCCGGTCCCTGCTCGCGCCGGCGTACCTGCTGTTCGCCAGCGTCCTGGCCGTCTTCGCCAGCCTGGGGCTGACCCTGCTGCTCTCATCCCACTTCCTGGGCGTCGCCAGCCTCGTGTACTTCGTGCCCATCGCGGGCGGCGTGCTGCTCGTGTCACTCGGCTCGGACTACAACGTGTTCGTGGCCGGACGGATCTGGGAGGAGGCCAGGCACCGCCCGATCCGCGATGCGGTGCGGGTAGCGGTGCCCCGGGCCTCGCGCGCGATCACCACGGCAGGCGTGGCGCTGGCCGCTAGCTTCGCCATGCTCGCGGTGATACCGCTTGAGCAGTTCAGGCAGATCGCGCTGCTGATGGGCATCGGGGTGATCCTCGACGCCGTCGTGGTGCGGTCCGTCCTCGTGCCTGCCCTCGTGGTGCTGTTCGGCCGCGTCGGCACCTGGCCGGCCCCCCGATGGCGTCAGCGGCTACCGGAGGCCGGCCGGGCGGACATCGTGACGAAGTCGCGGTTATAGCGCGGGTCAAAGAACGTCGCCGGGCCGCGGGAGGTGCTGGTCAGCCGGACGCCGTTGGCCGGGGCGGCCAGGCCGCCCGCGGTGGCCGGCTTGAAGCTGGCGAACACCGGCCAGGACGGGTTGATGTCCAGTTCCATCCCGCGCACCGCTCCCGCCCGCACGAGGAGATCGGCGACCTGGACCGGGGTGAGCACCGGGCCGACCACGTAGACCAGGGCGCCGTCGGCGGTGACGCCCAGGCCGGACCGCCACTGTTGCTCCGAGCCGTGCAGCCGGGGCCCGCAGGGGCAGGTGCCGCCCCACACCCGCCACGTCCGCGTCGTGGCGCGTGCGCTGGGCTGGCCGTTGACGACGAGCGGAAACAAGTTCTGCCTGACCGCCACGACCGACGGCGTCATGGTGACGTCACTGCCCCACGACCCGACGGTGACCGCCCCGTCGGCGTAGATCACCAGCGAGGCGGCCCCGCGCACCAGCGGCCTGACCATCCGGCCTTCGGTGTAGTAGCCGCCGTGGGCGTCCTTCATCTGGAAGCCGCCGTTGAACGCCGAGACCAGCGAGCTGGCCGCCGCGGACGCGACCGGGGCGGTGTACTTGTACGGCCCGCCGCCCGGTGACAGCGACCCGGAGTACAGGCGCGCGGACAGCAGGCTGGTGTCCATCCAGGCGATCCCGGCACGCTTGGTGTCGCCGGGCGGAACGAGCAGCGTCGTGTAGACGGCCGCCTCCCCGCCCACGAGCCGCCCGGCCGGCTGCCATATCCCGAGGCCACGGAAGGCCGTCGTTCCCGGGAACGGCAGCAGCGCCGCCGGGCCGGGAAGCGGCGCCGACCCTGGCGTGACGACGCGGACGACGATCGCGCCGCCGCGAGCAGCCGCGCGACCGGTGGCGGTGCTGACCGCCGACGCAGTCGCGGCCGTCGGATGCGACTGCGGCTGACTTAGTGCGCTGACCCCGGTGCACGCCGCGAGCGCGGTCACGCCGCACAGCAGCGGGGCGAGCGGCAGGAACCTGCCATGGAGGTTGCTCTTCCAGGCCACGACCCCACGGTATGACCCCAATGGTTAAGAAGCTCGCTGTTGTCCAGCTGTGAACCATCTGAAAATGGGACCGCGCTCCTAATGCGGTCACACTCACTGCGTCGCGCCTCCAATCATCTATTGACAGCGATTACATGGATGTCTAACGTCCGCAGCTAGAGGGCAATGTAACCGCTGACATAAGGACGCTCGTGACAACCATCTATGATGTCGCCCGGGTCGCCGGCGTCTCGACCGCCACCGTGTCCCGCGTGCTGCGCGGGTCCGAGCTCGTGCGCGCGGACACCCGTCAGCGCGTGCTCGGCGTCATCGCCGAGCTCGACTTCGTCCCCGACGCCTCGGCACGCGGCCTCACCCGGGGGCGGAAGGACATCATCGCCCTGGCGGGCCTTGTCCGCGGCACGGACGAGCTGGACGTCGAGCGCAGCAGCCTGCTGTTCATCGACCACATCGTGCACGCGGCCGAGCATGCGCTGCGCGGGACCGACTACTCCCTGCTGCTGACCTTCGGCAGCCGCGGCGAGCACTTCGAGCAGCGGGTTCGCGCCATCGCGGGAAAGGCCGACGGCCTGCTGATCGCCGAGGAGGTCCTGGACCGCGGGGACCTGCGCGCCCTGGCCGCCCAGCTGCCCGTCGTCGTCATCGCAGGCCGCCGCGACCAGGCGGTCACCGACGTCTACCTCAGCGACAACGCCAGCGGAATGACGGCGCTGACCGGGCACCTGACCGGGCACCACGGGTACCACCGGCTCTGCTTCGTCGCGGGCCCGAAGGACGCGCCGGACGCCCAGGCGCGGTACTCAGCCTTCGAGCAGGCCGTGGCGGGCAGCCCGGGCAGCTCCATCGACCAGGTAATCCACGGGGACTTCTCGGAAGACAGCGGTATCGCGGCGGCCCGCATCCTGCTCGGCCGCACCGCCTTGCCGCAGGCCGTGGCCTGCGCGAATGACCAGATGGCCATCGGCGTCCTGCGCGAGCTGCAGCGGGCGGGCATCCGGGTCCCGGCGGACGTGGCGGTGACCGGGTTCGACGACGTGTATCCCAGCCGGGTCATCGACCCGCCCCTGACCACGGTCAGCCAGCCGTTCAATGACCTCGGCGGCCGCGCGGCGGTGCGGCTCCTGGCGAGGATCGACGATCCCGCACTGGCGCCGGTGACCGAGGTGCTGCCCACCCAGCTCGTTATCCGCGCCTCTTGCGGCTGCTTACAACCGGGGGACTAGCCCGGGCGGTTCCGCAGAAGGGCCGCCAAGGAAACCGGAAGGGAAAACCCCATGGAACGACACCTGGTCACGAGGACGTGGCGGCAAAGGCGGTCGGCCGGAAGCCGGAGAGGGCGGCGGCTGGCGGCGCTGGCGGCGACGCTGGCCCTCGCCCCGGCGGCGGCGCTCGCCGTGCTGACGAGCGTGGCGGGACCCGCGTCCGCCACGACGGTCCCGGCGCCGCCCTCGGGATGGACGACGGCGTTCAGCGACAGCTTCTCCGGGTCAGCGGGCTCCGGAGCGGACTCCCAGTGGACCTATGACACGGGCACGCAGTACAACGGGAGCGGGTGCGCCGCCAACTGGGGAACCGGTGAGGTCGAGAGCAACACCAGCTCCACCGCCAACGTCTCCGAGGACGGCAGCGGCCACCTGAACATCACCCCGGTGAAGTCCGGCTCGTCGTGGACCTCGGGCCGCATCGAGACGGTCGCCGACAACTTCGCGGCGCCGGCCGGCGGCGAGATGGAGGTCTCCGCGTCCGTCAAGCAGCCGAACCCGTCAACCGGCCTGGGTTACTGGCCCGCATTCTGGATGCTCGGGGCCGGGTTCCGGTCCAGCGGCGCCGGGACCTCCGGCACGATGAACTGCTCGAACTGGCCGTCCGCCGGCGAGATCGACATCATGGAGGACGTCAACGCCCTGTCCGAGCACTCGGGGACCCTGCACTGCGGTACCGACCCCGGCGGCCCGTGCAACGAGACGACCGGCCTCGGCAGCGGGCTCGTGGCGTGCTCTGGCTGCCAGACCGGCTACAACACCTACTCGGTCATCGTGAACCGCACCAACACGAGCGCGGAGTCGATCACCTACTACCTCAACGGAACCGCGTACTTCACCGCTACCGAGGCCCAGGTGGGCACGGCGACCTGGCAGGCCGCCGTGGACCACGGCTTCTTCCTCATTCTCGACCTGGCCATCGGCGGCGGCTACCCGAACGGCGTCTGCGGATGCTCCTCGCCGTCGAGCTCCACCAGCTCGGGCGCCGCGATGAGCGTCGGCTACGTCGCCGTGTACACGACGACCGGGAGCGGCGGCGGAGGCGGCGGCGGAGGGGGCGGCGGTAAGTCCTGCACCACCACCGCGACCTCGGACATCTCCGCCGACTGCTACTCAGCCAGCCAGGGCACGATCAGCGTCACCACCACCTCCGACCCCGACCCGGCCGGCGTTGACGGGAACCAGGCCGCCCAGCTGGCAAACGGCGACTACCTCGAGTACACCAACGTCAGTTTCGGTACCACCGGGTCGACGCAATTCGATGCCCGGGTGGCGTCCGGCGCCGCCGGCGGCGTCAGCGGCCTCGTCGAGGTGGTACTCGACAACCCGGCCAACGCGCCGGTCGGAAGCTTCTCCCTGGCGAATACCGGCGGCTGGTCAACGTGGAAGACGGTCCCGGCCAACATCTCCAAGGTGACCGGCACCCACAACGTGTACCTGGAGTTCGTCTCCGGCGCCGGGGGTAACCCGCCCTTCGTGAGCCTTCACTACGTCAGCTTCCCCGCGACCTGACCCCCACCGCTACCTGACCCCTCACCGCCGGCGGGCAGCCAGCCACGGCTCGCTGCCCGCCGACCGGTCATGCGACGACCCGGTCAAAGGACCACGCTAATGGCGAGCGATGACCGATACTGATTCGTCGTCCGAATTGGTGACATAAACGAGGCCGGTTATCCTGTCTACCATCACGCCGAACGGA
>CAZORE010000188.1:0-12537 GCA_964581815.1 uncultured Streptosporangiaceae bacterium | reverse complement strand
TGCAGGCTGAGCCTGACCCGCTTTGACGGACATCCACCATCAGGGGTTCTGCCCCGGAAGGATGTCCGATCATGGAGAGCATGGGGAAGAAGCCCCGGCGGCGCCGTTCGTTCACTGCTGAGTTCAAGGCGGAGATCGTCGAGCTGTGCCAGCGCGGGGACCGGTCGGTAGGGCAGGTCGCGAAGGACTTCGACCTGACCGAGACCGCGGTGCGCGAGTGGGTCAAGCAGGCCGAGCGCGACGCGGGGACCGGTGACGGCGGGCTGACCAGCGGCGAGCGCCAGGAACTGGCCGAGCTGCGCAGGGAGAACAGGCGGCTGCGCGAGGACGTGGACATCCTCAAGCGGGCGACGGCTTTCTTCGCGAAGGAGACCCGGTGAACTGCTACCCGTTCATCGAGGCGGAGAAGTCGCGGCAGCGCAACGTCAAGCGGGCGTGCGAGCTGCTGAAGGTCTCCAGGTCCGCCTACTACGCGGCACGCGACGGCCGGCCATCAGAGCGGGCCGCGCAGGACGCCGGCCTGGCCGCCCAGGTCAAGGCAGTCCACGAGGAATCGAAAGGGCGTTACGGCTCTCCCAGGGTCCACGCGCAGCTGCGGGCGCAGGGCCGCCGGCACTCCCGCAAGCGGGTCGCCCGGCTGATGCGGCAGTCCGGGCTGCAGGGCCGCGCGGCGAAGCGGTGGAAGAAGACCACGATCCCGGACCCGGCCGCCGCCGCGCGGGCCGACAAGATCCGCCGGGACTTCACCGCCGACGCCTCCAGGCTCAACACCCGCTGGTGCGGGGACATCACCTACATCCCCACCTGGGAAGGTTGGCTCTACCTGGCCACCGTCATCGACATCGCGTCCCGCCGGGTCGTCGGCTACGCCCTCGCGGACCACCTGCGCACGGAACTGATCGCCGGCGCGCTGTCCAACGCGGTCGCGGCCCGCGACCCGGAGCCGGGCGTGATTTTTCACTCCGACCGCGGCTGTCAGTACACCTCGGCCGCCTACGCCGAGCTCGCGGAAGAGTGCGAGGTGACCTTGTCGGTCGGCCGGACGGGCCAGTGCTGGGACAACGCGCTGGCCGAGTCGTTCTTCTCCTCGCTCAAGGGCGAGCTCATCGACACCCGCGCCTGGCCGACCCGCGCAGGAGCCTGGCGGGCGATCGTGGAGTACATCGCCTGGTACAACGGCACCCGGCTGCATTCCTCACTCGGCTACCAAAGCCCGGCCGACTACGAAAACAGCCATCACGAGAATGTCAGGCGAGTAGCCTGACCTAGCCATCAACCCTGTCCGTCAAAGCGGGGCAACCTCAGTCTATCTTGGCGATGTTCGCGCTGTTTATCCACATGATGGTGCGGGTGTGGGACCCGCGTACCCGCAACCGTGCCTACGCGCCATATGCCTCAGGCCGTGGCAACCAACGTAGCTGACTCGCCTGCAATAGGCATAGACGCTGGCATCCTCGTGATCCGGCCGGGCGTCACCGGATAACGCCAGGGAGGGAGCGCGCGTCCCGACCGGAACGCCGAGGTCTGGGACAATATGGCAGGAACGCAACGGACACGCGGTTGGGTGAGCTGCTTGTCGTCTGGTTGGCGCCATATAGGACAATCCGTGCTCGGTCTCCATGCACAGTCCGGGCGAGAGCGGCTGACCGTATTCGGTGCTCGGCGCGTCCGTGGTCTGGGTTGCTTGCTCACAGTGCGTGATAAACCTTGGTCTCAGGGCAGCCTGCAATCTAGCCAACCTGGCGTTTGGGGCTTCCCGGTCGGCTTGGCTGCTGGAATCGGTTATATTGCTAGATTTGGTACGCCGCCTTTCGATTTCCCTCACACGATGGAAATTCGCCCGGTCGACGCTAAATCGCGCTTATCGTGTCGCTCCAGGCATGGCCGTCATTCTCGTTGTATCGTTGACGAACTTCAGCCATCCATGGGCGGAGTGACTCATCTAATGGACTCGGTGCCAGGGACGGGCTGTGCGGATTAAGCGTGCGCGGATCCAAAATTTTCGCTGCTTGCGAGATGTTGACATCGCCTTCGACTCCGTCACGACCTTCATCGGGCCGAATGGCGTCGGGAAGTCGACTGTGCTGCGGGCACTCGACTGGTTTTTCAACGGGAGCGTCCTGACTGATGACGATGTGCTGAGTGGAGCCGCGCGGCGCTGGATACAGGTTGAGGTGGAGTTCGACAACCTGACGGCGGCGGACCGCGAGGTGCTCGGCAAGTACGCGCCGGAGGCACGGGACACGGTGACGGTATGGCGAACCTGGGAAGACGGCACCGACAAGATCACCGGGAAGGCCGTGGCCTTCGGCCCGTTCGAGGGAATCCGCTCTCTGGCGGGCGCAGCACCCAAGAAGGCCATGTACAACGAGCTGCGCGCGTCCCGCCCAGAGCTTGCGCTGCCCGCTTGGACCAGCGCGGGAGCTGCCGAGACCGCAATGTCGGACTGGGAGCACGAGCACCCTGAGCACCTTGAGGAATCCGAGGTCTCGGGCACTCACTTCTTCGGCTTCGCGGGCCAGGGACTCATGTCCGGGCTGTTCGACTACGTACTCGTCACGGCCGACTTGCGCGCCAGCGAGGAGGCGCACGACTCCAGGACCTCCCTGCTCGGAAGAATCCTGGAGCGCACTGTCGACAGGGCAGCGGCGGACGGCAAGCTCCAGGAACTGTCAACGCGCTACCTGCAGGAGCAGATCTCGATCCACGACGAGCACTTCGGCCCCCAGCTTGAGGTGATCTCCGGCCAGCTGTCCGATGCCGTAACTGCATTCACCCCGGGACGGTCGGTCAGGATCAGCACCGTGAACACCGGCCCGAAGCCGCAGAGGGTGCAGTTCTCGGTCAGCATTCTGGACCATCTGACCGAGACCAGGGTGGATCGCCAGGGGCACGGGTTCCAGCGCGTGCTGCTCATTGCCACGCTCAAGCTGCTCGCCGACCACGGCGCGGCTTCCGGGCAGCAGGGTGTCATCTGCCTCGCCATCGAAGAACCTGAGCTCTTCCAGCATCCCGTGCAGGCCAGGGCCTTCGCGTCTGTACTGCGCAGGCTGGCGGAGGATGCACGGCAGCAGATCCAGGTCACCTATGCGACCCACAGCCCGTTCTTCATCGAGGCCACGCACTTCCCCCAGATCCGCCGGGTAAGCCGGAGGGCAGGCGTTGGCGAGGTTCCGGCCGTCGACATCTTGCATGTCACGCCTGATCGGCTCATCCGTCATTTGGGCGGCCTCGTGGATCCAGTGGACGTGCGGCGGCGAATGGACTCAGTCTGTATAGAGAAGCTGCCGGAGGCACTGTTCGCCGAGGCAGTGGTACTTGTCGAGGGGACCACGGAGCAGGCGGTCACCGAGGGCTGCGCGGAGCGCGATGATGGTACGCCGCTTGCCATCGACGGCATCGTCGTTGTCGCGGTTGGCGGCAAGGGCGGCTTCCTGCTCCCGCATTCGATCCTCACCCTGCTCGGCATACCGTGCTACATCGTCTTCGATGGCGACAAGGGAATCGAGGAACGAAAGCGCCGCAACGCATCAAAAGACGAAGACCCGGTCAAGCTGGAGAGCGACATACAGGCTGCTGTCGACAAGAGCCGCAAGGACAACCGGGAAATCCTCCGTTTCCTCGGCGCGAACGAGGACGACTGGCCGCCCACCGGCGCGTACGCCGGATACGCCGTCTTCGAGGTCGACCTGGAAGCTGAACTGAGGGCGAACTGGCCTGCCTGGGACGAAAGCCGCAGAGGGCTCGTCACATCAGGTATCGGGTTCCCCGGCAAGCACGCGCCGACATACCGACGCGCCACCATCAACGCCACGGATAAGGCGCCAGATGTGTTCCAGGAGATACTCGCCGCAGTGCGGACCCTGCGGCCCGGAGCATAGACCACGCATCCGATGCTCTTCTTGTAGTGCGTGCAGATTTGAAAATCTGTACTATCTCAAGTCCTCCTGTACGTCCTCAAGCAAGCCTGGAGAAGGTCCAATCGCCAGTCGATTGCCCAGAGGTGAAATTTACGCATGTCAGATAGCGTAACCGTGCTTTGAGCTAGGAAGTCGGTCTTCGCAGCTGCAGGCGAGTCAGTTCGTGCCGTTATGTTGCTCTCTGCAGGGTCTTACGTATAGTCGCCAAACTGGATTAGATTTTGGCGAATTGAGAGCATGCGCCGACTGGGTGCCGTACGTTGGATCACGGCGGATAGCGGCTATGCCATGGCTGGGTACTGCGGGTCCTCTATTCGCGTGAGATGGGGGTGCAAGATCTTGCCTCACCGGGGTGGAGTACCGGACAAGGTCGGCAACCTGTACGAACGTGTCCTACGGATTTTCGACAGGGCGGACCGCCTGCTCTTTCGGTACAAGGTTGGCCGTGACCGGAAGCAGCACGCGACGGGCGCCCAATCGGAGTCTCACCACGAGGTCGACGCTAGCGTTGATGTCAGCGGCAGCCACGGGGTGCAGGTAGGGACAGGCGGCGTCCAGCTCAACTACTGGCTGCAGGGTGGCCGCAGGCCGCCGGGCCGTCACAGGACAAAGCTGCTGATCGGCTTCGCTGCAGTGCCCGCCGCAGTGGCCCTGGCGGCAGGGTACTTGTGGTCGCCGAGCTCTGCCATCCCGGAATACTTTCAGACCGGACCGGGAGCCGGCATATATGTACCATCAACAACCTCGGAAAACTGCGGTAGCGGCGCACCAGGTGCCTTGATCTCGCCAGCCGATGACTCGTTCAGTGACCCCTCAAAAATACGCGCGCTTAGCGTTGGCGGACGCACGGCCTTCCTCATGCAGGGCGACTTTGGCGGCACCGCATACGACTGGGTCATATCCGACCCAGACGGCAATTACGGCGGTATGCAGCTCCGCTGGTGGGCCCACGGCGAGAAAATCAACTACTGCACGGTGACTATTACCAACGCTCCTTCGGCGGCACTGGCGCAACAGGGGATCAGGCAGATCGCGAGCATGGCCGTCCCTGCGGTCGTGAACGGCGAGCCGCTATCGTTCCAAGCTTGCGTCTGGTACACCGTCCGGAAAGGAGTAATACCCCACACGTGCTGGCCGCCGTAGAGGCCGCAGGCCAAGACAGCAGGCATGCAGAGCTCGCTGATCCGGACGCGCTGATCATCCGATCTGCACTCGCTCAGCTGAGACGACGAGTTACCTGCAATCCACGCATAGCATCGGACATAGAGCGCAAGCAGCCCGACGGCTACGGTCGGCCCCTCCTGGCAGCCAACGGCCAGTTCGCACGGCGCCGCCTACTCTCGCCGACTGGCAGCAATGGACTCATCGGCCAGCACCCTGGCGTCGGACAGCAGCGTGGCTAGGTCGTGCGGAGTGTAGTCACGGGTGAGCGCGCCCAGCAGGAGCATCTGGGCCCGGCCCCTTGCTTCCATGTCCGGATAAGGCGCGATTCGCGCGCCCAGCGCCAGGCGGAGCTGGTTCTCCGCGGCCGACGGCGCGAGCAGCGCGGCCATCTCATCGGAGCTGCTCCGCACGTCGGCTACGAAGCGGACGATCTCCGCCGGGCTCCAGGTCGGGGAGAACCGGCGCCGTGCCGCGACCGTGAATGCGGCGAGAAGCAGCTCGCCGAGTCCTTCGATCCTGTCTGCCTTGAGCAGTGCGAGGAACTGCCGGTCGGAATGATCGAGGTCTGCGTCGGAGTCGGTATGCAGGGCCGCCAGGTACGTGTGCATGGCTGCCGCCATCTCATCGGAAATGGTCACCGCGGCGCGTCCCTATCCGCCCAGGATCTGGTCGGCCAGCTTCCTCACATCGGCCAGGAAAGCGTCAAGGCCCCTGTCGTCCAGATGCTCATCAGAGATGAGCCCGGCGAGCAGGAGGGTCTGGGCGTTTGTCTTGGCCTCCCTGCTCAAGCCCTGGGCCGTGGCATCACCCAAGGCCACATTGAGGACGCGTTCGGCTACTTCCGGGTCGAGTGACTCGCTCACGCGCTCGGAGCGTTCTCGCACGCTGGCGACGAAGGTGATGATGTCCGCCTGGGTGTAGTCGCTGCCGAAGCGCCGCAGGGCCGCCTCGCTGAAGCCGGCGGTGATAAGGGCCATGTAGCCCTTCCCCGCTTCAGCGCGGCGAAGTTCGGCGAGCATTTGCCGGTATCGGTCCGTGTCATTCGTGAGCATCGCTCGCAGCGTCGCAACCTGTTCGTCCGTCACTGGCATGATCAGTCCCTTTCTGGGCGCTTTTCCAGGTGCCGTGCGGCCCACGTGGCAGCGCGGTCGATTGTCAGGCCGAGGGCGAATAGTGCTGCTGCCCCGGCACCCACATCCATTCCAGGGTGCTGCGTCGCCGAGAAGTGAGGTCCTGCTACCGGAGTTGCTTCGTAGCTACTGGTTGGGGGCG
The DNA here is from genome assembly GCA_964581815.1 of uncultured Streptosporangiaceae bacterium. Lineage (GTDB taxonomy): Bacteria > Actinomycetota > Actinomycetes > Streptosporangiales > Streptosporangiaceae > Trebonia. The sequence continues at coordinate 6,181 of CAZORE010000188.1, read as the reverse complement.
GAGAGAAAATGTCATGCAACCTATTCGCGCCGGCATCGATGTCATCACTCAAATCGCCGGTTTCATCATATAGTTCTCGTCGAAGTTTCTCTATGCGAGAAGATTCTTCGCCCGCGGTGTCTACGAGGTCTTCGCCGGTCGGCAGGCGCTCGGGTATCTCCCCTCGGCCGGCGGAGACATTCCCTCTCTGGGCTAGGTCGCCGGATGCCCACCGGGTGCCGTCGGTGTACAGGTCGGTGCTCTGGCCCTTGAACTCAGCGTGAAAGTGCGTGAGGACAGGCCGAACGTCCGGGTGATGTTCGCTCGCGCGCGAGGTCCCCTCGACCGCGCCAGTGCTGAGATCGGGATTCCCCGCTGCCGCTCTGCCGTCTGCGGGTTGGCGAGCAGGTGAGTCCGGCGTTCGGACCGTGCCGGTTTCGTGGCTGCGGATGGGAGGCTCTGCGTGCCTGGCCGCGTTGTAGTCGGCCCGGTTGAACGTCTCCGTCCCTTGGGGGCCGTGAGTACCCGCGTCGTGTGCTTGCCTGGGTACGGTGTGCTCCGCACGGCGGTCACCGCCACTTGCGGCCGCCGGGGCTGGCGCGTCGGCCGGCCCGCGGTTCTTGCCGTCGGCTTGCCCTCGGATGGGAGGCTCTGCGTGCCTGGCCGCGTTGTAGTCGGCCCGGTTGAGGGCATGCGCTGGCTGCTGGGAGCGTCCGGCATCGCTGTGCTGCCGCTCGGGTGCCTGTTCGGCAGGCCGTCCGTGATCCGGTTCCGCGGGCCGTGCGTGATCGGCGTGAGGCGCCTTGGCGGCGTCGGCGCTGGCGGGCGTATCGGCGCTCACTGCTCGCTCTCCGGGGGCACCGCGCGCAACTGCTCGAGCGCCCAGCTGGAGTCCGGGAAATCGGCGAGCGCGTCAGCGAGTCGCTGGTCCCAGTCCGCGCCGGTGGTGCGCGCGCCGACGGCGCGCTCTACGGCACTGGGCGACCGGACACCGAACGCGACGGCACGCAAGGTGCCTGGGTCCCGCTGGGCCGCTTCGTGCCAGCGCTGCACGGCGGCGGCCTGCTCGGCGCAGGTGCGACCGGGAATGGCCCGGGAGTACCGGGCTTCCAGCTCCTGGGTCCGCGGATGCGGGCCGGCGCCGGGGTGATCGCGGTCCCAGGTGCGCAGCTCGTCGAGCAGGCCCGCCCACTGCCAGGCGGGGGCGAGCCACTGCGGTTCGTGCGCGTCGCACGCCCAGCGCCCCTCGTCCAGAGCGGCACGCATCGCGCAAGTGACGTGCGCCGCCAGCGCTGGCCCGCTGACCGCCGCGGCGATCGCGGGTGTCCGGGAAGCGACCGCGTCATCGACAGCGTGGGAGAGCGAGCAGTCGCGCAGTCGCCCGTTCGTCGCGGCCAGCCCGGCGGCGAAGGCGGGCCCGGCCATCGGCATGAGCCACCCGGTCAGGTGGGCCAGCACGGCGAGCTCGGCCCACAGGGTGACCCGCGGGTCACGGGCTGCGCCCTGCTGCGCCGCGCGCATCTGCCGCAGCGTGCAGGGCGAGGTCCCGCAGCCGGGCGCGCAGGAGGCGCTGCGCGCGGCGATGATCGCGGCCGGGGACGCCGCCGGCGCCGGGGCGGCGGTCTCGCGTGCCGTGCCGTCGGGCATCCGGGCCAGCACCGGGTAGTCCATACCGTCGGCGAACACCGCGGCCTCGCCGGGGACGAGGGTGACCAGGTAGCGGGACTGGTCCGGCGTGAGGTTCATGGTCGCGCCGACGCTTTCCCTGTCATCGAGCGCGGGCAGCCGGTGGACGATCTTGACCGCGGTGTTCTTGATGACGTCGGGGATGAGCTTGGCCGGGATCTGCTCGGCGATGATCAGGCCCTCGCCGTAGGCGCGGATCTCGGCCAGCAGCCCGGCGAACATCTCCACCGCGTGCGCCGCCGCGCCGCCCCCGGTGCCCGGCGGCGGCTGGCGCAGCAGCCGGTGCGCTTCCTCCACCACGGTCAGGTGCCGCAGCCGGGACGCGGCGGGCCCTTCGGCGCGCTGCCGCATCCGCAGGAACTCGGCGAGCCGCAGCAGCACCGCGCCCGTTAGGAATGCCTTGTCCCGGTCATCCCCGCAGTCCTCGATCTCCAGCACGACGTTCCCGGCCAGCAGCCTGCCGAAGTCCAGCGGGTGACCGCCGCCGAGGAACCGCCCGGCCGTCCCCAGGCGCAGTGACCCGATCCGGACCTGCACGAAGCCCCGGACGTTGTCGGTGATCTCCCGCCCGTACCCGATTTCCTCTACCACGGTCATCGCCGCTGCTTCCAGGTCCGCCAGCCCCGGGTACCCGGCTCCCGCGACGGCCGGCTCCCCGGTGACCAGGTCCCATCCGGCCTGCTCGTAACAGCGGGTCAGCGCGGCGGCCAGCACCTGCGGGAATGGCTCGTCCGGCTGGAAAGCGGCCAGGAACAGCGCCCGCACCAGGTCCGCGTGCGCTTGCAGCGGGTACCGCGTTCCGCCCGGCCCGGCCGCGGGCTCCAGCGGGTTCACCCCGGCGGGCGGCACGTCCAGGTCACCGGGCCGGATCACGATGACCCCGGTCTCGCGCAGCCGCGCGGCCATCAGCCGGTACTCCGCCTTGGCCGGCTCGATCACCAGCCACGGGATCCCCGCCCGGGCGGCGGACTCCAGCAGGTGCCGGACCGTCTGCGACTTGCCCGCGCCGGTCGCACCGCACACGAACACGTGCCGGTTCAGGGACTCCAGGGAAACGGCCAGCTCTCCGGCCGGAACCCGGTTCTGGTCCAGGACGGCCCCGAGGATCACCCCGCCCCCGTCGGCAGCGAGGCCGGTTTCCGGCGTGACGTCGAAGTCCGGCCGCAGCGTGAACCGAATACCCGGTACCTCCCGCCCCGGCGGGCGGGCCAGCGCCGCAACCAGCCGTGACGACCCGGCGCACGGAAACTCTGGGACCGGGACGCCGTCGTCGTCCCCGGCTCCCGCCCGCTGCGGCGACCGGACCGGGTCGGGGGCCCGCACGCCCGGGACGGCAGCCGGGGCAGGCTGCATAGCCATAACGTCCGCAAGCAGGCCATTGCCGTTCCCGCTCTGACCCGCGGGTGCCCGTGACGGCCCGGGACCGCCGAGGAACTGCTGGAGAGCGCCGTAGCCACGCCCGGGTACCAGCGCGTAGGGGAGCCCGTCCAGGTCCGCCGACGCGCACAGCAGGCCGGCAACCTGCGCGGCCGCGTCCGGCGACTCGCCGCCGGCCAGCAGCCAGATATTCCACAGCCCGGTCGCCGCGGCCCGCTGGAGCTCGGCGTGCCGCCCCGCCGTTCGCCTGGCCTCCAGCTGTGAGCGCGGGTTGTCGTACCGCTGCGCGGACAGCTGCGCCAGCGCGACCCGGCTGACCATCTCACGGCGCTGGCCGTCGGGCACCGGCTCCGCGATCACCATCCAGCCGAACGGTCCCTGCCAGCCGCCCGGCAGCGCGTCCTCCAGCGACGGCGGCACCGCCGCGGCGGCGCGTCCCGTGCCGCTGCCCTGATCGTCGGCGAGCAGCGCGTCGGCCATCACCGCGATCGGCGTCCAGCAGGCGAGCGAGGCGAACAACGACGCCATCCCGCCGGCCGGCACCGGCCGTGCCCGCGCTCCGGCGGGCAGCGTCAGGACCGTCTCTCCGGTGCCGTCCGTGCCCGCGGCCATCCCCGGCCCGGCGGCGATCACCCGCACCGGTCCGGTGGCACGGCCCCGGATCCACCCGAACGCCACCGGGGTACCCCGCTGATACGCGGCGGCGAGCGCCTGCACGCGCTGCGCGGCCTCGGACTCAGCCCCGCCACCGGGCGGGGACCCGGGGCGCGGGGTCTCGCGGCGGGGAATCTGGGTGATCTCCCAGGCGGGCAGGCCGGTCAGCATCTGCCATGCCGGATCGCCCATCCCAGGCTCCTCTGCACCCAATGACAGTCATCTCGTGCGCTCGCGCACTCCAGAGACTACTGGCGATGGTCACTTTTCACTACTTTTCGTGCTCTTATAGTCACTAAATGGCAATGTCGTGCCATCCTTGGGCCGGGAGCATCCTCATGGGAAGGGAACCTGGGAGATGGGCTTCCGGCCGGTCCCGATCGCCGCCGGACCCGCGCCGGCGGGCCGGCAGCTGCTGTTCACGCCGGGCCCGCGGCTGGGCTGGGTGTTCAGGGACCGCCGCGAGACCGCCCTTGCCTACCCCGAGCCCCGCCCCGACCCGCGGGTGATCCAGGCGCAAGCGGCCGCACGCACGGCAGGGGCGGAGCAGGCATGGACACGCGCGTGGCGGTGGGCCGGCCAGCCGAGCATCGCGCTGGCGGTAATTCTCGTGCTGGGGGCCGGGTGCCAGAAGTCCGTGGAGGGAAGCTTTAACCCCTTGCTGACGCTCTTCACCGTCGTCGTGCTCTGCGGCCCCGGGCTCGGGTACGCCGGCTGGTGCTGGCTGCGCCGCGACCAGGCCCGCGCCCTGCCTCCGGAGCGTGAGTACCACCAGGCCGTGGCCGAATGGGAGGAGCGCGCCGCCGGGCACGAGAACGCGGAGCTGGCCCGGCTGGCCGGGCAGCCCGAATGGGGCAGCGTCCCGCTCCCGGGCCACCGGACGGACATCTTCGGCGGCACCCTGGCCGGCTGGCAGGCCCTGCTGACGGTGCACGGAGCCTCGATCCTCGCCCAGCGGCCCCTGCTGACCGTCGACCTGACCGGCCAGCAGGCCATGGGAATGCTCAGCGCGGCGGTCAGGGACGCGGGGATCTCATCCGTGACCTACAGCCTGCCGCAGCAGCTCGGCAGCTGCGGGCTGCTGACCGAGCTGACACCCGCCCAGCTCGCCGACGCCGTTGCCGAGGCCATCTATGCCCGGGCCCCGGACGGGGCCCGGGCCGACCGTTCGGTCGACGTCTGGATCCTGCAGCAGCTCACGGGCGCGCTCGGCGGGAACGCCAGCCCGCAGCGGCTCGCCGCCGCCGTTCGCGCCGCCCTCGGCCACATCGCACCGAACGGGCCGCTCAGCCCCGATGAACAGCAGCTCATCGCCGGCGGCCTGTTCCCCGACGCGTACCGGCAGCAGGTCACCGCCAACCTGGTCCGCCTGGATGCGGTCCTCGGGGAACTTGCCGCCCGCACCGGCAGCGGCTGGCCGCAGAAGCCTGCCCGGTACACCTGCGTGAGCGTGGACACGGTTACGCGCAGCGCCGCCGGCGAGGTACTCACGGCGCTGATCATGCAGTGGCTAACCGTGCAGGTTTCCACTGCGACCACGGCCGTGCCCGCGGTGATCATCGCCGGGGCCGACGAGATCGCCGGCCCGCACGCTGAGCGCCTGTCCGACGCCTGCGAGCGGCGTGGCGTCCCGGTCACGCTCATGTTCCGGCACCTGCGCGACGACGCGGCCCGGCTGATCGGCGGCGGCACCGCCGCGTTCATGCGGCTCGCCAACCACACCGAAGCCGAGCAGGCCGCCGCCTACATCGGGCGCCGGCACACCTACGTGATCTCCTCCTACACCGCCACCCGCGGCGGGAACCAGACCAGCACTCAGGGCAGCAGCGACGGATACGGCACCAGCGACTCCCGCAGCGACAGCCGGAACCGCGGCTGGCAGGACGGCGGGCTCTTCGCCTCCGGCAGCACCTCCGGCGGCCGGAGCCGCACCACCGGCACCGGCAGCTCAAGGAACTGGTCCACCTCCTCATCCCAGGCCGACGGCACCAGCTGGAGCGAGACGGCGACCAGGCAGCGGGTCTACGAGTACGCCGTCGAGCCCGCCGCCGTGCAGAACCTGCCCGAGTACGCCCTTCTGCTCGCCGACCGGTCCGGCCGCAGCCTGCAACTGCACGCGGTCGAATGCGACCCGGCGATCGCCAGCTTCCCCAGCGCCAGCTCCGCGCCGCTGCCGCCGCCTGGCAGCATCCAGTACGGCAACGTCCCGCTGTACGCCGACACGCCGCCCGCCTTCGACCACCTCGACCCGGCCATCACCGCCGCCTCCCAATTTCCAGCGGGCCCAGCCGAGCACGCCGACCCGGAACCACAGCCGGCCTGGCCCGGCGAGCAGCCGGAGCTGCCGTGGTGGCAGCGGAACCAGCCGCCCGATCAGCAATGACCACGCCGCTCGAACTGGTCACCGCCCTTACGTGCGCTGTGGGTCGTGAACGCGCTAACGGTGCTGACTGACAGGTACCGCATGATCAACCAGGAGATGAAC
>CAZORE010000187.1:2194-12683 GCA_964581815.1 uncultured Streptosporangiaceae bacterium | reverse complement strand
TTCACAACACTCATGACCCCGATCTTGCCAGGGAACCGGCGGGGAGGTGCGGAGACCCGCGCCCGCCGCGCCGGAGGCGGCCGCGCCCCGGGCCGCCCCGGGCCGGCCCCGGCCCGGCCCGGCCGTGAACGTCCCGCCAGGCCTCAGAGCGGCCCAGCAGTGCCCAAGTACGCGAACGTCGCATGGATATCGTTAGGTTGGTCAGGGTGACCTGCGCGGATGCCGCAGTATTAGGAGCATGGGCGGATACAGTGCGGGCCGCGTCACGCCGCGCGGGCAGCTGCGGATTTACCTGGGGGCCGCGGCCGGGGTCGGTAAGACGTACGCGATGCTCTGCGAGGGACACCGCCGCGCGGAACGCGGCGCCGACGTAGTGGTCGCGTTCGCCGAGCCGCACCAGCGGCCGCAGACGATTGCGCTGCTTGACGGGCTGGAGGTCATCCCGCGCAAGAAGCTCCCCTACCGGGGCAGCGAGTGGGAAGAGATGGACATCGACGCGGTGCTCGCCCGCAAGCCGCAGATCGCGCTGGTCGACGAGCTCGCGCACACCAACGTGCCCGGCTCGCGGCACGTCAAGCGCTGGCAGGACGTCGAGGAACTGCTCGACGCGGGCATCGACGTGATCTCCGCGGTCAACGTGCAGCACCTCGAGTCGGTCACCGACGTGGTCGAGCAGATCACCGGGGTGCCGCAGCGGGAGACCGTGCCAGACGCGGTGGTGCGGGCGGCCGACCAGGTGGAACTGGTCGACATGACCGCGGAGGCGCTGCGCCGCCGGATGGCGCACGGCAACATCTACCCGCCGGAGAAGATCGACGCCGCGCTCACCAACTACTTCCGGGCCGGCAACCTGACGGCGCTGCGCGAGCTCGCGCTGCTCTGGCTGGCCGACAAGGTCGACGAGGGGCTGCAGAAGTACCGCGCCGAGCACGACATCACCGCCACCTGGGAGGCGCGGGAGCGGGTCGTCGTCGCGCTTACCGGCGGACCGGAGGGCGACACGCTGATCAGGCGGGCGGCGCGGATCGCCGCGCGGTCGTCGGGCGGTGACCTGCTCGCGGTGCACGTCACCAAGTCCGACGGGCTCACCGGCGCCAACCCGGCCAACCTGGCCAGGCAACGGCAGCTCGTCGAGTCGCTCGGCGGCACCTACCACCAGGTGGTTGGCGACGAGATCTCCGAAGCGCTGCTCACCTTCGCCAAGGCGGAGAACGCGACGCAGCTCGTCCTCGGGGCCAGCCGGCGGTCCTGGCTGCTCGCCCTGCTGACCGGCCCCGGCATCGGGTCGCGGACCATCCACGACTCCGGCGCGATCGACGTGCACATCGTCACCCACCCGCACGTGGGCAGCCGATGGAGCATCCTCCCCCGCTATCGCGGCGGAATCACCAGGCAGCGGCAGATGGCCGGGTGGATTCTCGCCGCGGTGCTCGCGCCGCTCGTCACGCTCGCGCTCGCGAGCAGCAGGTCCGGCATCAACCTGACGAGCGACGTGCTCGGGTTCCTTGTCGCGGTGATCGCCGTTGCCCTTGTCGGGGGCTTCCTGCCCGCCGTGGCCGAGGCCATCGTGGCATCGCTGCTGCTCAACTACTACTTCACCCCGCCCCTGTACAAATTCACCATCGCCGAGGCGAACAACGTGGTTGCCCTCGGCGTGTTCATCGCCGTCGGGCTGGCGGTGAGCTGGGTGGTGGACACCACCGCTCGGCGGAGCAAGCAGGCGGCCCGCGCCAACGCCGAGTCCGAGCTGCTCGTCACCACGGCAGGCTCCATCCTGCGCGGCCAGGGCGCGCTCGACGCGCTGCTCGAACGGGCTCGGGAGGCGTTCGGCATGCGCTCGGCCAGCCTGCTCGAACGGCAGGGCCAGCCGGTAAGCGGCGGGCGCGGCCCGGCGGCGGAGTGGGCCATCGCCGCCTGTTCTGGCGAGCGGCCAGTCTCCCGGCCGGACGACGCCGACGTGGACATCCCGATTACCGACGCGCTCTCCCTCGCCCTGGCCGGCCGCCCGCTGCCCGCCGAGGACCGCCGGGTGCTCGGCGCGTTCGCCGCCTACGCCGCCGTGGCGCTGGAACAACAGCGGCTCGCCGCCGAGGCGGAGGCGGCCAAGCCGATCGCCGCGGCCGACCGGATGCGCACCGCGCTGCTCGCCGCGGTCAGCCACGACCTGCGCAGCCCGCTCGCCTCGGCGAAGGCAGCGGTCACCTCGCTGCGGTCCCCCGACATGCACTGGGACGCCGCCGACACGGCCGAGCTGCTCGCCACCGCCGACGAGTCGCTCGACCGGCTCATCCACCTGGTCGGCAACCTGCTCGACATGTCCAGGCTGCAGGCGGGCGCGCTGTCGCTGTTCCCACGGCCGTCCGGGCTTGACGAGATCGTCGCCCTGGCCCTCGACGACCTGGGGCCGGCCGGCCGCGACATCGTCGTGGAGATCCCTGAGACGCTGCCCGCGGTGCGCGCCGACCCAGCCATCCTGGAACGCGTGGTGGCGAACCTCGCCGAGAACGCGCTGCGCTACTCGCCGGCGGGCAAGCCGCCGCTGCTTGCCGCGTCCACCCTCGGGGACCGGGTTGAGCTGCGGGTGGTGGACCGCGGGCCAGGGATACCTGAGACGGACAGGGAACGCATGTTCGTGCCGTTCCAGCGGCTCGGCGACACGGACAACACGACCGGGGTAGGGCTCGGCCTCGCGCTGTCCCGCGGGCTGACCGAGGCGATGGGCGGCACCCTCACCGCCGAGGACACCCCGGGCGGCGGCCTGACGATGACGGTGAGCCTCCCGGCGGCACCCGGTGACTAAGACAGGCTCTTCGGTGACTGAGAGGGTGAGGGCATGACGCGGGTGCTTGTCGTGGACGACGAGCCGCAGATCCTGCGCGCGCTGCGGATCAACCTGCGGGCACGGCAGTACGACGTGGCGACCGCGGCCAGCGGCACGCAGGCGCTCGAGGAGGCGGCCGCGCACCCCCCGGACCTGGTCATTCTCGACCTGGGGCTGCCGGACATGGACGGCGTCGACGTGATCGGCGGGCTGCGCGGCTGGACCGCGGTGCCGATCATCGTGCTGTCCGGGCGGGCCGACTCCACCGACAAGGTGGAGGCGCTGGACGCCGGGGCCGACGACTACGTGACCAAGCCGTTCGGCATGGACGAACTGCTCGCCCGGATGCGCGCCGCGGTCCGGCGCACCCCCGCCGCGGAAGCACCGCCGCGGGTACAACTCGGCGCCCTGGTCATCGACCTCGCCGCCAAGCGGGTGACCGGGGACGGGAGCGGAGCAGGCCGCGCCCGTTCGGCGGGAGCGGGCGGGGCCGAAGCGGAGGCGGCGGGCGCGGGCGGGACGGGCGGCCAGCCGGACGGCGACATCAGGCTGACGCCCACCGAATGGCACCTGCTCGAGGTGCTGCTGCGGAACCCGGGCAAGCTGCTCAGCCACCGGCAGCTGCTCAACGACGTGTGGGGGCCGGGGTACGACAACGCGGGCGGCAACCTGCGGCTGTACATGGCGCAGCTGCGGCGCAAGCTCGAACCAGACCCGGCGCGGCCGCGCTGGCTGATCACCGAGCCAGGGATGGGGTACCGCTACCAGCCGCCCGACCCCGCCGAGCGCGCCGCGGAGGCGTAGCGGCAAGGTAACGGGACAAGCGGGCGGCGACAGGGGCAACTCCGGAAATAGCGCTCCGATGCTGCTCGTTATTGGAAATCGTATGCGATATAACTCTTAGTTCACTTAAAGTTGGTGAACTGGTCACTTCTGATGACCTTCGCAACTTCCTAAGACGGACTTAACGTCACAGGTGTGAGCAATGACACCATTCTCGTACTGGTGGTCATTACGGCCCTGGCCTTTGACTTCACCAACGGATTCCACGACACGGGGAACGCGATGGCGACGTCCATCGCGACGGGGGCGCTGGGGCCGCGGACAGCGGTGGCGATCTCCGGGCTGCTGAATTTCGTCGGCGCGTTCCTCTCCCTCGCCGTCGCGGCAACGATCGCGAGCGGCCTCGTCGCCACCGCCGACGTCACCCTCACCGTGGTGGCGGCGGGTCTCGCTGGCGGCATCATCTGGAACCTGCTGACCTGGCTGTTCGGCATACCGTCCAGCTCGTCGCACGCGCTGATCGGCGGCGTGATCGGGGCCACGATCGCCGCGGCGGGCGGCAGCGCCGTGCTCTGGCACGGGCTCGTCTCCAAGGTCGTCATCCCGGCGGTGCTCTCGCCGGTCATCGCGGCCTTGATCGCCGCGGTCGGCACCTGGTCGCTGTACCGGATCAGCCGCTCGCTCACCTCGGGTGCCCGGAAGCACGGCTTCCGCATCGGGCAGATCGGCTCGGCCTGCATGGTCTCCCTCGCGCACGGCACCAACGACGCGCAGAAGACCATGGGCGTGATCACCCTGGCCCTCATCGCGAACGGCACGCTGGCCAAGGGCTCACAGGCGCCGGTCTGGGTCATCCTCTGCTGCGCGCTCGCCATCTCCATCGGCACCTACCTCGGCGGCTGGCGGGTCATCCGCACCCTGGGCAAGGGCCTCGTCGAGATCGAGTCGCCGCAGGGCATGGCGGCCGAGTCCGCCTCGGCCGCGGTCATCCTGCTGTCGAGCAGCTTCGGCTACTCGCTGTCCACCACGCACGTCGCGACCGGGTCGATCATCGGCACCGGGCTCGGCAAGCGGGGCGCCGAGGTGCGCTGGAACGTGGCGGGGCGGATGGCCACCGCATGGGTGTTCACGCTGCCGTCCGCGGGGCTCGTCGGCGCGGCCTCCTACGGCATCGCGCACGGCATCGGCGGCACCGCCGGCGTCATCGTGATCCTCGTCATCCTGGCCGCGCTCTCCGGCCTGATCTTCTGGCGGTCCCGCCAGACCAAGGTGGACCACAACAACGTGAACGCGGAATGGACCGGCACCGTGGCGCCGGCCGAGCCGGCCACCGCGAAGGCTGCGGCCTGAGCAGCGCGAAAGGCGAAGCTAACATGTCATGGATTAACCTGAGCGCGCTGTGGAAGATCCTCGTCTTCGGGCTCCTCGCCGGGGCCGGCCTGCCGGCCCTGTTCGCGGCGGGACTGTACTCGCTGTCGCTTGGCCCGCGCCGGGCACAGGTGGCGGGGGCCGACGGCGGCGCTGACTCCGACGTGCTCGTCGGCGGCAGCGTCGTCGGCATGGTCATCGCGGCCGTCTGCGTCCTCATCATCCTGGCCGCCATCGGCTGGGGGATCTACGAGATCTACACCCTCGGCCACCCAGCCCCGAAGAAGTAGCCGTCCGGCTCCCCCGAGAAGGCAGGATCAACAGATGGCTCTCCCCGAATTCCTCAGCAAGATCGTCGGCTGGCTCCGGGCCGGCTACCCGGAGGGCGTGCCCGAGCACGACTACATCCCGCTGTTCGCCCTCCTCGGCAGCCAGCTCACCAACGACGAGGTCAGCAGCATCGCCGACGAGCTGGCCACCGCGGCCGACCCCGAGTCGGCCGACGCCATCAAGAACGCGATCGGCAGCGTCACCCACCACACGGTGAACGACGCCGACATCGCCCGGGTCCGCGCGCACCTCGCGGCCGGCGGCTGGCCGCTGGCCGCGCCGTCTCGCGGCTAAGCGCCCGCGGCTACCACGGCAGCTCGCGGCCGTCCCTGGTGAAGGTGCCGGTGGGGCCGCCGTTGGGCAGCGTGATCGCCCAGACGACACTGGCGGCGCCCTGAGCAGCGGATCTCCGGCTGCCCAGGGCGCCGTCCGTCGTTACCTGGCCGGGGCACACGGCGTTGACGAGGATGCCGTCCCGGTACAGCTCGCCGGCCAGCGTCCTGGTCAGCGCGTTCAGTGCCGCCTTCGAGACGCTCAGCGCCGGGCGGCCGCCGCTCATCAGCGCGATCGAACCGCTCTCGCTCGACACGTTGACGACGCGCGGCCGCGGAGACGAGCGCAGCAGCGGCAGCAGCGCCTGGACGACCCGCCAGGCGCCGAACAGGTTCACGTCAAGCGCCTCGGCCACCGAGGACAGGTCCGCCGACCCGGCGATCCCCCACTGGTCGGGTGCGGTCGAGGCGTTGTTGACGATCGCGTCCACCCGGCCGAACCGCTCGCGGATCCACTGGGCGAACTGCTCGACGTTCACCGAGTTGTCCACCTCGATGCGAGCGGGGACGACCCGCTCCCCCTCCGGGTCGAGTTCCTTGGCCGCGAGCTCCGCCCGGCGCAGGTCACGGGAGCCGAGCACCACCCCGTAGCCGAGCGCGGCGAGCTGGCGGCACACCTCAAGGCCGACCCCGCGGCTCGCGCCGGTGACCACGGCAACCGGCAGCGCGGAACGCGCGGGCGTGGTCACCGCCCCCGCCGCGTTTGGTTGCCCATGACGCATATCTTGCCACTCGCGGGCATTCCATGCGGTTTGCCGCCGAACGGGCGCCGGGCATCGCAGGTCAGCGCGCATCCGCTGCGCGCGGGCCGTCACCGCCGTCCGGTGTCGCGTCTTCGCCGCCTGGCGTCGCGTGTTCGCCGTCCGGCGCCGAGGCGAGCGCCGCCAGCCGGTACCGCAGGCGGCACATCACGGCCGAGGTGGCGCTGGGATACCGCGTACGCGCCGCCGCCGTTCGGGAATGCCTCGATGACCTGGCGGTAGGAGATCACCAGCGCGGCGAGCAGCACCACGATCGCGATCGTCACCGGCAGGCTGTACCGCAGGGCGGAGGCGCCCGCCGTGACGAGGACGACGAGGATCGCTTCCGGCCCGTAGGCGACGCTTGACAGCGCGTCCAGGGAGAGGGCAGCGAGCCCGCCGAGCGCGGTCAGCCGTTCGCTTTCCCTGTCCGTGCTGGTCACGGTCTTGATTATGCCGAACGGACGCGGCTTGCCCCGGTCCCGGGGCGTTGATCATAACAAGTTCTTAGCGCCCGGCCCGCCCTGCCGCCCTCGCCCATTTTCCCACGTCATTGTAGGTGTCCCGGGCCTCACTGTTGAGCAGACTGTTACTGGAGGGAACAATGAGTAACCAGGTGCAGACGGTGGACAGGCATGTCCCCGTTCCCCGTGACGCCGGCCGGACCGGGGGACGGCCGACCATGAAGGATGTCGCGGCCCGGGCCGGCGTCGCGCTGAAGACGGTGTCCCGGGTGGTGAACAGGGAGCCGGGCGTCACGCCGGAGACGGCGAGCCGTGTTCTCGGCGCGATCGAGGAGCTCGGCTTCCGACGGAACGAGTCGGCCCGGCTGCTGCGCACCGGGCGGACCGCCACGCTCGGGTTCATCGCCGGAAGCTGGACCGACCCGGACGACGTGGCCGTGTACCGGGGAGCAGAGAGCATCGCGCGGGAGCAGGGGTACCTGATGTACTCCGGCTCGACCGACCGTGACCCCGCCAGGGAGGAAGGGCTCGCGCTCGCGATGTGCGCCCGGCGGGTGGACGGGCTGATCATCATCCCCGCGCCCGGTTCCCATGATTACCTGGGGTCCGAGATCGAGGCGGGGGTGGCCACCGTGTCCGTACTGCACCCGCCGGAACTGGCGGGCGCCGACGCGGTAATGCCCGACGCGCGCGGCGCCGCGCAGGCGGCCATCGCGCACCTGGCCGGGCACGGGCACCGGAGGATCGGGCTGGTCGGTCGCCCGGCCGGCGAGCAGCGCACGGCACTACGGGACGGGTACTTGCAAGCGATGGCGTCGGCCGGCCTGCCGGCCGATCCCGCCTGGCAGGCACTTGACGCCGCGGCCCTGGCCGACGCGGGCCTGCCGGTGACCGCCGTCCTTTGCGCGAGCCAGTCGCTGACCCAGGCGGCGCTGCGCGCCCTCGCCGCGCGGAGGGAGGGCCCGTCCGCCGAGCGGCGGGTGGCGGTCGTCGGGTTCGGTGATTTCGAGCTCGCCGAGGTGGGCTCACCGCCCGTCACCGTGGTCAGCTACGACCCGGTGCGGATCGGGTACACGGCCGGCCAGCTGCTCCTGCGCCGGCTGGCCGGGCAGCAGGGACCGCCGCGTCTCGTCCAGGTGCCGGTCAGGCTCATCGCTCGCGGGTCGGCGGAGTTCCCGCCCTGGTAACGCCCGGGCAGGCTCAGCCGACGAGCAGGGCGCCGAAGATCACGGCGAGAACGGCGACGACCACCACGATGCCCGCGAGCAGCCCGATCTTGGACCGCGGTGCCCTCATCCGCCATGCGGGCGGCAAGTCGTCGCTGCGGTCCTTGAACGCCTGGAAACGACCAGTGTCCGCGCTCGCGTCGGTGTTTGTTTCTGGCATGGGCAGACACTACCCGCTGATCACCGTATATGCGGCGCAATCGAGTCAGCGCGCTCGACGAGTCTCGACATCACGATGACGCTTCGCGTGCGCTGCACGAAGGGCTCGGCCGCGATCCGCTCCACCACCTGCTCGAAGTGCCTGATGTCCGCGGCCCTGATATGGACCAGTGCGTCCGCCTCGCCGGTCACCGTGCAGGCGTCGGCCACCTCCGGGTGCCGCCGGACGGCCGCCCTGATCTCCTCGGGCGTGGTCGACACCCGGCAGAAGAGCTCCACGTAGGCCTCCGTCGTCCAGCCGAGCGCCGCCTGGTCGACCCGGGCGGAGAACCCGGTGATGGCGCCGGACGCGCGCAGCCGGTCCACCCGCCGCTTAACGGCCGGCGCGGACAGGCCAACCTCGTTCCCGATCACCGCGTAGCTAGCACGCGCGTCCTTGATCAGCGCGGTAACGATCCGCGCGTCAATGTCATCCAAGCTCATCGCGACACCATCATGACACCTGAACCACCCGGCGCACGCCCCGGCAACGCGGAAGACGGCAGAGGCCCGGTGTTCCCGCCCACCGAGCCTCATTGGTGAGACGCGGGGCTGGCGGGTCTGGTTTACCCGGGGGCGGGGAAAATGGTGATCATGCCGGAACCTGAGATGACGCCCGCGATGTACGGGCCGGAGATTACCTTCGTCGGGGTACCGCGCGCCGAGCTCGAATCGCTGGCGGGCGACCCCTTGGACATCGCGATCGTCGGGGCGCCGTTTGACGGCGGGACCTCGCACCGGGCCGGGACGCGGTTCGGGCCGCAGGCGATCAGGGGAACCGATTACCTGCCGCATGACGGGTCCCGGCCGCACCTGGCGCTTGGCGTCGACCCGCTGCAGGAGCTCCGGGTCGCCGACCTCGGCGACGTGGTCATGCTGCCCGGTGAGACGGACCAGTCGCTACGCCGGCTTGAGGCCGTCGTCCAGGCGGTCTCGGCGTCTGGTGCCATCCCGGTTATCCTCGGCGGCGACCACACGATCACCTTTCCCGACGCGACGGGCGTGGCCAGGCACCATGGCTGGGGACGGGTGTCGCTCATTCACTTCGACGCCCACGCGGACACCGCGGACACCCAGTGGGGCTCGCTGTACGGGCACGGCACGCCGATGCGGCGGCTGATCGAGTCCGGCGCGGTGCGCGGCGACCGGTTCCTGCAGATCGGCTTGCGCGGCTACTGGCCGGAGCCGCCCACGCTCGCCTGGATGGCACAGCAGCGGATGCGGTCGTTCGAGATGACCGAGGTGGTGAAGCGCGGCCTTGACGCCGTGCTCACCGAGGCGTTCCAGATCGCACTCGACGACTGCGACCAGGTCTTCCTCTCGGTGGACGTGGACGTGGTCGACCCGGGGATGGCGCCCGGAACCGGGACGCCGGAACCGGGCGGGCTGACCGGCAGGCAACTGCTCGACGCGGTGCGCCGCATCGCGATGGAGGTGCCGCTGGCCGGGGTCGACGTGGTGGAGGTGTCGCCGCCCTACGACCACGCGGAGGTCACCGGGTATCTCGCCAACCGCGTCGTGCTCGAGGTTCTCTCCGGGATCGCCTGGCGCCGCCGGGCCCTGGCCGGGGATCCGGCGCGGCCCGCGCGGATGCCGGACTCCCCACTGCTCGAGGGACGGGGCTGACCATCCTGACCTGGAAGAATTAGCCGGGTATTAGCATCTGGGCGCACCAATCAATAGCGTCTATAGTCGGACCATGCTGGATGTAACGAGGCTCCGGGTGCTGGTCGCCGTCGCCCGGCACGGGTCGGTCACGGCCGCCGCCCGCGCGCTGAATTACGCCCAGCCGTCGGTCAGCCATCACCTGGCGCGGCTGGAGGCCGAGACCGGCATCAAGCTCGTGCAGCGGGCCGGGCGCGGCATCCGGCTCACCGACGCGGGGCGGCTACTCGCCGAGCGGGCCGTCGAGGTGATCGGCCGCCTCGACGCCGCGGAGAACGAGCTCGCGGTCTTCTCCGGGCTGCGCGCCGGGCGGCTGCGGCTGGCCGCTTTCCCCTCTGCGCTCAGCACGATCGTGCCGGCCGCCGCCGCGATCATGCATGAGCGGCATCCGAGCGTGGACCTGCGGCTGACCGAGGCGGAGCCACCGGAGGCGGTGCGGATGCTGCGCGCCGGGTACGTCGACGTCGCGTTGATCTTCCGGCACGAGGGCACCGACGGCGGCCGGCTGGGTCCGCGGGACGTGCCGCGGGAAGCCACGGCGGCCCGTCAGGACAAGGCGGGC
>CAZORE010000187.1:0-2094 GCA_964581815.1 uncultured Streptosporangiaceae bacterium | reverse complement strand
AGGACAAGGCGGGCCGGGCCGGGCCGGACGACGACCCCGTACCGGCAGCGGACCGTGACGACATCCGCGAGCAGGTACTGCTGTCCGAGGCGGTGCACCTGATCATGCCCGACACGACGGTGTGCGGCGGCGAGCCGCCGCTGGCGCCCGCGGTGACCGAACTGTGGCCCGCCGACCTGGCCCGGCTGTCGGAGCACCGGTGGATCGCCGGGTGCGACCGCTGCCGTGAGCACCTGCTGCAGCAGTGCGCGTCGGCCGGCTTCACCCCACGGGTCGCGTTCACCACCGACGATTTCGTCGCGGCCCAGGCCCTGGTGACGGCCGGCCTCGGCGTCACGCTGCTGCCCGATCTCGCGCTGCGCGCGGCCCGCAACCCGGGCGTGCGGACGGCCCGGCTGCGCGGCACCCGGCGGCACGTGGTCGCGGTCCGCTACGGCGAGCCGCCCGACCCGCCCGCGACCGCGGTGCTGCTCGACGCGCTCCGGCTCGCCGCGGTGGGCGCGCCGTCGGCCAGGCCGGAAGAGTCGTCACCCGGCGGCGTCCCCGTGGGGTTAGGGAACCTGGCCGCCACCCGGTGGCCGAGCCGCTGCATGGGCTTCTCAATGAGGTAGTAGGTCAGCGCGCTCAGCCCGATGATCACCGCGACAAGCCCGGCGAAGAACAGCACCTGGTCTGGCATGGTATGCGTGCGGTGCAGGACGGGAACCGAGCGGTAGGCGTTGAACACCAGCGGGTGCAGCAGGTAGACCGAGTAGCTGATCATGCCAAGCCAGGCGCACCAGCCGGGCACCCGCCAGCGCCGCACCGCCAGCCCGATACCGAACGTAGCCCCCGCGAGCAGCACCGACGTGACCCACTGCACCTGCCAGTGATGCCCGAACCGCGCCCCGTGCCATACCCCCGCCACCGCGGCCAGGGCAAGCACCGCGAACACAAGCCCCGCGGCCGCGATCCGCTTGACCTGGCCCTGCTCGGCGCGGTAGATCAGCGTGCCGGAGAACATCAGGGCCAGGATGACGCAGCCGGACCACGGGTACGGGTAGTTCTGGTTAAAGGTCATCAGCACGAGAGCGACCAGGGCGGCGAGCGACGTGCCGCCCTTGACCAGCCAGGACCGCGACGACACCGCGAGCACCAGGCCTGCCAGGATCAGCACGTCGGTGACCGCGTTAAGTACCAGCGGGCCGGCCCCGGGGCCGCTTGACCATGTGGCGATGCCCGCCATCGGGAGCACGCCGCCGAGGGCGACCGCGCCCGCCGCGAAGGCGGTCGCGTACCAGCCGCTGCGCCGGTGCACGCCCCAGCTGAACAGCCCGGCGAGCAGCAGGTAGAAGACCATCTCATAGGACAGGGTCCAGGTCACCACGGGCACGTTCAGCCCGGCGTTGAGGTTCTGCAGCATGAACAGCCAGCCAAGTACCGCGGTCAGCCGGTGCGCTCCCGCGTTATCGATCGTGCCGTGCCCGGTCTTGTAGGCGACCGCGGAGAGCACGAGGCCGACGAGGAACATGGGGTAGAGGCGGAAGGCACGGCTGATCCAGAAACCGCGGACGGAGCCCTTGCGCTCCAGCGAAGCAGGCACGATATAGCCGCTGACCAGGAAGAACACGAAGACGCCGTACTGGCCGAGGTTAAGCCACTGGTACAGGAACGACCGGGCAGGCAGTAGCAGCAGCGTCGACCCGTGATCGAAGACAACGCATAGCGCGGCGAACCCCCGCAGGGCGTCGAGCCACGCCAGCCTGCTTCGCCGAGGGGCACGTACGGTCGCGGACATTGGCTTGACGTTACCGTACCCGCTTCGGTGCGCATCGCTCCTGCCGGGGTTCAAACCGTTGCCGGAATAGTGATCGACAGTGAGTGGTACTGCCTGATAGTGATCGTGTGGCGTGATGTCCCCGGCAAGGCGCCGGGAGGGATTTCTACCGAAGGGTGCGGACCAGGGGCCTAGCGGGGATGGAATGTCGGCGCGGCGCGTCATCATGGCTGTATGGGAGCTGCCGGACCGTGGTGCGGCGCCTTGCATGCTCGGGCGGCCGGGTACGCGGGGCCGGGCTGGACTGCGACCGCCTCGCCGCGGTGCGTGCCGGGCCG
>CAZORE010000186.1:10494-12969 GCA_964581815.1 uncultured Streptosporangiaceae bacterium | reverse complement strand
GCTCCATCGCGAGTAACCCACCATGCGCGAGCCCACCGCCTCGCTCCGAGCCTGGACTACCCGCAGGACCGGTACCTGGCGCGCGGGGCCGAGCATGTCGGGGAGCCCGAAGTGGACGAGACGGCCGAAGTGCGGTGGGCGCCGGTTGACGAGACGCCTGCACTGGCTCGCCTTGAGCGACTGGGCGGTTATGTGCCGTTATGTGTAACCTGTGGCAGCCGATCATTGCGGACCCTCTATCGCCTGTTCGCCGACTGCAGGTCATGTCATGCCCGAGGGGATCGGCGGTGAGCCGTGCGACTTGAGCGCGATTATATGCGGTCACTGATTAGCCTGGATCGCCCATTCGGTGCCGCTTTATTTGCCGTCGAATCGCGCGTTTCGTGTTTGCGCTGTCAGTGGCGGGTAACACGATAATGACGTGATTGGCCGGCCCGGCGGGTGTCCGGTACGCATTCGTCGTTCGGCGCCAGGATGGGGCCGTGCCGCGTCCCAGCGGCAGCGTGCATGGCCATGCTCGCCGCGAGGCCTGGGTATCTCAGCACGTAGCGTCGGGTGTGATCGGGATGCGCGGACTCCGGGAACTCGAGCAGGCTGCCACGCGGTGAGGTTTGCGGGCCGCATCGTTGAGGGGTCACGGCGGGCACCGGCCGCCCGTCAGCCACCCGGGATTAAACAATCGTTTGCGCAATCGTTTGCGTAATCGATTTGCTTTTCGGTGTCGTCGGCCTGATGAGGGAGTTGTCCAGCGACAGGGCGCCCGGCGGGCCGTGACGACCGCTGCAAAGAGTATCCATGAGCAAGCGCTTTACATTCCGCGAATTAATTCGCAAGTCATAAAGATTCCAGATTACCGCCGGTTGCGGACATTACCCAACTGGTAGGCACGGGTATCGGGTCGGTTTATGTTTAGTTAAGGTATAAGACGTGTGGTACGGATAAGCCTTAGAGTGCCATGGCCGCCGTGCTTGCGAGTAAAGTAAACGGCGATACATGATTCACCCTGTGATATCTGAGTAAGGTACTCCGTGCCAGAGATTAGCTACAGACGCCGCCGTCTTATTCTTGGCATCTGCTGCCTGAGCCTGTTCATCGTCGGCATCGACAGCACGATCGTGAACGTTGCGCTGCCGACGATAGGCAAGGGACTGAACGCGTCCGTGTCCGGGCTGCAGTGGATAGTAGATGGCTACACGATGGTCCTGGCCAGCCTGGTGATGTCCGCGGGTGCTGCCGCCGACCGGTTCGGGCGCCGCCGGGTCTTCCTGGTGGGCCTGACCATATTCACGGTGAGCTCGGCGTTGTGCTCCACGGCGCCCAGCCTCGGCTGGCTGATCGCGTTCCGCGTGCTGCAGGCGGTAGGCGGGTCGATGCTGAACCCGGTTGCGGTCTCGATTATCTCCGACGTCTTTAAGGGCCGGGCCGAGCGGGCCTGGGCGATCGGGGTGTGGGTCAGCGTGTCCGGCGTGAGCATGGCGCTCGGGCCGCTCCTCGGCGGGATCCTGGTCGGCACGGCCGGCTGGCGGGCAATCTTCTGGGTAAACGTCCCGGTCGGGCTGGTCGCCATCGCCCTGACCGCCCGGTTCATGCCGGAGTCGCGCGCACTGGTCCGCCGCAGGCCCGACCCGGTCGCCCAGGTCCTGGTGATCATCGTGCTCGCTTCCCTGATCTACGCGATTATCGAGGGTCCCCACGCCGACTGGGGCGGGGTCAGAATCCGCGGCCTGTTCGGGGTGGCGGCGGTGGGGTTCGTGGCCCTGTTCCTGTGGGAGCTGAAGAGGACGGAGCCGTTGATCGATCCCCGCTCCTTTCGTCGCCTGCCGTTCACCGGAGCTGTCCTTACCGGCGTGTGCGGGTTCGGCACCCTCGGCGGCTTTCTCTTCCTCGCCACGATCTACCTGCAGGAGGTGCGGGGACTGTCGGCGCTGGATGCCGGAGCGCATCTGCTGCCGGTCGCCGTGGCGATGGTGGTCTGCCCGCTGCCTGCGGCGCGGCTCGCCGCCCGTTACGGCCTGCGGGTACCGCTGGCACTGGGCGGCACGGCGCTGACGCTGAGCATGGCCGCGATGTCCCGGCTGACCGGGTCGTCCGGTCACGCCTACCTCGTGACCGCCTTCCTGCTGCTCGGCGTCGGCATGGGCATGATCGACGGCCAGATCAGTACCGCCGCAGTCGCGGCAATGCCGTCCAGCCAGGCGGGACTGGCGTCGGGCATCGCGTCCGCCAGCCGGCAAATGGGCCAGGCACTCGGCGTCGCGGTGACCGGCTCGATCCTGAACGCGAACCTGCACGGGCTCTTCTCACCGGCCTTCGTGCCCGCGAGCCGCCCGGCCTGGCTCGTGCTGACCGGGTGCGGCGGCCTTGTGCTCTTGCTTGGCCTTGCGGCAACGCGCACCCTGTCGCCGCACATCGCGGTGAGCCTCGACACCGAGATGCCGCAGGCAAAGCCAGAGTTCCAGCCGGAGCCGGAGCCGG
>CAZORE010000186.1:1371-10394 GCA_964581815.1 uncultured Streptosporangiaceae bacterium | reverse complement strand
GGAGCCGGAGCCGGAGCCGGCGCAGCGTCCGGGGTCCAGGGTCTACGACCAGGAGACGACGCAGGAGCCCGGCCGGGTTCCGCGGTACCCGACCGGCTGGCGGACTCCGGACTACCCTGCGCCGGAATCTAGCGACCCGGTGATCATCACCAGAAGCGAGCTGATGTACTACCGTCGGCTGCGGCGAGGGGAGGAGAGCAGGGATGACTAGTGGCGTAACCCCTCCCACCGGCCCGTCCTGGTTTTCTTCGCCGGACGCGATTTCCTGACCTCTTCCCTGGGCGGCATGGTGAGCCCGACCGGGACAGTGACCGAATGGACAGTCGCCACCATCCGTTCTGCGCAGGCTGTTTCAACACTCCGTGAGGCATGACATCGGGCGGATTACCGCACCGTGGGCATTGCCGCCGGTGTTCTAGTGCCATAACCTGGTCGATAGCGGGAATTAATAGCGCAATTGTCAGCGTGCCGCAAGCGCACGGTGACGCATCTGCCTGCCCCGGACCTCGGCGGACCTTAACTGGGTTTCTGCGAGCCGAGGCTGGTATGACTGCGATTTCTTCCCGAAGAGCACGGGCCACAGATCATGAGCCCGGTTTCCCGGCCTGGCCAGCCAGGATGCTGACCAGCGACCTGGCCGAGCTGGACGAGCGGGCGCTGCTTGGCATCGTCGGCTCGCTGTCGCGCGACAGCGAGCGGCGGGCGGCGGCGTGCGAGCTGCTCGTGTCCCGCTACCGCTGGCTGGTCCGGTCCTGCGTGCGGCGGTACCTGTACAGCCCCGAGCCGGCGGAGGACCTGATGCAGGTGGGGTATATCGGCCTGCTGAAGGCGATCGGCAACTTCGATCCGGCCATCTGCGGCAGCCTGGCCGCGTATGCGCGGCCGTGCATCAGCGGCGAGCTTAAGCGGCACTTTCGTGACAAGCGGTGGCAGGTGCACGTCAAGCGCTCCGTGAAGGACCTGATGCTCGAAGTCCGCGAGGCGACCTGGCAGCTGGCCCAGGAGCTGGGCCGAATCCCGGCCGAATCCGACCTGGCTCAGCACCTGGGGGTCAGCGCCGATGAGCTGCGGTACGCCCGGCGGGCAGAGCTGGCCCTTCAGCCGTCCTCGCTGGACTGGCCGCTGGCCGGCCAGCCCGGCATGGGCACCCTGGCCGACTGCCTTGGCGAGCAGGATCCGCGGATAGAGCACGTGCTCGGCATGAACGCCGTGGCCGCGCACTGGGGTGAGCTGCCCGCGCGTGAGCAGAAGATCCTGCTGATGGACTTTTTCAGCGGCATGCCGCAGACCGAGATCGGTCGGCGGCTCGGCATCTCCCAGATGCAGGTCTCCCGGCTGCGTGCCCGTGCGCTCGGGTACCTCCGCTCGCGCCTGCTCGACCCGGAGGAGGAGCAAGCATCCTGACGCGTCGGCCCGCCCCCGGAACGTGGCAGAGGTAGGCGCGGAGCCAGCATCCGTTCTGGATAAAGACTTTGGATCTTCCGAACGGGATCGTGGTTCTGCCTGACCGCCCACTGCATCCCGTCGCGGGCTGCCGGGCGGTCAGGCGGCACCGTACTCAGACGGGGACCCCGCCGAGGGTGCGGTGCCATTTCGCCTCGAAGAACGACAAGATCCGCCAGCCAGCCGACACATTAGCCGGGCGGGCATGCCTTAAGGTCAACTGCTCGGCTGCGGTGTCTTGCATGAGGTCTTCGGGTTCACGCCCACGTAGTTGAGCGGGCCCGCGAGAACCGTCACGACGATGGTGCCCGCTTTGGCGCAGTTCGTGGTGGCGCTGTCGTAGTAATGGCGCTGGCCGCCGGCAATGGCGCCGATGATCAGCCAGACGAGAAGTAGCACAGGTGCGATACGCATATTCCCAGTGAAGGCCATCCGCGAGTAGACGGAAATGAGCAATCCGGGCAAAAGTAATCACCCCGGCAGATCACCCCAGACGGGGCGCTCAACCGCAGTCGTTTTCTACCGGGTCCGCCGCCGAGCCGATTCCATCGCAGGCAACTTGGCCCTCGCCTGCGGCCCCGGCTAAGTGCGAGTCATGGGTTCTGCCCGGCAATTTCATCACGCGGTCTTGAGGAGTCGTTCCGCCCCAGATGCCATCAGGCCTGGCCTCGAGAGCGTAGGACAGGCAGTTCGGGCGGACGGCGCAAGCGGCGCAGACCGCCTTCGCCGCTTCGACCTGCTGCTTCGCCGGGCCCTCGGCCGCGGGGGGAAAGAACAGCTCAGGATCCACCTGCCGGCAGGCGCCGCGCAGCATCCACCTCTGAGAACCCAGCACACGGGACATGTTCGTACCTCCGGTAGGAACCTCAGCCGGCTACCGGAGTCTGGAGTAGTTCGGCGGTTCGATCATAAGACCGGCATGAGGTAAGGCCGCGGTCGGGCTGCGGCTTTCTCGTAGAGGTTTCAGCGAGACCGCCAGGGATGAAGCCGGGGCGAGTTCGGGGCTCCCGGCTGGCGAGGTTGGCGGCCGGGCAGGCAAAACGCCAGGGCAAAATTCTCCGAGGATTCACTTTTGATTCCCGGGGGGGGGCGGCAGCGGCAAAAGTTTGCGGGGGCGTACTGTGGTGGCAGGACGTCAAGAGTTAGCTGCCGGGTCAGGACCCTGCCTTGCTGTAGAAGCGAGAAGGGCCTGCCTGTGTTCAGCACGCACCTGAGTACCCGCAGCTGTGATGATCGCGTCGTGGTCGCGTTGCGGGGCGAGCTTGACCTGGTCGACGCCGCGGCGGTCGCGGCTGCGCTTTCCGCGGTCGCGGTCGGCGAACCGCAAATCATCGTGGACCTGGCGGGCCTGGAGTTCATTGACTCCAGCGGCGTGGCCGCGCTGGCGTGTGGCCGGAGGCAGGCTTGGCAGGCCGGCGGTGACCTGGTACTCGCCGCCCCGCAGCGCGAAGTGATGCTGGTTCTTACGATCACCCGCCTGATCGACGCCTTCTCTGTTTACGCGACGGTTGAAGAGGCGGCCGGCACGGCGGGGCAGTTGCGGGAGAAGGCACTCGATGTCGCTGTCTAGTGACCCGGTGGTGCCCCGGCAGCTAGTGCCGCCCGGCCAGCCGCCGGTCCCGCCGCCCGGCCCGCCAGTATCGGCGCGGAACAGGGCGGCGGCGTCCCCGTGCTGGAAGACGACGACGGCCACCTCCACGGAGCCGAGGCGGTCATCGACAAGGACCTCAGCGCAGCGCTGCTGGCCCGGGACCTGGGCGCCGACGCCCTGGTAATCCTCACCGACGTGGCCAACGTGGAGACCGGCTTCGGCACAGACGCCGCACGGCCCATCGGCCGCACCACTCCCGCCGCCCTGCGGGCCCTGAAGTTCCCGGCCGGGTCGATGGGGCCCAAAGTCGAAGCGGCCTGCCGTTTCGCCGAGGCAACCGGCAAGCCCGCGATGATCGGCCAGCTCGACGACGCGGCCGGCCTGGTTCAGGGCACGCGGGGCACCGTGGTGAAGCTGGAAGGCCGTTCCTAACTGACGGGAAGGCGCGGCCGCCGACGGCGGACTATTAGCTTGCGGCCCTCGTCCGCCAGGAGCAGCGCGAGGCCGAAGCCGGTGAGCATGAGCCAGTCCCAGACGCTGAGCCCGGTGGTGCCGAAGACGCGCTGCAGGACGGGGACGTAGCTGATGCAGCTGACGAGGGCGATGCCGAATGCCCCGGCGAGCAGGAGCCTGCGGTTGGTGAATATGCCGATGGTGACGATGCTCTGGTCGTCGCTGCGGACGGTAAGGGAGTTGAAGAACTGGCTCACCACGATCCCCACCTGGACCATGGTGCGGGCTTCCCGGTAGACCGGGTTGGCCGCGGTGAAGTCGCCGAAGCCCAGGTGGGCGGAGTGAATACGCCAGAAGAAGGCGAAGCACACGCCGGCGGCCTGGATGGCGCCGAGGAACAGGAA
Organism: uncultured Streptosporangiaceae bacterium; assembly: GCA_964581815.1. Lineage (GTDB taxonomy): Bacteria > Actinomycetota > Actinomycetes > Streptosporangiales > Streptosporangiaceae > Trebonia. Next base: position 6,503 of record CAZORE010000186.1, on the reverse strand, counting down.
CCGCCCGACGACCGCCCTGGACAGCAGCCGTTCGGTGACTGGGCGAGGCGGGCGGTTCATCACGCCGGAGTCCGGTGGCTCCGCGCCGAGCGCCAGGGCGGGCAGGATGTCGGAGCCGAGGTCGATGCTGAGCACCTGCAGGGCGCTCAGCGGCACCAGCGGGAAGGCGACAGCGGCGGCGAGCAGGATCGGGACGATCTCAGAAATGTTGTGGCTGAAGATGTAGATGATGAACTTGCGTATGTTGGCGTAGACGGACCGGCCGAGTTCGACCGAGGAGACGATTGAGGTGAAGGAGTCGTTCAGCAGCACCATGACGGCGGCCTCGCGGGCCACGTCGGTCCCGGTCACGCCCATGGCCACGCCAATGTCGGCCTGCTTGAGCGCGGGGGCGTCGTTGACGCCGTCCCCGGTCGCCGCGACGATCTGGCCGAGGTGCTGGTAGGCGGCGACGATGCGCTGCTTGTGCTCGGGCCGGACCCGGGCGAACACCATCTCGGGATGGGAGCTGAGCTCGTCCTCGAGCTGGCTGGCGCTCATCGCCTCGAGCTGCTGGCCGCTGATCACGCCAGGGTCGGGTGCGGTGATGATGCCGACGCGCCGGGCGATGGCTTCGGCGGTTACCCCGTAGTCGCCGGTGACCATGGCGATCCGGATGCCGGCCTTGCGGCAGGCGGCGACGGCGTCGATGACGTCGGGGCGGGGCGGGTCCATCATGGCGACCAGCCCCAGCAGGGTCAGGCCGTGCTCGGCTAGGTCCTGGTCGGGGTGGTCGTTGCCGAGGTGCCGGCGGGCGACGGCGAGGACCCGCAGTGCCTCGCCGGCCAGCTGGTCGCCGGCGTCGGTTAACCCTGGACGACGCCGCGCGCGGGGATGTCGGCCAGGGCGCCGCCCCGCCGCACCCTGGCGGTGTGCGGTACCAGCGCCTGGAGCGCTTCGGACGTTTTCTCGGCCGAGTACTCCTGGAAGAACCCGATCCCGCCGTTGAGCACGACCACCGCCAGGATGGCGACGGCCAGTTCCAGGCTCCCGGTATCCCGGGGCGACTGGATCAGGTAGGAAGCGAACGTGATGACCGAGGCACCCAGGAGCACGAGCGCGAACAGGTTGGTGAACTGCGCGAGCACCTTCCCGATGACCGGTGGCCGCTTGGCCGCGCGCAGTTCGTTAGGGCCGAGCGCCGCGAGCCGGGATGCTGCCGTCGCCGCGGTCAGGCCCTGGGCGGAGCTTTCCAGCGCACCGTAGACCTCCGCCGGCGCCCGGGCGGAGATGCTGTCCGCGGCGGCGTCGCTTGCGGGGAGGCCTGGTCCGTGACGGATGGCCGCTGGCGCGTCCGCCGTCACGTTTGACCACGGCAATATCGGTAAATCCCGGGCCGGGGGTGCCTTGCCGAATTCAGCATCAAAACTCCGAACATATCGGCGAATTTCAGACAGAGCACTGTGACCACCGAGGTCCGGAGCGATGCCTCCACGCTAGCACGGACATTTTCAGCCTGCGGCGTCCGGATTATCAGAACTCCAGGGCCGTCAGGACGTTACGTGGTCTGGGCTCTGAGGGCTGACCTGCTCGGTTCCTGCGTCGGACTGGGGCGGTGTGCCGTCCCAGTTTCGCCAGATGAGCTTGTGCACGGGGATGAGGCGGGGGATGTCGCGCAGGCCGGGAATGAACGGGACGCAGAGCAGCAGGATGGTCGCCGCGCCGGTCATGTAGACGGCGATCATGTCGATGTTCGCTGAGTTGGTCCAGCCCGGCACCTGGTACCACAGGGTGTACAGCCACAGCCAGGGCTGGCCGGGGTAGCTGCCGGTCTCGTTCATGACGCCCCACTGCTCGCCGGTCAGGCCAAGCGCCGTGGCCTTGCCGGCGAAGTAGGCGCCGTCCTCGAGGAACAGCAGCGGCTTGGTGAAGTTCGTGCCGTAGAACGGCTGCTGTGACAGTAGGTCGGTGTCTAGTCCGCCGCTGCGCGCCAGGGTGAGCTCGCCGGCCATCAGGGCCGGGACCGGCCCGTCGGCAGCGGCGGGGACGACCGGGCTGTCGTTGACGAACGTCACCTTCGCCACCGCGGTGACGTAGGCGTTGGCCCACTTCAGCTGCTGTGCGGCCGGGGCGGCCCGGTAGACGGCGAGCGGCGCGGCGACACCGGGGTCGGTGGCAGCGAGCTCGGCCAGCGGCCCCAGGACAAAGTCCTGTGCGGCGTTGACCGGCTGGGTGACGCCAGGGATGGTCTGCGGGGAAAACAGCAGCCGCTGGACGCTGCCGCTCTGGTTGTTGTACGGCGGCCCGTAGGTGGCGGTCTCACTGGTCCCGTTGAGCTCGCTCGCCGCCGTGGCCAGGAAGTCGGCCGGGGCGATCCTGGCCCAGGTCGCGATCGTGACCGGCGGGACGTCGGGGGAGGACAGCGCGGCGGCCAGGCCCAGGGTGAGCGCCAGCACGATCGCCGCGGCGATGGTCCCTTCCTTGAGGATGTCGTAGCGGCGGTTCGGGCCGCGCCACGGGGCGGCGTCGGCGGCGGCGATGGCTCGCCGCCGTACCCGCCCGGTCGCCGTGACCTCGCCGTTATGCGCGTTGATCGGGTGCGAGACCCCGTGCACCCGCACCAGCAGCACGTGTCCGCCCACGATCGCGATCAGCACGATCGGGATGAGCACGATGTGCCACATCAGCATCTGGCCGAAGTTCATCACGTTAAAGAACGCGCCGACCCCGACCGGGTTGAACGCGTCCTTGCCACTGGCGGCGATCCACTGCGAGTCGAAGTTCTGCTGCGACAGGTAGCCGGTGAAGCACTCCACCACCGAGGCCACGAACGCCACCACGCCGGTAATCCAGGTCCACGTCCTCCGGCCGCGCCAGGCCGCCATCCAGAACTTGCCCCACAGGTGGATGACCAGCAGCGCCATGAACAGCTCGACGCTCCACATGTGCAGGCTGTTGAAAAAATGCCCAGCCGGGTTGTAATGCCACCAGTCAGGACCGCCGAGTGCCAGGGCGAACCCACTCGCGATCGCCACCCCGAGCGCGGCCAGGGAACCCACGCCGAACACGTAGATCCAGGATGCGACGTAAGCGGGCTGGCTGTCGGGCAGCAGCTTCGCGGGCGGCAGCGTCCTAAGCGCGCGGCGCCGAAGCCGGGCCGTCCACAGGCCGGCCGAGCCGTCATCGGGCAGCTCGGCCACCCCGGCATCCGCGGCGCTGCCCGCGGCCGAACCGGTAACGGCGGCGTCCTCCACGAGGCGCCCCTTGGGGAACGGGAGCAGCAGCGCGGCCCCGAAGATGGCGACCATGACGGCGACCAGGACCAGGTTGGCGACCGTGACGTCAAAGATCGACCAGTGCACGAAGGTGGCCGGCTGATTCACGCTGACCACCGGGACGGGAAAGGCTGACGGGCAGATCCTGGCATGGGGCACCTCGGCACGTACGCGCACGACGCCACCGGGGTCTGGAGCAGCCGGATTCATGATCTCGGCGCAGTGGCCGCACTCGCCACCACTCCACCCTAAACGCTACGCCCGGCAAGCCCCGGGGGCAAGCGCTCCAGCGGGTGCCGGAATCCCGGCCGGCCCAGCCTGGCCTGGCGCGGGTCACGTGAATGACGCATGAGCTGACTTGCAGCGGGTAGCAGGCGGTCCCTTGCGCGCGCGTGTGGCATGCGCGGCTGGCGGTGAGCACGGGCGGGAAAGGAGGGCGGCGAAATGCCAGCGAAGGCCTCATGGCGGCGGGGCGGGCGCCTGTACGGTTGGATGCCAGACAGGAGCGGGCCAGCCAGGCGGAGGTACCAGGGTGGCGGCGGACGCGGGTGCGCAGATCACGGAGCTGACCGTGGATGATCACGCGTGCCTGACGTTCGGTGAGGCGGAGGAACTGTTCGACCTGACCGCGGCGTTCGTCCGGGACGGCCTGGACGCGGGACTTAAGGTGATATGGCTCAGCGACGCCGCGCCCGGGCAGGCGGTGACCGAGCTGTCGCGGCGGGGAGTCGAAGTGGCGCCGGCGCTGGACGCCGGGCAGATGACGGCGGCCGGGTGCGAGGGCCGGCTGCTGTCCGGGCAGGTGTTCAGCGCTGATGCGGCGATCGGGTGGCTCGCCCGGCAGCTGGCCGCTTCCCGGGAGCTGGGGTTCCCGGGCCTGCGGATCGCGGTCGACATGGGCTGGGCGCTGCGGCCAGTGACCGGGGTCGAGCAGCTGCCGCAGTTCGAGGAGGGCGTCGCCGCGGCGCTGGCCGGCACTGCGGCGTCGGTGCTGTGCCAGTACGACCGGGACCGCTTCGACCCGGTCACGCTGGCATCGGTGGCCGCGTTCCACACCCGCTCGGTGGCGGCCGCCAGCTACCACGCGGACGCGGTGCTGCGGATCTGCCGCCAGTATGCCCCGCCCGGCATCAGGATCGCGGGCGAGATCGACTACCAGGCCGAAGAGCCGCTGGCGCTGGCCCTGGCCGAGGCGGTCCGCCTCGGCGGCGACGTCACGGTCAACATGAGCGCGCTGGCCTTCATCGACGGGTTCTGCGCCCGGATGATCGCCGATACCGCGCGGATGCTGGCCGGGTCCCGCGCCGTGGTCCTGCGGTGCCTGCCCGAGGCCGCCGCCGGGTTCGCCCGGCTCGGGCTCGACGGCCTGCCCGGCGTCAGGCTGGTGAGCGCCCGTGAGCAGTGACCCGGGGCCCGCCCAGGCCGCGCCCAGCGCCCGCACCGCCGTGCTGGAGCAGGCTTTCGACCGCGACTCCCTGTACGCGCTGCGATCCGCCGTCGCGGCCCACGCTGCCGAGACCGGGCTGCCGCGGCAGCGGGTCTACGACGTCGTCTCCGCCGCGCACGAGCTGGCGGCCAACGCGGTACGCCACGGCGCCGGCCACGGACGGCTGCGCCTGTGGGCAGACGGCATGACCCTGCACCTCCAGGTCAGCGACGACGGCCCGGCGAAGCAGGACGGACCCGGCCCGGACGCGGCAGAATGGCCGCGCGAGCACGCCCACGGGCTGTGGCTCATCGACCAGGTCGCCGACCAGGTGATCCTGGACCGCGACGCCGCCGGCACCACGGTCACCGTCACCTTCGCCTCACCCAGCTAATCGCGTGGGTCCCTTCTTTGCCAGGTGCTCTCCGGTGCTTGCCGCGGGCGTTCACCCA
>CAZORE010000186.1:0-1271 GCA_964581815.1 uncultured Streptosporangiaceae bacterium | reverse complement strand
CCTCGGTGAGCGTGACGGAGGCGGCGGCCAGGTTCTCGCGGAGGCGCTCGGGGTTGCGGGTGCCGGGGATGGGGGACGATATCGCCGGCCGTGCCGGGTATCGCGGCGCTGGCGCGGGTGACGGCGCGGGCTTCCTGGCGTAGGCTTACCTACAGGAGCGAGAACCCGTAAGTGCGTGCCGAGACCCCGCAGGCTCAGAGATGACTGCGAGGGCCATGCCCGGGGTCAGTGCAGAGAAGAGTGCGCGTGCAGGCTGCGTGGTCGTCGCGCTGCACGGAGAACTCGACGTTTGCACGGCCGCAGACGGCTTGAGCGCGCTCACCGCCCCGGCCGCCGCCGGGGCACAGATAATCGTTGACCTGGCGGAACTGGCCTTTATGGACTGCTACTCGCTGAACGAGATCATGGCAGCCCGGGAGCAGGCCAAGCGGGCGGGCGGCGACCTGGTGCTGGCCGGCCCTCAGCCGATCGTGCTCCGCCTGCTCGGCCTTTGCGACGTGGTCAGTCGCGGGCTGGTATTCGCCAGCGTGGACGAGGCAGCCAGCGGTGCCGGGAGCGCTCCGGCTGCCCCGGTGATGTTTGAGCGTGCTTAACGCGGTTTTTAGGGCGGTAAAGGCCTCATCGAGCAGGGCATCCAGGTCGAGGTGGCCGTCGGAGGCGGTCCAGTGGTCGAGCGCGGTGCGCGGCCTTGCTCCACCGGCGCCACCAACGGAAACTTCGCTCGACGAGCACATCGCCGGACGCCCGCCCGCAGTAGGTCACGCCCTGCGGCCTATCCCGCTGCGATATCGGATCACCTGGTCCGGCCAGGTGCAGGCCGCTCCGCAAGGCTGGCCGAACCGAAGCCGCGGCGTGTTCGTCGTCGATAGCCACGACCGGTCGCGCACGTGATGCCGGGCACTCGGGTCATGTTCATCACGGTGGCAGCGTTCCCAGCCGCGGTCAGTCCGAATGACCGCCCAGCAGCGGCGCGGGCTGGTCTCCTGGCCGGATGCGTCGGCGACCTTGCCGTCCGTCATCTGCGTGATCCTCTCCGCGGCCGGGCTTGCACCGGTCACTGCTCGCCGTCGCCATCGGTCAGGTCGCCGGGCGCGTCGTGCGCGGCGAGGACAGGGGGGCGGCCGGTGCCTGGCAGCGGCAGCGTGGCAGCTAGCCCGGTGATGAGGATGTCGAGTCCGCGTTCGAGTTCGGCGGTGCCGTCGTAGCAGGCCAGGTCGTGCGCGAGGCTGCGCAGCAGCGGGAATTCGCTGAGCGGCAGCCGGTGCAGTCCG
>CAZORE010000185.1:0-13119 GCA_964581815.1 uncultured Streptosporangiaceae bacterium | reverse complement strand
GCTGATCGTGGTGCCGTCGCCGAGCTGCCCGAACGGGTTGTCGCCCCAGGCGAGCATCGCGCGGGGGACGGGACCTGCCACCCGCGGGGCGGCGGCAGTCCCGGCCGCGGCCGGGACCGTGCCACCCGCGACAACACCCAGCAGCAGCGCGATCCCGGCCAGCACGGCCAGGGCGTGACGCGACCGCGAGTAGCCGATGAAGCGCAGGCGCCTGCCCGGTGCCAGGCCACCCGCGCCCGGCCGCCCCCGAAATGTTCTCACTGGCCCCCCTTGACCGAATATGCAGAAACCGCCGCCCGGCACTGCAATATCCCCTTTGCCGCGCCGGCCATTTCACGAATACAAGAATTCGCGCAGGCGGAAGCTACCACATTCGCGCAGGCGGGAAGCGATCAGATGCGCGGGATTGCCGGCCAGTTTCTATTGCAGTAACTCTCCGGAGCAGCGTCTAGTCGGAATTTGAGCGCCTGCTCCCGTTATGCGCCCGCGGATTAGCGGTAGATGAGGGTCCCGTCGTCGAGGTCAGCCTTGGGCAGGATTTCCAGCTCCTGCTCGAGTTCGAGCAGGTGGGTCCATGGCTCGCGGTCGCCCCGCCGGAAGAGCAGGTGCTGTGAGCGCATGACGTAGCCGGAATTGAAGTTCTCCGGGTCGGCGAACGGCAGCAGCGGCATGTCCGCCTCTTCCGCGCGCAGCGCGGGGGTCACCATCGTGGCGCCCTTGTCCGCCATGTTCGCCCACAGGCGGGCGAGCAGGTCGCAGACCAGGTCCACCCGCAGCGTCCAGCTGTGCCTGAAGTAGCCGAAGATGTACGCCATGTTCGGCACGCCGCTGATCATGATGCCGCGCCAGGTGACGCGCCCGGTGAAGTCGACCGGCTCGTCGTCGACGGCGAACGCGACGTCGCCGAGCAGCGACATGGTGAACCCGGTGGCGCTGACCACGATGTCGGCCGGGATCTCCGCGCCGGAGCTGACCCTGATCCCGTGCTCGGTGAACGTGTCGATGGTGTCGGTGACGATCGACGCCGTGCCCTCGCGCAGCGTCGCGAACAGGTCCCCGTCGGGGACGATGGCGATGCGCTGCTGCCAGGGGCGGTAGCGCGGCGTGAAGTGCTTTTCTACGTCGAAGCCTTCGGGCAGCAGCGGGCGCATCGACTCGATGAGGAGCGCGTGCAGCTCCGCGGGCGACTCGGTCGACATCCGGGCCAGCAGGTTGGTCTGCGCCATGAACTTGCGGCGCAGGATCTCGTGCGTCCACTCCTCGGGGACGTCAAGGGCGCGCAACTGTTCGGCGAGCTCGTCCGTGATCGGCGGGGCGAAGAAGTACGTGGGCGAGCGCTGCAGCATCGTCACGTGCTCCGCCTGGCCGGCGATCGCGGGGATCAGCGTCGCGGCCGTGGCGCCGGAGCCGATGACGATGACGCGCTTGCCGGCCAGCTCGAGGTCCTCAGGCCACTGCTGCGGGTGCACGATCACGCCCTGGAAGCGGTCCATGCCCTCCCACTGGGGCTTATAGGGCTTGGCGTGGTTGTAGTAGCCCTGGCACATCATCAGGAAGCCGGCGGTGTAGCGCAGCCGCTGCACCGTGTTGCCTTGAGTGGGGTCCTCGCGGGTGACCTCGACGGTCCACCGGCGGTCCGCGGTGGACCAGCTGGCCGCCGTCACCCGGTGCCGGAAGCGGATGTGGCTAGCGAGGTCGTCCTCGTCGATGACCTCGTCGAGGTAGGCGAGGATCTCACCGCCCGCCGCGATCGCCGGGCCGCGCCACGGCTTGAACCGGTAGCCGTAGGTGAAAAGGTCGCTGTCAGAACGGACGCCGGGATACCGGTGGGTCCACCAGGTGCCGCCCCGGTTGTCCTGCGCGTCCAGGATGACGAAGGTCCGGCCGGGGAACTGCTCCCGCAGGTGATGCGCGGCCCCGATGCCGGAGACCCCGGCCCCGACAATGAGGACGTCGACATGGCCGGCGTCATGGATCTCGGTCTGGGCGGGAGCGGTCGTTGACGCCGTCGTCATGTCTGGACCTCCGGAGCGCGGGCGCTGCTTCCCGTGATTCTAGAATTCTCATCGGGCCCGTGGCCAGATCCCCTGCTTGCCCGGGGACAGGATGCCGTCGGGGTCGAGGGCGTCCTTCAGGGTTCCGTACAGGCGGAGCATGGCGTGGTCGCCCCATCCGTACTGGGCGGCGATGTCGTCCATGAAGTCGATGTGGCCGCGGTACAGGCCGTAGCCCGCCTCGCCGGTCAGCCTGACGAGCCGCCGGTAGACGTCGTAGGCGGCCTTGACCTGCGCCTCGTTCGTCGTGTCGTAAAGCAGGGGGCTGACCATGTAGCAGGAGCGCGGCGTCATGATCGTGCCGGGCCAGAAGTCAAGGCCCGCGCGCTCGATCTCCGGGCGGATCATGGTCACCAGGCGGCGGACGTGCGTGCCCACCAGCGGCGCGACCGGGGAGAAGTCCAGGTGGCCGCCGATGCCGCCCCACCACTGCAGGCTGTCGAGCAGCGCCAGGCCGGGGATGCCCGCCTGGACGCGCTCGGGGTGCGTGTGCACGGTCTGCTCGCTGACCTGGTCGCCGGGGATCTTCCGCGCGGCGACCTCGGCGCCGGGCACTCCCCTGGCGAACGCCGCCTTGACGTGGGCCAGCTGCGCGTCAACGACCGCCTCCGGGCCGTACAGCGCCATCCGCAGGTTCCAGAAGCCAAGGCCGAGCTCGGCCCTGGCCCGCTCGTAGAACTCCGGCGGTAGCGGCCCTTCTCCCGAGTGCCACTGGGCGCGCGGCCGCGTCATCGAGGCCGCGCCGGTCAGCGTGCCGAGCAGCGGCACGTTGCTGACGGTGCCGTCGAGCAGCAGGGGGCGCATCGTGTCGATGAGCGCCTCCAGGTCGGACTCGCTCGCGGCCCGCACCTCGACCGGGGCGTACACCTCGGGACGCGGGCTGAGCCACTTGCCCATCCGGGTGACGATGCCGAGGTTCGACTGCATGAACAGGCTGTCCACCGCCGGGCCGAAGCCTTTCCTGTGCGCGTGCCAGGCGTGGTTGCCCGCCATCGCGCCCATCCCGGTGCGGATCACCTCGCCGCTGGCGAGCACCACCTCCATGCCGCACATGGACTCGGCGTGGTTGCCGCCCGGCAGGTAGCCGACGCCGTGGTCGACGGTGTTGCCGATCACGCTGCCCCAGCCGAGGTCGGGGATGGACGCCCACAGCGTGCTGCCCCGGCATGAGAGTTCGGCGCAGAGGTCGAAGAAGCTGACCCCCGGCTCGACCACCGCGTAGGCGAGTTCCTCGTTCACCTCAAGGACGCGGTTGAGCCGCCGCATGCTGACCACGACACTCCCCCGGACGCGGGGGGCGGGGCCGCCGTAGGCGTTATTCTTGCCCATCGACGTGGTCCACAACGGGACCTTGTACTGGCGGGCGACGCGCACCACCGCCTGGACGTCCGCGGTGCTGCCCGGCTGGACGACGGCCGACGGCCAGTGGTCGTCCCAGCCGGGGTAGGAGTACGGGTCGCGGAACTCGGCGGCCTGTTCCGCCGTGAGGACCGCGTCTTCGCCCAGGGCGTCGGCGAAGGCGCGTAGGGCGTTACCGAAGTCTGCCTTGGACAGTCCCGGCGGCAGGACAGCGTCGTCTGCGGGATCACTCACGGGCCACCTCGGGTCACAGCGGCGTGCGGCTTTATCCGTTGGTACCACGCGGCCGCGGCCGGGACCATGCGTGGTTCCACGGCTGGCCCGGCCGGCTTCTGTCGGGTCCCACAGTGCCCGGACCGCTCATCGTTCGGCGGCTGCGCCGGTCAGCGGCTTGACGAGGTGGTTGGGGTTGGCGTGACGGTCACACCTGGCGAGTTCCCTGGATGGCCCGGGGACTGCTGCCCTGGCTTGTGCTTCGCGGGGAAGATCAGGGTCACCAAGATCAGCACGAGCACCATCGCGATGGCGGTGGCCAGCCCGACGGCCAGGCGCGGGTTGGCGCGCACCGCCGTCGCGACCGGGGTGAGGACGGGAATCGGGCGGCGCGGCGGCGTCGCAGGCTGGGCGTTTGCTCGCGGCGCGGTACCGCCCGGCGTCCGGGCGCGGTCGCCCCGCGCGGCCGCCGCTATCGTGTCCGGCAGTGGGGTACCTGCTGCGGTCACCGGGTGGACCCCGGACACAGACCCGCTCCCGGCCGCGAGCGCGGCCAGCGCGTTCGCCGCCGTCTGCGCGTCGGGGCGGGCGGCCGGGTCGTCCGCGAGCAGCGCCTCGATCAGGTCGCGGAGCGGGCCGGCCTGCTCCGGCGGGGCCAGCCGCCTGGTGAGGATGGCCGCCATGACCGCCGCCATGGTGGAGCCGGTAAACGGCGGCCGGCCCTCCACCGTGTGGTACAGGGTGGCGCCGAGCGCCCACAGGTCCGCGGGCGGGCCGACCTCACCGTCTTCCAGTTGCTCCGGCGCCAGGTAGGCCATGGTGCCGATGCGCGTGCCCGAGCCGGTCAGCTGGGTGGCGGCGTCGAGGATGGCGGCGATGCCGAAGTCGGTGACGACGGCGTGGTCGCCTGACGGGCCGGACAGCAGGATGTTGTCCGGCTTCAGGTCGCGGTGCACGAGGCCGGCCGCGTGCGCGTGCGCGAGCGCGCCGGCGACCTGCTCGCCGATCCGCGCCGCCCGCGGCCAGGGCAGCCTGCCCAGGCGGCCGATCTCGGCGCTGAGCGAGGGGCCGGAGACGAACCGCATGACGATCCACGGGGCGTCGTCGTGCTCGGCCACGTCGTACACGGTGATCACGCCGGGATGGTCAAGCCGGGTCGCGGCCCGGGCCGCGCGCATCGCGCGGGCGAGCAGGTCGGCGCGTTCCTCGGGTGACTGCGGCGGGAGCATGACCTCCTTGACCGCCACGTCGCGGTCGAGCAGCTGGTCACGGGCGCGCCAGACCCGGCCCGCGCCGCCCTGGCCGGCCGGCTCGGACAGCGCGTACCGGCCGGCGATCAGGATTCCCGCCCCGGCCGGCATAGCAAAGATCATAGGGAAGAACCGGCCCGCGCAAAGGCCGCGCCCCGGCCTGCGGCAGCCGGGGCGCGGCGGTTTATCTGGTGGTGCGATCTAGAAGAGGAGCTGGAGGTTGTTGTCCATGCCGAAGTCGTCGACGAAGTAGACGGCGTCGTGACCGGGCTTGACCGCCAGGCCGAACAGGTTGCCGCCGCCGCCGGCGTTCTTGTCGACGGTCACCACAGCGTTCACGGTGCCGTGAGGCGTGATCTCAACCAGGTTGCCGTTGTTGCCGTTGGCGGTGATGACGTCACCGTTCGGCGCGACGACGAGGCCGAGCGGGTCGGTGAGGTCGGTGCTCGCTGACAAGGTGAAGCCGGCGCCGTCACTGTGGTGCCGGAAGACCGCGTTCGGGATGCCCGCGATCCGGTTGCCCACGCTGTCGGCGACGTACAGGGTGCCGTTAGCGCCGAGGCCGACCCCGGTCGGGCCGATGACCAGCGCGTTCGGGTCGGTCTTGGCCGGGAAGCCCGAGCCGATCCGGGTGCTGGAGAGCACGCGCGGTACTTGGTCCGGCGAGCTGGTGATGACCAGTCGCTGCACGGTGCCGCCGTTTGCGAACGGGTGCTTGGTGAGGATGCCGCCGAGGACGTTGGTGACGAACAGGTCCGCCGTGTTCCCGTACTGGACGGCGGTCATGTCCCACGGTCCGTTGATCCCGTACCCGGTGATGGTCTTCCTGACGTTGCCCCACTGGTCGAGGACGATCAGGCAGCCGCCGCCGGAGAGGTTGCCGTTGACCGTCGGCAGCGAGCCGACGATCACCCAGCCGCTCGGCAGCGCGACGAGAGCGGTCGTGAGGCCGACCCCGCCAAGGCACGCCGGGTCGCTGATCTGGGCGAACAGGCTAGCCTTGCCGCCCGGCGAGACCTGAACGATGGTGGTACCCGTGCCCTGGGCGTTGGCCTTGTTGTTGAAGTTGCTGACGAGCACGTTGCCGCGGTACAGGTGCCCGGTGCTGCGCGGGACGACGGCGACCCCGTACGGGTTGACGTCGCCGTTCTTGGGCACGGTCGAGGCGACGACCTTGGTGTGGCTCAGGTGGCCGATGAAGCTCGAGGGCGACGCGCTCGCGCTCGCCGCGAATGCGCCGCTCGCGGCAAGCAAGCCAGCCCCCGCCATCAGGGTCGCGGAGATGACCGCCGCGGACCGTTTGACGGGTTTCTTAGGAAATCTACTGAAATGCATGGGAATTAACGCTCCCTCCGCTAGTGATTTCTCAATCCGGAGCTACGGACCTGGATCGCAAGGAGATTGGCCGTAGTCGCGATACAGAGGAAATATTGAGGTTTTAGAGCTAATTCATAGATTGGAGAGCTGTCGCAGAGCTTAGACGCCGGGCTTGGGCGTCTCCAGTGAGACGTGGGGATTCCTGGGGCGCCTGCGTGCACCCGGTCGCTGCGCCTGGTTCAGGCCCCGGCGATGGCGGCCTCAGGCCTCGGCGATGGCGGCGAGGCGGTCGAGTGACGCGCTCAGGCGCTCCGGTGTGGTCGACCTGGCCCGCGGCAGCCGGTTCCGGTCGGTGAGGCGGGTCCAGTCGTAGGTGTGGGTGACGCGGGTGCGGGAGTCGCCCCGCGGTACCAGCTCCCAGCGCCACCGGTGGCCCGGCTGACGGGCGCCGACCTCGGACGGCTGCCAGGCGATGCGGCGGCCCTCCTCGAACTCAACCACGTGGTTTTCCCGGACCATGCCGCCGGTGAGCGTCATGATGAACACGTCGCCCACCGCGCGGACGCGCTGGCCGGCGGCCGCCTCGGCCAGGTTGTCGTTTCCGTCCCAGCGGGGCTGCTGTGCCGGGTCGGCGATCAGCTCGAAGATCAGCTCCGGGGCGGCCGCGATCTCCCGGCTGGCGCTCACCACCCGCGGCGCGTCCTGTTCTGGCTGTTCCGGCCGTTCCGGCTGTGCTGGCGTCATGTGGTCCATCCAAGCATCAGGCCGTCCGGCGGCCCAACCCCTTTAGCCGGACGAGGTCGGCCCGCCTGCTCGGTTATGCCGAGTGGGCGTGGCTAGCCAGGCCAGCGAGCTAACGGTGCGGTGAGTACGCGGCGAGCAGTTTCCCGTGCCGAGCCGTTTCCTGCGCCGGAAGCGTACCGAGGTGGAGCCGACCGGCCGGCCTTCAGCGTAAGGCGGCCTTTGTTTGCATAGCCGGGAACCACATTCCATCGCCTTTGCATAACGGACGCCCATGATCACATTCGATTTGTACCGAATGTCCAGCCACCGGCTATGCAAAGACGAGAATGCGTGGTCCTGGGCTATGCAAAGTCGAGTCGTCCCGGGAGGACGGTCACGCCGCCGCAGAGATTCCTGTGACTGCCATTACGGGGGAGACAAGGGAGAGGGTCTCTACGGTCAGCCATCCGCTACGCCGGAAAACTTGCCGAGGCCGTCCACGCATCGCAGATCCGTGAGGCCGGGGCCGGGTGACGAACAGGCTCAGGATTGGGCAGCTAGGCGGCGGGCCGCGGCGGTGGCGGCCTCGAGGGCGGCGGCGAGCTCCGCGCGGCTGCGGTCGAGCTGCGGCGCGAGGGCGGGGACCGTCTCGGCGAGGGTCAGGCTGGTGGTGATGACCTCGACGGACATGCCGAGGGCGGTACCGAGGATGAGCTCGAGCACCGGGACCGCGTGGTCCCAGCCTTCGGTCGGCGAGCCCGGGTCGTACGAGGCACCGCGGCTTGACACGACCACCGCGGGCCGGCCGGCCAGTGGCTGGGTGGGAGCGTCGACGAACGGCGCCGTCCGGCCGGGGATGTGCACGTGGTCGATCCAGGTCTTGAGCGACGACGGCACCGAGTAGTTGTACAGCGGCGCGCCCACCAGCAGCACGTCGGCGGCGAGCAACTCATCGACGAGCTGGTCTTGCCGGGCCTCGGCCGCGGCGAGCTCGGCCGGGTCAGCGCAGGCCGCGCCGTCCGGGCGCAGCCGCGGCGGCCAGTGCAGCACCGCGTCCGCCAGGTGCGGCAGCGGGTCCAGGTGCAGGTCCCGGTGCGTCACGGTGTGCCGCGGGCCGGCGGCCCGCCAGGCGCCTGCGAAGGCGGCGGTGATCTCCCTGGAACGGGAGTTCTTGAGTGTGGCGGCGGAGTCCAAGTGGAGCAGGTGGGGCACGGGGTCATGCTAGCGGGGGTTCCGGCGCCGCGGGTAGCCGCTAGCCGCAGGATCGCCGCTCACGGCAATCGCCGCCGTCATGACGACCGGCGCCGCCATGACGGCCGGCTCACGGCGATCCCCGCCGGTTACGACAGCAGGCGGCGCAGCCAGGTCCGCTGGGCGGCCACCGCGGCCTGAGAGAGGGACGCGCCGGGGACCATGACGGCGAAGCCGTGGAAGCCACCCGGCCACACGTGCAGCTCTGCGGAGCCGCCCGCTCGCCAGATCCTGGTCGCGTAGGCGACGTCCTCGTCCCTGAAGGTCTCCGCGGAGCCCACGTCGATGAACGCGGGCGGCAGGCCGGACAGGTCGGCCGCCCGGGCCGGCGCGGCGTACGGCGAGACGTCGGGGCCGCCGCGCTCGTCGCCGAGCAGCGCCGTCCAGCCGACTTCGTTGGCGGCGCGGTCCCATACGCCGAGGCCGGCCATCTGCCACGACGACGGCGTGTCGTTGCGGTCGTCGAGCATCGGGCAGATCAGCAGCTGGCCAGCCAGGGCGGGGCCGCCACGGTCCCTGGCGAGCAGGGCCACCGCCGCCGCCAGGCCGCCGCCCGCGCTGCCGCCGCCGACGATGAGGCGCGCCGCGTCGATGCCGAGCTCGGCCGCGTGCTCGGCGGTCCAGCACAGGCCCGCGTAGCAGTCTTCCACCGGCCCTGGGTGCGGCGTCTCCGGCGCGAGCCGGTAGTCAACCGAGACGACCGCCAGCTCTAGCTCCGCGGCGTGGTTCAGCATGCTAGGCAGGCCCGTGCGGTTGTCGCCGATGATCATGCCGCCGCCGTGGATGTAGTAAAGGCAGGCCACAGGAGCGGTGACGCCGACGGGACGGCAGACAAGCAGCGGCACGTCGGGCGCGCCCGCCGGGCCGGGTGCGGCGGCGGTGCTCACCTCGAACGCGCCGCCGCGCCGCAGGTCGTCGTCGGTCGGGGCCGGGAACGGCGGGTTCTGCCGGATCAGCGGGATGGCCTCGAGGGTGAGCTCCGGGGGCCCGCCCTGCTCCATGGCGTCAAGTGCGGGCCGCAGCTCGGCGTCGAACGGGGGCGGCGGCCCGACCTGGCCAGCCGAAAGTCCTTCCGTTGCCGGGATCGCGGTCACCGCGGCCTCCTTCAGCGCCCGCGGCGGCTGCCCCAGGCGGGGACAGGCGGGAGACGCGCGGGCCTTCCCGATGACAGCAAATACCGCCCCCGCCCGTCAACACCCGGCGAGACCCGGGATCCGCCGAGAGCGCGGCGGAGTCCCGCGCGGTGCGGTTACAGGGGGCGGGACCAGGTCTGGCTCATCATGTGCTGGCCGAACGCGTCCTCCGGGTGCTCGCTGTCCAGGGTGAAGCCGGCCGCCTGGTAGACGTGGCGGGCGGCGGCCAGCTGGTCGTAGGTGAGCAGCACGATGCGCGCATAGCCCGCCGCGCGGGCGAAGTCCAGGCACCGGTCGACCAGCCGGGTGCCCAGCTGCCTGCCACGCGCCCGGGGTTCCACGAGCAGCAGGCGCAGCCTGGCCGTCGTTCCGCCGTCGGGGCCGCCGGGCCGGTCAGGGACGCAGCTGACCGAGCCAGCCGGCTCGCCGTCGACCTCGGCGATCCAGGCCGCGGCGCGGCCCGGGTAGCGGTCGCGCAGGGTCACGTACTCCGCGACGATCTGCGCGCAGAACCCCTCGAAGCTGGCATCCCAGCCGAATTCCGCGGCGTACAGCTCCCCGTGCCGTCGCAGGATCCAGCCCAGGTCGCCGAGCTGAAGCGAACGCAGGGTGACCCTGGGCGGCGCCGGGTCGCCGGCCGGATCGCCGTCCGGGCCGGCACCCGGCCCCCGGCCGAGCGCCTGGGTGATCACCCGCATCGCGTCGAGCACCGGGCCGCAGTCGACGCCGCTGAGCAGGGCGCCGATCTGGCTGACGGCGCGCTCGTCGAGCTCGGCGACGGCGGCGCGGCCCGCCTCGGTGACGCGGATCTCCTGGCGCCGCGCGTCGGCGGCCGACCGGTGCCTGGTCACCAGGCCGTCGGACTCGAAGCGGCCGAGCACCCGGCTCAGGTACCCGGGGTCGATGTCCAGCGCCTGGCGCAGCCAGGACACCTCTGCGGTGCCGAGGCGCGCGACCTCGAACAGCAGCCTGCTCTCGGTGAGGGTGTACGGCGTGTCGAGGTACATGTCGTGCAGCACGCCGATGACGTTGGTGTAGAAGCGGTTGAACGCGCGGACCTGGGCCACCTGGGCCTGGGTCGGGCCCGCGGTGGGCGGAGCGGCGGTACCGGACATGGAGGCGCCTCCGGATCGTTGACTGAGTCAACAGTAATCCTTGACCCAGTCAACGACAATGAGTCAGTCGCCGGATTCCGGGTCCGCCATGCCGTCTTCCCCGTCCGGCGGCTCGAAGCCGACGCAGCCGATGACCGGCAGCCGCGGGTACTTGGCCAGGCTGTCGTCCCAGGACGCGCGGGTGCACCGCAGGTACGTGGTTCCCCGGTTGGTGCCCTTGACCAGGGCATGCCTGCACAGGGCGCACAATCCGGGCTCAACCGGCAGCACAGGGCTGACTTTCAGCTCGCTCACGACGTGCTTATTACCCTGGGTGACGAGTTTCACCCGCGGCGGTTACCGGGACAACCGGCGGCGACGATTTCAGTCGCCGCGCCCGATTGAGGCACGTGCGGAGCCGGGAGAAGATGGGCGCATGACACGTGTGGCAATCATCGGCGGCGGCATCGGCGGGCTGACGGCGGCGAGCGCGCTGCGGCGGGCCGGGGTCGAGGTATCCGTGTACGAGGCGGCCGGTGAGCTGAAGGAGATCGGGGCCGGGGTCGCGCTGCACGCCAACGCGATGCGGGTGCTGCGGTTCATCGGCGTCGAGGACGGCGTGCGGAAGGTCGCCGGGCGCTCCGAGTACGCGGTCACCAGGGACGGGATCACCGGGCGGCTCATCTCCAAGACGAGCCGGACACGGACGGCGGAGTTGCAGGGCATCGAGCCGGCCACGGTGCACCGCGCCGACCTGCTCGACGTGCTTGCCGCCGCGCTGCCCGACGGCCTCGTGACGCTCGGCAAGCGGTGCGTCGCGGTGGACGGCGCCGGGGGCGTTGCGGTCGCGCGGTTCGCGGACGACACCGAGACGGAAGCGGACGTGATCATCGGCGCGGACGGCATCCACTCCGCCGTCCGTACCGCGCTGTTCGGGCCGGACGCGCCCCGGTTCACGGGGAAGATCTGCTACCGGTCGGTCATCCCGACCGCGGCGGTGCGCGGCGGGGCCCTGTCCGACGTGGCGGCCGACAACGGGCAGTGGCTCGGGCCGCACGGCACGATCGTGCTGTACCCGCTGCGCGGCGAGGAGCTGATCAACGTCGTCGCGCACTACGACGACGACACGTACCGGCACGAGTCCTGGGTGACGCGGTGCGAGGGGTCCGAGGTCACCGAGCGGTACGCGGACTGGCACCCGTCGCTGCTGCGGCTGTTCGAGGCGGGCGAGACCTGGTACAAGTGGGCGCTCTACGACCGGGACCCGATCCCCCGGTGGACGTCGGGACGGGTCACACTGCTCGGTGACGCGGCGCACCCGATGCTGCCCTACCTGGGACAAGGCGCGTGCCAGGCGCTTGAGGACGGGGCGGTGCTCGCGAACGCGCTCACCGCGTCCCCGGGCGACCCGCTCGCCGCGCTCGCGGCCTACGAGCGGGTGCGGCGCCCGCGGGCAGCGCAGGTGGTGCTGACCGCGCGGGCGCGCGGCGTGTCCAACCACCTGCCGTCCCGGTGGGCCGCCATCCGGCGGGACGCGGCGATCTCGGTGCGGCGGCGGCTGAACCGGCGCGACACCGACGGGCGCGGCGCGACGTGGCTCGCCGACTACGACGCCACCTCGCCGTCCGTCCTGGCTGACCGGTAAGGTCACCGGCTATGGAGCTGGAGCGGGAAACGCTGACCTGGGAGACGTTCGGCGACGCGGCGCAGGAACTCGCGCAGGTGATCGCCGGCGACGGGTTCCGGCCCGACGTGATCCTGGCGATCGCGCGCGGCGGGATGTTCGTCGCGGGCGCGCTCGGCTACGCGCTGTCGGTGAAGAACCTGCACCTGATGAACGTCGAGTTCTACAACGGGGTGGGCTCCACGCTCGACATGCCGGTGATGCTGCCGCCGGTGCCGTCCGCCGTCGACTTCTCGCAGAAGAAGGTGCTGATCGCCGACGACGTGGCCGACACGGGCAAGACCCTCGAGCTGGTGCGGAACTTCGTCGCCGAGCACGTGGCCGAGGCGCGCTGCGCCGTGGTCTACGAGAAGCCGGCCTCGCTGGTGAAGTGCGACTACGTGTGGAAGCGCACCGAGGCGTGGATCAACTTCCCGTGGTCGACCCTGCCGCCGGTGGTGCCCGGGGTACTCGACGCCTGAGCGGCGCGTGCGGCCGCTCACGATGGCACCGAACGATGGCGGGTTACTCCCGGCCGGCCGGCCCGGCTTCTCGCCGCGGGTCGGAAACGGCGGCCCGCCGTTCGTTGACGTGATGCGAAGGCCGGTTTCACCCGTGGAGGAAGAACCGTGAAGTTCCTGTCCGTGATGCCCAACCTGTACGTAGCCGACGTCGGGGCATCCGCCGCCTTCTACCGTGACCTGCTCGGCGGCACGGAGACGTTCCGCGCACCCGCCGCCGGGACATCTACTCACGTGGAGCTGCGCATCGGCGACGTGATTCTCGCGCTGTCGAGCCGGGACGAGGTAGCCCCGCAGGGGCTGCCTGAGCCGTCGGGCGGGCACCCGTTCGAGCTCGTGGTGTGGTGCGACTCGGCCGACGAGGCGGTGGCCGCGCTGCGCGCCGCGGGTGTCCCGGTCGTGCTCGAGCCCAGTGTGCACGTCTCCGGGCACCGCCGCGGCTACGTCGCCGACCCGGACGGCAACTGGATCGTGCTGGTCAGCAAGGAGCCGGCGTAGCGGCAGGGGCCGGCGGTGCCCGCGAGACCCGCGAGACCCGCGA
>CAZORE010000184.1:9923-13134 GCA_964581815.1 uncultured Streptosporangiaceae bacterium | reverse complement strand
GTGAGGAACATCTTCATCTGCTCGGGGGTGGTGTTCTGCGCCTCGTCGAGGATGATGAACGAGTCGTTGAGCGAGCGCCCGCGCATGAAGGCCAGCGGAGCGATCTCGATCGTGCCCGCGGCCGTCAGCTTGGGGATCGACTCGGGGTCCATCATGTCGTGCAGGGCGTCGTAGAGCGGCCGGAGGTACGGGTCGATCTTCTCGTAAAGAGTGCCGGGCAGGAACCCGAGGCGCTCTCCCGCCTCGACGGCCGGGCGGGTCAGGATGATCCGGTTGACCTCCTTGGCCTGGAGCGCCTTCACCGCCTTGGCCATCGCGAGGTAGGTCTTGCCGGTGCCGGCCGGGCCGATCGCGAACACGATGGTGTGCTTGTCGATGGCGTCCGCGTAGTGCTTCTGGTTCAGTGTCTTCGGCCGGATCGTACGGCCGCGGGCGGACAGGATGCCCTGGGTCAGCACGTCGGCCGGGCGCATGTCCGAGTCGCCGTGACCACCCCGGAGCATGCCTACCGTGCGCTCGACCGTGTCCGGTGAGATCTCGGCGCCCTTGCGCTGCAATTCGAGCAGCTCGTTGAACAGCCTGCCCACGAGTTCAGTTTCCGCCGGGGGGCCCGAGACAGTGATTTCGTTGCCGCGAACGTGAATATCCGCGGAAAGCTCCCGTTCGATGACATGGAGCAGCTCGTCCCTGGTCCCGAGCAAGCCGACCATGGAATGGCCGTCAGGAATGACGATCCGGATCGTGGAACCTGGGCTGCCACTGCGCGTATCGGTCAATTCACTGCTCTCAGCCCGGCGGCCAGGTCATCGGGCGGCCGCCGAGTACGTGCGCGTGCACGTGCCCCACGGTCTGCCCCGCTTCCTGGCCGGTGTTGAAGACGATCCGGTACCCGGTGGCCTCGATGCCCTCGGCATCGGCGACCTCTCGGGCCACGGCGACAAGCTCGTCAAGCAGCCCGTCGCCCGCGGCCGCCAGCGCCGCCACGTTCGGGAAGTGGTCCCGCGGGACCACGAGGACATGCGTCGGCGCCTGCGGGTTGAGGTCACGGAAGGCGACGGCCCGCTTCCCGTCCACCACGAGGGTGGCCGGGATCTGTCCGGCAGCGATACCGCAGAACAAGCAGTCTGGCACACCTCGATCATAACGGGCGGCGGTCGCGCCCGGCGCCGGACAGCCCAGCGCGCGGCGCGCGATTCGCCCGCAGGCCCGGCG
The DNA here is from genome assembly GCA_964581815.1 of uncultured Streptosporangiaceae bacterium. GTDB lineage: Bacteria > Actinomycetota > Actinomycetes > Streptosporangiales > Streptosporangiaceae > Trebonia. Next base: position 11,922 of record CAZORE010000184.1, on the reverse strand, counting down.
CCCGCCCGGCGCCGGGCGGGCGAAGGCCCTACTCACGCGCCCGGCGGATCGGTACCAGCGGCCAGCACCCCGTCAATCACCAGAAATTCGCCTAAATGCCACCATTTACTTACCAGTAGCCATTGCCCGGGCCCGGCTAGCAGCGGGATCGTGATGTTGTAAGCAGTGCCAATTGGATGTATCGCGGTTATTCTGTTTTTTCTGTAATCCTTGGGCGGTAACTGGGGTGGGGTCACCGAATGTGGGTTGGGGAATGAAAATAGTGACGGAGCGCAATATTTGGTTGCGTTCCGTAGATGAGAATCGGTACGGACGTGGGCGGTAAGGCCACGGACAGCGTCGTGGCCTGGACCGGGCAAGCCGTTCTCAACGGCCAGCGCCCCGGACCGGTATGGGCGTCCGCGACGTTCGGCTTCCTGAGTGCTCCGGTCGAGGAGCCTGCCGACGCCGTGACCGTGCTGCCCGACGTCGAGCACTCCCCTGGGGCGTTCACCGTGGAGGCACTCCAGGCATCACCTTCCTGGGAGGCTTCCGAAGTCGTCACCGAGCTCTACGCCGCCTACTACAGCCAGCTGGTCCGGCTCGCTCTGCTGCTCGTCCACGACCTGCAGACGGCCGAGGAAGTAGTGCAGGACGCGTTCGAGGCGATGCACAAGGCGTGGCGGCGGCTGCGCGACTCGGAGAAGGCGCTCTCCTACCTCAAGCAGACGGTCGTGAACCGGTCGCGCTCGGTGCTGCGGCACCGCAAGGTCGTCGACATGCACTCGCCCAAGCCGGCTCCGGACGAGCCAAGCGCCGAGCATGCCGTCCTCACGCTCCTTGAGCGCTCGGCCGTCGTCTCGGCGTTGCGCGCGCTCCCCGAACGGCAACGAGAAGCGATGGTGCTGCGGTACTACGCCGACCTCTCGGAAGCCGACATCGCCAAGGCGATGGGGATCAGCAGGGGCGCCGTGAAGAGTCACACGGCCCGCGCGATGGCGGCGCTCAAGTCAACCCTGGAGCAGAAGACGCCATGATCCGGTGCGCCGGTGGATGAGGATCCGTCTTCGCTCGAGGACGGACTCGAAGGTGCGCTGCGGCGGGCTCTGTCCGACGCGGTCGGCGGGGTCGAGGCTGGTACGGAAGGGCTCGACCGGATCCGCGCGCGCATCGGCGGGCGTCCACCGCGCCCCTGGCTGCTCGCCGTCCTGTCCGGCGCCGCCGAGCGGGTCCGGTCCTGGACCTGGCGCGGGCACTGGGCCTGGCCAGGGCGGCTGCTCACCCGCACGTTCCCCGTACCTGGAGCACTCGGCACCTGGCGCATCGGTGTGCTCTGGCTGGCGACTGGTCTCGCCGGCATCGCGGTCATCGCCAGCGTCTCCCTGGGCGTCCAGCCGGTCCGCCGGGCGATCACCGCGGCGAGCGCCGTGCTCGACCCCGCTGGCGCCCTGTCGCCGCCCGGAGCGGGCACCAACGGGGCCGGGGCGCAAACCACCACCGACGGTACCGGCCTGCTGGCGGGCGGCGGCGTCACGGCCGCCCCCCAGCCAAGCCCGACGAGCGCTTCCGGCTCGAGGGGCGGGCCGGGCGGTGCCGCGCCAGGCACGTCATCCGCCCAGTGCCAGCCGCCGACGTCCGGACCCACCGGGAAGCCGGCGCCCACCGCGTTGGCCCCCGGTGCTACCTCGTCGGCTGAGGGAACCACCCGGCGGGTCGCCCGGCACCCGTCCGCCCGCGTCGCCCCAGGCACGACCGGGGCGCCGGACCCGCCGGCCGCGTCCGCATCGGCCTGCACGGTAACCCCCGCCACGACCACGCCGACGGTAGCCACCGGCGCGTCCTGGACGCCGGCCGGCACTGGGCCAAGCGACACCGGCCCGGCCGGCCCGACACCCACTGTCACCCCGCCCACCGAGACGCCAACGTCCACGCCCACGGGCACCACGCCCACCGGCACGCCAACGTCCACGCCCACCGGCACGCCAACGTCCACGCCGACTGACACGCCAACGTCCACGCC
>CAZORE010000184.1:0-9823 GCA_964581815.1 uncultured Streptosporangiaceae bacterium | reverse complement strand
CCACGCCCACCGGCACGCCAACGTCCACGCCGACTGACACGCCAACGTCCACGCCGACCGACACGCCAACCCCGGGCCCGGCGCTAACCTAGCCCCCATGGAATCGCCCAGGCCGGCCGCGGGCCCGCCGCTGTTCCTGGTGCCGCCGGGCGAACTGACCGCGCAGGTCATGACGCTGGCCGGCCCGGAGGGACACCACGCGGCGACCGTCCGCCGGCTGCGGACGGGTGAGCGCGCAGACGTCGGCGACGGCGCGGGTACCATCGCCGAGGGCGTGGTCAGCGACGTCGGCAAGAACTCCGTGACGCTCGACATCCGCACCGTGCACACGATCCCGCCGCCGCAGCCACTGCTCACCGTCGCGCAGGCGCTCCCCAAGGGCGACCGCGGCGAACTCGCCGTGGAGCTGATGACCGAAATCGGCGTCGACGCGGTGATCCCCTGGGCCGCCGAGCGCTCGATCACGAAGTGGCACGCCGAGCGCGGCGACAAGGCCCTGGCCAAATGGCGCGCCACCGCCCGCGAGGCCGCCAAGCAGTCAAGACGCGCCTGGCTCCCCGAGATCACGGACCTGGCCACCACGGCTGCCCTCGCCAAGCGCGTATCGGCCGCCACCTGCGCAATTGTCCTCGAGGCCGACGCTGCCGCGAAGCTCCACGAACTGCCATTGCCAGAGACAGGCGAGATCCTGCTGCTCGTGGGGCCCGAAGGAGGAATCAGCCCGGCCGAGCGCGCCGCCCTTCGCGAGTCGGGCGCCATCGAGGCGCGCCTTGGGCCGACGGTCCTGCGCACCTCCACGGCCGGCGCCGCCGCTTCCGCCGTCCTGCTGAGCCGCGTCGGCCGCTGGTAACGGCGATTAACGGCCGTTAAAGGCGTCGCGGAGCCTGGAAAAAAAACCCTGCTGGCCAGGCTGGAACTTGCCGGGCGGCTGCTCCTCGCCGCGCAGCTTCGCCAGCTCGCGCAGCAGCTTCTCCTGCTCGGCGTCGAGCCGGGTCGGGGTCTCCACCGCGACGTGGATGATCAGGTCGCCGCGGCCGCTGCCGTTCAGGTGCTTGACCCCGAGCCCGTACAGCGGGATGACCTGGCCGGACTGGCTGCCCGGCCGGATGTCCACGTCATTCGGGCCGTCGAGGGACTCCACTGGCACGGTCGCGCCCAGCGCCGCCGCCACCATCGGGATGGTCAGCGTGCAGTGCAGGTCGTCGCCCTGCCGCTCAAAGATCGGGTGCGGGCGCTGCACCACCTCGAGGAACAGGTCACCGGGCGGGCCGCCGCCCGGGCCGGTCTCGCCCTCGCCCGCCAGCTGGATGTGCGTGCCGTCCTCGACGCCGGCCGGGATCCTGACCTTCATCGTCCGCCGGGTGCGCACCCGGCCGTCGCCGTCGCACTCCGGGCAGGGACGCGGCAGCACCGTGCCGTAGCCGCCGCAGTTCGGGCAGGCCTGGGTGGTGACCACCTGGCCGAGGAACGACTTGCGGACCTGGCTGATCTCGCCGCGCCCGGCGCAGACCTGGCAGGTCTCTGGGTGCGTGCCCGGCGCGGTGCCCTCGCCCGAGCAGGTCGGGCAGACCACCGCGGTGTCCACGGTGAGCTCGCGGGTCGCGCCGAACGCGCACTCCGACAGGTCGAGCTCGATCCTGATCGTCGCGTTCCGGCCGCGCCGCGCCCGGGACCGGGGGCCGCGGGTGGCCCCCGCGCCCGCCGCGCCGAACACCGCGTCCACGAACTCGCTGAACGGGAACCCGGCCCCGCCGAACCCGCCGAACCCGCCCGGGCCGGCCCCGGCCGCGGCGAACGGGTCGCCGCCGAGGTCGTACATCTGGCGCTTCTCCGGGTCCTGCAGGACCTCGTACGCCTGGTTGATCTCCTTGAACTTCTCCTGCGTCTCCGGGTCAGGGTTGACGTCCGGGTGCAGTTCCCTGGCCAGCCGGCGGTAGGCCCGCTTGATCTCGTCCTGCGAAGCGTCGCGGCGGACCCCGAGCAGCCCGTAATAGTCCTCAGCCACTATGACTCCCCGAGAATCTGCCCGACGTACCGTGCCACCGCGCGTACTGCTCCCATCGTGCCCGGGTAGTCCATCCTGGTGGGCCCGAGCACGCCAAGCTTGGCCACCGACTGCCCGCCGGCGCCGTAAGCCGCCGACACCACGGACGTGCCCTGAAGGCCGGTCTCCGCGCCGATCCTGACGGTCAGCGCGGACGGGCTCGCGGCCTCGCCGAGGAGCCGCATGAGTACCACTTGTTCCTCCAGTGCTTCGAGCACGTCACGCAGTCCCTTGCCGAAATCGGGCGCGGCCAGGTTGGCGGTGCCGGCGAAAACCAGCCGTTCCTCGTGCCGCTCGGCGAGGCTTTCGAGCAGCACGGAGAAGACGGCCCCGGCATTCGGCCGCTCGGGTACGGGGATGCGGTCGGCCAGTCCGGACACGGTCGCGGCCGCGTCGGCCAGCTTATGGCCATCAAGGCACGCGTTGAGCACGGCGCGCAGGTGCGCGATCGACTCGGGCTCGGCGGCGTCCGGCAGGTCCACGGCCGCCTGCTCCACCCGGCCCGTGTCGGTGATGATGACGAGCAGCACCCGCTGCGGTGCGAGCGAGACCAGCTCGATGTGCCGGACCGACGAGCGAGACAGCGACGGGTACTGCACGACCGCGACCTGCCTGGTGAGCTGGGCGAGCAGCCGGACCGTGCGCGCCACGACCTCGTCGAGGCTGTACGCCCCGGCCAGGAACGTCTCGATCGCGCGCCGCTCGGCGGCCGACATGGGCTTGACGGCCGACAGCCGGTCGACGAACAGCCGGTACCCCTTGTCGGTCGGGATCCGCCCGGCGCTTGTGTGCGGCTGGGTGATGAACCCCTGCTCCTCGAGCACGGCCATGTCATTGCGGATGGTGGCCGGCGAGACGTCCAGGCCGTGCCGGTCAACCAGGGACTTCGACCCCACCGGCTCGGTGGTGGACACGTAGTCCTCGACAATCGCGCGGAGCACCGCCAGCTTGCGCTCGTCAAGCACTGTGTTCACCTCCTTGGCACTCGCTGTCTCTGAGTGCCAATTCTATTAACTCCTGAGACCTTCCGGACGGCAAGGACGAAGCCGGGTGGGTTACGCTTCCGCGAGCAGGGGTCAGCCGGGCTTCGGGTCATAGGCCAGGCTACGGGTCGAGGAGGCGCAAAGGGTGCAAAGCCGACAGTACGGGCGGGACGTCCTGGCGCGGGAAAACCGGAAGCCCAGGCCGGGGCAGGGGCCGGTACCGCAGGTTGAGGCGACACGGGACCTCGTGGTCGAGGACTTCGAAGGGCGGTTCTGCGGGGCGGTGGTAGCGGTCGAGCCGGGCTCGGTGACGCTCGAGGACCGGTTCGGCAAGCGGCGGGTGTTCCCGCTGCCTGGCCCGTTCCTGCTCGACGGCAAGCGAGTCACCCTGGTGCGGCCCGCACCCAAACCGCAACCGGAGGGCGCGATCGGGCGCCGGACCGCGTCCGGTTCCGTCGCCGCGCCCGGGCAGCGCGCCAAGGTCGCCAAGGCCAGCCGGATCTACGTCGAGGGCAAGCACGACGCGGAGCTGGTGGAGAAGATCTGGGGAGACGACCTGCGCGACGTCGGGGTCGTCGTCGAGTACCTGGAGGGCGTGGACGACCTGCCCGCCATCGTCCGCGACTTCGAGCCCGGCGCGGGACGGCGGCTCGGCGTGCTCGTCGACCACCTGGTCAGCGGGTCCAAGGAGAGCCGGATCGCCGCCGCCGTCGGCGACGACCCGGACGTGCTCGTCGTCGGCCACCCGTTCATCGACATCTGGGCGGCCGTCAAGCCGGCCGCGGTGGGCCTGCGGGCATGGCCGGACGTGCCGCGCGGGCTGTCGTGGAAGGAAGGCGTGCTGGCCAGGATCGGCTGGCCGCACGAGACGCCGCAGGACGTGGCGGCCGCGTGGCGGCGCATCCTGCGTTCTATCAGCAGCTACGCGGACCTGGAGCCTGAGCTGCTCGGCCGGGTCGAGGAACTGATCGACTTCGTGACCGCTTGACGGACTTGGGTGAGGCTAGGTGAGGTCGCGGATGATCGCGTCGGCGAGCAGCCGGCCGCGCAGCGTCAGCACGAGACTCCCGGCCGCGTGAGCAGGACCGTCGATGAGATGGTCGGCCCGCATCCGTTCGGTCTCGGCCAGGGCGGTGACGGTGAGGAGGGACAGCGGCAGGCCCTCGGCCAGCCGCACGCGGAGCATGATCTCCTCCATCCGCTGCTCGGCCGCGGTCAGCCGCTCGCGGGCCGCGGCCGGGGACTTGCCCGCCGTCAGCCGGGCGGCGTAAGCCGTCGGGTGCTTGACGTTCCACCAGCGGACGCCGCCGACGTGGCTGTGCGCGCCCGGGCCGAAGCCCCACCAGTCGCCACCCGTCCAGTACAGCAGGTTGTGCCGGCACTGCGCCTTGTCGCTCGTCGCCCAGTTAGACAGCTCGTACCAGGTGAAGCCGGCCGCGCCGAGCAGCTCGTCGGCGATCAGGTAGCGGTCGGCCATCGCGTCGTCGTCCGGCGGCCTGATCTCGCCGCGCCTGACCTTGGCCGCCAGGCGCGTGCCGTCCTCGACGATCAGCGCGTAGGCGGAGACGTGATCGGGCCCCGCCTGCGCCGCCGCGGTCAGCGACCGCCGCCAGTCGTCGTCGCTCTCCCCCGGCGTGCCGTAGATCAGGTCCAGGCTGACGTGCTCGAACCCCGCCGCGCGGGCCCAGCGGACGCAGTCGGCGGGCCTGCCGGGCTCATGCTCGCGGTCAAGCACCCGCAGCACGTGCGGTACCGCGCTCTGCATACCGAACGAGAGCCTGGTGACTCCCTCGGCCCGCAGCTGCGCCAGCTCGGCCGGGCCCACGGTTTCCGGATTGGCCTCGACCGTCACCTCGGCGTCCGCCGCGAGGCCGAAGCGCTCATCGATCATCGCGATGATCCGGCCGAGTTGGCCGGGGGCGAGCAGCGTCGGGGTGCCACCGCCGAAGAACACCGCGGTGACCGGCTTCTTCGCCGTGGGCAGCACCCGTGCCGCGAGGCCGATCTCCTGGGTCACCAGGTCGGGGTAGGCGGCCTGGCTCGCCCCGCCGCCCAGTTCCGTGGCGGTGTAGGTGTTGAAGTCGCAGTAGCCGCACCGGGTACGGCAGAACGGCACGTGTACATACACGCCGAACGGGGCATCACCGAAGCCTTGGGTCGCACTGGCCGGCAACGACCCGTCGTCGGGAACTGGTTCACCCTCCGGCAGCGTTCCAGGCATAGAGCCGAGGATAAGCTGTAGTCGCAACGACATAGGCGGGAGGTACTGGTGTCTTCAGATCCGGGACCTGATTCAAACGGTTTTCCTGAGCCGTCCGACTCGCCGCCCGAACCCGCCCCGCCGACGCAGCCGCTCCCGTCGACCCGGCCGGTCCCGCCGGCGCCGGACCTTCAGCCAACCAGGATCGAGCCGCGAGCGCCGGACCTCCCGCCGACGATGCGGATGCCCGCGCCGCTGCCCACGCCCCCGCCCCCGCCCGCGGCGGCTCCGAGACCGGCCGCGGGGCCCGCGCGCCCCGACTACGGGCCGCCGAGCTACGGCGTCGCGCCGTACGGGCCACAGCACGGCCACGTGCCGGCGCCCTACGGCGCACCGGGACGGTACCTCCATGCGGGGATGCTGGCCGCCGCCGCGGACAGGGAACGGACGACGGACGTGCTCAAGGCCGCGTACACCGAGGGGCGGCTGACGAAGGACGAGTTCGACGAGCGGACCGCCCGGGTGCTCGCCGCGCGGACCTACGCGGACCTGCACGCCCTGGTCGCCGACCTGCCCGTCGGTCCCGGCGGGCCGATGGCGCCCGCGCCCTACCAGGCGGGGTACTACCAGCCGCTCAACATCAGGAAGACCAACGGGTTCGCGGTCGGCGCGCTGGTCTGCGGCATCGTCCCGTTGTTCGGCGGCATCCCCGCGGTCATACTCGGGCACTACGCGCGGTCGCAGATCAGGAAAACCGGTGAACGCGGCGACGGGATGGCCATCGCCGGGCTCATCTTCGGCTACCTGTGGATCTCGCTCTGGGTGCTGATCATCCTGATCGGCCTCGCCAACCGTTAAGCCTTACCTGGCGTTCTTCTCGGCCTGGCCGGTGGACAGGGCGGCGACGAACGCCTCCTGCGGGACCTCGACGCGGCCGATCGTCTTCATCCGCTTCTTGCCTTCCTTCTGCTTCTCGAGCAGCTTGCGCTTGCGGGTGATGTCACCGCCGTAGCACTTGGCGAGGACGTCCTTGCGCAGCGCGCGGATGTTCTCCCTGGCGATGATGCGGCTGCCGACGGCGGCCTGGATGGGCACCTCGAACTGCTGCCTCGGGATGAGCTCCTTGAGCTTGGCGGTCATCGACAGGCCGTACTCGCGGGCGTTGTCCGCGTGCACGATCTGGCTGAACGCGTCCACCGGCTGGCCCTGCAGCAGGATGTCGACCTTGACCAGGTTGGCGACCTGCTCGCCCTCGGGCTCGTAGTCGAGGCTGGCGTAGCCGCGCGTCCTGCTCTTGAGCTGGTCGAAGAAGTCGAAGATGATCTCGGCGAGCGGCATCGTGTAGCGGATCTCCACCCGGTCGGTGGACAGGTACTCCATGCCCTTGAGCACGCCGCGGCGGCCCTGGCACAGCTCCATGATCGTGCCGATGTAGTCCGACGGCGAGATGACCGTGGCCCGCACGACCGGCTCGTAGACTTCCTTGATCTTGCCGCCGGTGCTTTCCTTGGGGCTCGCCGTCGCGGCCGAGAAGCCGTCGATGCCGCCGGGGAAGTCGCTCGGGTTGGTCACCGTGAGCTCCCGGCCGCTCTCCATCACGATGCGGTAGACCACGTTCGGCGCGGTGGAGATAAGGCTCAGGTCGAACTCGCGCTCGAGCCGCTCCCTGACGATCTCCATGTGCAGCAGGCCGAGGAAGCCGCAGCGGAACCCGAAGCCGAGCGCGGTGGACGTCTCCGGCTCGTAGACCAGGGCCGCGTCGTTGAGCTGCAGCTTGTCCAGGGCGTCCCGCAGTTCCGGGTACTCGTCGCCGTCAACCGGGTACAGGCCGGAGAAGACCATGGGCCTGGGGTGGTCGTAGCCGGCGAGCGGCTCCTTCGCCCGGTTGACCGTGGTGGTGATGGTGTCGCCGACGCGAGCCTGGCGGACGTCCTTCACGCCGGAGATGACGTAGCCGACCTCGCCGGCGCCGAGTCCGTCGCTCGGGATCGGCTCGGGGCTGATCACGCCGAGTTCCAGGGTCTCGTGCACGGCCTGGGTGGACATCATCAGCATGCGCTCGCGCTTGCTGAACTTGCCGTCGACGACCCGGACGTAGGTGACGACGCCACGGTAGGTGTCGTACACCGAGTCGAAGATGAGCGCGCGCGGCGGGGCATCCGGGTTGCCCGTCGGGTGCGGGATCTGGTCGACGATGTGGTCGAGCAGCTTCTGCACCCCCTCCCCGGTCTTCGCGGACACTCTGAGCACGTCACCCGGGTCGCAGCCGATGATGGTGGCCAGCTCTTCCGCGTAGCGCTCGGGCTGGGCGGCCGGCAGGTCGATCTTGTTCAGCACCGGGATGATCTTGAGGTCCGCGTTGATCGCCAGGTAGAGGTTGGCCAGCGTCTGCGCCTCGATGCCCTGCGCGGCGTCGACCAGCAGGACGGCGCCCTCGCAGGCCTCCAGGCTCCGGCTGACCTCATACGTGAAGTCGACGTGGCCGGGGGTGTCGATCATGTTCAGGACGTAGTGGGTGCCGTCCTTCTTCCAGGGCAGGCGCACCGCCTGGCTCTTGATCGTGATGCCGCGCTCGCGCTCGATGTCCATCCGGTCCAGGTACTGGGCGCGCATCTGCCGCCCTTCCACGATGCCGGTCAGCTGCAGCATCCGGTCGGCCAGGGTGGACTTGCCGTGGTCGATGTGCGCGATGATGCAGAAGTTGCGGATCACGGCCTGGTCAGTGCTGGCCGGCGCCGGGGCCTTGTCCTTGCTGGCTGGGCCTCGGGCAGCCTTGGCCGGGTCGGTCATTGCCACCATGCTTCCATGAACGTGCGAGTGCGCGTCGGTACGCCGGTGCTGGCGCGCGCGGTTGCCGGGTCGTCGCGGTGCTAGTCGGCCTTACGGCCTCGTGGCCGCCTCACGCGGGCGTCCCCTTGATCAGGGTATCGTGACCTGACGGCCATCCTGGCGTCGCGATCCGATCGCGAACCGGTTCCGACCGGGACTTGGTTTGAGTAAGCGGCGGCGGTTCGGCTATCCTTCATGTTCGCGCCCACTTCTTTTTGCGCTGCCGCTCCGGGCGGCCAGGCCGTTCCCTGGGCGGGCAAGCAGACTTAAAAACCAACGAAGGACGTATCCGCGTGGCGAACATCAAGTCGCAGATCAAGCGCATCAAGACGAACGAGAAGGCGCACCAGCGCAACAAGGCCGTCAAGTCCGAGCTCCGCACCCATGTGCGGAAGTTCCGCGAGGCCGTCGAGGCCGGCAACGTCGAGGAGGCGACCAGCGCGCTTGCCGTCGCGTCCCGCAAGCTGGACAAGGCCGTGTCCAAGGGCGTCATCCACAAGAACCAGGCCGCGAACCGCAAGTCGGCGATCGCCAAGCGCCTCGCTGACCTTCAGTCGGCCTAGGGTTCCGTAGCCTTTCCCGCCCGCGCCGGCCGCTGGGAGCGTTCCGGCGCGTTAGCGTGTCCGCCGGGGGTCAGCGGAGGGCGCTGCGGTAGGCGACGATCTGGCGGATGGCGCGTTCCAGGGCGTACTCGGGGCTGACGCCGCCGCCCTTGACCTGGGCGTCGGCCTCGGCGACGGCCTGCAGGGCGCAGGCCACGCCGTCCGGGTGCCAGCCGCGCAGCTGCTGGCGGACCCGGTCGATCTTCCAGGGCGGGGCGCCGACCTCGGCGGCCAGGGCGTTGGGGTTCGCGGTCCGCGGTGCGGCGCCGACCCGGCCGAGTAGCCGCACCCCGGTGGCGAGCGCGCTGGTGATCAGGACCGGGGCGGTGCCGGTCGCCAGGGCCCAGCGGAGTTGTTCCAGTGCCTCGTTCAGCCGCCCCTCGACCGCGTGGTCGGCGACGCTGAAGCCGGTCGCCTCGGCCCGGCCACGGTAGTACCTGGCGACGGTGGCCGCGCTGACCCGGCCGGCGGTGTCGGAGGCGAGCTGGTCGACGGCGCTGGCCAGCTCGCGCAGGTCGCCGCCGATCGCGTCGAGCAGCGCGCGTACCGCGTCGGCGTCGGCCTGCCGCCCGATGCGGCGGAACTCGTTCCTGACGAAGTCGGTGCGCTCGCCCGCCCGGGTCAGCCGGGGACAGTCGACCTGGCGCGCTCCGGCCCTGGCCAGGTCTGTGACCAGCGCCTTGCCCTTGGCGCCGCCCGCGTGGGTGACGATCACCGCGGCGTCGGGCGGCGGGGCGGCCGCGTACCTGGCCAGGTCGGCGGCGATCTCTTTCGACGCGTGCTGCGCGTTCCTGACGATCACTACCGCGCCGCCGCCGAACAGGCTGGGCGAGGTGAGCGCGGTCAGCTCGCCCTGGCCGAGCACGGACGCCTCCAGGTCGTGCAGGTCGCCCTCGCCGCCACCGCCGCCCGTGGCCTCGGCGAGCGCGTCCCGTCCCTGCGTCACCGCCGCGCGCACCGCCCGGTCGACGAGGAACTCCTCCTCGCCCACCACGAGCGTGACGGCCACCAGGTTCCCCATGCTCGTAAGCATGCCACGCCGCGGCCGGTGCGACGTGACGCTACAGGGTGACGGGCTCGCCGCCGCGCCAGACGCGGCGGGGGGTGAGTCCGTAGTTCCAGGCGAAGGCGCCCTCGTGGTCGGCGTCCCACAAAACGATGTCGG
>CAZORE010000183.1:0-13425 GCA_964581815.1 uncultured Streptosporangiaceae bacterium | reverse complement strand
GCTGATGACCGCAGCCGCCATCGCCGTGCTCCTCTCACTGACCGGAGCGTGACCCCTGGCGCCTTGCCGCCAGCATGCGGCGACCGGCCGGCCGGCCGGTGGAGGGCGGGCCCGGGCCTCAGCGCGAGGTCTGGCGCCTTCGCGGCCTTCGATGGGACGATGGACCCATAAGGGTCCTGATCACCAGCTCGCGCATGCCGTTCGCCCTCGATATGGTGCGCAAGCTCGCCGCCGAGGGCCACGCGGTCTACGCCGCCGACGACCACTCACTGTCACCGGGGAACCACTCGAAGTACCTAGCGGGCCACTTCGTCTACCCCGCGCCGCGCCGCGACACGGCGGGCTTCCTTGCCGAGCTCGAGCGGATCACCCGGGAGCACGAGATCGACGTCATCGTGCCGGCCTTCGAAGAGACCTTCTACATCTCGACCCAGATCGAGCGGCTGAGCCGCTTCACCAACGTCTTCGCATCGCCTTTCTCCACGCTGGCCCGTCTCCACGATAAGGGCGCATTCCAGAGACTGGTCACCCAGCTGGGGCTTCCGGTCCCTGAGACGGTCCTGGTGACCTCCCACGACGAACTGCGCGAGGCCACCGGCCGCCTCGGAAACTACTTCGCCCGCGCCGCCTTCTCACGCGGCGGGATCTGCTGCCTGACCAACACCGGCCCGCTGGCCGGCTGGCTGGACGTGGACGACGTCCACCCCACGCCAGCATCACCCTGGCTGGTGCAGCCGTTCGTGGAGGGCGAGACGGTCTGCACCTACAGCACGGCCCACGGGGGGCGGGTGAGCTCCCACCTGATGTACCGCATCCCCCGGCAGCGCAAGCACAGCACTGGCATCCAGTTCGAGGCGATCGATGCCACCAAGTCGCTGAAGCTGATCGAACCGATCGTGGCCGAGCTGGGCTACACGGGCCAGATCTCCTTCGACTTCCTGGTTACCGACGACGGCCTCACCTTCGTGGAGTGCAACCCGCGCGCCACCGACGGCCTGCTGCTGATGCCCCGGGAAGAGCTGGCGGCGGGGCTGCTCGCCCCGCGGGCCGAGACGTTCGTGCTCGAGCCCGGCGGCCACGTACAGCTCGACCTCGCCGTGCTGGCCGACGGCTTCGCCGATCACCTGGACCGCCTGCCCAAGTCGATCGGCGACCTCGCTCAGGTCCGGGACGCGGGCAGCGGCTGGCATGACCCGCTGCCCACGCTGTACTCGGCGCTGGCCATGTGCCACTCAGTCGGGCAGAGCTTCCGCGAGCATATCGGCCAGATGGTCGTCATGGTCGGCGACATGAACTGGGACGGCGAGCCCATCGACGGAATGTCGCAGGACGACGCGACGCTGCTCATGAGCCTGCGCCCCCAGCGGGGCGGGTCATCGTAAACCCGGTCCTCCGTAGGAACTCCCTGCCGGTTGCCCTCTGGAAGAAGCGGTGCAGGCCCGGGTGAGGGACGGTCGCCTGCCGCAGCGCGACCACCTCGGCTGCCAGCCGGGCAACGAGCGGATCCGGGCCGCCCGCCGTCCGCGCGAACAGCACGCACATGGCTAGGTTCCCGAGCGGGAACTGCAGCAGGAACAGCCACAGCTGACCGGTGGCGAGCACTACCGCGGCCTGCACCGGCGGCCACGGGCAGCCAGCCAGCCAGCATGCATCAGCTCGACCTTCTACTTCCTGTTTGCAATATCGGCCTGAACGCCTGCCATGCGCTCGGTAATGCGCCGTGCCGCGTCTGCAGGCGAGATAGTGCTTACATCAATCTTAACTGTGTCAAGCTCATCATAGAGCGATATTCGAGCCACGCTGCGTTCTATAATGTCACTGTCCCGCTCACCTGCAGCTATGTCGCGGTTTAGTCTTTCGACTAGGGCCTGTTCAGTGCTGACAAGTGAAAAACAATGGGTCGTGCAGCCATTGAGGTTCAGTACATTGATAAGATCATCCAATATGCGCTGCTCATGGAGTACCCAGCAGAAAATAACATTCTCAAATTCCGAGCAAGCGAGGAAGCTGTCAAGCAGATGGGCGATGTTGCTACTTACCATCGCCTTTGTTTCTTCTGTCACAACAAATGGGCGCATATTCCAGCACCAATCGCCATCAAGGAATACGTTTCGGGGGAGTATTCTCTGCAGTTCGCGGCATGTCGTGGTTTTGCCGACACCCGCCGTGCCGCCTACGATTATAAGGTTTTTCATAAGGTTGATTATCTCACAGGAAATTATGCATAGCTATTAGTTTACTTGCTGTCATGGGCTACTCGCCTAGCCGGCTTTACCGGTGCGTAATAGTTTCGCGTCGGGCTGGTCCCGGGTCTAGCATCCGGCTATGGGACGGGTTGTGGTGGTGGGGGCCGGGATAGCACGGCTCACCACAGACCGCCTCCCGCGCCGGCCCGACGGCAGCCGACGCTCGATTAGCTGAACAGGGCGCCGTAGGCGCTGAGCGCGGGCTGGCCGCCTAGGTGGGCGTACAGGACGGTGGAGTCCTTGCCGATCTCGCCGTCGCGGACCAGGTCGATGAGGCCGGCCATGGACTTCCCCTCGTAAACGGGGTCGACGATGACTCCCTCCAGCCGGCCGAGCAGCCGGATCGCGTCGAGGGTCGACTGGTCGGGGACGCCGTAGCGCTCCCCCGCCCACCCGGGGAGCACGGTGATCTCGTCCTCGCGCAGCTCACGGCCGAGGCCGATCAGCTCGGCGGTGGCACGGGCTATCTTCGCCACCTGGGCACGGGTCTCGCCGAGCTTGGCCGACGCGTCGATGCCGATGACCCGTCGCGGCCGGTCCTGGCCGGCGAACCCGGCGATCATGCCGGCGTGGGTGGAGCCGGTCACCGAGCAGACGATGATCGTGTCGAAGAAGACCCCGAGCTGCTGCTCCTGCTCCCGCACCTCATCCGCCCAGTTGGCGAAGCCAAGGCCGCCGAGCCGGTGGTCGGAGGCGCCCGCCGGAATGGCGTACGGGACGCCGCCCTGGGCCCGCACCTCCTCGAGCGCCAGCTCCCAGCTTGGCTTCATGCCGATGCCGAACCCGGCGTCGACCAGGCGCACGTCCGCTCCCATGATCCGCGACAGCTGGATGTTGCCGACCCGGTCATAGGTCACGTCGGGCCAGTCGACCCAGTGCTCCTGCACCAGGACCGCTTTCAGCCCGAGCTTCGCGGCCACCGCGGCGACCTGGCGGGTGTGGTTGGACTGCACGCCGCCGATGGAGACAAGCGTGTCCGCTCCCTGCGCCAGCGCCTCGGGTACCAGGTACTCAAGCTTGCGGACCTTGTTACCGCCGTAGGCGAGCCCGGCGTTGCAGTCCTCCCGCTTGGCCCAGATACTCGCCCCGCCCAGGTGAGCGGTCAGCCGCTCCAGCGGATGGACCGGGCTCGGGCCGAACGTCAGCTGGTATCGCGGAAAATCGCTCAGCGGCATGGGAACCCCCAGCGTCGGAAGCGGCGAACCGCTAGGAGTTGACCGGGAAGCCGAGGTTGACCCCGCCGTGCGACGGGTCAAGCCACCGGGAGGTGACCACCTTGCCGCGGGTGTAGAAGTGCACGCCCTCGGTCCCGTGCATGTGGGTGTCACCGAACAGCGACGCCTTCCAGCCGCCGAACGAGTAGTAGGCCATCGGCACCGGGATCGGCACGTTCACGCCCACCATGCCGATCTCCGCCTCAGAGACGAACCGCCTGGCGGCGCCGCCGTCGTTGGTGAAGATCGCCACGCCATTGCCGTACGGGCTGGCGTTGACCAGGTCGACCGCGTCGGCGTACGACTTGACGCGGAGCATGGACAGTACCGGGCCGAAGATCTCGTCGGTGTAGGCGGCGTTGTCCGGCGTCACGTGGTCGAGCAGTGACGGCCCGAGCCAGAAGCCGCCGGCGTTCGGCTCGCCTGGCGCGCCGCCGGTCACCGGGTGCTCGCGCCCGTCGATGGCCAAGCTCGCGCCCTGCCGCACGCCGGAGTCCAGGTAGGAGGCCACCTTGTCCCGGTGCGGGCCGGTGACGAGCGGGCCCATCTCCGAGCGCTCGTCGCTGCCAGGACCGACGGCCAGCTTCGCCACCCGCTCCCTGATCTTGGCGACGAGCTCGTCGCCGACCGGGTCCACCGCGACGAGCGCGGAGATCGCCATGCACCGCTCCCCCGCGCTGCCGAACCCGGCCGAGACCGCCGCGTCGGCGGCCAGGTCCAGGTCAGCGTCGGGCAGCACCACCATGTGGTTCTTCGCACCGCCGAGCGCCTGCACCCGCTTGCCCGCCCGGGTGCCCGTCTCGTAGACGTAACGGGCGATCGGGGTGGAGCCGACGAAGGAGGCCGCGGCGACGTCCGGGTGGGTCAGCAGCGCGTCGACCGCGACCTTGTCGCCGTGCACCACGTTGAACACGCCGTCGGGCAGGCCGGCCTCGGCCCACAGCTGCGCGAGCAGGATCGACGCTGAGGGGTCCTTCTCCGACGGCTTGAGCACGAAGCTGTTGCCGCAGGCGATCGCGAGGGGGAACATCCACATCGGCACCATGGCGGGGAAGTTGAACGGGGTGATGCCGGCCACGACGCCGAGCGGCTGCCTGATCGAGTACGAGTCCACGCCGGTGGACACGTTCTCCGAGAAGCCGCCCTTCTGCAGGTGCGGGATGCCGCAGGCGAACTCGACGACCTCGAGGCCGCGGGCGACCTCGCCGGCGGCGTCGGCGGCGACCTTGCCGTGCTCGCTGGTGATGAGCGCGGCGATCTCCTTGATGTGGCTCTTGACCAGCTCACGGAAGGCGAACAGCACCGTGGCGCGCTTGGCGAGGGACACGCGGCCCCAGGACTGCGCGGCCAGCTTGGCCGCGGCCACCGCGTCATCGACGTCGCTGCTCGACGCGAAGTCGACGACGCCGGTGACCTGCCCGGTCGCGGGGTCGTAGATGTCGCCCTGGCGCTGCGCGGTGCCAGTCCACGGCTTGCCGCCGATCCAGTGCGTGACGTGCTTGGCCATGGTTATGCGCCCGCCTGCGCGTTCACGGCGCTCTGATCGACCGCACGGAGGGCGTCGACCAGCAGGCCGAGGCCCTCACGCGCCTCCGCCTCGCTCAGCGTCAGCGGCGGCGCCATGCGCAGCGTCGACCCGTACAGGCCGCCCTTGCCGATGAGCAGGCCGCGCTGCTTCGTCTCCTCCATCGCCTTGGCGGCGAGCGCCGGCGCGGGCTTGCCGGTGGCCGGGTCGGCCAGGTCGACGGCGAACATGAGGCCCTTGCCGCGCACGTCGGCGACGACCTTGAGCTCGTCCGCCGCGGCCTTGAGCCCGCCGATGATGATCGCGCCGCAGACGGCCGCGTTGCGCTGCAGGTCGTGCGAGAGCACGTAGTCAAGGGTGGCGTTGGCCGCGGTGGTGGCGATCGGGTTGCCGCCGAAGGTGGAGATGCCGTTGCCGCGGATGCCGTCGAGCAGGTCGCCGCGGCCGACGACGCCGCCGATCGCGAAGCCGTTGGCCAGGCCCTTGGCGAAGGTCATGAAGTCCGGCGTGACGCCGTGCGCCTGAATGCCCCAGAAGTTCTCGCCGGTCCGGCCCCAGCCGGTCTGCACCTCATCCGAGATGAACAGGATGCCGTGCTCGTCGAGGACGTCCTTGTACGCGCGGAACAGCCCGTCGGGCGCCATGGTGAACCCGCCGACACCCTGGATCGGCTCGGCGATGAGCGCCGCGACGTCCTGCGGGTTGACCGCGGCGGCCAGCAGGGCCCGCAGGTCGGCGACGCAGGCGTCGATGTAATCGGCGTCGCTGAGGTTGCGGTAGCCGGGCAGCTGACGGTCGGCGCCATGCAGGTAGTGGGTGCCGAACGGGTCGTTGCTGCTCGCCTTCCAGCTAGCGTTACCCGTGATGGCGACGGTGCCGAAGGTGCGGCCGTGGTACGAGTTCCGCATCGCGAGGACCTGGTTGGCCTTGCGGCTGACGAGCGCGGCGGCCAGGGCCGTCTCGTTGGCCTCCGAGCCGGAGTTGGTGAAGAACACCTTGGCGTTCGGGATGCCGGAGAGCCTGGCGATCTTCTCGGCCAGCTCGACCTGGCTGCGGATCAGGTAGAGCGTGGAGGTGTGGTAGATCCCAGTCGCGATCTGCCGTTCGACCGCCTCGCGCACCTCGGCCACGTCGTAACCGAGCATGTTCGTGAGGATGCCGGCGAAGAAGTCCAGGTAGCTGCGGCCCTCGCTGTCGGTGACGCGGCAGCCCTTGCCGCCGGCGATCTCGATCGGCGCACTGTAGTTAGTGGCGACCCAGCTAGGGATGACCGCGCGGTGGCGGGCGAAGAGATCAGACATGCTCTCAGTCTGCCCGCCGTTACCCGCTGGGCATAGTGACAGTCTGCCACGAATTTCGGCTTGTTCCTTACATGTTGTAAGGTCGTGGTCCGATGCCCCTGACCTTGCACGAGGTACTAGGCCTCGACGTCGTCCAGCGTGGCTCGCCGCTCGTGGTGGCGGGTGCCGCGCGGCTTGACGTGCCCGTCCGCTGGGTGCACGCGGCCGAGCACACCGACATCGGACGGCTGCTGCGCGGCGGTGAGCTGGTGCTGTCCACCGGGATCGCGCTGCCGGAATCGGCGGCCGAGCTGACCGCCTACGTCGACTCACTGGCGGAGGTCGGCGTGGCGGGCCTGCTCGTCGAGCTGGGCCGCCGGTACGCGGCGGCGCTGCCCGCCGCGCTGGTGGCCGCGGCCGAGGCCCGGTCCGTGCCGCTGATCGAGCTACGGCGCGAGGTGGCGTTCATTGAGATCACCGAGGCGGTGCACGCGCGGATCATCGACGAGCTGCTCGTCTCGCGTGCCGCCGCGACCCTGGCGCTCGGGCACCTGCTCACGTCGCAAGCGGAGTCACTCGAACGGCAGGCGCACCGGACGCTGATCAGCGCGATCATCGAGCGGTCAGGCACGGACGGCGGCGAGGCCGAGGCCAGGGCGCGGGCGCTTGGCGTGGAGGTGGCGGGCCGGGAACTGGTCGCGGTCGTGGTCCGGCTGGCGGACGCGGAGCCCGCCGGCGCGGCCGCCGGCACCGCGACGGCCGGCGGGATCGGAGGCGGGCAGGCGGTAGTGCTCGGGGTCGCCGAGGCCGTGGCGAGCGCGTGCCGCGGGGCTGGAGTCCCCGCCCTTGCCGGGGTGCTTGACGACGTACGGGCCGGGGCACTGCTGTCGCTGCCGCCCGGCGCCGACGCTGACGTGCCCTTGCTGCGGCTGTCCGCGCGGCTCGCCGGGCAGGCCGGGGCGCCGTCCCGCCTGGTGATCGGCGCCAGCCGGCCGGCCAGGTCGCTGCCGGACGTGCGGGCGGCGTTCCGCGAGGCGCGCGAGGTCGCCGACGTGGCGATCAGGCACCCGGGAGGCCCGGACGCCCAGGGCGGGCACCGCTCTTATTACCGGCTGCCGGACCTGCGACTGCGCGGGCTGCTTCACCTGCTGCGCGAGGACGCCCGGCTGCAGTCCTTCGCCGACCGGGAAATCGGCCCGCTGCTTTCCTATGACGCCGAGCACGGCACCACCCTGGTCACGGATCTTGCCGCCTTCCTTGAGGCGGGCGGCAACAAGGCGCTCGCCGCCTCCCGCGCGCACCTGGCCCGGCCTACCTTTTACCAGCGGCTCGCGCTCATCGAGCGGATCCTCGGGGTGAGCCTCGCCGACCCGGAGTCCCGCACGTCACTGCACGTCGCCCTGCTCGCCCGCCAGGAAGGTCGCTGACGTCATTCTTTAGGCGGAATTTCACATTCTTACCGACTGCGCAGGTAGATCGCTTTAGCGTTTACTCATTAAATGGTCATCTGGATCAGCGGCGAATGCTATCCTGAGCCTACCTGGAAATGCACAGGCGCGCGTTTGCGTGCGGGCATTGGGGGCGAGTGATGCCATTCCTGTTGATGCGTACGGCTTCGGTACTTGCGACTGGTTTCCTGCTAACCGGCCCTTCATACGCGGCACCTGACGCCGGCGGCGCCACCAGCACCGTTGCCGCTTACAGCATTGCTTCGTGCCCAGCCCACTGGACTATTGATCAGCTTCCGGTTCCTCCCGTGCCCGCGGCTGTGCTTGGCCAGGTTGAGTCGATAGCGGCGCTGTCGCCGACAAATGTCTGGATGCTCGCGGGCCCAACCATCGTCTATCACTTCACGGGTACCATATGGGAAAAACTTGCGAACCTGGAAAATAACGACCCGTCTTTCGGCGGCGGCATACTGGTGGCGGGACCCGACTCTGGCGTATGGGTAATCGGAATGAAATTCATATCCGCGGAGGGCCGGCCCGGCATCGCAGCCTGGCACTACGACGGATCCACCTGGACGGAGCACTCGTCGCCACTGCCCGCCGGCGCAGAGATCGAGGCGGCCGCGCTAGGCGGCAACGGAGTGCTCTACCTGGCCGGCACGAACATGATCACCTACACGGGCATCATCTGGAGCTACAACGGCTCGCAGTGGACCGACCTGACGCCGCCGAACCCGCGGTTTGAGTACAAGGCACTCGCGGTAACGGCCGGCGGGACGCTCGTCGCGGGCGGCGGCTGGGACCCTGGGGGGTTCGTGCGACCCGGCGGCGTCCTGCAAGAGAGGTCGGGGACCACGTGGACGACCATCTCCCTGTCCAAGCCGGTCGAACAGGTCAGCGGACTCAGTGTCGCCCCCGGTGGCACCGTATACGCGGTCGGCATGAGGACCACGGTGCAGCCGGTGCTCATCGAGCAGCGCCCGGGCAGCGGGTCAGCCACCGTGCTTGACGTTCCGGCGCCGGACCCTTCCGCCGGGAACATGAGCGAATCGGGTGTGGTAGCCGTCGGGTCAGGTGACGTATGGCTACTCGGCCAGTACGGCGTGCCGAACCCGTACGCGCCGGTTTACGGGCTCACCCAGCCGTGGATCACTCATTTCGACGGAAGCAGGTTCTTCGCCGCTACTGCGCCGAATGCGCCGGGTGAGTTCAGCGCGTTCGTCGGGGGCGTTTCCCTGGGATCAGCCGTGCTGGCGTACGCCAGAGCACATCCTGATCTCTTCGCGGTGTGCCCGGCGCAGGTGACGCGCAACGCGATCGTCCCGGCTGAGGTTCGCACGTCAATCGGGGAGCAGACGTTCTGGTCTGTCCCGGCCACCGCGGCATCCCGGCACGAACTTGTCGCGCCGGGCCTTTTCGATTCCGGCCCGATCGGGCCGGGCGGGTCCTTCCCCTACACGTTCTTCGCCGCGGCCACCTACGCGGTCAAGGACACCCGCACGGGCGCGGCCGAGACGGTGCGGGTTCCTCCCGCCGTCACGCCCGCGGACGGAGTGACGAGCACCGTTTACACGATCGCCTGCGCCAGCCGGCAGGCCCCCGTGGGCTACGCCTACCGGCTGCTGATCGAACGGCCACGGTCGGGGGATTACACGCTCCTCACCACCACCAGCCAGCCGACGGCCGCGTTCGTGCCGTACCAGGGCACCGGGACGTACCGGTTCGAGTGCCAGGTGCAGACGCCGGACGGCGTCACCGCCGTGTCGCCGCCCGCCGCGGTAACCGTCTCCTAACTCAGGCTAACGGCCGGGGCGGCCTCAAGGACAGCAGCCGGGCCGGCTGAGCGGTGGGCGCCGGAGCGCCTCGCCTGCCCGGAGCCCCGTACCTTCCCCACATCGCCCTGCTCGCCCGGCCAGGACAGCCGCTGACGGCATTCTTATTGCGGGAAAGGTCCCTTAAAAAGGGATTTTTGTAATTCGCGGAAAGGTAAAGCCTTTCTCGAGGAACCGCGCAGCGCCAGCCGTTATTGCTAGGCTGTTCTCAATCGAAAATCGCTGGCTTTTCAGCATGCGGACTTTAAGGACAAGGAATGCCATTTCTGTTGCCGCGGACGGCTTCGGTACTGGCCGCCGGGTTCCTGCTGTCCGGCTCTTCGGCGCCCGTCGTCACCAGCGCAAGCAGCGCGATCGGAAGCCTCGCCGCCAACCGGGCCGCCGCCTGCCCGGCCCACTGGCCCGGGGATCAGCTTCGGGTTCCCGCCACGTCACTCCCCGCGGGGCTTAACAGCCAAATCACATCGGTTGCGGCGCTAACGCCAACAGATGTATGGATGCTAATTACCAGAACAGATAGCCACGGAAACAACATTTCCGCTGTATATCATTATATGGGTACCGAAAGGTACCAGTCCGCCAACCTGGCCGATAATGAGCGGTCTTTCGCCGCCGAGTGGATCGTGGCGAGGTCCGACACCAACGTATGGGTGATCGGCTCGGCCCACGGGGCGCTCCAGGCCTGGCAGTACAACGGGTCCCGCTGGACCGACCACCCGCCGGCCCGGTATTCCTACGCGGGGATCAGTACGGCGGCACTGGACGGCGACGGGACCCTCTACATAGCCGGGAACAACAGGCATACCGGCAAGGGCATCATCCTGAGCTACGACGGCACGCGGTGGACTGACCTGTCCCCCGCCAATCCGCCGTCTGACTACGAGGCCCTCGCGGTCACCGCCGACGGTACGCTCATCGCGGCCGGCGGCGGGCGAAACGACGGCACCTTGCAGGAGAGGTCGGGCGGAACGTGGAGCACCGTCTCCCTGTCCGCGCCGGTCGACGTGATCAGCAAAGTCAGCGTCGCCCCCGGCGGCACCGTGTACGGGGTCGGTTCGGTCGTCGGGGACGAGCTGGTGTTCATCAAGCAGCCGCCAGGCAGCCGGTCCGCCACCGTCTTCGACCCGGCGGCGGGGCCGGCCACCACGTCCACGACGGGCCCGGTCGCCCTCGGCCTTGACGTGTGGCTACTCGGCGAGGACGAACCGCACGGCGGGTGGCACCATTCGTGGATCACCCACGATGACAGCGGCTTCTTCGCCGCCGGGCGCCGGATTTCTCAGGTGGCGACTCCGCGCTCAGATCAGACATGCTGGTCGGCGGCGGCCGCGGGGGCAGGGGTATTTATCAGGTCGCTTCCCCGCTCCTCGTGGTGTGCCCGGTGCGGGTGCGACGCAAGTCAATCACCCCGTCGCGGCAGCGCACGCCACCTGGGTTGCCACTGCTCTGGCCCGTCCGGGTGGCGGGGGAACTCCAGCGGAACCTGGCCGATTCAGGCTTATCCGCCTCCGGCCGGATCAAGCCTGAAGGGCCATTCGCCCGTGGCTACTTCACCGCATCAGCCTGCGCGATCAAGAACGCAGCCGCAGGCGCCGCCGACACGGGCCGACCGCCCGCCGTCACCTTTGTCAGCGGAGCGACTAGCACGGTCCGCCCCACTGCCCGCCGGAGCCTGGAGGCTCCGGCGGGCCGTTTCTGTCTGCTGACAGGAACGGCCCCGCGCGAGGTCAGCCCGGGGAGACTGGCGGGCAGCCGGCGTAGGGGACGTGGCCCAGGTCGGGGAAGCCGGGCAGTCTCTCGATGGCGGAACGGCCGGGAGGACGCCCTGCCTGCGGGCCGGTCAGTACTGGCTCAGGAAGTTCTGCACCTCGGGGGCGGCGTACAGGGAGCCGTAGCCGGAGTTGAGCACCAGGCAGCCGACCGCGACGTCCTGGGAGGAGTCGTAGGCGATCAGCCAGCTGTTGGGCTTGCCCTGGTTCTGGATGTCGGCCGTGCCCGTCTTGGCGATGACGTCCGGGCCGAAGCCGAGGCCAGCGGCGGTGCCGCTGGTGACGACCTTGCGCATCACCTCTTTGAGGTACGTGTCGGTCGTCTGGGGCAGCGGCGTGGCCGTCACCTGCTTGGTCCCTGGCACCAGGTACGGCTGCTGGAAGGAGCCGTTGCCTACCGTGGCGGCGACCGAGGCCATCGCGAGCGGCGAGGCGATCAAGTCGCCCTGGCCGAACGCCTCCTGGGCGAGCTCTGAGCCTGAGGCGCTCGACGGCGCGTTGAAGTAGGAGGCGGATATCCCGGTGATGCCGATGTCCCACTTCTGGTCGAGCCCGAAGTACTCCTTCGCCGTGCTCGCCAGCGCCCCGGACAGGTGCGGCCACTGCTGGGTGAACGCGTTGTTGCAGGACGCCGCGAAGTCGGTGCCGAACGGCGTCCCCGCCGGCTCGGACTCGCCCTTGTCGTTGTGGTACGTGATGCCCGTCACGGTGTACGTCTGGGGGCACTCGACTGGGGTCGACGGGGTGAGCACACCCTCGTTGAACAGCGCCGCGGACGTGATGACCTTCATCGTCGACCCGGGCGCGACCTGGGCGGTGAGCGCGAAGTCGTTGAACCCGTCGTTGTTGGCGATGGCGAGGATCTTGCCGGTGGACGGCTGGATGACCACCATCGAGCTCATCTTGTGCATGGCGACCGCGGCCAGCGCGGCCTGCTCGGCCCGGGGGTCGATCGTCGTGCCGAGCGACTGGATGTTCTCCGGGTCAAGGATGACCGCCTGGCTGCCCTTGACCGGCGTGCCCGCCGCGGTCTGGACCTCGACGTCGAGGCCCGGCTTACCCCGCCCCGGCGGGGCCGCCTTCATCAGGTCGGTCGCGATGTTGGACAGGCCGACGTCACCGAGTGAGGCCAGGGAACCGCCGTCGACGTCGGCGACCATGCTGACCGTCGGCGCGACCTGGACGGCCGCCAGGTGGGTGGCCGTGGTCAGGTTGGGCGCGACCACGTTGGGCCGCCACGCGACGAACCAGACGCCGGTCTTCGCCTGCTGGTAGACGACGAGGGACGAGTGGTAGTCCCAGTTGCCGCGCAGCGTGCTCGCGCCCGTCCCGGCCGCGACCGACGCGGTGACCGAGAACGTGACCGTCTCGCGGGGCAGCGCCGTGGTGGACCCGTCGGCGCTCGTGACGCTGTTCAGCCCGAAGCTGACCTTGCCCAGGTCAAGGTCCTTGGCGTAGGCGGCGAGCGCGCCCTTCGCGGTGGCGTGCTGGTCGGTCAGGTTCGCCGCCGTGGGCAGCTTGCCCTTCTCCCAGGCGGTCAGGAACGCGGCCGCGACCTGCCGCCCGTCCTGCTGCGCGGTGGAACCCGTCGGGATCATGCCGAATTCGGGCACGCCGGGCGAGCGCTTGACCACGAAGACGAACGTCAGCGCGATGACCAGGGCCACGGCGGCAACCCCCGCGACCACCCCAGTGAGTACCTTGCCGCGCCGGCCAAGCCGTCGCCGGGAGCCGCCGCCCTTGCCGCCGCCCGCGGTACCGCCGCGGACGCCGCCCGGCGCGCCCGTTCCCGGTGGCAGGCCGGTTCCCTGCGGCTGCTGCCCGTAGGGGGGCGGCGGGTACCCTGGCTGCCCGTAAGCCTGCTGGCCGTACGCCTGCTGCTCCCAGGGCGCCTGGCCGTGAGGCTGCGGCTGGCCGTGAGGCTGCTGTTCCCAGGGCGGCCGGCCGTCGGGCTGCTGCTGGCCGTAGCCGGCCTGCTGGTAGCCCGGCTGGCCGTAACCCGGCTGCTGGTAGCCCGGCCGACCGGAAGCCTGGGTCCCGTACCCGTCTGCCCCGTATCCGGGCCCTCCGAACGCCGACTGCCCGTACCCCTGCTGCCCGTACCCCTGCTG
>CAZORE010000182.1:10664-13517 GCA_964581815.1 uncultured Streptosporangiaceae bacterium | reverse complement strand
TCCTTGCCTGATGATGACGGAAGCGCCAGGCTGTCAGGTTGGCAAAGCGCTCGCCGCCGCCCGATGTCGGATGTAACTACATAGCTCTTATCTATGTAGATTGGATCTACATGCCTGGCTTCGTCGGCAGGAAGTCTGAACTGGCTCTTCTCGCCGCGGCCACCGGCTGGCGGGCGAGCTGGACATGGCCCAGCGGCCAGCAGGTCAGCAGCGGCTGGAACGGCGTGTTCACCTCGTCGGGGGCGGCCGTCACGGTGACCAACGAGCCGTACAACGCGAGCATCAACCCGGGAAGCTCGGTCTCGTTCGGCTTCACCGCCTCAGGGACGGCCCCCGCCAGCCTCACCGTGACCTGCTGACCTGACCAGCCGGCGCTCACCGGGTGCCGTCGCAGCCGCCCTCCAGGCCGGCCGCGACGGCACCCTCGCCGTTTTTGGCCAAGGCCCGATTGGTGCCATCGCGGCCGCTGCTCGCCCAGCCCCGCTCGCCACTGCCTCCCGCGCGTTAACTGTCTACCTCCTGCAGGCGGTGAGTGCGGCCGGCTGGCTGCGGCGGCGGCCAGGGCGGAGTCGTTTCGCAGCAAAGGCGACAGTAGGCCGGGCGGCCGGCCACCGTGAGGAAGGTGGCCGGCCGCCGGCGTGGCGGGGCCCGCGGCTACGAGGAGTAGGTCGTGGCGCAGACGGTGCCGTTCAAGGTGAAGGACGCCGGTGACGGGTAGGCGCCGTTCTGGTTGGCGACGAAGCCCAGGGACACCGTGTTGCCGGAGTCCGGCGCGAGGCCGCCATTCCAGCTCAGGTTGGTGGCCTGGACGTTTGTCCCGCTCCAGGTCCAGTTGCCGTTCCAGTTGCTCGTGGTGACCGACTCGGTGCTGGACGGGAAGGAGAACGCGAGCGTCCAGCCGTTGATCGCATTCGGCCCGGTGTTGGTGATGGTCAGGTTGGCGACGAAACCGCTCCCCCAGCCGTCCGACACGTCATACGTCACCGCGCAGGTGCTGTGGGCTGGGGTGCCGGTGGTGAACCGGACCGGCGCGGACGGCACCGACTGGTGGCCCTTCTGGTCCACGGCGACCACGTTGAGCGTGTAGGCGGTGCCGGGACCCAGGTTCATCGCGGTGAACGAGCCGGATGTCGAGGTGCCGAGCAGTTCGCTGGTGGTGCCGAATTGCCGGTAGACCTCGTACTTGTCGACCTGACCGCCGCTGGACGGGGCCCACGACACGGTCGCCTGCGTGTCCGTCACGTTGCTCGCCGACGGGGCCCCAGGGGCGCTCAGCGCGCTCTCGGTGCCCGCTTGCGGCTGCAGCACGATCGTCTCGATGGAGTACGGCGGCAGGGCCTGGCTCGCGCTGGTGCCCTGCGGCGCGGAGGTGATCGATGACGCCTCATCGCCGTAGGCGTAGACGGTCGGCGCCGCGCTGACCGGCGTAAAGCCGGCATAGTGCAGGCTGACCTGGTAGGAGTTCGCCGGGTCCTTGTTGATCAGCATGACGCTCAGGTCGCCGTTGGCGTTGCGCACCGCGTGGACGGTCACCAGCTGCTGATCGGTGCCCGCGTTCACCATCGTGTCGCCGGGCAGGCCGAGCTTGCTGAGCATGGAGATCGCGTAGTACGACGGGAACGGGGTGCTCATCGGGGGCTCGCAGGTGCTGCCTACGCAGCCCCCGCTGGACAGCACGCCCTCGTCGCCGTAGTCGGTCGCGCCGTCGGGGGCCGTGGAGATGGCGGTCGCGCCGTTGCGCAGGTCCCAGTAATCGACAGTGAACACGCCATTTTCCAGGGAGGTCATGTAGGTGTCTGCCCCGTACAGAGCCCCGGGCTGGGTGTCCATGAAGTTGTTCCCGTCGGTCTCGGTCATCGCGACCTGGATGCCCGGCCCGTGGGCGCCAGCGTACTGGTTGATCTCCTGGCGAAGCTGGGCCAGCTCCCCGCCCAGCTGATCGGGGGCATTCACCACCGACGCGCCCAGGGAGCTCGGCGGGTAGAAGTGCACGATGGCGAAGTCGATGGCCGACCCGGCGATCGACAGCACCTGCTGGTTCCAGTCCCCGCTCGCACCGGAGGCCACCACGCTGTCCGGCCAGTTGCCCGGCAGGGTCAGCACGGCCCCGATTTTGATCGACGGGTCGACCGCCTTCATCGCGCTTGCGAACTGGAGCAGTTCGGTCGCGTACTGCGCCGGGCTCTTGTCGGCGTAGTTGTTAGCCTCCCAGTTGGCGCCGTAGATGCCGTCGCCGTACTGCTCGTTGCCGATCTCCCAGTACTTGACGCCGTAACCCTTGGTGACGTTGGCGTACTGGACCCAGGCCGCCGCCTCCTGCGGGGTGCCGGTCCCGTAGTTGGCGATGAGGATCGGCTGCGCGCCGATCGCCTGCGCCGTGCCCATGAACTGGTCGAAGTCCGTCCCCGGGGCCACGTAGCCGCCCTCGACGGTGTTGTTCTGCCAGTTGTACGCGTCTCCGTATGAGCCGCCCGGGTAGCGCAGCATGTCCACGCCAGCCGCCTTGAGCAGTCCCTGGGTCGGCGTGGTGTTCATCTGGGAATCCCAGACCGCCGTGTTCAGCCCGTAGGCAGTGGATGGGATCGTGCCTAGGCCCTCCGCGGCATTCACCGTGACGTTGACCGTGGACCCGGTTGCCGTGGCGGCGGCCCCAGCGCCGCCATCAGTCGCCGCGGCCGCCGTCGCTCCGCCGCCCGGAGCCATGAGCGCGCTACCGGCCAGCGCGATGGCTCCGACTGCGGATAGCAGGGCGGACCTTATGGTCATGGACGCGCGCATGACAGCTCCTGAAGGGGTGACCGGCTGGTATGAGCGGGGACGGGCGGATCAGCCCGCCATGCGTCCGCGATCGTC
>CAZORE010000182.1:2903-10564 GCA_964581815.1 uncultured Streptosporangiaceae bacterium | reverse complement strand
GGTCAACGACGGCCTGAGCGAATTGCGCTGAACTGGCGTTTCCTGATCGGTCCTGCTGAAAGTTACACGTCGCGGCACGTACCGCCGTCACCGAACGGCGGGTCATGCCGCTCGGTGACGACGGAGCGCCTGGTGAGCTCAGGAGCCGGCCACTACGGGGGTGATGTAAGTGCCCGGGTGGGTGGCGCCGTCCTGCAGCACCACGGACTGGTTCCAGGTGAGCTCGGCCTGGGTGTAGGCGTTGGGCGGGGTAATGACCAGCTTGGACACGGTCATGTCGGTGCTGGCCGAGGTGCCGGGCAGGTAGATCAGGCTGAAGTGGCCGGTCTGGCCCGGCTCCAGCGTCACGGCGGAGTAGCGGGCGGACTGGCGTACCAGCGACCAGGTGAAGTTCTGCTGGCCGCTGGCGGCGCCGTGCAGGTCAACGCCGGGAAAACCCTGCAGCGTGCACGCGGAGGATCCCTTGTTGGTCAGGTCGACCACCTGGGTCCGCTGGGAGGTCCCGGTAAGAGCACCCAAGGTGTAGCTCAGCTGCGCTGCCTGGCAGGCACCGCCGGCGGCCTGCGCCTGCTGAGACGAAGCCGGACTGCCGGCCTGGGCTGACCGCGTGGCAGAGCCATGAGCGGCTGCCGAACTAGCCGGAGAGGTCGTGACCGTGGAACTGGCGGCGGTGCTGGAAGTCGGGGAGCAGCCGACGACAGCCACCCCGGCCGCGGCAAGACCGGCCGCTACCGCTGCGATGTGGTGAAGCTTCATGAGTTCTCCTTAGATAGTGGTAACAGTCATTGCATTTATTGGCTTTGACGCGTCCGGGGCTGGTCCGGTTGGCGGCTCGGCTCGGTGACCCATGAGCGGGGCGCCGTGCTTGCCTGGTGATGCAATCTGACCAGGGCAACGTTGAGTAGCGGTTAACTCCTGATGGAGGCCGCCCCGACGGCGCTCGCACCATAAGCGTGAACGCTCACAACTCCTCACCTCAGCTGGTTAGATCAGCTGAAATTTTCATTATCGGTAGGCAGCTGACCTGCAGAAAGTCTCAAAGCCGATACTTCAGGGCGCCGATCCCAGGGTCACCGTGCAAGCATCTGTACTTAAGGTCGCGTGTTATCGCAAACAATTGCGGGAGGCACCGGGCCGGCAGGCGTTCAGGTGATCTCGTGGAAGGGAACAGTCATGAACCTGTCCCGATTCCGTACTGGGCGGTTGGCGGTGTGCGCCACGGTGGCGGCGGTGGCGTGTGGCGCCTGGACGGCCGACGCAGTCTCGTCCAGCGCGGCGTCGGCTGGCTGTTCGGTCGGCTACACCGTCTCCTCGCAGTGGACTGGCGGGTTCACCGCCAGCGTCGCCATCACCAACCTCGGCAGCGCGGTCAACTCGTGGACGCTGACCTGGAACTTCACTGCGGGACAGCAGGTGACGCAGGGCTGGAACGCCACGTACTCGCAGTCCGGCACGCAGGTCACCGCCGTCAGCGAGAGCTATAACGGCGCGCTCGGCACCGGGGGCTCTACGACGATCGGCTTCAACGGCTCGTGGAACAACTCCGCCAACCCCGCCCCGTCAAGCTTCGCCCTCAACGGCGTCACCTGCACTGGCGGCACGACGCCCAGTCCCACCCCCACGCCCACACCCACCTCGACATCGACGCCTACGCCAACCCCGACGCCAACGCCGACGGGCTCGCTGCCGAGCAGCTTCACATGGACTTCCAGCGGGGTGCTGATCAGCCCGCACTCCGATTCCCACAACATCATCGCGGTCAAGGACCCCTCGGTGGTGAACTACAACGGCGAGTGGTACGTGGCCGCCTCGACGGTGAACTCCTCGGGTGCCTACGGCATGGAGTTCCTCAGCTTCTCCAACTGGTCACAGGCGGCTAGCGCGGTGCCGGTGTACGCGGATCAGACGGCGATCGGCGGCGGCTACAAGACGGCACCGCAACTGTTCTACGTCGCCCCGCAGAAGCTGTGGTACGTGATCTACCAGATGGGCAGCAATATCGGCTACTCCACCAACCCCAACGTCGCCAACCCGTCGGGGTGGAGCGCCACCCAGACCTTCTACTCCGGTATGCCGTCCATCATCTCGCAGAACATCGGCTCGGGTTTCTGGGTCGACTCCTGGGTCATCTGCGACAGCGCCAACTGCTACCTGTTCTCCATGGACGACAACGGGCACCTGTACCGGTCTCAGACGTCCCTGAGCAGCTTCCCGAACGGCATGAGCCAGCCGGTCATCGCCGCCTCTAACTCCACCCCGTCCAACTTCTTCGAGGCCGACAACGTATACAAGGTCGCGGGGCAAAACGAGTACCTGCTGATCGTCGAGGCAATCAACTCCGCCGGCCACCGGTATTTCACCTCCTACACCTCGAACGCCATCAACGGCTCCTGGACCCCGCTGGCTAACACCCAGGGCAACCCGTTCATCGCCGCCAGCAACGTCACCTTCGGTAGCGGCGCCGCGTGGACCCAGGACTTCAGCAGCGGCGAGATGATCCGCAGCGGCTACGACCAGACCCTCACCATCAGCCCCTGCAACATTCAGTACCTCTTCCAAGGCGACGCACCAGGCTCCTACCCCAACTACAACGCCATTCCATGGCGCATCGGCCTGGTCACCCAGGCCAACTCCACCTGCTGACCCGCGACCGCCACAGCCATTGATCGAAGCCTCTAATCTGCAGAAAGTCCGCCGATATGGGTGTCCGAGGCCCGACTTGAACCCCCACCTCCATGCCATGTCACCAGGTCAGCGCACTATCCCGGGTGTCAGAGGCCGTCACCCGTCAAGGTCGGCCTCGGCAAGCAGCCGGGCGGCGTCATCCGGCTCGGTGAGCAGCGAGGCGAGCAGGTGGCGGGCGGCCCAGTGCCCGGCCGCCCAGGCGAGGCCGTGCGCCAGGCCCTCGGTGGTCGCGGCGTGCAGTTCGCCGCCGGTGTACCGCCAGGGCACGTCGGTGCCGTCGGCGGCGAGCGCGTCGTGCTCGCGGTACGTCGCCGGCGCGCCCGGGAGCACGTCAAGCAGCGCGCCGGGCACGGGGCGCAGGTCGCCGGCCTCCTTGACCAAGCCGGGGACCTCGTCGGACGCCAGCGGCAGGTCAAGCAGGTCGGCCAGCCGGCCGGCGTGCCGGTACGGCGCGAGGACGAGCGGCCGGGCGGCGGCGAGCGGCCACAGGTCGGGCGCGTCGAGCACGAGCACGTCGTCGGCGTCCGCGACGACCAGTTCGCCGCCGAGGACCGCGCGGACCAGGTCGGGCGGGGTGACATCCTCACGGGACAGGCCGCCGTCGGCCGCGAGCGCTGACCACAGCGCGCGCAGCTGCGGGCGGGTGACCGGCCTGGCGGGGTCGGCGAGCCTGGCGAGCAGGTCGTCCGGGCCGCCAGGCTCGGCGAGTAGCGCGGAGAGCGAGGACCGGACGCCGAGGGCGCCCGCGATGGCGGGGTCAGCGAGCACGCGAGCGGGAACAGACCCGATCGCGTCGTACAGCCCGTCGAGCAGCGGGTCGGCGTCTGGTGCGCGCAGCTCAGCCGGGCGGCGCCCGTCGAGCGTCACGTGGCGGCGCAGCCACCAGGCGGTGTACGACGGCACGTCCGCGTGGCGGCCGTCGGCCAGCCGGACGCGGGCCGGCTCGGTGAGCGCCGCGCGCAGCGGCGGCCCGGTCAGCAACTCGAGGGCCAGCGGCCAGCGGTCGGCGGCGACCAGGTCAAGGTCGCGCACCGCGGTCACCTCGACGGCGACCGGCGGCAGCCCCGCCGGCTGGCGCAGCCGGCCGCGGGTGTCGGCGGCCCACTCGCCGGCCCCGTCCAGGTCAAGGTCGGCCGCCGACTCATCGAGCGGCACGTCCCGCGCGCGCAGCAGCCCGAAGGTCGACAGCACGCCGGCCGCCTCCAGGGTGCTCACGTCGTGCCGTGCGGCGAAACCCGTGCTGATAATGCCGAACGGAGCGTCGCCTGCGACAATCTCCGCCAGCGCTGAGCCTGGCAGCAGCAGTTCGCCCGCCGGGTACCAGTCGCCATCCTCTCCAGGCAGCGCGAGGTCGGCGAGCCACGGGTAGTCGCCCGGCTCGGCGCGCACCGCGGCCACCAGCCCGAGCACCGCGTCGGCCAACCGCGAGGGACCGTCGTCGTCGTAGTACGCCTCGGCCGCCCGGTCGTAGGACGCCGCGACCGCGGCGCGGGTGGCGGGGTCCTCAAGCGCGCCGCGCGGCGTGCCCTCCACCGCGCCGAGCCTGGCGAGCAGCGGGTGTGCCGCCTCGGGATGCACCACCCGGAGCCCGAGCACGGCGAGTTCGCCCGCGTGGGCGAGCCCGGGGCCGGGCAGGAGCAGCCCGCGCGCCCCGCGCACCAGCCGCCCGTCCGCGAGCGGAACGGGCAGCGCGCCGAGTTCGCCGAGCTCGGGCGGCCCTAGCTCCGACGGCTGGGCCCCGGCCAGCGCGTCGTACAGCCGGTGCCACCAGTCGGGCTCCCGGCCAAGCGAGGCGAGCACGTCGGCCAGCTCGGCGAGCGGCATCCTGCGCACCCCGAGCACCGCCCACGCCGGGTGCCTGCGCGGCCCGTCGCACAGGTTCGGCAGGGCCGGCGCGAGGAACTCGGCGAGCCCGGGCGGGCCGCCGTCGAGCAGCACCGCGTCCCTGGGGCGTACCCGCTCCGGAACGCGCTCGTGGTCGCCTGCGGGCGTGACCCCAGGGAGGAACGCGGCGTCCGGCAGCCGGGCCACGATCGCGTCGCCAAGCCGGGCGTCAAGCTCTCCGCGGCCGACCGGCCCCGGCACCAGGTCGAGCAGGCCGGGGCCGGCGGGCAGCAAGGGGAGCAGTCCGGCGTATGCGTCCGCCGCCCGCTCCACGAGGAAGCCGGTCAGCGGCCCGGGCGCGACGTGACGCCGGTCGGGGCTGAGCGGGAACGACGCGAGCAGCAAGGCCGGCAGGCTGAGCGGCTCGTCGGTCGGCGTCGGCGCGTGGATCACGGGGGAGACCCCGTCGGGCAGCCGCCCGGCCACCTGCCCGGCCGCGTCGGCCGGGACCGCCCAGCGGACCGACCAGGATGTCCTGGCCCGTTCCTCGGCGGGCCGGTCGGCGAGCAGCGCGGGATCGAGCACGCCGCCGGCGCCCGCGACCCGCCAGCGGCTCGGCCCGCCACCCTCGGTGATCACGGAAAGCGCGCCATCGTGCACCGCGGTGAGCAGCCGGGTCTCATCCTCGACGGTGATCTCCACGCGGGTGAGGGCGGGAAGCGCGAGCAGCAGCGCCGGCCCGGTCTCGGCGAGCACCCGGGTGACCAGCGAGACAGCGCCCTGGTCACGCAGCGGCAGCTCGACCACGGTCTGGAAGCCGTCGGGCAGGCCGGCGGCCTCTTCAGGCCCGGCGAAAGGGAGCCGCAGCACGGGCACGTGACCGGACCGCGCCGCGAGCTCGTCGGCCAGCGCGGGGATGCCGCGGACCAGGTCCCTGGTCAGGTCACGCGACCAGTGCACGGCGTTAGCCTGCCCCGTGCCGGCCCGCACCGTCCCGGCCGCCGACCGGATGCGCGGCGCGTCGCTCACCGCGACCACCGCGGCGAACCCGACGCCGAACCGGCCGACCGTGCCTCCGGTACCGGCACTGCCGTCGGCACCAGCGTCGCGCTTGCTCGACGCCCGCAGCGTGGACAGCGCCTCGACCCCGGCGGCGTCGAGCGGCGCCCCGGTATTGGCCGCGGTGAGCTTCCCGTCCCGCAGCGTCAGCCGCAACCGCCCGGGGACACCGCCGCGGACGGCCGCGTCCGCGGCGTTCTGCGCGAGCTCCACCACGACCCGGTCCCGGTACCCGCCGAGCGCGTAGTCCTCCTCCGCGTTCGCGTCCTCACGGAACCGGCTCGGCGATGCCGCCCACGCCTCAATCACCCGCCTGCGCAGCCCGGCGGTGTCAAAGGGATCGGCCAGCCCAGTCACACCCTGACCCTAGTGCACCTATCCGTAGGCCAGCCGGGGGTGTTCCCGGAAGCGCACCCCGCTGGGCCGGGCCGCAGGCGGCGCTGGCGGTAACGGGGTCAGCCGCCCTCGTTCTGGTTACATATTGTTAACTTCACGCGCGTGTCGAACGCGAGCGGTGACAATACCAAGCGGGTAGCGTGATCGGGTGACGTCCTGGGCTGATCACGCCGTGCTGTGGCATGTCTACCCGCTCGGCTTCACCGGCGCGGAGCGGTCGGCGCTGCCCGGCCGCGAGCCGGCCCGCCACCGGCTGCGGCAGCTGGAGGCGTGGCTTGACTACACGGTCGAGCTTGGCTGCAACGGGCTGCTGCTCGGGCCGGTCTTCGCCGCGGAGACCCACGGCTACGACACCGTCGACCACTTCAGGATCGACCCGCGGCTCGGCGACGAGCGCGACTTCGACTCCCTGGTGGCCGCCGCCGACCGGCGCGGCCTGCGGCTGGTCCTCGACGGGGTGTTCAACCACGTGGGCCGCGCGTTCCCCGCCTTCCAGGCGGCGGAGCGCAGCGGGCCTGGATCGCCGGCGGCCCGCTGGTTCAAGCGGACGGCCGACGGCGCGGACTACGCGGTCTTCGAGGGCCACGGCCAGCTAATCGAGCTCGACCACGACGAGCCCGCCGTGCTCGCCTACGTGATCGAGGTGATGACCCACTGGCTGGGCCGGGGCGCGGGCGGGTGGCGGCTTGACGCCGCGTACGCGGTGCCGCCCGCGTTCTGGGCCAAGGTAGTGCCCGCGGTGCGCGAGGCGTTCCCTCGTGCCTGGTTCCTCGGCGAGATGATCCACGGCGACTACGCCGCCTACGCGAACGAGGCGGGGCTCGACGCCATCACGCAGTACGAGTTGTGGAAGGCCATCTGGTCCTCGCTCAACGACAGGAACTTCTACGAGCTTGACCATGCGCTCGGCCGTCACAACGCGTTCCTCGGCGCGTTCGACGACGGGCGGCTGCCGCAGACGTTCGTCGGTAACCACGACGTCACCCGCCTGGCCACGGAGCTGGACGACGACCGGCACCTCGGGCACGCCCTGGCGGTGCTGATGTGCGTCGGCGGCGTGCCGAGCGTGTACTACGGCGACGAGCAGGGCTTCCGCGGCCTTAAGGAGCACCGCGAGGGGGGCGACGACGCGATCAGGCCCGCGTTCCCGGCCTCGCCCGCGGACCTGCTGCCCGACGGCTGGCGCCACTACCGGCTGCACCAGCGGCTGATCGGCTTCCGCCGCCGTCACCCCTGGCTGGTCCGCGCCCGCACCGAGGCCGCGCAGCTGGAGCAGTCCGCGCTCGCCTTGCGCCTGCGCGGCGAGCGCGACGGCGAGCTGGCGCTGCTGCTGCTCAACGTGGGCGACACGGAATTTCGGTTCGCGGTGGACACCGACGGGCTCGCGGTCGCGGAGACGGGCGACAGAACGGAGGCGGGCGCCGCCGTCGCCGACCCGCTGCTCGTCCCGCCGCACGGCTGGACGATCCTGGCCTGAGCAGGTCAGGCGACCGCGTAGCCGTGGGTGTAGGCGTAGCGGATCGCCTGGGCCCGGTCCCGCGAGCCCGTCTTGGCGAAGATGCGGTTGACGTGCGTCTTTACCGTCGCCTCGGAAACGAACAGGGTCCTGGCGATTTCCCGGTTGGACTGGCCGGCCGCGATGAGCCGCAGCACGTCGGCCTCACGGGGCGTCAGCTCACCGGGATCGGCCGGCGACG
>CAZORE010000182.1:0-2803 GCA_964581815.1 uncultured Streptosporangiaceae bacterium | reverse complement strand
GACGGGCCGGGCGCCTCAGGCGCGCGGACGGCGGCGTTGAGCAGCCGCTGCTGCACGCTCGGGTCAAGGATCGCCTGGCCGGCCGCGGCCGCGTGGATCGCCCGGCCGATCTCGGACCGCGTCGCGTCCTTGGTCAGGTAGCCGAGCGCGCCGGCCCGCAGCGCGCCGATGATCGACTCGTCGTCGGCGTAGGTGGTGAGCACCACCACCCGGGTGCCCGGGTAGCCGGCGGTAATCCGGGCGGTGGCGGTGGCGCCGTCGCACCCGGGCATGTTCAGGTCCATCAGCACGACCTGCGGCCGCGCCGCGGCGACCAGCTCGACGGCCGCCTCGCCGTCCGCGGCCTGCCCGACGACGGCGATGCCCGGCAGGGTCCCGAGCAGCAGGACCAGGCCCTCCCTGACCGCCGACTGGTCGTCAGCGACGACAACGGTGACCTGCTCGCCTGGCATGCCGGGTTGGGTCATGCGGTCATTCTCCCAAACGCGGGCACCGTGCGCAGGCACGCACGTCAGGCCGCGCCTGCCAGGCTGTGCTCGTCAGGCTGTGCCCGTCAGCCGGGCAGCCGCAGGCAGACCTCCCACCAGCTGCCGGACGGACCCGAGGTCAGCGTGCCGCCGGCCAGCGCTGCCCGTTCCCGCAGCCCGGTCAGCCCGTATCCGGCCCCGGCGCGCGCCAGCGGCGCCGCGCCGCCCGGGGCCGGCAGCGGGTTGCTGACCAGGAGCGTCATGCCGTCGGACGGGTAGCTGAGCGTGAGGCTGACCGGCTGGCCGGGCGCGTGCTTGCGCGCGTTGGTGAGCGCCTCCTGGGCCGTGCGGAACGCGGTGAGCGCCGCGTCCGCGCCGAGCGGGCGCGGCGTCCCGGTCACCGTGAACTCGACCGCGGCGTCGCCGACGGCGCGGTGCTCGTCGGCCAGCGCGCGCAGCCGGACCGCGAGCTGCCCGCCGCCGGGCTGTGCCGCCCCCTGATAGTCAGGGGCGGGCGGGTCGGGGAAAAATGCCGTGCCGTCGTCGCGCAGCGCGAGGATCGCACGGCGGGCCTCCGCCATGCCCTCCTTCGTGAGCGCGCTCGCCCGCTCCACGCACTCGACGATCCGCGCCACCTCGGGGCCCTTGTCCGGCAGCGTGTCGAGCAGTCCCTCGGCGGCCTGCAGGTTCACCGACACGGCGGCGAGCGCGTGCGCGAGGACGTCGTGGATCTCGCGGGCGATCCGCGCCCGCTCGGCGAGCGCCGCCGCCTGCGTTTCCGCCGCGTGCGCCCGCCGGGCCTGCTCGAGCGCCTGCTCCGCCTCGACGGCGCGGAACAGGTAGGCGCGCCTGGTGAGCCCGAAGGCCCACATGCCGATGAGGCCCGCGGTCCACCCGACGATGGCCTCGGCGGGCGCGCCGCTCGCGATCCCCGCGATGAGGAACGCCGCGACCGTTTCCGCCGTGATCCCGAGCGACATCTCCGCGGGCAGCCGGGCGCCCGCGGATATGGCGACCATGAAGCTGATCGCGACCGCGGCGCTGAGCGAGGACAGCCCGGCGAGCACGCCGCCCGCCGCCCCCATCACCACGAGCGCGGCCAGCCACAGGCGCGGCCTCCCATCGGAGAACTGCCAGGTCACCGCGGCCACTGCGGACACGGCGAGCGCCGCGGCGATCGCGATGCCGAGCGCGCTGCGGCCGAAGTGGGGCGTGTACAGCGGAACCGTGACCACGACCGTGACCACCACGGCGAACCTGACAATGCCGACCGCGGGAGGGACCTTCATCGGGCTGATCTCCGGCCCGTGCCTCAGCCCGGTGAACAGGCCAGGTGACTGGCCGGGCCGCTCGTCGGCGGGCAGCCCGGCGCCCGGCCCGCCACCCGGGCCCGGCTGGCCGGGGGTGAGCAGGCGTCGCGTGAGATGAGCGAGAACCACGTACCTAAACGTATCCGCGTCCCTTGCCCGCCATGCGGGGCCGGCGGGTGGAGCCCGGGTGGAGATCCGCGCGTCCACCCCGGCTCCACCTGGGCGCGGTAACCGTTCAACCGGGGATCGAACCCCAGGCCGACGCGGGGGAGGGGGCCGGCTCCGTAGCGTGATCGGTGTAAGGACAAACAGTCCCCCAGCAACCAGGAGTAACTCCCGTGGACACTAGCGTGTGGCTCCCGCAGGTCGCCATCCTCGCCGTCATCCTGATCTCCGACTACGGCATCAGGAAGATCACCACCGCCCGGCTGATCCGCCCGTTCATCACCGCCATCGTCATCATCCCGTTCTTCTTCAAGGGCGCCGCGACCTCAGGCAACGGCCTGCTGCTCGAGGTTGCGGGCGTGCTGGCCGGCATCGCGCTCGGCGTGCTCGCCGCCGCGCTGCTGCGCGTGTCCGCCGACCAGGTGACGGGCCGGCCGCTGAGCCGCGGCGGGCTGCCGTACGCGATCTTCTGGGTCGTGATCGTCGCCGCCCGGCTGTACTTCGCCTACGGTGCCCAGCACGTGTTCAGCCAGTCGCTCGGTGAGTGGCTGTACACGAACCACGTGACCGTGGACGCGCTGACCGCCGCGCTGATCTTCTTCTCGGTGGCCATGCTGCTCGGCCGCACCGGCGCCCTCGCGCTGCGGGCCCGCCGGGTCTCCGCCGGCGCGGACGTCAAGGTCGGCGCCCGGCTTTCCGCCCCGGTCCGCTAGCCAGCAAGCGCGCGGCCCGGCCCCCCACCGCACGGGGGCCGGGCCGCACTGCCGTCTGGAGTGACCACCGGCGCGGCGGGCCAGCGGGCGATGGTTGTGCCAGCGATCCGCCTATAGCCGGTTTGTTGTCACAACCATCCGCCCGGGC
>CAZORE010000181.1:3922-13691 GCA_964581815.1 uncultured Streptosporangiaceae bacterium | reverse complement strand
CGGAACCCGCGGCCGCGCCTGCCGCGCGAGGGCCGGCTCCCGGTTTGCTCCCGGCCATGGTCGCGGGCGCGGGCGAAGTCGAGGTCCTCGATCACGACCGCCCGCGCCCCGGCCTGCTTAGCGGCCGCGATTAGGGCGGAGACGGCGGCGCGGACCCGCCCGTCGCGAGTGGTGGCGGGTAGCCCGGCCACGTCCAGGGAGATGGTGAACGGGACCCCGGTGAGGTTCCCGTCTGGGGCCAGCACGGCGGCGGCGAGGTGCCCGGCGTTCACGTCCGCTGCCACAACGGGAGCCGACCGGAGCCCGCTCAGTGACGGAGTCGGCTGCGCTGCGCTCTTCCATGACGCGTCCAGGTACCACCTGCCCTTGACCGGGTCGAGGCCGATGTCGTACCGCACCGCCCCGGTGGCGGCCTGCGCTGCGACCTCATCACCTCGGTAGCTGAACCAGACCTCGCAGGAGAGCCGGTAACGGCCGTGCGGCCGGTTGCCTAGGTAAGCGAGCGGGGCCGGGAGGTTGACCTCCAGCCAGCCCTCGTCGGGATTCCACGCGATCGTATAGTTGCCCCAGGGGGCGTCCCGCTCGCCGTCGGCGGTGAGGAACAGCCGGGCGGCGTCCCACCGCTCCCGCCACTGTTCCTGGGTCAGCCCGGCGCGGGCGAGGTTCAGCCGGGCGCGCATGAGCCGTCGGCCACCCCGCGTCACCGGCACCGCCCGGCCCGCGATCCGCCGCTCGACCCTGGCGAGGCGTGCCTTCAGGGTCTTCAGCCGGATCGCCTTGGCGTGCCGTTCGGCGCGGGTCGCGTACCCGGCCAGGCGTCCCTGACTCTTGCCCGCGGGGACGGCCAGGCGCCCCCCGATCACCCGCACCCGCCCTTGCAGGGACCGCCGCTCCGCTTCCAGGTTCCGCCAACCGAGCTGCCAGGCATCCTCGCTGGTCCTGGTGATCGCCCCGGCCCACCGCGACGACGACTCGGCTGTCAGCGCCCGCTTGCGCAAGGCACGCGACGCAGCGCGGCCGCGGGCATCGAGTCGGCCCTCCGCGCAGCGCACGGTCAGGTCACGGGCCGCCAACGAACCCAGGTGACGGCCCACAGCGGCCAGCACCTCGGCATCCCGGGGAGCCACCCGCAGTCGCGTCCGCACCCGCACCCCGGCCGGGTTCGCAGCTACGAACGACGCGGCGATTTCCCGCACATCTCGGCTCACCCGGCCACCCCGGCATCTTCCACGCTGCCATCATGACGGGCAACTCCGACATTCCATCCCCGACACAGCCCAGCCCAGCCAATCAGCAGAAGCTTCTTCCCTGGTGCCCTGCGGGGGACATCACGCCGCACGATCAGTGATGAGGAGGCAGTATCACTGACGGCTGACCACCATTCCGGCTACGGTCCGGACCCGGCCAGTGAGCCCTCCAGCCTGCTGCCCACTATCGGTCCGCAGGCGCTAGCCTCGCCCTATGGAAACGCAGCGGCACCTGGCCCGCACCGCGGACGGCCGGGACATCGAGTACCTGACGGCGGGACCCGAGGACGGGCTCCCCCTGGTCATCCACGAGGGAACCCCCGTGGGCCTGTCGCTCAACGCCAGGCTGGCGAATGCGGCGACCGGGCGGAACCTGCGCGCCGTGCTCGTGGCACGGCCCGGTTACGAGGCGTCCACGCCCAGGCCAGGCCGCACGGTCGCGGACGTCGTCCAGGACACCGCCGCGGTGCTCGACGCGCTCGGCGCCGGCGAGTACGTGTCGATCGGCTTCTCCGGCGGCGGCCCGCACACGCTCGCCTGCGCCGCGCTCGCGGACGGCCGCTGCCTCGCCGCCGCCTCGGTGGCCGGCGTGGCGCCGTACGCCGCGGAAGGCCTGGACTTCCTGGCCGGCATGGGGCCGGAGAACGTCGAGGAGTTCGGCCTCGCGGTGCGCGGCGCGGACGCGCTCACCCCGTTCCTCGACAAAGAGGCACAGGCACTCGGCTCGATCACCGGCGAGCAAATCGTCGCCGCGCTCGGCGGCCTCATCTCCGGTGCCGACGCCGCGGTGCTGACCGGCCAGTTCGCCGCCGACCTGGCCAAGGGCCTGCGCGGCGCGGTGCGGGGTGGCATCGCGGGCTGGCGCGACGACGACCTCGCGTTCGTCGCCGGCTGGGGATTCCCCGTCGAGGCCGCGGCCGGCCGGGTAGCGATCTGGCAGGGCGACCAGGACAACATGGTCCCGTTCGCGCACGGCCAGTGGCTCGCCGCGCACATCCCCGGCGCTCGCGCCCACCTCGAACCGGGGGCCGGCCACCTCACCATGACCGTCACCGCCATCGACCGGATCCTCGACGACCTGCTCGACCTGGCCGGCCGTTAGCCGCAGGCATTCACCGGTTATTCCGCCCCACCGGACGGCCCGTCCATGGTGAGGTTCGCGGGCCAGGGCGGGTGCCGGCCCGCGCCGCCCGCGCCGCGCCGCTAGCATCGGTAGCGTGAGCGTTCCTCCGTCGCACGAACCCGCTTCCCCCGGCCCGGGCCTGCCGTCCGAGGCCGCCTCGGAGGCCGAGCTAACCGCGGCCGCGGAACCCGACGGGTTCGAGCGGCTGTGGACGCCGCACCGGATGGCCTATATCAAGGGCGAGGGCAAGCCGACCGGCCCGGGCGCGCACGAGGGCTGCCCGTTCTGCATCGCGCCGACCCTCAGCGACGAGGACGGCCTGATCGTGGCCCGCGGCGAACTGGTCTACGCGATCATGAACCTTTACCCGTACAACAGCGGCCACGTGCTGATCTGCCCGTACCGCCACCTGGCCGACTACACGGAGCTGACGACAGCTGAGACCGCGGAGTTCAGCGATTACACGACCCGCGCCATCACCGCGCTGCGCATCGTGTCCGGGCCGCACGGTTTCAACATCGGGATGAACCTGGGCACGGTGGCCGGCGCGGGCATCGCCGCTCACCTGCACCAGCACGTGGTGCCGCGCTGGGGCGGCGACACCAACTTCATGCCGGTGACCGGCCGCACCCGGGTGCTGCCCCAGCTCCTCGCCGACACGCGCAAGCTGCTCGCCGACGCCTGGCCGGCGAGCCTCTGATCACCTCCGCAGGTAGCGTGAACAGGAAAAACGCTACGGAAGCAGTCCGCTGGGCGGCAGCTGCCGGTCACCCATCTCCTGCTGGGGGTTAACCCCTGGGCAGGCCGGTGAACTATCGGCATCAATATCGTTGAAACCGTTAAGAAGGGACAAATGTCCCCGTTAAGCTTCGGCCATGCAAAGTAACCGGGGGCTGTTCGGGCCGGTAACTGCACGGTGACCTCGAGCCCGGCAAAGATCGGTGATGAGGGGTCCGCACCGCCAGCACCGCGCCGGGGGCCGGCTGCCCGCGAGCCGGGGCGCCGCCGGGCGGCCGCCTGGACCGACCGGGCCTGGGCATGGACCCTTGGGCCGGTCGCGGTGGCCGTACTGGCTAGGAGCGCGTCCCGGGTCCACCTGGCCGCGGCCGGGGTTCCCGTGGAAGCGCTGGCGGTCAGCGTCCTGTACATCGGCGCCGCCGTCATCGCCGTCACCCCCGGTGTCGCATTGCTGAGCGTGTTCGCGCGCCGCCGGGCGCTTTCGCCCGCCATCGCGCTCGGGCTGCTGCTCGCGGGATCCGGCGGTGCCGCCATGGCGGCGTTCTGGGCGTGGTACGCCAGCCCCGGCTTCGGCCGCCCGTTCGACGCCGGACTCGGCGGCGCATCGGTCTTGGTGATCGCGGTACTCGGGCGCCGCGGCGACCTGCGGGACGCCGGGCTGTCCGTTCCCTTGCTGCTTGGCCTCGCGATCGGCCTCACATTCACCGGGCTGGCGTTCATCCAGGGCGGCGGGATCGCGCACAACGTGCTCACCGCCATCGAGGGGACCTACTGGCAGACCGGCGACAATCGACTCCCGCTGAAGCTCGCCGAGACGGTCGCCGAGCACGGCAAGCTCTCCGGTTACCTGGTCGGTGACTGGCTGGCCAGCGACCGGCCGCCGCTGCAAAGCGGCTACGTGCTCGCGCAGTGGCCGCTGTGGACCAGATTCGGCAACCCGGCCGGCTACCAGCTGCTGTCAACCGGGCTCAGCGCCTCCTGGCTCCCCGCGCTGTGGGTGGTGCTCCGGTCCCGCGGGGTGGGGCAGTGGCGGGTCCTTGTCGTCGTGCTGGCGACCACGCTTACCGGCTTTGTCCTGGTCAGCGACGTCTACGTGTGGCCCAAGATGCTGGCGGGCACCTTCGCGCTCGGTGCCCTGGCGATCGTCGTGAGCCTTGACGGAGCCGACCGGCGGCTGCTCGGCTGGATCCTCGCGGTCACGCTCGCGACGCTCAGCATGCTGGCCCACGGCGGCACCATCTTCGCCCTGATCCCGCTGATACCGCTCGCCCTGCGGCGGCGGACCCGGATCCCGCTGCGGGCCCTGGCCGCGTCCGTGGTGCCCGCGGCGGCCATTTACGTCCCCTGGATGCTGTTTCAGCGCTTCGTCGACCCGCCGGGCGACCGGCTGCTGAAGTGGCAGATCGCCGGCGTGATCAGGATCGATTCGCGCGGCTTCCTGAAGACGCTGGTCATGCAGTACCAGGCGCTCTCCGTCCACCAGATCCTGGCCAACAAGTGGGCGAACGTGGAGGCGCTGGTCGCGAGCCCGTTGGTGTGGCACACCATGGCCCCGGAGCCGTCCTGGCAGGCCGGGTTCCTCGGCTTCGCGCGGCTGGCGGAGCTGAACGACCTGCTGCCAGCGGCCGGACTGCTGCTCCTGGGGGTAGCCGCGCTCGCGTTCAAGTCCTCCCGGCGCGCGCTGGCGCCGGCGGCGCCGCTCGCGGTCGTGTGCGGGATCGGGATCGCCGCGTGGGTCATCCTCCTGTGGGGCAGCGTGGACCACGGCATCACCGCCATCAACCACCAGGGCGCCTACTGCGTCATCGTGCTGTTCATCGCGCTGTGCGCGCTCGCCGTCACCT
This sequence comes from uncultured Streptosporangiaceae bacterium, assembly GCA_964581815.1. GTDB lineage: Bacteria > Actinomycetota > Actinomycetes > Streptosporangiales > Streptosporangiaceae > Trebonia. Next base: position 8,739 of record CAZORE010000181.1, on the reverse strand, counting down.
ACCTGCCGTGGCCGGCGGCGACGCTGCTGCTTGTCGGCAACGCTGCCTGGTTCGCCGTCAGCTGGGTGCCTGGACTGGGCTTCACGCCCGCGGCCACGGCCGAGACCCGCTCGATGATGCAGTTCAGCCCGGCGTTGCTGCTGGTGTGCCTCGCGGGCCTGGTCCTGGCGGCGGCGGCGATCGCCTGGCTACGGTTCGCCTCCGGTCCCGGCCCCGCCCGCCCGGCCAGCGTCCTGCTTGACGGGCCGGCGATCCCCGAGCGGTCCCGGCCGTTACCGGGCGCCGCTCAGAACTTCGCCTGCGTCCACGACGCCCCGCCGTCGCTGGTCAGCAGCAGCTTGCCCGGCATCCCGTACGCGTTGCCGTTCTGGTAGACCGGCCCGTACACGGCGACGCCGTCGGCCGTGGTGGTGAACCCCAGGTCGTTGAATCCCGCGCCGCCGTCGCCCTTCTCGAAGGCGACCAGCCACCGGGCGCCGCCGTCCGGTGAGTAGTACAGCCAGCTCGCGCCGCTCGCCGCCGCGACCACCGGCCGCGCCGTGGTGCCACCGGATATGCCCAGCGGGTCGCCGCCGAACGGCGGCGTCCCCGCCTTGACCCAGGTCGCGCCGAGGTCGTCGCTGACGTAGAGGGTCTTAACCACCGACCCCATCGCGGCGCTGCCCGCGCAGAGCAGGGCGAGCGAGCCGGGCCCGGTCACCGCGACCGCCGATCCCGCCGCGGCCGGCGAGTCGCACGGGGTGACGTTCGTCGCGGAGGTGAGCCCGCCGTCCTCGGTGACGACCACGCTGCCGCCGTCGAGTACCGCGGCGACGCGCGCCTGGGTGGCGATCAGCCGGCTGTCGCTCACCCGGGTGACGAGGGACCACGGGCCGCCGGACAGCGGGCTGCGCTCAAGCGTCTGCCCCTGCGCGCAGCCGGACTGCGTCGAGCACACGTCGGTGAGCGCGAGCAACTGGCCGTCGATGACCTCAAGGTCGATGATCACGCCGCCTGGCGGGCTGACGGCGGCCGACCAGTGCTCGCCGCCGTCGGTGGTCGCCCACAGCCCGTTGCCGAACACGAAGCCCTGACGAGGACTGGCGAACCGGATTCCCCAGGCCGCGGCCTGGCTGGTGAAGTTGTAGGGGCTGCCAAGCGGCACGATGGGCGCGGGCATTCCCGCCCAGCTCGCGCCCCGGTCGAGCGTCCGCACGATCGACGTGCACGGCGCGTGCGCGCACGGGGCGGTACCGAGGACGAACCCCTCGTCGACCGAGACGAACGTGACCGAGGTCGCCGCGAACCCGGCAGGCACCGGCCCGCCGCCGGCAACGCCCGTTGCCCCCGTGACCGGCGAGCTCGCCGTTGCCCCGGTCGTCGCCGCGTGACCAGACTGCGCGGAGCTGGCCGCGGCAGATGACGCGGATGACGCGGCCGACACGGTCGTGGTCGCCGACGTGGTCCCCCCGGCCGCCCCGCCCGGGCCCGAGCGGGCCACGCCGCAGGCGCTCAGCGCGACGGCGCCGAGCGCGGCCATGGACACCAGCGCGAGACGCCTCGCGCGCACCTGTGCTGACGTTCTCATGGCAGCGCCTCCAGCCGGGGGTCGTCAGGGAGCGGGATCCGGAGCTGCCGGATCTTCCCTTCGGCTGAAAAGACGCCAGTGCGCCCGTTCCGGTTACGTGCTCATTGCCACCAGCGGCCAGGCCGCGAGAAACCAGGCCCGCGTGTCCCGTCAGGCCGGCCATAGCCTGTCGATCGCCAGCCTGAACGGGACCCAGACGGCGAACGGCTGGAGCTCGCCGCCGAGCTCCAGCCGTTCACCGTCGCCGCCAGGCGGCCCCGCGGCCGCTAAGCGGCTACGCGGGCCGCGAGTCGCCCGCCACCTTTGACGCCAGGTGCGAGGGCAGCGGCTCGTGCCGCAGGTACCCGCGGGTGAACGACCCGGTGCCGTGCGACACCGACCTCAGGTCGATCGAGTACCTGGTGATCTCAAGCTCCGGCACCTCGGCCCGGATCTGCGTCCGCCCGACGCCCACGGGAATCGTCCCGATCACCCGGCCGCGCCGGCCGGACAGGTCGGACATGACCGCGCCGACGTACTCGTCGGGGACCAGGATGGATACCTCGTCGACCGGCTCGAGCAGCATCGGCGACGCCTTCTCGCAGGCGTCCCGCAGGGCCGCCCGCCCGGCCTTCTGGAACGCCATGTCCGAGGAGTCCACCGGGTGCGCCTTGCCGTCGAACAGCGTCACTCGCACCCCGGTCATCGGGTACCCGGCGAGCACCCCGGCCTCCATCTGGGAACGGACGCCCTTCTCGACCGACGGGATGAACTGCCTGGGCACCACCCCGCCGACGATCTTGTCGACGAACTCGAACCCCGCCGCACCGGACGGCAGCGGCTCGACCTCGATGTGGCAGATCCCGAACTCGCCGTGACCACCGGTCTGCTTGACGTTCCGGCCGAGCCCGCGGGCGGACGTCGACACCGTCTCGCGCAACGGCACCCGCAGCTCCACCGTGTCGACCGCCACCCCGTACCGCGAGGACAGCCGGTCGAGCAGCACGTCGGCGTGCGCCTCGCCCATGCACCACAGCACGACTTGATGGGTCTCCGGGTTGATCTCCAGCCGCATGGTGGGATCCTCGGCGACCAGTCGCTGCAGCGCGGCGGACAGCTTGTCCTCGTCCGCCTTCGAGCGGGCCACGATCGCCGCGGGGAGCAGCGGTTCTGGCATCGTCCACGGCTCCATCAGCAGCGGCTGTTCCTTGGACGACAGCGTGTCCCCGGTCTCGGCGGTGGACAGTTTCGCCACGGCGCAGATCGATCCCGCCGTGCATTCCGCTAGCGGCCGCTGCTGCTTGCCCAGGGGGTAGGTCAGCGCGCCGACCCGCTCGTCGTCGTCGTGGTCGGGGTGACCGCGTTCCGCCCGGCCGTGCCCGGAGACGTGTACCGACATGTCGGCCCGCAGCGTCCCTGAGAACACCCGCACCAGCGAGATCCGCCCGACGTACGGGTCGGACGTGGTCTTGACCACCTCGGCGAGCAGCGGGCCGTTCGGGTCGCAGGACAGCCCGTTGACCGCCGCCCCGGCGCCGGCGGAGGCCACCGTCGGCAGCGGGTGCTCAAGCGGCGAGGGGAACGCCTGGGTGACGATCTCGAGCAGCTCCGTCATGCCGATCCCGTGCGGGGCGGAGACGGCGAGCACCGGGTAGAACGACCCGCGCGCCACGGCGGTCTCCAGGTCGGCGATCAGCACGTCCGTCGGCACCGTCTCACCGGACAGGTACCGCTCCATCAGCGTCTCGTCCTCGCTCTCGGTGATGATCCCCTCGATGAGCGAGTCGCGCGCGGAGGAAGTTTGATCCTGGTAGGCGTCAGGGATGTCTGGTGACGGGGACCGCTTTCCCGCCGAGTAGTCGTACAGCGTCTCGGACAGCAGCCCGATGAGCCCGCTCGCCCCGGTGCCGCCCGCGGCGGCGACCGGAAGGTAAAGCGGCAGGACGCCCTCGCCGAACGCACTCTGGCACTCGCTGAGCACCGTGGCGAAGTCGGCCCGCTGATGGTCGATCTTGGTGATGACGACCGCCCTCGGCATCCCCACGGCGGCGCACTCGTCCCACAGCAGCCGCGTCACTCCGTCGATCCCCTCGGCGGCCGAGACGACGAACAGCGCGGAGTCAGCCGCGCGCAGCCCAGCCCGCAGGTCCCCGGTGAAGTCGGCGTACCCCGGCGTGTCCAGCAGGTTAACGGTTATCCCGTCGGACACGAATGGCGTCAGCGCCAGGTTGACCGAGCGCTTCTGCCTGACCTCTACGTCGTCGAAGTCGCTGACCGTAGTCCCCTCTTCGACCCGCCCAGGACGGGCTATCGTCCCCGTATGCAGGAGCAGCGCCTCGGCCAGCGTTGTCTTCCCGCTTCCCGAATGGCCGACTAGCACTACGTTGCGTACGCCGCCGGCCCCCGATTCCCTGCCCGCGCCTGCCTGACCGGCCCCTCCTGAGCTGCCTGCTTCCGTCACTCTCGCCGCCTCCTCGCGCTCGATGAGCTTTCGTATTGCAAAGCGTGAACCCGACGACCGCCTTACCACAACCCCCCTGGCGGGAATCCGTGAGGTGGCGTCGAAGTGACAGCGACGGGCGCTCCAGGGGCGTCGTCAAGCGGCGGGCAACGTCCCACTAAGATCGCTTTCGGCCATGCTGAACTTTCTTCGTCCCTTCTTCGCGCGCCTGTTCAACCCGATCGTCCAGGGTCTCGCGCGCACGCCGGTTACCCCGAACATGATCACGGTCGCCGGCACCGTCGGCGTATCCGCGGCGGCGCTGTCCATGTTCCCGATCGGCGAGCTCTTCCCCGGAGCGTTCACGGCGACGGTCTTCGTGTTGACCGACATGCTCGACGGGCAGCTCGCCCGGATCAAGGGCAGCTCGGGCAAGTTCGGCGCGTTCCTCGACTCGACGATGGACCGGATCGCCGACGCGGCCATCTTCGGCGGCATCACGATCTGGTTCATGCGCACCAACCACCTGCTCGCCGTGGTCTCCCTGTTCTGCCTGGCGGGCGGGATGTGCGTGTCCTACGTCAAGGCCCGCGCCGAAGGGCTCGGCCTGAACGGGGACGTCGGCGTGATCGAGCGCCCGGAGCGCATGATCATCGGGCTCACCAGCATCGGCCTCTCCGGCCTCGGCATCCCCTACGTGCTGCCGGTCGGCATGTGGGTGCTCGCCGCGGGCACCGCGCTCACCCTCGGCCAGCGGATGCGCGCCGTCTACGTCGACGCCCGCGGCCAGGCCCAGCAGCCCGCCCCCGCGCAGCCCGCCCCCGCGCAGCC
>CAZORE010000181.1:0-3822 GCA_964581815.1 uncultured Streptosporangiaceae bacterium | reverse complement strand
CCCGCGCAGCCGGAGCCTGCCAACGCCGACCCCGCCAGCCCCGCCCCCGACCCGTCCGAGGAGGCCTGATGGGAACCCTGCGCGAGCGGCTGGTCAGCGCCGCGTTCAGTGCCGGCTGGGGCCTGGTGTGCCGCATCCCCGAGTCATGGGCGCGGGCCCTGTTCGAATTCGGCGCCGACGTCGCCTGGCGCCGGCAGGGCGCCGGGGTGCAGGTCCTCGAGGGCAACCTCGTCCGGGTCCTCCGAACGAGCGCGGGTGATTCCCTCACCCCCAGCGAGTTCGGCGCGGAGCTACGGGCGCTGTCCCGCGATGTCATGCGCTCCTATGCCCGCTATTACCTGGAGACGTTCCGGCTGCAGACCATCCCGGACGAACGGATCCTGTCCGGCATGCACATAAACATGGAGCAGCTCGACCGCACCCTGGAGCACATGCGCGGCGGCCGCGGTGTCATCTACGCGCTGCCGCACATGGGCGACTTCGAGCAAGCGGGCCGCTGGGTGATCCTGGCCGGCGCCGGCTCGATCGTCGCGCCCGTCGAACGGCTCAAGCCGGAGGCGGTGTTCCAGATGTTCCTCAAGTTCCGCCAGGGCCTCGGCATGGAAATAGTGCCGACCAGCGGCGGAGCGCAGGCGTTCGGCGTGATGGCGCAGCGGCTGCGGGCCGGAAAGCTGGTCACGATCGTCGCCGACCGCGACCTGTCGGACACCGGCGTGGAGGTGGACTTCTTCGGCGAGAAGGCGCTGTTCCCCGCCGGGCCGGCGGCCCTCGCCGTGCAGACCGGCGCCGCGCTGATGCCGGTGGCCTGCTGGTTCGTCGGCGAGGACGAGTGGGGTGCGCACATTTACGACGAGATCCCGGTCCCCGCCGACGGCGACCGCAGGCAGAAGGTCGCGGCGATGACCCAGGCCATGGTGCGGGTCTTCGAGCAGGGGATCAGCGAGCACCCGGAAGACTGGCACATGCTGCAGCGGGTCTTCGTCAACGACCTGGACCCGCAGCGGATCGCCCGCAGCCGCGCCCGCGCTGGCCACGGTAACGGCCGCGCGGCGGCCCTGGCCGCGGCCGAGCCCAGCGTGCCTCCCTCGGTCGGCGCGCCCGATACGATGGCGGAGCCATCGGGCGCGCAGCGGGGGGTACGGGGGGTCGTCCCCCCGGAAGACGGCCGCGCTCCCGGTACCCCCTCATGAGACCCGTGACCCCGACATGCGGATAGGCATCGCGTGCCCGTACTCCTGGGACGTGCCAGGCGGAGTACAACAGCACATCAGGGACCTGGCCGAGGCGCTGATCGAGCTCGGCCACGACGTCTCGGTGATCGCGCCGGCCGACGAGGACCGGCCGCTGCCGCCCTACGTGGTCCCCACCGGGAGGGCGATGCCGGTGCCGTACAACGGCTCGGTGGCCCGGCTCTCGTTCGGCCCGCTGTCGACCCGCCGGGTGCGCCGCTGGCTCCGCGACGGCGCGTTCGACGTGCTGCACGTGCACGAGCCGACGGTGCCGTCGCTGCCGCTGCTCGCCTGCTGGGTGGCGTCCGGCCCGATCGTGGCGACCGTGCACACCGCGATGCCCAGGTCCCGGATACTGCTCGCCACCCAGCCGGTGCTCCGCACCGCGCTCGAGAAGATAGTCGGCCGGATCGCGGTGTCCGAGGCGGCGCGGTCGACGTTCGTCGAGCACCTGGGCGGCGACGCGGTGCTGATACCGAACGGGGTGGCCACCCGCCGCTACCGGCACGCCGAGCCGCTCGACGGCTGGCCGGGCGAGGGCGGCGCGATCGGCTTCCTCGGCCGCATGGACGAGCCGCGCAAGGGCCTGCCGGTCCTGCTGCGCGCCTTCGAGGTGCTCGCGCCCGCCCGGCCAGGCCTGCGGCTGCTCATCGGCGGGAACGGCGACGCGGACGAGCAGCGCGACAGGCTCCCCGAGGAGCTGCGCGAGCGGGCCGTCTTCCTCGGCGAGGTGTCGGAGGAGGACAAGGTCCGCCTGCTGCACTCGGTCGACGTCTTCTGCTCGCCGAACACCGGCGGCGAGTCCTTCGGCATCGTCACCGCCGAGGCGATGGCGGCCGGCCTGCCCATCGTCGCGTCCGACCTCCCGGCGTTCCGCGACGTGCTGCGGGGCGGCCAGGCGGGCGAACTGTTCGCCGCCGGCGACGCCGACGACCTGGCCCGCGTCACGGCCCGGCTGCTCGACGACCCGGCCCGCCGGGCCGAGCTGTCGGTCGCCGCGCTCGACGCGGTGGCCGGCTACGACTGGGGAATCGTCGCGCAGAGCGTGCTGAGCGTTTACGAGACGGTCGTACTCGGCCGCAGCGCGGTAAGCCTCGCCCAGTGAACGCGCCGCGCGCACCGCTCCCGAGGCCACCCCTCCGGCCGTCATCCCGGCCGATAACAGCAAGAAGTAAGGACGTCCGATGACCTGGACGATCATCGTACTCGCGGTGCTCGCGCTGGTGCTCTGGGGGTTCTACGTTTCCTGGCGGGCCAGCCGGCTCGACCGGCTGCATAACCGGACCGAGGCGACCCGCACGGCGCTCGACCTGGCGCTGGTCCGCCGGGCCTCCGCGGCGGCCGAGCTCGCCTCCTCCGGTCTGCTCGACCCGGCCAGCTCGCTGCTGCTGGCCGACGCGGTGCGCCGCGCGCGGCAGGCGGAGGCGGCCGAGCGCGACCTGGCGGAAAGCGACCTGACCCGCGCGCTGCGCGCCACCCTGGGCGCCCCGGAGTTCCGCGCCGAGCTGCGGGCGGAAGACGGCGGGGACGCTGCCACCGAACTCCTCGACGAGGTCGAGAAGGCGGCGAACCAGGTCTTCATCGCCCGCAAGTTCTACAACGACGTGGCCGGCCGCACGCTCGACGCCCGCCGCCGCCCCCTGGCGCGGGTGCTGCACCTGTCCGGCAGCGCCCGGCCGCCCGAGTTCTTCGAGATGGACGACGAGCTGACCGACGGCGACTGAGCCGCCCCGTCCTCATTGGCCCCGTGCTCATTCACACTGCGCCTATTGGCGCTCGATTGGCCCACGCTCGCTCACGGCCCGCCGCCCGCGCAGCGTCGGCCCGGGCAAGGCATAGCATGGAGGTGAATAGGCCCCTACCAGGAGGTTTGACAGTGTCCACCGCCGACGCCCAGACAAACGGCACGACGACGAGCGCGCCGCAGGCACCGCAGACCGGCACTGCCCGCGTCAAGCGCGGCATGGCGGAGATGCTCAAGGGCGGCGTGATCATGGACGTGGTGACGCCCGAGCAGGCGAAGATCGCCGAGGACGCCGGAGCGGTCGCCGTGATGGCACTTGAGCGGGTTCCCGCCGACATCCGCGCGCAGGGCGGCATCGCCCGGATGAGCGACCCGGACATGATCGAGGGCATCATCGGCGCCGTCTCCATCCCGGTGATGGCCAAGGCGCGGATCGGCCACTTCGTCGAGGCCCAGGTGCTGCAGTCGCTCGGCGTCGACTACGTCGACGAGTCCGAGGTGCTCAGCCCGGCCGACGAGGCGCACCACATCGACAAGTGGAAGTTCACCGTCCCGTTCGTCTGCGGCGCGACCAACCTCGGCGAGGCGCTGCGCCGGATCGCCGAGGGTGCGGCGATGATCCGCTCCAAGGGCGAGGCGGGCACCGGCAACGTGGTCGAGGCCACCAGGCACATGCGCTCGCTGAGCCAGGGCATCCGCCGCCTCGCGGGCCTGCCGCAGGAGGAGCTGTTCACCGCGGCCAAGGACCTTCAGGCACCCTACGAGCTGGTCGCCGAGGTGGCCCGGGCGGGCAAGCTGCCGGTCGTGCTGTTCACCGCCGGCGGCATCGCGACCCCGGCCGACGCGGCG
>CAZORE010000180.1:0-13863 GCA_964581815.1 uncultured Streptosporangiaceae bacterium | reverse complement strand
TGGCGTCGGCGTTGAAGGTGTTGGAGATGTCGATGATGACCTTGCCGGCCAGCGCATCGCCGTAGTTCGCGACCACTGGAACCGCGTTGGCGTACGGGACGGCCACGATGACGATGTCACCCAGCGGCGTTCCGCCGAACGTGCCGGCGGTGGCTCCGTTGCCGATCTTGTCGGCGAGTGCCTGAGCCTTGGCGGTGTCGCGGCTCATGACCTCGATGGCGTGGCCGTGCTTCGCCGCCCGGGTGCCGATGGCGGTGGCCATGTTGCCCGAGCCGATGATGCTGATGGTGGTCATCAGGAATGTCCCTCCGTCGTGTGCGGGTCAGTTGGCGGTGATGGTCTTGCCGGCGCGATGCGCTACGTCGAGAGCGTTGGCCGTCCGGTGGAGGCTTGGCATTTGAGTTCGAGGTTGTTTCCGGCCGGGTCGCGGATGAACACCGCGTAGTAGTCCGGTCCGTACTCCGGCCACAGCCGAGGCTCGTGGAGGATCTCGGCGCCGGCTGCGGTGGCGAACTCGTGGCCGAGTCGGACGGTCGCCTCGTCCTCGACCCTGAGCGCAACGTGGGTCTGGCGACCAGCGGGGTCGGTCGCCAGCGAGAAGAACAGCTGGGCTGGCTGGCCAGGCAGGGCGTACCCGATCAGGTTCGGCATATCGAAGGTTCGCGTACCCCCGGCCAGGCTGACGATCTGGTCGTACCAGTCGCCGATGGCGTTCAGGTCGTCGACTTGCAGGACGACATGGTCGAGCAGCGTCATGGGCGCTCTCCAGCCCTGCTGCGGCCTCGCTCTGCGGCTGCCGCCTCCCGCCGCGCCGCGGCAAGCTCGCTGGCGACCGGCTGGAGCTGGCTGGTGATGGCTCGGGCGATGTTGCCGGGCCTGATGAATCTGACACGCATGAGTGTCTCCGGTGGGATGGAAATCGGGAACTAGCAGCTGACCGCGAATTCTCGCGAGCGCTGCCCAGGCGTTTCACCGATGGATCTGCCAGGGACCGGAGCTTAACTTCTACGCTACACGCCTTCCCCCAGGACAAAAAATGCAGGTCGGCCATTCGGTGCTCGTCACCGGCTTCACCGCCCGTCTCCCGGCCCAGCCCGGCTCGACCCGCCGCCCGAGCCCCGCTACCGTCGCCGCACGGGGACCGAGCCCCCCCGGGCCGGCCGGCATGCCTCCCGGGAGAAGCCAGGCCAGCCCGTGCTCATACCACCGGGCCCGCAGACCGCTGACCTTTCGGAAACTGCGCGTACCCCAGGACCTTCACGATCTTCGAGGGCGCTAGCGAGTTCCGGCGGTGGAGGAGCAGGCCGCACGGGAGCACCGCCCGCCTGCGGCAGGCGCGGACGGGATCACGCGGAGCCGGCTGGAGACCGGCCACGGCAGGCTGCTGGCCAGCCTGTTCGGCACGGTGAGGGTCACCCGGTGCGCCTGGCGCCGCCCGGGGGGATGGGCAGGGGTGCTCGCCCGTTACGGGAGGTTCGATGCACCTGGTGTGGACCTTTGTTGTACCAGGCCTGGCCGCTGCGGCCACCTTCGCAGCGCTCTCCTCGCGTGACCCCGGGTGCTGCGGCAGGTGGCGTTTGGCCTGTTGAGGGCTACCTCCGGCACTTCGCGGTCCAGGACGATTCCGGGTGAGACGATTGGCGGATTCGGCCGGGACTATCGACTCTTTCCCGTCTCAGCGGGCTGCACGAACCTGAAGGTTCAGGGCACCGGGATGACCGGGCGCTTGATTTTCAGGGAGAGGCCATGACGATCTCACGCGCGGCCGGGCTGGCCGCCGCCGCGTGCCTGGTCGTGCTCGCTGCTGCCTGCGGGGCTGGCGGCGGGACACCGGGGACAGGTGCCAGCCACGTGCCCACCGCCTCCGTCACGGGAGCGCCGTCAGCGCCTGCCAGCACGCCGGTCACGACGAGGCCGACCGCCCAGGCGTCGGCCGCGACGGCACCGGGCGGCCAGTCGGCAGTGCCGCGCTGCCGCACCAGCCAGCTGACTGCCGCCTACACCGGGCTGAACGCCGCGATGGGCGGGACCCGGGGAGTGACCCTGATCCTGACCAACCATTCCGGCGGTACCTGTTACGTCTACGGTTATCCGGGGATGGCTTTTTTCAACGGCGGCGGCTTTCCGATGGCCACCCACCTGACGTGGATGAAGGCGCCCCACGTGAAGGTGATCCTGCACCCTGGCGGCAACGCGCGGGCCATGCTGACCTGGCGGGTAAACGTGGGCGCGGCTACGCCGTTCAGCCCCAGCTTCGCGCATGTCACGCCCCCCGATGAGTACGCCTACCTGACGACACTCTGGCAGGGTGGCCCCGTGCTGGGCGGCAGCATCGTCTCCTGGCCGCTGGAGGCGGCCCCGGCCGGGCCATTCCCGGTCGGCACCGGTACCATCGAAAATCCGTTCAACGGCATGTGCGTGGCCCTGGCCGGTGACGGCATCACCGTAACCGTGCGAAAGTGCGGCCCGGGCGTCGCCGCTGAGCAGTGGACCGGTTACAACGACGGCACCCTGCGGGTAAACGGCAAGTGCCTGGACGTCACCGGTCTGACGGCCGGGGCCGCGGTCAAGGTCGCGGCCTGCACCGGCGCGGCCGCCCAGGCATGGGAAATCGGCCAGGTGTCGGGCAATGATTTCGGCCCCATCACCAACACGGCAACGGGATACGTGCTGACCGGCCCGGCAGGCAGCACCGTCAACGGCACGAGGCTTGTCGTGGAGCAAGGCCGCGGTGACCTTTCCTATCCCTGGCGCGTCTCTTACCACTATTACGTGGCCGGCTGATCCGCCCGGCCCGGATACCAAGGCGGCCCTTTCGGGTCGTTCGGGTCCTTTGGCGGGCCGCACCGGATGTTCTTACCTACCGTGGCATGCCGGCCGGCGTCAGCCTGGACTGGAGGGGCGGCCATCCCCGCCGTCCTTCAGGCGGAGGCCGCCCCTACGCCCAGGGAGGCGACTTCGAGGGCGTCCTCACCTACGGCATCGGCATCCGCTGGCCGGTCGCGCACTCCAACCCGCAGATCCCGGTCCGCACCTATGAGGTGGAGACCTTCACCGCCAGCGGCCAGCACCGCTACACCGTCGCGATTGACATCGACGCCAGCAACCCGGCCTAGAGCGCTCCAGGGCGCCGTCGCACGGCTGCTGAGGCCTCTACCAGCCCCCGGCTGCTCGCGGACAGGCGGGCATTCGTCCCGCACGACGGCCTGGAGGCGCAGCGTCCCGCCAGGGAAGCCGCCTTGGTAGCGAAGAGACCAGCGACTCCCGTCAGCTGCGGCCTGCTGCGGTCAGGCAGCAGGCCGTCGCAGGTTAGGAAGTACTGCGCGGAGGTCGGTACGCGGATCGCCACCCCGCCGGTGGCGGCTACCGACGGGGCAGGCATCCGAGGAACTGCTGCGCGCTGCGCGGGCGACGCGATTCCGGCCTCCCTCGCCGTCACGGTGGGCATACGTAACCGTTAGGTCATCCCGGTGTGCGGGACGACTCGCCAGGTCGACGGGCTGGGGAGCACGGTCAGGCTTAATCCGGACCCTGCAGGTGCCCGGCAGCGGGGCCCAGGGACTGAGAGATCGTGCTCACTGGCTGGACTTGAGGTCTAGCTGCGGTGCGATGTGATCGGCCCAGGCGCCGATCACGGTCCAGTTCCGGTGATCACCGTAACGGCCGCCGGTGGCCGGGAAGAACGCGCGCCTGACCGGGGCGCGCCGTGCCGGCTTCGGCGCGCGCCAGTAGCCGCAGCGTGAGCAGGTGCGGCTGGCACCGTCGCTGATGGTCGCGTATCCGGTCGGTGAAAGTCATGGCAGGCAGGCGCTCCTCCCGTGTACAGGGCTCTCATTCCACCGGGGCTGCGCGCCCCCGGCCAGAGACCAAAGGTCCTGTCAGCTGACCGGGACGCGGGGAGCTGGTAGACCGGGCAGCAGCGCGCCTGGCGGGCTTCCCTCCGGCCGGCGAAGTTCGGTGACGGCTGCGCCGGCGGCGGTCAGCGCCTGGCTCGAGACCCGGTAGTGGTGGCCGCACAGCAGCAGCTCGGTGCGGCGGGGACGGGCGGCGGTCGCGGGCATGATCACCCGCACGACCGGATTGGCGGGGCAGCAGCAGGCAGGGCCGAGCATGACCGGGCCGTCGGCCCCGTTGGTGTCGTCGTGCAGTGGGCCGGAGGCGGTGCTTCCCCGGCCTGCCGGGTGCAGGGCTCTCACGTTCACGTGCCCATCCTGGCCGGGGCGGCACCCGCCCAGAAGAGGCGGAACTCACCACGGGAAAGGACGAATGTCCCAGGCCGCCTGTATGCGGTGACCGGCGGGATGGCGTTCCGTGTGAGGACTGACCGCGCGGGAGGCCCGGATCCCCGGCGGCTGAGCACCCATCTGAGGTGCCGGCCGCGGAGGATCAGCGCGAGCTTGTCCCGCTGGGCGACGATCGCGGCATGCCCGCCGGCACTATGGTCAGCGCCGGGCTGGCCAGTCGCCTCGGCGCCCGGGATCGTGATCACCGCCGGGTTCCCGCTCTTCACCATCGCTCTCGCCGCCGCGCGGCCGCCCCGTGCCTGGCCGCGTCCTACCGGTGTCAGGCGAGCGAGGCCGCCCGGCCGTGCCGCCAGCCACTGTGCTGGTTAGCCGGGAGTGCCGAGGCCGTTCGGCGGGCGATCGCGAGAAGTGTGGCTCTGGGGACGGGAGATTGCGGCGCAAGACTGAGATCGAAAGGGCCCGCGGTCCGCGGGCAGAGGAGGAATGATGGCCGGCTTCGGCATGGTGGCGCTCCTAGGGCTAGCGACGTTCGAGGTGGCCGCGGTTGCTTACCGCTACCTGTCGACAGCGCGCGATCCGTGACGGACCGGGCAGACCTGGCCGCCGTCCTCCAGCGTCCTGTGGACCATCTCCTCGAGGAGGCCCGGGAACCGGCAGCGCCGCTGCTCCATGGTCCGGGCACCCGTCGGCGGCAACGGACAAGGCGCCGCACCTCCCGCATTCGTAGCCGGGGGCAAGCCCCTCATCTGGCACGATCAGAATCTGCGCCGCGCGGGGCGGTAGCGAGAGGGGCCCACACGGCCGGCCGGTCCTGCGCTGCGGCCGTCTCCGGGTCGGCATGCGATGTCAGGGGGACCTACGTCTCTGGCGCCCGGTGCCGGGCCCGCGAGGCTGGTTATATGAAGAGGTGGTTCGCCCCGCGCGGTGACCCGGCCCCGGGCTCCACGGACGATGAGCTGCCGGGGCGGGCCGGCCGGCCGTATTGCGTCGGCCAGCCGTGTGTGCTGCTGCCCGGCCGCGCCGGTGGTCACCGTCGTCATGCCGCCGACGGCAGCTCGCCGGTGCTCGGTGGACCTGCTGCGGTGGGGCCATCACTACCGGGCCAGCGAGGCCGCCCTGCGCGCTGCGGGGCCACGGTCTACGACCGTGCCGGCGCGGTGATCTTGACAGGCCCCGGCGGGCAGCGGGCCGCCGGGGAACCTGCGGCGGCGGGCAGGCACCAGGTCGCCCGGTGAGGGGCGGTGGCCCTTCATTCACGGTGGTGGGCTGGTCATGCCGCGAGGAGGTCCCGGATTTCTGGCGGCTCCTGGATGTGCCACTCGCGGTGGGTCTGCCGCAGCGGCTGGTTGGGCACGAGTTGCTTGGCGGCGAAGTGGACGGTTGTCTTGGGTTCCTTGACGTTGTAGACCAGGCCCAGCATGGTCAGGAGCTGGATGAGCCGCCAGGTGGCGTCGGGGCGCCAGCCCCGGTCGGGCCTGGCCCGGGCCGCGGCGGCCTCGGGGTCGAGCGTGACCTTGCGGCCGTGGCGGGGGCAGGCGGGGTCGGCGTGGTGCCAGCTGTGGTTGCCCTCGCCGCCGGCCACGACGGCGACGAAGACGTTGTTGCGGCTGTCGTCGGCGCGGTACTCGTGCCCGCTGCTGTCGGTTGCCCGGCTGCCCCACTTGTGGCAGACGGAGTTGACCATGCCAGTGGCGGTCATCAGGGCCGCCGTGCGCAGCGCCCCGGCGATCAGCACCGAGTTCCACCCGTACAGCGGGTAGAACGCCAGCGGCACCCCGAGGTTCGCCGCCACTAGGAACGGGAACGCCCGCCGCTGCCACTGCACCAGCCGGTCCCCGGCCAGGTCGCGGTGCACCGCGTACCCGGGCGGCCGCTGGTAGTCGAAGAACAGCCAGATGCCCTGGGCCCACAGCAGGCCCTTGTACCCGTGCCACCCCGGGTACTCGTACGGTGAGTGCGGGTCCTTGCCGGCCACGTCGGCGAAGCGGTGGTGGGCGCGGTGGTTCAGCACCCATCCTTGGATGTCGCCCTCCATCGACATGCCGCTCGCCACCGCCAGTACCACTTGCAGCGGGAGCCTGGCCTCGAACCCGCGGTGGGTCCAGTAGCGGTGATTGCCCAGCGTCACGCCGAACATCGTGAACAGGTACAGCGCCGCCGTCAGCACCCACAGGCCGGCGCTGGTTGGGGTGGTGAAGACGCGCCACAGCCCCCAGGCCGCGAAGCCTGGCAGGAGTATTCCGAGGGTCACGATGCTGCCCCAGGTCGGCTTGCGCCGGTTGCCGTTAGCGTCGGTGTTGAAGCCGAGCGACAGGATGGCCGGCCAGTCGCGCCTGCCTTGCGCCCGGTTCGACATGAGAATCAGCCCCTTTCCGTACACGCGAGCCTGGCCGTGACAAGCGCTTTGCGGCGCGCTGCCCGGCCTGGCCGCCGTCACCCGGGGTCTTGAGGCACGACTTTCCCAGCCTGCAGTTGTACCTACAGCACACCAGCGCAGCGGCTGTCCGGTCAGAGGCGGACGTCCCCGCGACCTCAGCTTCCGTCCCCCTTCCGCTAAGCGCGCATAACCGACGGGCCGGGGGGAGGTGGGAAGTTGCCGTGCCGCGGGGAACCTCCCGCCACAGCTCGCTGGCCGCAGTTCAGCGCGGCAGAGCCTGACCTGGCAAGCGGTCAGCGCTGGGTCGTGGCCGGGGAGCCCGGGCGCCGTTGCCGGGCCTGGCCCGGGGCGGCGCGCGGTTCCAGGTCGAGGAGCCTGGCGCGGAGGTAGCCCAGGGCGTGGGCGCGGAGCCGGGAGACGTGCATCTGGGAGATGCCCAGGCGCTGGCCGATCTGCACCTGGCTCATGCCGTCATAGAAGTACATGATCAGGATCTGCTGCTCGCGCGGGGGCAGCTCGGCCCAGTGCGCGGCGACGGCGCACATGGAGAGCATGTGCTCCAGCCGCGGGTCCTGCTGCCCGAGGGTCTCAGCCAGGATCAGAGTGGCGCCTTGGGTTGCCAGCGGCGCGTCCAGCGAGTACGGGGTGAAGGCCAGCTGCGCCTGCCGGGCGTGCTGCAGTTCGTTCCCGCTGACTCCCAGGTGCCGGGCCAGGTCGGAGTCCGTCGGGGTGCGGCCCAGCTGCTGGGCCAGCGGCCCGGTCTCGTCACGGACCCGCAGGGCCAGCTGCTGCACCGCGCGCTTGACGTGGACCGGCCAGCGCTTGTCGCGGAAGTAGCGCTTGAGCTCACCGCTGATGCACGGCCGGGCATAGGCGGCCAGGCTGTCGCCGGCGGCCGGATCGAAGTTGCCGATCGCCTTGAGCAGGCCGACGTATCCCACCTGCATCAGGTCCTGGGCCGGCACGGGACCGTCCCGGTAAGGGCGTACGCAGGACCGGACCAGGCCCTGGTAACGGGTGACGAGCAGCTCGCGCGCCGCCGCTCGCCGCTGGCTGGTCCCCGGCAGCGACCGGGCCAGGCCCAGCAGTGCCCGGTCATCCAGCCCGGCCAGCTCCTCTTTGACCGTCCAGCCCGTCGAAGTGCCCGGAACCGGAACAGGTTCTCCGGCCGGTACTACCTCTGACACACGTGCGACCATGTCAACACCCAACCTCGGCTCGCCTGCAGCGGCAGGAACCACCGGGGTCCGGAGTGGTCAGGTTCGCATCCCTGCCCATATGGGCAGGAAGTGACGTTTACCCTGTAAACGCCAGGCTAGGACACTGGCACGGCGGCGGCAACGCCCACCGCCGCCGGTGTCGGTGGTGCTGACGCTGCTGGGGTGGCCCGCTACCTAAGCGAGAAGCGATGGCTCGCCGGTCCCGTGCTCGGCGGCGACGCCTGCGAGCACTGTCACGCGTCCTGGTCCGGGAGATCCTCACCAAGGAGGCCGGGTCTTGCTCGTCCCGTAACCCGGCCGGCAAGTCGCTGGGAAATCCAGCGAGCGGTTCCGGCCGTGAGGACTGAGCCCGCGTCCAGCCTCCGCAAGCCCGAAAGGGCCGCCGCTGGCTACAGAAGCCCTACCTGTATACGCGAGGAAAAAGGAATACCATGAAGATGACGCTCCGGACCCTGGCAGCTGCACCCGCGATACCTGCGGGGCAGCGGCAGGACCGGAGCTTTTTTAGTCGTACACGGGCCGGTGCAGGCCAGACGCCACGTCGGAAGGACGGTGAGGACTCCCGGGAGAGCATCTTCTCCCAGCTGCGATCTGCTCAGCATGACAGACCATCGCGTACGTCATGGTCACTGACTTAAGGAGTCGGTCATGGGCATCATCGCATGGATCGTCCTCGGACTCGGCGCGGGCCTGCTCGCCAACATGCTGATCCCCGGCAGAAGATCACAGGGCCTCATCCTGACCTGCGTGATCGGCGTCGCCGGGGCACTCGGCGGCGGCTGGGCAGCCACCCGCCTGTTCCACGTCCACACCCTCAACGGGTTCTTCAACCTGTCCACCTGGCTCACCGCTATCGCCGGCGCAGCCGTCCTGCTGCTCATCTTCCACCTGATCAGCGCCCGGTCCGGCGGTTCCCGGTCCACCCGCTCCCGCCGGTACGCACACCGCTGAGCACCGCCAGCACGGCGCTCCCGCAAGCGGCACGGCCGCGCCGGCCAGCCCAGCCACGCCGGTTCCGGGACATCCGGAACCAGCGCGGGCGGCGGGCGCCACGGCCGGCCACCGTCCGTCAGTAACCCAGATCCTTGGAGTACGTCATGATCATCATCATCGGGCTCGTCATCCTGATCGCCGCGGTGGTCGCCGGCGTGGCCGGCGTCCTGGCCAATAGCGGCGGCGGGCACGCGCTCACCCGCCCCTTCGCCGTGTTCGGCTACCACGTGACCGGCTCCACCGGCACGCTGTTCCTCTACGGCATCGTGGTCGGGGCCCTGGCCCTGCTCGGGCTGAGCCTGCTGCTGGCCGGCGCCCGCCGCACCTCCCGCCGCGGCCGCGAGGCCCGCCGCGGGCTCACCCGGTCCCGCCGCGAGACCGCCGCCGCCACCCAGGACCGCGACGACCTGCTCGGCCAGCGCGAGACCGCCCGCGCCCGCACCGCCGGCACGCCCGGCAACGCCCCGGCCGCCAGCGGCCCCGATCCCGGCGCAGATGCCGGCGGCGCCCAGCACGGCAAGTGGCGCCTGTTCGGGTCCCGGTCCGCCTCTCCGCAGGCCGCCCCGCCTGGACGAGCGGCAAACGACCCTGCCCCCGACGTCCCCGCCAGCGATGTCCCCGCCGACGCGGACCAGCCCGCGGCAACATAGGCCACCGCGAGCATCGTCCAGAAGATAAACATCCGGATTTTCCTGCCCCGTCCCAAACGCCGGCAGGAACCTGGCCACCGCCCGCCACCTCGCGACCGGTCCGGAAGATCACGGCGTCAGGACGGCGAGGACGGCTGTCACATCCTGTGCGCGCTCGGGATAGCCGGCCGGGATCAAGTCGGTGCGGGTGAGGCGGATGGCGGTGTCAGTGCCGTCTTCGCCGGTCGCGGTCAGCCGTGTGAATACTTCGCCGGAGGGGTTACTCGGCCCTGGGCATCCGTGCGGGGGATGCCGCCGTCTTGCGGTCCCGGCCTGGAAACGGCGGCGCGGCCAGGCGTCGAGCAGGCCCGCGCGCTTGGCCTGCTCGCACCGTCCGCGCAGGCGCAACGCCGACCGGCGGAGATCGGGTTAGCGCCTGGTCACATTCCCGCCGCCGCCCCGAGCACCGCCAGGCCGGCCCACGAGGCGACGAACCCGGCGATGAGCAGCCACGCGACCGGTTTCCCGAAGTTGAGCGCCCAGCCGACGCCGAAGCGGGCGCCGACCACGAGGGCGGGGTCGTCGCGGTTGACATAGACCAGCCCGGCCTTCCAGAACCGGTCGTCGTCCCGGTCGGTCCCGGCCGCGCGGGCGAGGCCGCGCACGTTGCCGTTCAGCCGCGACCCGCCCTGGCCCGTCCGCGCGGCGACGGCCGCCAGCAGCAGCACGCCGGCCGCGAACGGCAGCACGGGCAGGGCCCGCCCGATGCCGGAGAGCCGGTAGACCTGCCAGTCGGGCAGGGCGATCAGCAGCAGGCTGGCGTCTGCTAGCGCGGCCAGGGTCAGCAGTGCCCGGGTGATGGCGGCGAGGAAGCGGCGGTAGCGCAGCGTCGACGCTGCGGGGTCGGCTGCCTCGATGTCCGGCCGGGAGCGGTGGACGATCAGCATGAGCCCGCTGTACACGGTGGTGAAGTACAGCTGGCCGGCCACTATCAGGATGCTGACGGCAGACTTGGGCACCCGGTGACCGGACCCGGTGACGATGTGGGCGGGCAGGCCGGGGTAGCGCAGCGCGCCGACGGCGGCGGTCGTCGCCATGACGGCCAGGGCGGGTATCAGCCAGCGCACCGGGAAGCGGGGCGGATCGGTGCGCCAGCTGGTATCGGCGACGACCGTCTGCCGCAGGCCCGCGAACCAGCCGTCCGCGTTCTTGACGGCGGCGATCTTGCGCCGCGCGACCCAGAAGCAGCCGAGGCCCGCGGCCAGTTCCGGCACCAGGATGATCCTGGTCAGCCACGATGGCCAGTGGCCTTGCACCGTCACCGCGACGAGGGTGCAGCAGACGCCGATGGCCGCGGTCCGCCAGTAGTAGGCGCGCCGTTCCCGGCCGATGATTGGCGCCCCCGCCCGTTCACGCGGAACGCGGATCCCGAACTGGAGGGTCGGCCGGGTCACCGCGGGCATCAAGCACATCAGCGCCCCGACGACCAGCACGGGGGAAACGGCGGCCAGGCTCGCGGTGCTCATGGCGAGCCTCCGTCTCGGTTCCACGCCTCCGCCCCCGCGGCGGGGAAGGCGAAATCCGCCAGGGCGGCCTCACATTCCCGGACGATGTCCTCGGCCGGCATCCCCTGGGCGGCGGCCTCGGCGAGCAGCGTCCGCAGCCGGCCCGTCCAGTCCCGGGCCCAGCCCGGATCCGGCGACCCGCTGCCCGCGTCGCGGCGCACCACCGCGCCGGACTTGCGGCCGAGCCGCAGCAGGCCCTCCTGCCGCAGCAGATCGTACCCCTTGTTCACGGTGTGGAAGTTGACGCCCAGGTCGACCGCCAGCTGCCGGATAGACGGCAGCGCGGAGCCGGCCGGCTGCCGGCCGCGGGCGATCGCCTCCACGATCTGGTCCCTGATCTGCTGGTAGATGGGCACCGGGCCGTCCGGTTCGATGCTGAGCAGCATCACGCCTCCAGGGTCTTACGGACCGCCGCCGCGCTCATCGCTGGATCTCCTCCCCGGCAGGCGGCGTCCCGCCCCACGGCATGTGTGACAGCAGTTATAGAACAAATTGTATCCGCAAATGCTCCGCCGGCCCGGCCGGCGGCCGCCCCGAGGCAAGGCGGCAGTTTGACTGCCACTCTATCTGTTCTATACGTTATAGAACTAATGATGAACGTAGCGATCGCCACACCGCTGTTCCCGGCAGGGCAGGGAGGCGGCAATGACGGCCAGCATCGGTCAGGAGGCGGGCGGAAGTGAGCGGTGACCCTACGGTGGATGAAGGCCTGGAGGAGACGGGAACGGCCCGCGCCGGGCAGGCTTACCGAGCCGGGCCAGCGGCCATCGAGGTCAGCCACCTGACCAAGGTTTTCGGCGGGCGCACCGCCGTGTCCGACGTCTCGTTCAGTGTCGCGAGCGGTGAGGTGTTCGGGTTCCTGGGGCCGAACGGGGCGGGCAAGACCACGACCGTGCGGACGCTGGGGACGCTGATCGCGCCGAGTTCGGGGTCGGCGATCGTCGCCGGCATCCCCTTGAACGCGAAGAACGGCCCGGCGATCCGCTCGCGGATCTCGATCATGCCGGAGTCTCCGGGGCTGTATCTGCGTCTCACAGTGCTGGAGAACCTTGAGTGCTTCGCCGGGCTCTACGAACTGGATGACGTTCGCGGGCGCATCGGCCGGGCGCTGCGGGCGGTCAATCTCGAAGACCGCGCCCGTGATCTGTGCGGGTCGCTGTCGAAGGGGCTACGTCAGCGGGTCGCGCTGGCCCGGGCGCTGCTCAGCGACCCGGCCGTGCTGTTTCTCGACGAGCCGACCTCCGGCCTTGACCCTGTGGCGACGCGCGAAGTCCACGACCTGCTCGCCTCGCTGCCTGAGCGCGGAGTGACGATCTTCCTCACCACGCACCGGCTGGAAGAGGCCGAACGGCTCTGCCAGCGGGTAGCGATCCTCAACACCACCTTGCGACTGATCGGCCGGCCCGATGAGCTACGCCAGCAGCTGTTCAGCCGCTCCGTGGACGTACGGCTGCGCGCGCCGCTCGACGACCCGCAGGCGGTACTCGGCGCCGTGCCCGAGGTCGAAGGATGGGAGCAGACGCCATCCGGCTACACGCTGACCGTATCGGACCCCGATCTCGCGGCTCCTGCCCTCGCGCGAGCCCTCGCCGCCGCCAACGCCGACATTCTGTCGCTCGCCGAGTCCCATCATTCGCTGCAGGACGTCTACCTCGAGCTGATCGACGAGGACGTGGAGGCCAGGAGCCGATGAGCTTCAGCTGGACGCGGGTCGGCGCGATCCTCCTCAAGGAGCTGCGGGATTACCGGCGCAACCGCTTCGTGATCGGGACGATGGCGATGGTGCCGGTGCTCTTCATCATCCTGCCGATGATCCAGCTATTCGCAGCCAACGCGACGGGGAAGGACCTCAGCGTTCATGTTGGGCTCTCGCTCCTCTACATGCTCGTGATTCCGGTGATGATGCCGTCTGTCGTGTCTGCCTACTCGGTGGTCGGCGAGCGCGAGCAGGGCACGCTCGAGCCTGTCCTGATCACCCCGATCCGCCGCGAGGAGTTTCTCATTGGCAAGGCGCTGGCGGCTTTCGTTCCGACGCTCGTGGTCGCCTACGCGGTCTTCGGGATCTTTCTCGGCGCTGCGGGGCTGTTCGCCAATCCTGTGATCGCCTCGGCGATCTACGCGGGAACGCACGTCCTGGTTCAGTTGGTGTTCACGCCGCTGCTCGCGGGCTGGGCGATCTGGGTGGGGATCGCGGTCTCCGCCCGGTCAACGGATGTGCGCGCCGCGCAGCAGTTGAGCGTGCTGGGCGGCGTGCCGCCGCTGGTCATCCTCGCCTTGATGTCCCTGAACGTGATCATCGTGTCGACCGCCCTCGCGCTCGGTCTCGCCGCCGCGCTGCTGGCCGTCGACCTGCTCGCCTGGCGCGTCGTGGCCGCCATGTTCGACCGTGAACGACTCGTGACCGGCAGACCCAGATGACCGTCGCCGGCATGTGGCGTCCGTCACTGAGCACTCAGAGAAGCACCATCCAAAACCAGAGGAGATCAGCAAATGTCCGCAACGCTGAGGCTGACACATAAAACCATTGGAGTGGAAGTCCGCCGCGGCACGTACAACGCCATGGTCGACGGCGAGCGTGCCGGGTCCGTGGAGCTGAACGAGACCATCGACATACCGGTCGAACCCGGGCGGCACACCCTGCAAGTCCGCAACGGCCGAAACTCCAGCCGAACTAAAACGTTCGACGCCGCCGAGGGTGAGATCGTCGCCTTCCGATGCGGCGGAAAGAGCATCTTGCCGATCTTTCTCTTGTCCTTCGTCGTTCCCAGCCTGGCACTCTCGCTCCATCGCGAGTAACCCACCATGCGCGAGCCCACCGCCTCGCTCCGAGCCTGG
>CAZORE010000179.1:12441-13872 GCA_964581815.1 uncultured Streptosporangiaceae bacterium | reverse complement strand
CCACCGGACTAAGCAGGCTCCAGGGTGGACGACGGCCCAGCCGGCCCCGGACACCGTAACGTGGACCACCCCATCGGGCCGCAGCCACACCACAACTCCCACTATCTACGACCTCTAGGCACCGACCCTCTATGCATTCCCCCCGATCCCTAGGTACCGCCTGCGGTACCTAGGCCGGCTCCGGATATCGGTATCTTTGCCGATTGCGGGGCTACCGAACGTACCGTACGGTGGTGGCCGAACGGGAAGTCTTTTCGTCAACGGTCAATGTTGTTGGCGCGGTTTCCTGTTGGACCGGCAGGTTTAGGGGCGTGTCTTCCCGGTAGCGGAGCTGACTGTGATGGAGCACGTATCGCGCCGTATAGCCCTCAGGGCTGTGCAGGTCGTGATCGTGGCTGCCGGGATTTTCTTCCTTCTTCTTCTCGTCTCGCACCAGGCGCACGCCGCGACCCTCGATGATCAACCTGCTCCCGCCCTGATCACGTCCTCGGTCACGGGCAGTCAGGCCTCGGGCAGCTCGGCCTCGGCTGACGCGGTGACCGGCCCGGTCGGGTCGGTCGTCGGCACTGTCACCGCCGCGCTGGGCTCGGCGACCGCCCCGGTCACCGCCACGGATCCTGGCGGGTCATCCTCCTCGGGCGCGGCGCCTTCCGCTCCGCCTGCCAATTCTGGGACCGCTCCGTCATCCGGTGGCGCCGCCCCGGCATCTCCAGCGGCCGCTCCGCCGTCCGGTGCCACTGGCCTGGTTCCGGGTGCGGCCGCTAAGGTCTCCGCGGCAACCGCCAAGGTCTCCGCTGCTGCCGCTGAGGTGTCGGCCCCAGCCGCGCCGACAACGCATGCCGGAGGCACCCCGCCCGCCGCGGTCACCAAGGTGACCGGCGCCGCTACGAAGACCCTGCGGGCGATGGCCGGCGCTACGTCTCCGGTGAGCAGCGCGGCGGCCGGGGCACTCGCTCCGGTTACGCGGCTCGCGGCGCCGGTGGCTGGCACGGCGACCACGGTGCTGGCGCCCGTTACGGGTGCGACGGCCCCAGTGCTGAGTGTCGTGACCGGAGTGCTTGCTCCCGTTACCCAGCTGGCGGCCCCGCTGACGGGCGCGGTGACCACGGCCCTGGTCCCCGTGACTGCCCCGCTGCTTGGTGCGGTGACCGGGGTGCTTGCGCCTGTTATTCAGCTGACCGCGCCCGTACTGGGTGCGACGGTCACGGTGCTTGCGCCCGTCACGGGTGTGCTTGCGCCAGTTGCCGGCCCGGCGACTCAGCTGCTCGCGCCAGTGACCACCGGGTCGGCCGGGTTGGCCGGGCTCGTTCCTGGCCCGGCTGCGCCCGGCGGGCCGGGCTCACCGGCAGCCGGGTCTGGACCTGCGGGCCCGGGCTCGGGTTCGGGTTCGGGTACCCCAGCCGGGCCGGGCGCAGGCAGCGCGAGATCCCC
>CAZORE010000179.1:0-12341 GCA_964581815.1 uncultured Streptosporangiaceae bacterium | reverse complement strand
TCGGGTTCGGGTACCCCAGCCGGGCCGGGCGCAGGCAGCGCGAGATCCCCGCGGTCGCCGTGGTCCCCGCAGGCCCCCGGTGGCGGGTTCCACGTCTTCCCGGTTCCCGCGCCGGCGCCGGCTGCGCCTAGCGCTCCCGCAGGTGTTCCCGGGCCAGTTGGCGGCGGCGAGGGCGTCGTCTCCGGTGGTGCCGGGGGCGGTGGGCTCGGCACGGTGGGTGGCGGTGCGCTTGCCGCGGCGGTGCTGGTCTTGCTGTGGCTCGGGCGGCGCGCGAGCGCCAAGGTCGTGTGGCGATCCGTCCTGCCGGAGGTTTCCCCGGCTTAGTTGTCTTCCTTCCCCAGGTTCGTGCCCGCGGCGCCGGACCAGCAGCGTCTGGCGCTGATTTCCAGGAAGGAAGAGACCCTAACGTGCGCAAGTGGACGAAGTCCGCGTGCGTGGTGGTCGCCTTGGGCATCCTGTTTCTCTTGACCGTTATCGGCTTCGGAGAATCGGTACATCCCGCCCAGGCGAAGACCAGCATCGCGAGCAGCAGTAGCAGTAGCAGCAGTAGGACAAGTAGCAGCAGGACTAGTGGCAGCAGCAGGACTAGCAGCAGTAGTACGCAGGCGGAGCCGGCCAGGCCGGCCAGCCTGATGACGGTAACAGCCGCCCCGCTGGCGGCCGGGCCTGCGGTTACCTGGGTGGTGCGACCCGGTGACACCCTGTCCGGCATCGCCGCGGCGCTCGGGGTGCGCGGCGGCTGGCCGACCCTGTACGCCGCCAACCGGCGGCTGATCGGCCCTGACCCGGGCCTGATCCGCCCGGGGATGACCCTCACCGTGCCCAGCGTCGGGCAGCCGGCCTCCTACGCGGTCGCGCCGGGTGACACCCTGTCCGGCATCGCCGCGGCGCTCGGGGTGCGCGGCGGCTGGCCGACCCTGTACGCCGCCAACCGGCGGCTGATCGGCCCCGACCCCGGCCTGATCCGCCCGGGGGCCGTGCTGAGGATGCCGCCCCCGGTGGCCGGCGCAGAGACACCAGGGACGGGCCCCGGCGGCCACCGGGCGCCGTCATCACCGCCCGCCGGGCCCGGTCAGCCGGGCGCGCACCCGCCGGCCGGCGGCACCCCCGCCATCAGCGGCAGCGCCTCTCCCGCCGGCGTGGTCCCGGCTGGCGGCACGGCTGCGGACGGCATCATGCCGCCCTGGCTCAAGGCCACCCTGCTTGCCGTAGGTGCCCTGACCGTCGTCTCGTTCATCGCCCAGCCCGCCGTCGCCGCCTGGCGCCGGCGCAGGCGGGCCAGCCAGGCACGCGCGGCGGCACTGCGGCGCGGCCGCGTGCGGCGCGCCGCGGCGAAGGCCGCCCGGATCGTCCAGGCCAGCCACGAGCGGCTCATCGTCACCTACAGCATCAGCGACGACACGGTCTACCTGCTCACCCCGCCCGGGGAGGACCCCCGTGCCGTACTGCGCGCGGCCCGGCTCGTCCTGCCTGAGGACACCTACGAGGAACTGGCGGACCACCTCGGGGTCCCGTCTGGCTGGCAGCGGGAATGAGGCGGCGGCCCCATCCGCCGCCCGGGCCTGGACCCGGGCGGCGGATGCCGCGATGCTGGGTGCCCGGTAGGTGCGCGAGGTCTTGCCCGGAGCCGGGATGGTCCTCGGCCCGGGCACGGCCTCGCGGGACGGCGAGTTACCAGGCACCCCGTCTCGTACGGTGTACGATTGGGAGCGCATGGTAGCCAGGACGCTTTCAGCGGCGCAGGTCAGGAGGTTTCGTGGCCAAGGAAGACCAGGGGGTCTTCATGGAGCGCTGGGAACAGCGCGGCCGGGAACCGCGCCGCCTGCGCGGGCTCAGCCGCGAGGACATCGTCGCGACCGCGACCGGCATCGCCGACGCGGAGGGGACCGGGGCGGTGAGCATGCGGCGAATCGCCCGCGACCTGCACGTCGGCGCGATGTCGCTGTACTGGTACGTCGAGTCCAAGGACGAGCTGCACCAGCTCATGCTCGAGGGGCTGCAAGGCGAGATCGAGGCACCCGAGCCGTCTGGAGACTGGCGGGCGGACCTCGCCGCGTACGCCCGCAACTACCGGGCCGCGCTGCACCGTCACCCGTGGGCCATCGACTTCCTCGGCGCGGGACCGCCATCGGGGCCGAACGACGCGCGCAACGTCGACCGGCTGATCGGAGCGCTCGAGGGACTCGGCCTCGACGCGATGACCACGATGTGGGCGCTGCTAACGGTCGGTACGTACGTGACGGGCGCGGCGCTGCGGGAGATACAGGAAATCCGCTGGCACCGTACCGCCGACGAGGCGCGGGCCGAGATGACCGAGGAAGAGGTCGCCGCCGCGCACCAGGAGGTCGAACGGATGATCCGCGGGTCCGGGCGCTACCCGCACCTCATGAAGATCTTCGACGCCGACATCGACCCCGACGCGCCGCAGACGCAAAACGCCCGGTTCGAGTTCGGGCTCGGCTGCGTGCTCGAGGGGATTGCCGCCAGCATCCGCGCGGCAGCTGCCGAGGATCACTGAACGGGGGCGGGTAATCCCGCTACTTCCAGCGGAGATGCACGAAGATGCGGCCGAAGTTCTTGGAGTCCTTCTCGATCCGGACATGCTTGGCCGACGGGGGGTTCTTCTCGAGGAACCGCAGCACGTGCTTCTTGAGCTGGCCCGATCCCTTACCGGGGATGATCTCGATCAACGGCGCCTTCTTCGCCTGGGCGTCCTCGAAGATCTGTTGCAGCGCCTTCTCGATCTCAGTGCCCCGGTTGTAGATGTCGTGCAGGTCGAGCGTCAGCTTCATCTGCCCAGGTTACGGGGCTGGCTCGCCGTACGGCCAGACCGCGGCGATGACGTTCGCGGCGGTCTGGCCAGGGTCGCCCTCAGAGAGCACCGTCTTGATGCCCTCGTCGGGGCCGGGCGGTTCGAAGGCGGCCAGCTGGCTTTCCAGCAGCTTCTCCGGGAAGAAGTGGTCGGGCCGCGACGTCAGCCGCCGCTCCAGCACCTCCCGGCTAACCAGCAGGAAGATCATGGTCGTGCTAGGCCGTCCGGCGAGCAGCTCCGCACGGTAAGCGCGCTTGAGCGCCGAGCAGGTCACCACGCCGGAGTGCCCCTCCGCGATCTGGCGGTCCATCCAGTCGCCGATCGCGTGCAGCCAGGGCGCGCGGTCCTCATCGGTGAGCGGGATACCCGAGCGCATCTTGGCGACGTTTGCTTCCGGGTGAAAGGTGTCCGCGTCCGCGAACCGCCAGCGCAGCCGCCCGGCGACCAGCGCGCCGACCGTCGTCTTGCCGCTGCCAGACACCCCGGCCACGATAAGGATCACGGCTATCACCCTACGCGCCTGCCCCAGAGACACCGGTGGGTGTGGCAAGAGCTGGCCCGCGGGGTTGAAACGTTGGGAGCGTCATCTGGTCCGCCCGCGGGCCTGCTCTACACAGAGACACGCACCGGGGGGCGCGCCGGTTCAATCCGGCGTCCGGAATATTTCGGCCCGCAGGTCAGCGGATGAAGACACCCGCCGCGACCGCGGCGAAGACCACGGTCAGGTACAGGATCGACAGGTGGAACAGGCGCATCGTCATCAGGGTGTCGCCGCTCGTCCCGTCGGCCGACGCGCGGCGCGACAGCCGCAGCAGCCGGTGCACCTCGAAAAGGAACGCCGCGCCGGCCACGATCGCCACCGCACCGTAGAGCGGGCCCGCCCATGGCCAGACCGCGAGCGAGACCGCGACCATCAGCCAGCTGTACAGCACGGACTCCACGAGGACCCGGCGCACCGAGGCCACCACGGGGAGCATCGGGATGCCTGCCGCGCGGTAGTCCTCACGGTACTTGATCGCCAGCGCCCAGAAGTGCGGCGGCTGCCAGAAGAACACCACGCCGAAGAGGAGCCAGGCGGGCCAGGACAGCGAACCGGTGGCGGCGGCCCAGGCGATCACCACGGGCGCCGCGCCGCACGCTCCCCCCCACAGCGTCGACTGGGACGTGTGCCGCTTGAGCAGCATGGTGTAGATCACGACGTAGTAGACGATCGCGGCCAGGGTAAGCCCGGCCGCGAGCAGGTTCGTGGTCACGGCGAACAAGGTCACCGCGACCACGCCGAGCACCAGGCCGAAGGTCAGCGCCGAGCGGGGTGAGACCGTGTGGCGTACCAGCGGCCTGCTGCTCGTGCGCCGCATGATCACGTCGATATCGCGGTCGATATAGCAGTTCAGCGCGTTCGCGCTGCCCGCGGCGAGCGCGCCGCCGAGGACGACCACCACGGTGACGAGCAGCGAGGGGAGCCCACGATAGGCAAGGAAGAGCGTGGGGACCGCGGTAATCAGCAGCAGTTCCACGATCCGCGGCTTGCACAGCGACACATAGGCACCGACCGTGGCGCGAAAGCTGGACAACTGACCTTGACCGCCGGCGGCAGCGCTGACTGGCTGCCGGACGTTAACCGCGCTCACCTGGGATAAGACCGCCTGTTCTGCCCTTGCGATAGGCCGGGCACCCAACGAGACTACACGGCGTCGTAATGTGCCGAGGCGGGCAGGTCGCGGGAAAGGTCAGCCGGGACTATCTTGCTTGCTTTTGGGCAGCCGTGGCGGGGAACTTCTCAGGAAGAGGGACAAACGAACAGGGGGGAACGTGGCCGCGGGCAGACTACCCGGGACGCCGGACTCGACGTACCGGCTGCAGCTGACCCGGGAGTTCGGGTTCGCCGAGGCGGCCGACGTGGCGGACTACCTCGCTGATCTAGGTGTCAGCCACGTCTACCTGTCGCCAGTGCTCGAGGCGGTCCCCGGCTCGCGGCACGGCTACGACGTCTGCGACCCCGCGCGCATCCGCGCGGAGCTCGGCGGTGAGGCCGCGTTCCGCGCGATGGCCAGGCGGCTGCGGGCCCGCGGCCTCGGGATCGTGCTCGACATCGTGCCCAACCACATGGCGGTGCCGGCCAACATGACGCTGAACAGGCAGCTCTGGTCGGTGGTGCGGGATGGCGGGAGCTCGACCTACGCGCGCTGGTTTGACATCGACTGGGCTGCGCAGGACGACCGGATGCTGCTGCCGGTCCTCGGCGGCCCGCTGGAGTCCTGCCTCGGCGACCTCTGGGTCGAGCCGCACGGCGGGCCGGACGGCGAGCCCGCGCTGCGCTACTTCGAGCATGTCCTGCCGCTGCGGCCGGGCACGGCGCGGCTGCCGATGCGCGGGCTGCTCGAGGAGCAGCACTACCGGCTCGCCTGGTGGCGCGACGCGGCGGCCGAGCTGAACTGGCGGCGGTTCTTCGACATCTCGACGCTGATCGGGATCCGGGTCGAGGACCCGGCCGTGTTCGACGCCACCCACGAGGTCATCGTCGGCCTGGTGGCCGAGGGCGTGGTCGACGGGCTGCGGGTGGACCATCCAGACGGGCTCGCGGACCCGCGCGGTTACCTGCGCAGGCTCGCGGAGGCGACCGGGGGCGCCTGGGTGGTGGCGGAGAAGATCCTCGGGCCTGACGAGGCACTGCCTTCCGACTGGGCGTGCGCGGGAACGACCGGGTACGACGCCCTCCGGGTGATCGACGGGCTGTTCCTTGACCCAGCGGGCGGAGACGCGCTCGCCGCGGAGTACACCAGGTTCTGCCGCGAGTCGGGTGACGACTCCTCGGCCACGCGGTTCGCCGACGTCGCCGCGCGGGCCAAACGGGAGATCGCGGGCGGCTCGCTGTCCGCGGAGGTGTCCCGGCTGGCCAGCCTGCTGTGCGCCATCGCGCCCGGCACCGCGCCGCAGGACGCCCGCGCGGTGCTCGTCGAGGTGCTCGCCGCGTTCCCCGTCTACCGCGCCTACGTTCACCAGGGAGAGCCGCCGACGGCCGTCGCGGAGGCGGCGGTCAGGGAGGCGGTGGACGGCGCGCGGCGGAAGCTGCCGGCGCGGCTGCGCGGGCTCGCCGCCGACCTGGGCGCGACCGTGCTTGGCGGGACCGTGCTCGGCGCGCGCGGGCCGGTGAGCGAGGCGGGCGGCCGCGCCGGGGAGCTCGTCGTCCGGTTCCAGCAGACCACGGGGCCGGTGCAAGCGAAAGGTGTCGAGGACACCGCGGGCTACCGGTGGTCACGGCTGATCGAGCTGAACGAGGTCGGGTGCGACCCGGACCGGTTCGGCGTGGCGCCCGAGGAGTTCCACGCCGTGGCGGGGCGGCTGGCCGCCGACTGGCCCGCCACCATGACCACGCTGTCCACCCACGACACCAAGCGGGAGGAGGACGTCAGGGCCAGGCTCGCCGTGCTCGCCGAGCTCCCGCGAGAATGGGGCAGGCAGGTCAGGCAGTGGCACGAGCGGGCGATGACGCCGCGGCTGTACGGCCGCACCGTCGCTGCTGTGGACCCGGACACCGAGTACCAGTTCTGGCAGACCCTGCTCGGCGCGTGGCCGATCGGCGGCGAGCGGCTGTCCGGCTACCTGACCAAGGCGGTCCGCGAGGCCAAGCGCCGGACCTCGTGGACGTCACCTGACCAGGAGTACGAGGCGGCGGTGCTCCGGCTCGCCGCCCGGGTGCTCGACGATTCCTGGCTGTCCGGGTCGGTCGCGGGCTTCGCGGCCAGGATCGCGGGCGATGCCGCGGTCAACTCGCTCGGCGCGAAGCTCGTTCAGCTCACCATGCCGGGAGTGCCCGACGTTTACCAGGGGGCCGAGCTGGCCGCGTTGTCCCTGGTGGACCCGGACAACCGGCGGCCGGTGGACTTCGCCCGCACCCGTTCGGCGCTCACCGCCCTGGATACCAGCCTCGGCGCGAGCCTCCGCGACACCCTGGCCGACGGCGACCCCGGGTACCTCAGCCGGGCGAAGCTGCTCGTCGCCTCCCGCGCCCTGCGGCTGCGGCGGGCCCATCCCGAGTGGTTCGCGGCGGGCTACCAGCCGCTGCCCGCGACCGGGCCCGCCGCCGGGCACCTGACCGCCTTCCGGCGTGGCGGGCGCGCGGTCACCGTCGTCACCCGGCTGCCGGTCTCGCTGCGTCACGCGGGCGGCTGGCGGGACACGGCGCTGCCGCTGCCGGATGGCGCCTGGACGGACCACCTGACCGGCGCCGCCTACCGGGGCGGCGCGGTGCCGGCGGCCGAGCTCACGGCGCGGCTGCCCGTCGCGCTCCTAGTTTGGGAAGGTGAGTGACGGTGCGCTCCGTGCTGAACGTGTGGGCGCCCAACGCGGGCCAGGTAGACGCCGAGGTGAACGGCCAGCCTGCCCCGATGGCCCCGCTGCCAGGGCGTCCCGGCTGGTGGGCGGCGGCGGCGCCGGTGCCCGCGGGAACCGACTACGCGTTCCGCCTCGACGGCGGCGACCCATATCCCGACCCGCGTTCGCCGCGCCAGCCGTACGGGCCCGACGGGGTGAGCAGGACCTACGACCACACGGCCTACCGCTGGGGCGACGCCGCGTGGCGCGGCGCGCCGGTGAGCGGCGCGGTGATCTACGAGCTGCACATCGGCACGTTCACCCCGGAGGGGACGCTCGACGCGGCGATCGGGCGGCTCGACTACCTGGCGACGCTCGGCGTCACGGTGGTGGAGCTGATGCCGGTCGCCGCGTTCCCCGGTGAGCACGGCTGGGGCTACGACGGGATCGGGCTGTGGGCCGTGCACGAGCCGTACGGCGGGCCGGACGCGCTCAAGCGGTTCGTGGACGCCTGTCACGGCCGCGGTCTCGCCGTCTTCCTCGACGTTGTCTACAACCATGTCGGCCCGGGCAACAAGCTTGGCTCCTTCGGCCCGTACTTCACTGACACCTACACGACCCCGTGGGGGCCGGCGGTGAACCTGGACCAGCCTGGCTCCGACGAGGTGCGCGACTTCATCGTCGGCAACGCGCTGATGTGGCTGCGGGACTATCACCTCGACGGGCTGCGGCTCGACGCGGTGCACGCGCTCCAGGATCACCGGGCGACGCACCTGCTTGAGCAGCTTGCCGTCGCGGTGGACGCGCTGTCCGCCGCCACCGGGCGGTCCCTGGTGCTCGTCGCCGAGTCCGACATGAACAACCCGCGGCTGATCACGCCGCGCGCGGCCGGCGGCTATGGCCTGTCCGCCCAGTGGAACGACGACTTCCACCATTGCGTGCACGCGCTGGTGACCGGCGAGCGACAGGGCTACTACAGTGACTTCGGCGCGCTCGCCGGGGTCGCCAAGGTCATGACCCGCGCCTACTTCCACGACGGCACCTGGTCGTCGTTCCGCGGCCGGACCCATGGCCGCCGCGTCGACACGCAGCGCACCCCCGGTTACCGGTTCGTCGCGTTCATCCAGGATCACGACCAGGTGGGCAACCGGGCGACCGGCGACCGGCTGCCCGCCACGCTGGCCGGTCATCCGGAACGAGAGGGGCTGCTCCGGGTCGCGTCGGGGCTGCTGCTGACCGCGCCGTTCACGCCGATGCTGTTCATGGGCGAGGAATGGGGTGCCGACACGCCCTGGCAGTTCTTCAGCGATCACACCGACCCGTTTCTCGCGGAGGCGGTGAGCAACGGCCGCAGGTCCGAGTTCGCCGCCCACGGCTGGGGCTTCGCCGACGTGCCCGACCCGCAGGACAAGGAGACGTTCCTGAGGTCCAAGCTGGACTGGAGCCAGCCAGGCGGGGAGCCGTACCGGTCGCTGCTCGACTGGTACCGCTCCCTGCTCGCGCTGCGGCGCGCCCGCCCCGAGCTGGCCGATCCCCGCCTCGACCAGGTGCGCGTGGAGTTCGACGAGGACGCCAGGTGGCTGCTCGTGCACCGCGGCGGGCTGCTGATCGCCGCTAACCTGGGCGGCGCCCCCGTTGATATCCCGGTTGCTTCCGGCTCGGCGCCGCCGGAGTCGCCGCCTGGCCGGGTCATCCTGGGCAGTGACCAAGGAATCTCGGTCGCCCCAGGCGCGATCACGCTCCCGGCGGCATCCATCGCGATCACGGAAACAAAAACACAAGACTTAAATGATGCACAGGCCCACTTCCCAGCCGGCCGGGGAGCCTGTAGTCCCGTACTAGTAACCCCAGACGAGGACGCCAGGAGGCCGCGATGTCGCAGGTGTACCACTCGGATGTGATCGGCTCGCTCCTGCGGCCCAGGTACCTGACCGAAGCCCGCGACGCCTACGCCGCCGGTCAGCTCGGCGCGCCGGAGTTCAAGCGGATCGAGGACCGCGCGGTCGACGAGGCGATCGCCATGCAGGAGGGCATCGGGCTCGACGTGGTGACCGACGGGGAGTTCCGCCGCTTCTCCTTCCTTGACCAGGTGGTCGGCGAGATCAACGGCATGGAGCCGATCGAGGGCGCGCCCATCCACTTCAAGAGCGCGACCGAGGAATGGATCTGGCACAACCCGTTCACCGTGACCGGAAAGATCAGCCAGAAGCGGAAGATCACCCTGGAGGAGTTCGCCTACAACAGGGCCCGGGCGACGACGCAGATCAAGATCACCTTCCCGTCCCCGCTGCTGTTCTACTCGAGCTGGTCGCCCGAGCTGTCGACCGCCGTCTACCGGGACGCCTACGAGCTTTTCGCTGACGCCGCGTCGATCATCAGGTCCGAGATCACGGAGCTCGCCGCCATGGGCTGCACCTACGTCCAGATCGACGCCCCGGACATCGGCAGCATCGTCGGCCCGGAGAACCGTGAGACGCGCGAAAGGCTGGGCATGCCGACCGAGCGGACGCTTCATGAGGGTCTCGACATCTTCAACAGCGTCGGTGACGTCCCCGGGGTCAGGTTCGGCGTGCACGTCTGCAAGGGCAACAACATGAGCCAGTGGATGAGCGAGGGCGGCTACGAGCTGACCGCCGAGGCCATGTTCGGCCGGCTGACCAACTTCGACGTGTTCCTGCTCGAGTACGACGACGAGCGGTCCGGGTCGTTCGAGCCGCTCGCGAAGGCGCCCGACGACAAGCAGGTCATACTCGGCCTGGTGTCGAGCAAGACCACCACGCTCGAGACGGTGAGCGAGGTGACCGCCCGCATCCATGAGGCGGCCAGGTACACCGGGCTCGAGCGGCTTGGAATCTCCACCCAGTGCGGGTTCTCCTCGACCCTGCCGGGCGCTAACCTGACGACAGAGGACGTGCAAGAGCAGAAGCTCGCGCTGGTCGCGGAGGTTGCGCACTCGGTCTGGTAGCAGGCGCGCGAAGCGCGTGATTAGTATCGATAGGCCATGGTCCTACCAGCACTAAACCGGTATAGTAACGACCATGCGCTACGGCTATTTCGACGACGACCGCCGCGAGTACGTGATTACCCGCCCGGACACCCCCGTGCCCTGGATCAACTACCTGGGCACGGACGAGCACTTCGGCACCGTCTCGAATACCGCCGGCGGCTTCTCCTGGCACCTCGACGCGCGGCTGCGCCGGCTTACCAGGTACCGCTACAACAACGTGCCCGGTGACACCGGCGGGCGCTACCTTTACCTGCGGGATGACGCCACCGGTGACTTCTGGTCGCCGTCCTGGCAGCCCACCAGGACCCCGCTCGACGAGTACGAGTGCCGGCACGGCCTGTCGTACACGACGATCAGGTCCGCCCGGGCGGGCATCGCGGCCAAGACCACGTACTTCGTGCCGCGCGGCGAGAACCTCGAGATCTGGCGGGCCGCCATCACCAACGACCGGGAGACCACGGCCCAGCTGTCGCTCTTCTCGTCCGCCGAGTTCGCCCTCTGGGACGCCCAGGACGACACGACGAACTTCCAGCGCAACTACTCCACCGGCGAGGTCGAGGTCGCCGACGGTGTCATCTACCACAAGACCGAGTACCGCGAGCGCCGCGATCACTTCGCCTACTTCGCCTGCTCCGAGCCGCTCGCCGGGTTCGACACGCAACGAGAGGCCTTCCTCGGCCCGTACCGGGGATTCCACGAGCCCGTCGGGGTGGAGCGCGGCAAGCTCACCGACTCGGTCGCCCACGGCTGGTCACCGCACGGCGCCCACCACGTCAGGCTCACCCTTGAGCCGGGCGAGACCAGGGAGGTCATCTTCCTGCTCGGCTACTGGGAGAACCCGCGCGACGCCAAGTTCGAGTCCCTCGGCGTCATCAACAAGTCCCTCGTCAGGCCGGTGATCAAGCACTGGCTTGACCCGCAGAGCGTGCGCGAGGGCTTCGCGGACCTGGGCGCCTACTGGGACAGCATGCTCGGCGTCCTCGTCGCGGACACCCCGGACACCGACAGCAACCGGATGGTCAGCATCTGGAACGCCTACCAGTGCCTGGTGACCTTCAACATGAGCCGCTCGGTCTCCTCTTATGAGACCGGGATCTCCCGTGGCATGGGCTTCCGCGACTCCTGCCAGGACCTGCTCGGCGCCGTGCAGCTCGTACCCGAGCGCTCCAGGGAGCGCATCCTCGATATCGCCGCGACCCAGTTCGCCAGCGGCGGCGCGTACCACCAGTACCAGCCGCTCACGAAGACGGGCAACGACGCGATCGGCTCGGGGTTCAACGACGACCCGCTCTGGCTCGTGCTCGCCGTTGCCGCCTACCTCAAGGAAACCGGCGACACCACGATCCTCGACGAGCCCGTCAAGTTCAGCGACGGCGGCGGGGCCACCCTCTACGGCCACCTCGAACGGTCTGTCCAGTACACCCTCGACCGGATCGGCCCGCACGGGCTGCCGCTCATCGGGCGCGCCGACTGGAACGACTGCCTGAACCTGAACTGCTTCTCGGAAACCCCCGGGGAGTCCTTCCAGACCACGGAAAACCAGTCGGACGGCGTCGCGGAGTCGGTGTTCATCGCGGGCCTGTTCACGCTCGCGGCGCGCGAGCTGGCCGGCATCGCCGCGCTCACCGGCCGCACCGCGGAGGCGGAGGCCTACCGGGCCGACGCCGAGAAGATGGCCGCCGCGACCGCCGAGCACGGCTGGGACGGCGAGTGGTTCCTGCGCGCCTACGACTTCTACGGCAACCCGGTCGGCTCGTCCCGCGGCGCCGAGGGCCAGATCTTCATCGAGCCGCAGGGCATGTGCATCATGGGCGGGATCGGGCTCATCGATCCTCAAGGCGACTCGGCCGGCCTCGGCCCGGCCTCCCTGGCCGAGCGGGCCCTGGGATCCGTGAAGGAGCGGCTCGCCACCCCGCACGGGGTCATGCTGCTCCAGCCAGCGTTCACCACCTACCGCGTGGAACTCGGCGAGATCTCCTCCTACCCGCCGGGCTACAAGGAGAACGCGAGCGTCTTCTGCCATACGAACCCGTGGGTCATGATCGCCTCGGCGATGACCGGCGACGGGGACGCCGCGTTCGACTACTACAAGCGGATCAACCCCTCCGCCCGCGAGGCGCTCGGCGACCTGCACCGCTGCGAACCCTACGTGTACGCGCAGATGATCGCGGGCCGTGACGCGCCCACCCACGGCGAGGCGAAGAACTC
>CAZORE010000178.1:4422-13903 GCA_964581815.1 uncultured Streptosporangiaceae bacterium | reverse complement strand
CGGCCTGTTCCCCGTCATCATCTTGTTCTTCACCAGCTCCGCCCTGGTGCCGGTCGCCACCATGCCCGGCTGGCTGCAGGCCTTCGCCAAGGCCAACCCCATCACCGTCATCACCGGCGCCCTGCGCGCCTTGTGCCTCGGCGGCCCCACGACGCGGCCCGTCCTCGAAGCCATCTTCTCGCTGGCCGGCCTGCTCGCCGTCACCGTCCCCGCCGCCATCGCCAGCTACCGCCATGCCGCCAGCACCTGACCGGCGGCCAGCAGGAAACCGCCATGCCGCCCCGGCCGGGTCGAGGCAGCAGCCGTCCCAGGAACCTCAGCGCGGGAACCCAGGCGGCGTGTCCGGGTCTGCGAACAGGAGGTTCAGCATCCCGTCCAGGGCGGCCAGGCTGCCAGGGACGACGCGGTAGTAGGCCCATTTGCCGCGCTGGTCGCGGGTGACCAGGCCGGCGTCGACGAGCAGCTTCATGTGGTGGGAGATGGTCGGCTGGGCCAGGCCGACGGGTGCGGTGAGGTCGCAGATGCAGGCTTCGCCGCCCTCGGACGCGGCGATCAGCGAGAGCAGTCGCACCCGGTGACGGTCGCCGAGGGCGCGGAACACCCGGGCCAGCCGCTCGGCCGCGTCCTCGTCCAGCGCCCCGCCGGCCGAGGGCGGGCAGCAGGACGCCAGGTCGCCGGCCAGGAGGGGGAGGGGGGCGCTTGCCATGAACTGATCCTCTCATACCGATTGACAAATCTCGATGCATCGAGAATATTCGATGCATCGAGATTTTTGGATGGGAGAGACGGAGAGTCATGAGCGACCTGCCTGTTGTGGTGATCGGGGCCGGGCCAGAGGGGCTGGCGGCGGCGGCGCACCTGCGCGAGCGGGGCCTTGAGCCCTTGGTGCTCGAGGCGGGGGACGGCCCGGCGTCAGCGGTGGCCGAGTGGGGCCATGTGCGGCTCTTCTCGCCGTGGCCGGAGCTGGTGGACAAGGCAGCGGCGCGGCTGCTCGCGCCGTCCGGCTGGGCGGCGCCGGCGGAAGGCTATCCCACCGGGGCGCAGTGGATCGAGCAGTACCTGGCCCCGCTGGCCGGGGCGCTGGGCGGCCGGGTGCGGTACGGCGCGCGGGTGACGGGCGTGTCGCGCAAGGGGCGGGACCGGCTCGTGGACGCCGGCCGCGACGCCCAGCCGTTCACCGTGCACGTCACGGGCCCGGGCAGCGCGGAGGAACGGCTGGAGGCGCGGGCCGTGATCGACGCGTCGGGAACCTGGCGGCGGCCGAACCCAGCGGGCGCGGACGGGCTGCCCGCGCTCGGGGAGCGCGCGGCGGCCGCCCTGGTCCGCTACCAGATCCCGGACTTCCGGGCACCGGAGCCGTTCGCCGGCCGGCACACGGTCGTCCTCGGGTCCGGCCATTCCGCGGCGACCGCGGTCATCGAGCTGGCCCGGATCGCCGAGGCGAACCCGGGCACGACGGTCACCTGGGCGCTGCGGCGCGGTGTCACCGGGGCCACGTTCGGCGGCGGGACCGCCGACGAGCTGCCCGAGCGCGGGGCTCTCGGCCAGCGTGCCCGGCAGGCTGTCGACGACGGGCTCGCCGGCCTGGTGACCGGGTTCCGCACCGAGCGGATCCGGGTGGACGCCGGGCGGGCGCGGCTGGTGGCGGAGGACGGGCGGGAGCTGCCGCCTGCCGACACGGTGGTGGTGCTGACCGGGTTCCGCCCGGACCTGTCGTTCCTGTCGGAGATGCGGCTCGACCTGGACCCGGTGCTGCAGGCGCCGCGCCGGATCGCCGCGGACATCGACCCGAACGTCCACTCCTGCGGGACGGCTACCCCGACCCTGGCGAGGGACCTCGCGCACCCGGAGCCGGGCCTGTACCTGGTGGGGATGAAGTCCTACGGGCGGGCCCCGACGTTCCTGGCGATGACCGGGTACGAGCAGGTCCGCAGCGTCGCCGCGGAGCTGGCCGGGGACCATGAGGCCGCCGCCCGCAGCGAGCTCGTG
The DNA here is from genome assembly GCA_964581815.1 of uncultured Streptosporangiaceae bacterium. Taxonomy (GTDB): domain Bacteria; phylum Actinomycetota; class Actinomycetes; order Streptosporangiales; family Streptosporangiaceae; genus Trebonia. Next base: position 11,914 of record CAZORE010000178.1, on the reverse strand, counting down.
CTGCCCGACACCGGGGTCTGCTCCGGGTCGGGCCTGCGTGACGACCCGGACGGCGCGGGCGCGGGCGGCTGCTGCGTTGCTGCCCCGCAGGTCCTGCAGATCGGCCTTGCCCCGGCTGCCCGCTGACCGGCGTGCTCCGCAACCGCCGCGGGGAGCCGGGCGCCGCCGCTGCCTCCCCTGGTTCCCTGCGGCGGGCGCTGGCCGCGCTGTGCGTTACCGAGATCGTCAGCTACGGGGTCATCTACTACGCGTTCCCCGTTCTGGCCGCTCAGATCACGGCCGCGACCGGCTGGTCCCGCACCGCCGTCACCGCGGCGTACTCGGCCGGGAACCTCGCGGGCGCCGCAGCCGGCATCCCCGCCGGGCGCCTGCTGCAGCGGCACGGCCCGCGACCGGTCATGACCGTGGCGAGCGTGCTGGCCGCGGTCTCCGTCGCGGGGATCGCCGCGGCGCCGTCGTACTGGTGGTTCGCCGCGGCCTGGCTGGCCGCCGGGGTAGCCAGCGCCGGGCTCTTCTACCCGCCCGCCTTCGCCGCGCTGACCGTCTGGTACGGGCCGCGGCGGGTCCAGGCGCTCACCGCGCTGACGCTGGCCGCCGGGTTCGCGAGCACGATCTTCGCGCCGCTGACCTCCGCCCTGGCCGGGCAGGTGGACTGGCGCGAGGTCTACCTGATCCTCGCCGCGGTGCTCGCCGCGGTTACCATCCCCGCCCATGCGCTCGCGCTGCGCCCGCCGTGGCCGCCGCGGTCGCCCCGGCCGGCCGGTCACTCGCCTGCCCTGCTGTCTGAGGAAAAGGCGGCACTTCGCTCGGCCGACCGCCAGGTGATCGCCAGCCGCGCGTTCCTCCAGCTCCTCACGGCGGCGACGTTGTGCGCGTTCGCCCAGTACGCCGCCCTGGTCAACCTGGTGCCCCTGCTGACCGGCCGCGGCCTGTCCCCGGGCCTGGCCGCGTGGGCGCTCGGCCTCGGCGGCGCGGGGCAGGTCGCCGGGCGGCTCTGCTACCGGGCGCTCGACGCCCGCACCGGCACCCGGGGCCGGGCAACGGTGATCATCGCCGGCGGCGCTGCCGTCACGCTGCTGCTCGGCCTGCTTCCCGGCCCGGCCGCGCTGCTGGTCACGGCGTCCGTCATCGCCGGCGCGGTCCGCGGCGTGTTCACGCTGACCGAGGCCACGCTGGTAGCTGACCAGTGGGGCGAAGGCCGCTACGCGGTCCTCAACGGGGTGTTCAACGCGCCGGTGACCGCTGCCGGGGCGGTCGCGCCCTTCGCCGGAGCCGGCATCGCCGCCGCGGCGGGCAGCTACCCGGCCATGTTCGTCATCCTCGCCGCCGTCGCCGCCGCCGGCGCGGCACTCGCCGGGACGACCCCCGCAGCTGCGGTCATCCCGGCGGCGGAGGCCGGCCGTTAGAGCGCGGCCTCCGGTTAGCTGGCGAGGCTTCCGGCGGGGCTGGTGACGCGGGCGAGGGTGGCGGAGGCGAGCTGCTCGATGGCGGCGGGCATGGGGACGTAACCGAGGCTGGCGGCGTAGGACTGGCCGGCGTGGGTGAGCCAGCTGAGCAGTGACACCAGGGCCTGCCCGGCAGGCTCGCTGGGCTGGCGGGCGGAGATCAGCACCCAGCTGTAGCCGCTGATGGGATAGGCGGCCGCGCCCGGCTGGTTCACGATGGAGAAGTCCTGGGCGCTGATGGCGGGCTTCGCGGCGGCGTCGGCGGCGATGGCGGCCGGGGTCGGGGTGACGTAGTTGCCGTCGCGGTTGGCGATGGCGGCGTAGCCCTGGGCGTTCCCGCGGGTGTAGGAGGTCTCGGCGTAGCCGATGGAGTAGGGGATGGTCTCGATGGCGTGGGCCACGCCGGCGTTCCCGTCGGCGCCCGTCCCGGCCGGCCAGCGCAGGCTGCGCCCGGTGCCGGCCGCCTTGGCCCAGGCGGGGCTGACCTGGGACAGGTAGTTGCTGAAGATGTAGGTGGTGCCGCTGCCGTCGGAGCGGTGCACGACGGTGATGTAGGCGTCGGGCAGCCCGGCGCCGGGGTTGAGGACGGCAAGGGCCGGGTCGTTCCACTTGGTGACCTGGCCGAGGAAGATCTTCGCAAGAACGGGGCCGGTGAGCTTCAGCCGCGTGCCGTTGAGCCCCGGCACGTTGTAGGCGACGGCGACGGCGCCGAGGTCGACGGGGACCTGGAGCGCGGTGCCGCCCCGCGCGCCGGCGAGGTCGGCGGGGCTGGCGGGGACGTCGGTGGCGCCGAAGTTGACCTGCCCGGCGGCGAAGCGGGTGATGCCGGCGCTGCTGCCGACCGCGTCGTAGCTGATCGCGGTGGACGAATGGGCCTGCTGGTAGGCGGGGAACGCGAGGTTGAAGAACGGCGCGTCGAAAGTAGACCCGGCGCCGGCCAGGTCGGTCACGGCCGCGGCGCGCGGCGGGGTGGTGCTGGTCGCGGCGCCCGTGCACGCGGTGAGCGCGGCGGTTCGGGACCCGGCGGACGTCCCGTGCGCGGCCCCGGTGGCGGGACCGCCGGGAAGGGCGTCGAACGCGGGCCGGGCACCCCGGCCGTGGTCCCATCCTGACAACGCAATCTCTCTCAGTCAAGATTGACTCAATAATTACTGATTAGATCGAAACCTAGGGGGGCCGCCGCCGGCGGCTTGCGGGCCAGCCTGGCGGTAAAGGCCTGGCCTGGCCTGGCTCGGGCGCCTCCGGCTTGACATGATGGGTTTGCCTCAGTCACGATTGAGTCAATGAGCAGCGAGGATACGATGAGCCTGGAGCGGCGGGCGGCGGTGCACGCTGCGCTGGCTGACCCGGCGCGGCTGGCGATCACCGACGCGCTGGCGGACGGGGACGCCTCTCCGTCGGAGCTGGCGGGGATGGTCGCGATGCCGTCGAACCTGCTCGCCCACCACCTGCGCGTGCTGGAGGAGACGGGCCTGGTCACCCGGCACCGGTCCGAGGGGGACCGGCGGCGCACTTACCTGCGGCTCGTGCCCGGCGCGCTGGACGGGCTGGCCGGCCCGCCGGGCCGGTCCGCACGGCGGGTGATGTTCGTGTGCACCGCCAACTCCGCCCGCTCGCACCTGGCCGCCGCCCTGTGGCGGCGGTCCAGCCCGGTGCCCGCGGTCTCGGCGGGCACCCGCCCGGCCGAGCGGATCGACCCGGGCGCGGTCGATGCCGCCGTCCGTCATCAGCTGCCGCTCCCCAGGCTGCGGCCCCGGCACGTCAGCGACCTCCTGGACGAGGGAGACTTGGTCGTGACGGTCTGCGACCTGGCGCACGAGGAACTGGGCGAGCTGGCCGCCGTGCACTGGTCCGTCCCCGACCCGGTCCCGGCTGGCGACCCGGGCAGCTTCGACGCGGCGCTGGCCGAGCTGGCCGGCCGAGTCGGCCGCTTCGCGCCCCGGCTGGCCGCCTCCTGAGCATGCAGCCGGGCCTGCTGCCGGCGGCCGGGACCGGGCCGCCGCGGCAGCGCGAGGCCCCCGCGACCAGCAGGTGCGAGCCGTCCCGGGCGCGCCGCCTGGCCTGGGCGGCACCTTCCGGCCACCTGAAGCCACCTGGCATTTAAGTCAAGTTTTATTGAGTCAATGTTGACTGAGCAAGGATGATACGACAGGATGGCTTGCCGTGACCAGTGCACCTGACCTGCCGCGCCGGCTGGCCGCGGAGTTCCTCGGCAGCGCGTTCCTCGCCGCCATCGTGATCGGCTCCGGGATCGCCGCGCAGCGCCTGTCCCCGTCCGACACCGGCCTTGCGCTGCTGGAGAACGCGGCGGCCACCGCCGCCGGGCTGTTCGCGATCATCCTCATGTTCGGGCCGGTCTCCGGCGCGCACTTCAACCCGGTGGTCTCGTTCGCCGACGCGTCGCTCGGCGGGATCTCCTGGCGGGACGCCGCCTGCTACCTGCCCGCCCAGGTCGCCGGGTGCGTCACCGGCGCGGTCACCGCGAACGTAATGTTCGCCCAGGCGGCGGTGTCCATCTCGGCCAAGCACCGGGCCAGCGGGCCGCACGCGCTGTCGGAGGTGATCGCGACCGCCGGGCTGCTGCTTGTCATCTTCGCCCTCGCCCGCAGCGGCCGGGCGGCCACCGCGCCGGCGGCGGTCGGCGCCTACATCGGCGCCGCTTACTGGTTCACCTCATCGACCAGCTTCGCGAACCCGGCGATCACCATCGGGCGGATGTTCTCCAACAGCTTCGCCGGGATCGCCCCGTCGTCCGCCCCGGTGTTCATCGCCGCCCAGATCGGCGGCGGGATCGCCGGAGTGATCCTCATCAGGTTCCTCTACCCGAAGTTCACCCCGGCCCAGGCGGCCAGCGTCGTCGTCCCGCACGAGTCAGCCAACGGCCTCTCGGCGGCGGACGGCGCACGTCAAGTGCCACCGCCCGTGGCCCGTTAAGCCGGACAGCAAGCAACGGAAGGTACTGGTCATGCACATGGTGGCAGTGGGGGGCAGCGACGCGGGCATCAGCGCCGCGCTGCGCGCCCGCGAGGTCGACCCGGGCGCCGAGGTCACCGTGGTGGTGGCCGACGCCTACCCGAACTTCTCCATCTGCGGCATCCCCTACTACGTCTCCGGCGAGGTCACCCACTGGCGCAACCTCGCGCACCGGACCTACGCCGACCTGGAGGCAGCCGGGATGCGGCTGCGCCTGAACACCACCGCCCGCAAGGTCGACGTGGCCGGCCACACGCTCCAGCTGACCGGGCCGGACGGCGCGGCGGACGTCATGTCCTACGACCAGCTCGTCATCGGCACCGGCGCCGTCCCTGTCCGGCCTCCGGTCGCCGGGCTTGACGCCCTGGGCGACGCGGACGGGGTGCACCTGCTGCACACGATGGACGAGACCTTCGCGATCATGCGGACCCTGGAGGAGACCGGCACCGGCAGCGCGGTGATCGTCGGCGCCGGCTACGTCGGCCTGGAGATGGCCGACGGCCTGTCCGCCCGGGGCCTGGCCGTCACCCAGCTCGAGCGGCTGCCCGAGGTGCTGCCCACCGTCGACGGGGAACTCGGCCGCCTGGTCCGCGCACAGCTCGAGGAGCACGGGGTCACCGTGCACACGGGCACCGACGTCAAGAGCATCGCCCGCGCCGAGCCGGGCGCACCCGAGCGGCTGCGAGTGGACGCGGTCACGGCCAGCGGCGCGCCGGTATCCGTGCACGCCGGGCTGGTCCTCGTCGTCACCGGCGTCCGCCCCGAGACCGACCTGGCCGTCAGCGCGGGCGCGTCACTCGGCGCGCGGGGCGCCATCCAGGTGGACCGGGCCATGCGGACCGGCCTGCCGGACGTCTACGCGGCCGGCGACTGCGTGACCACTCACCACCGGCTGCTCGGCGAGACCTACCTGCCCCTGGGCACGACCGCGCACAAGCAGGGCCGGGTCGCCGGGGAGAACGCCGCGGGCGGGCACCGCGAGTTCGCCGGCTCACTCGGCACCCAGGTCGTCAAGATCTTCGACCAGGCCGCCGCCCGCACCGGCCTGCGCGACCACGAGGCCATCGCGGCCGGCTTCGACCCGGTCACCGTCGCGTTCCAGGCCGACGACCACAAGGCCTACTACCCCGGCAGCCACAAGATCGCCATGCGGTTCACCGGCGACCGCGCCACCGGTCGCCTCCTCGGCGTCCAGCTGTTCGGCCACAAGCACGCCGAGGTCGCCAAGCGGATCGACATCGCCGCCACCGCGATCTACCACGGCATGACCGTCGATGAGGTCAGCGACCTCGACCTGTCCTACACCCCGCCGCTCGGCTCCCCCTGGGACGCCGTCCAGATGGGCGCCCAGGCCTGGACACGCCACGCACGCCAATCGTGAACCCGCGCCTGCGGTTTGTCAGCTGACGCCCGTGATCCTGCTGCGGCGTTCCAGCAGCACCGTGTCCCGCCACCGGCCGTGATGGCAGGCGACCCGCTCCCTGGTGCCGACGACCCGGAACCCCGCCTTCTGGTGCAACCGGACGCTCACCGTGTTCTCGGGGAACACGCTGCTCTGGATGGTCCAGATCCCGGCCGCCTCCGACGACCCGATCAGCGCGGCTAGCAGCGCCGAGCCGATGCCGGCGCGGTGCCGCGCCGGGTCGACGTAAACGCTGTGCTCAATCACTCCCGCGTACACGCGCCGGGCCGATACCGGTGAGGTCGCCACCCAGCCGAGCACCCGCCCGGAGGCGGCCTCGGCGGCGACGAAGCGGTGCAGCGGCAGTTTCCCGGCGTCGAACGCCTCCCATGCCGGCGCGACCGTTTCGAAGCTGGCCTGCCCGGCGTCCAGGCCTGCCTGGTAGATCGCCAGCACCTCGCCAGAGTCGGCGGCCCGCATCGGCCGAATCAACATGCCGGGCGGGGCGGCGGGCCGCTCGGCCCGGATCACGGCCGCGGACAGGCCGCCCCCTGCATCCGCGGTCGGCACGATGCTTATCCCGGTGAACCCGGCGGCCAGGAGCTGGTGACGGTACTGGCGCTCGGTCACCGTCCCGGTGGTACAGCCGGTACGCTGCTCGGCTGCGGCCCGCTCACTGGGGTCGGCGTCGTCGCTGGCGATGACGTCGCTCACCCCGAGCCGCCCGCCGGGCCGCAGCACGCGGAACGCCTCGGCGAGCACGCGCGGCTTGTCCGCCGACAGGTTGATCACGCAGTTGGAGATCACCGCGTCAACGTGCCCGTCAGGCAACGGGACGTCCTCAATGCTCCCCAGCAGGAACTCCGCGTTCTGGGCGCCCGCGGCGGCGGCGTTCGCGCGGGCCAGGCTGATCATCTCGGGCGAGGCGTCCAGGCCGTAGGCACGCCCCGAGGGGCCGACCCGCCGGGCCGAGAGCAGCACGTCGATGCCGCCTCCTGACCCGAGGTCAAGCATGGTCTCCCCAGGGCTCAGGCTCGCCACAAGCACCGGGTTACCGCACCCCAGACTGGCCCGTAGCGCGGCCTCAGGCAGCCCCGTCGTGTCGTCGTAGGCGGCGGCACCGAAGCAAGCCTCGCCGGGACCGGCGTCGGTGACCCGCTGCCCGGCGGCGGCCGCCGCCGCCAGCCGTCCGTAACGGCTCACGACCAGGGCGCGGACCCGCTCAACGTCATCGGGCACGAGATACCTCCAGATCACGGGATTAGCAGGCAGGCGCGGCCGGGACAGGGCGGCCCATGACGATGTCCGCAGCGGACGGGAAGCACCGCACGCATGCTTCGTTGATCCGGTAATACGCCGCCGTCCCCTGCCTGTCGGCGAGCACGAACCGCACGCCGGCCAGGACCTTCAGGTGCTCCGACACCGTTGACTGGCCGACTTCCAGCTCGGCGGTGATCGCCCCGACCGTCATCGGCTCACCGCGCCGCGCGAGCAGCGACACGATCTGCACCCGCGTCGCGTCCGCCAGCGCCCGGAACCACGACGCGTACTCCGCCGCCGTCGCCCGCTCCAGCGGGCCTGTCATCTCATTCATCGTTAATCGACGATAGACGATAGACGGACGGAATGCGAGGTCGGTGACGCCGCCGCTTTGCTTCTCCCTGCTCGCCGC
>CAZORE010000178.1:1874-4322 GCA_964581815.1 uncultured Streptosporangiaceae bacterium | reverse complement strand
TCATGAGTATCCCGGCAACAACCGATCGGGTCCAAGGGCCTGTCATCTACGCGCAGGGCCTGGAGAAGTCTTTCAAGGAGCTGCGCGTGCTGCGCGGCGTGGACTTCGAGGTGGCGCGGGGCAGCATCTTCGCCCTGCTCGGCTCGAACGGGGCGGGCAAGACCACGGTAGTGAAGATCCTGTCCACGCTGCTGAAGGCCGACGCGGGGACGGCGCGGGTCGACGGTTTCGATGTCCTGGCTCAGGCCGCTGATGTGCGCGAGTCGATCAGTCTCACCGGGCAGTTCGCGGCGGTTGACGAGATCCTCACCGGGCGGGAGAACCTTGTCCTGATCGCCCGGCTAAGGCACCTCAAGGATCCTGGCGTGATCGCGGATGACCTGCTGCGGCGCTTCTCGCTGACCGGGGCGGGCAACCGGAGGGCCGCGACTTACTCGGGCGGCATGCGCCGCCGCCTGGACATCGCGATGAGCCTGATCGGGAATCCGCCGGTCATCTTCCTCGATGAGCCAACGGCCGGGCTGGACCCGCAGGCGCGCATCGAGGTGTGGCAGGCCGTGAAGCAACTGGCCGACGGAGGGACGACCGTGCTGCTCACCACTCAGTACCTGGAGGAGGCCGAACAGCTGGCCGACCGGATCGCGATCCTGCACCAGGGCCGGATCATCGTCAACGGCACCCTGGCGGAGCTCAAGCAACTGCTGCCGCCCGCCAAGGTCGAATACGTCGAGAAGCAGCCTTCTCTTGAGGACGTCTTCTTCGCGGTTGTCGGCCACGCCGACGAGGACGGCCGGGACGGCGCGGATCAGCACAGCAACAATCCCGCGCGCGGGCCGAGCGAGAAGTAAGGAAGAGTGACAATGGCCACGCATTTCGCCAGTGATACCGCCGTCCTCACGGGACGGACCCTGCGTCATGTCACGCGCAGCCCGGACACGATCATCACGACCGTGATCACGCCGATCGCGATCATGCTGCTGTTCGTCTACGTGTTCGGCGGCGCGATCAACACCGGGTCGGTCTCGTACGTGAACTACATGCTGCCCGGCATCTTGCTGATCACGATCGCCTCGGGCATCTCCTACACAGCTTTCCGGCTCTTCACCGACATCCAAGGCGGGATCTTCGAGCGATTCCAGTCCATGCCGATTGCCCGGCCGGGCGTGCTGTGGGCGCACGTGCTGACCTCCCTGGCCGCCAATGTGATCTCGCTCGTGGTCGTCATCGCCGTCGCCGTCGCCATGGGCTTCCGCTCGGGCGCCGGGCCGCTGGCCTGGCTTATGGTCGCTGGCCTCCTCGTCCTGTTCACTCTGGCGTTGACCTGGCTCGCTGTCATTCCGGGCCTCACTGCCAAAAGCGTGGACGGAGCGAGTGCGTTCTCCTACCCGCTGATCTTCCTGCCGTTCATCAGCTCAGCTTTCGTGCCCACCGCCACCATGCCCGCCCCGGTGCGTGCCTTCGCTGAACATCAGCCGGTGACCTCCATCGTCAACACGATCCGGGCACTATTTGCTCAGCAGCCGGTCGGCACCGGCATCTGGATTGCCCTGGCATGGTGCGTCGGCATCCTCGCCGTTGCCTACACGGTGGCCGGCATCCTTTACCGCCGCAGGATCTCCTGAGGCGGCATCGACCGGGTTCAGGCGGTTTGGGGGCAGGATCAGAGCATGCTGACGATCGGTCAACTGGCAGCGTACGCCGGAGTCACCGTCCGGGCGGTCCGGCACTACCACCAGATCGGGCTCCTGCCCGAACCGGAGCGGGATGCCTCGGGTTACCGGCGGTATGGTGCATCGGCGGTCGTGTCTCTCATCAAGATCCGCACCCTCGCCAACGCTGGCGTGCCGCTCTCGGAGCTCGGGCAGATGCTCGAAGCTGACGCGCCGGCCTTTGACGCAGCGGTCCAGCGGATCGACAACCGTCTGCGCGAGGAGATCGAGCGGCTTGCGGCCAGCCGCAAGCAGATCGCTCAGCTCGCCGCCGGGGACAGCCTGGCGCTCCCGTCGGAGGTGACCTACTATCTCGACCGGCTCCGGCAGATCGGCGTGTCGGGTCGGATGATGGAAGGCGAACGGGACGGGTGGATCCTGATTGCGGCCCGGTGGCCCGAGCGCGTCCGCGAGTTCATTCCCTGGAAGCTCGCGGAACTCGAGAACCCGCAACTCGTCCGCCTGTACCGGCTGCTGTCGGAGCTCTTCGACAGCGACGCGCGCAAGGACGACCCGCGCTTGGCGGAAGTCGCCGACATCATGGCCGCGATGGCCGAGCAGGCGTACGCCTCCGGTGCGGTCCTCCCCGGCGAGGTGGCGAGCGACGACCTGCCGTTTAATCTGCTGGACGCCCTTGCTGTCGAGTACGACCCGCGGGCGGTATGGCTCAAGGACCTGATGCGCGAGCGCGGCTGGGACGGCTGGACCCGGCTGGAGCGGCTGAAGCCACCCGACTAAC
>CAZORE010000178.1:0-1774 GCA_964581815.1 uncultured Streptosporangiaceae bacterium | reverse complement strand
CCCGCCGTGGCCGCCGGGGTTCCTAACGGACTCCATGCCGTTCGGCCCTGACTCCAAGCGGTTCCCATGTGCCACGCTGGAAGGACCGGGATATCTCACGGGAGAAGGTGGGTCTCATGACCCGTTACCTGACCAGGGACACAGTGGCCATCGCCGCCGCCGTCCTCGGACCGCTTGCGCTGGCGGTGATCCTGCTGCCGTGGCGCGGAAGCTGGCCCAACACGAACGTCGCGCTGCTGCTCGTCGTAGCGGTCGTCGCGGTCGCGTGCCTCGGGAACCGGCTGGCCGGCGCGCTCGCCGCCTTGTCGGCCGCGGTCTGGTTCGACTTCTTCTTCACCCTGCCCTACGACCGCCTCACCATCAGCCACTCCGCCGACGTGACCACGTTCGGACTGCTGCTCGCGGTCGGCGTCGCCGTGTCCCAGATGGCCGCCTGGGCGCGCCGGCTGAAGGCGGTCACCGTCGCCGACGCCGGGTACTTCAACCAAATCGTGGCCAGCGCCGTGCTGACGCAGGAGGCAGGCACGCCGTACGACGTCACCGAGCACGTCCGTAGGCAGCTCATCGACATACTTAACCTGGCGGACTGCCGCTTCGAGTTCGGGAAGCTGCTTGGACAGCCGCCGCGCCTAGAGCCGGACGGCTCGGTCATGACACGCTACGGGCACTACCCGGTCGACGAGTTCGGTTTCCCGGAGGAGGACGTGGAACTGCGTACGTTCAGCAACGGCCAGTACGTCGGTCGGTTCATGTTGACGCCGAAGCCGGGCTCCAGGCCGTCCCAGCGCGCCCGGCTCGTCGCCGTGGCCCTCGCGGACCTTGCCGGGCACGCCATCGGGGCCAGCTCGGTACACACGGCGTAGCACGCCGCGCCGCTGGAATCAGCGGCTGTCCACGGCCAGAACGTCACCGCGGCCCTGAACCGGGCTAACCCGTATGCGAGGCAGGCGGTTCCGGGCCGCTTCACCATATACAACGGGTCGTGCGCGGCCGACGGCAGCTGCCGGGCCGGCGCCCGGCGCCTGGATGCCAGACCGGCCGGACCCGATGGCGGTCCCGGCGCGGCCTCCCTCTGCGCGCGGCGCACGATCCAGGACAGGAGCATCAGCAGCGCGGCAAGCAGCCCGGCCACGACCAAGCCCGTCACGCCCACGAGCAGCACGCCGATAACCCCCGGCACTTCGCCGGACTGCACAAGCATCACCGCAGCAGAAGCCATGCTCGGGCCGGCACCGACCGCGCCAACGCGCGCCGCTGTCTTGAAGCTGAGCACCTTGCCCGGCTCACGGGTGTGCTCGGCCGACGGCTGGGCGCTGGTCACCCCGTCGGGAATGTCGGCGCTGAGTGCGTCCAGCTCCGCGTAGGTCCGTGACGCCAATACCTGGCCGACCCGCAAGTCGAACTCGTCCTTGGTCAGCCGACCCTGAACGAACGCGGCCTTCAGCACGTCGATCGCCTGCTCGCGCTCGGCATGTGAGGTCCTCAGCAGGCCCAGTGCGCCCGCCGTCCCGCCTTCGCGCCCTGCCGTCACGGGCACCTCCCATAAGCACGGCCTAACTAAAGCTTAGCTCCGCCAGCCGACAGCTCTCCGGGCTCACCGCTACCGATCGGCTGCCAGGCCATCCCACTGCCGCCCGGGCGCCGCAGCAGCCGGCACCGCCCCTGCGACATGGAAAAGCCCTCTCCGCCTGCGCTGTCGCAGATGAGAGGGCTGACCGCACGGACTTCCTGAGCTCCCGCGCCAAGACTCGAACTTGGAACCTGCCGGTTAACA
>CAZORE010000177.1:4780-13931 GCA_964581815.1 uncultured Streptosporangiaceae bacterium | reverse complement strand
CCTAAGACCAAGGGCTTCCCGGGTCAGATGGTCCCCCGGTCCCCGAGTCAAAGAGACCCGCCGTCCCGGAACCACGCGATCCGCTGAACCCTGGGCCAGGGACCCCGCCGAACATTGGGCCTTGACCCATTGGCCCGCGAGACATGCCGATGGAGCTGGGCGCCGGGTAACGCACACGCCGTACGGCGAAGCCCGCGATGATGACGAAAACGCCGCCGAAAAGGCCGAAGAATCCGCTGGCCACGCCAACGGTGCAGAGCGCTCCCGCGGAACACGTCTGAGCCAGGGGCGGGCCGAACGAGCTGACGATCTCATCGGCTAGCCCGCCCAGGAACAGATGGAAGCCGAGCGCGACGACAAGCGAGCCGACCAGGCCGCGGGCCAGCGCGATGCCCGTGCGGCTCATCGCGAAGTTTGACATGTTCTGCCTGTTCAGGCTCATGACGCGGCTGACTTTCCTGATCGACCCCAATACCAGCAGCACGAGGATGACCCCGGCGCCGATCAGCAGGTACAGACTGTACGGCGGGACTCCCGTCGCGCCCTTGAAATTTGCCTGATCGAGTGTGGCCTGCGAGAAGGTGGTGCCGCTCAGGTTGGCCTTAGCGAGATCGGCGCCGGTCAGGTCGGCCTGGGTGAAGTCCGCCTGGGCCAGGTCCGCGCCGACTAGCTTGGCGTACCGGGCTGAGGCCTGAATCATCTGCGCGTTCGACAGGTTGGCGCCCGACAGGTCCGCCTGATCGAATGTCGCCTGGCTGAGATCGGCGCCCTGCAGGTTAGCGTCACGCATGACGGCACCAGTGAAATCGACCTGAGCCAAGTCGAGACCGCTCAGGTCAGCTCCGGTCAGGTTGGCGCATTGCAGGCCCGATGAGTAGCTGGAGAGATCGCTGCTTGTCAGGTGACGGCCGGCGAGATCCGGCCCGGAACCCGGCGTGCAGCTTGCCGTCGTGGCCCCCACGGCAACCGCAGTGCTCGCGGTCAGGAAGACAGTCGCGACCAGGCCGCCGACTGCGGCCAACGCCGTTCGCCGTCCGAATCGGCCAATGTGCGGGTGCTTTATCCGTCTGAACATTTCCCTTACCCCTAGTCGGACTGGCGGCCCGCAAACCGGACCGATCGTCCAAGTTATAGTCACGCGCCACGGCGGCCGCCTGAGTAACAGTTACTCAGTTTTGCGCCACGGCTACCCGCCGGAGGTGGCAAGGGAGTGGACGGTCGCGGTATCGCCGCTGGCGCCAGGACAAGGCTGGTCTGCTCAGCGCCGAGTACCCACCGCACCATCAGGTCCGGCGTGGCGAGCCACCGGATGACTTCGCCGGGAGACTCATCGAGAGCCCGGACAGCTGCCGGTCGCTACCCAAATTAACCGGCGGCCAGCGGCAGTCCGAAGATTACCTCACGCGGTGAATGACGAAAAGGAACTGGGTGTCTGCCTCAACCACGTGTGACTCGTACTGTTCCGGTAGCAGGGCCGCTGATACCAGCTGCCAGATCGGAACCGCATGACGGCTGATGTCCTCGACTAGGAAATAGCCACCTATCTTCAACCGGCCGAGACCGAAGACAAGGGAAGCAAGGTTTGCATTTGGTGTGTGCAGACCATCATCGATGATGAGGTCAAGCTCATCAGGAACGGCAGCACTCAATTCCACGAAGGAGTCGATATCCGTCTGGTCGACGAAGAAAGTCGACACCCGCTCCTCTTGGAAGAGGATGGCGCGATCGATGTCTGCGCCATAGATGTGAGCATCGGGGAGAAAGTCACGGAAAGCTCGTAGGGAGGCTCCGGGTGTGCCGTTGCTTGACATGTTGGAAACGATATCTTCGTTATTGGTACCAAGGCCTATCTCCAGCAAGGCAGATGCACGCCTCGTTCCGAGGATAGAGCCGTACAGCCAGTGATAGTTATGGTTCGAGTCACCTTTATCGCTGCCATACTCATCGAAGAGCTTTTTCAGCTCAAGGGCAGCTGTCCGCTTTTCGGCCGTGTCCGCGAAAGCGGATATCGGGGTTGGATCCTTAATCGGGGTACCTGTCCTGCCCAGGAGTTCAATCATGAGTGGGAACGTTTGAGTGGCCGACTGAATCGTGAGAGCAGCCCGCTCTTTCATTGCGCCTGAAGAGTTTGGCGCAAACATGGGCAGGCTCTCAAGAATTTGGATATTTGGCCACCGCATCGCCGCCTTGGCCATGAGCGATTTGACCTGTGTGCGCAGGGCGGATCCCGACAACATCGATTGCGGCGTCCACGGGCTCGGGGAGCGGCGGCCCTCAGTACTCATGTGTCCCTCAATGCTACGTTTTAGCACTAATGTTACCGACTTGACTCGTCCGGACGAGGGTACCTGACTAAACCGCTCAGAGTGTACCATTTACAGATTTTTCTAACCGGCCTGGGCTTGTCTCTCGCTCTGCTGTTTGACCAAGTCCCAGCCGAGGCATTCGCGTTTGCGCTGCTCCTGTTCCCGGTCGGCCCGCTGCCGTCGCGCCGTTGGCCGCCCAGCCGCCCGGCCGCCTGGTTCGCGGCCGCCGTGTACGCGGCGAACACCACGGATGGCTGGTTGAGTGAGTCAGCGGCGGCTGAGCGAGACGTAGCGGCTCCAGCCGATGGTTATGTCGCAGAGGATCCGCCAGGAGCCGGCGCTGGGGCCGCACCCTTCCCGCCTCGACGCCGTCGAGGAAGATCCGGTAGGCCCGGATCCGGTCCCGCCACAGGTTGGCGTCGCGCTTGACTTCAACGTAGGCCTCGCCGTCCACAGGCCAAGTGTGGCAGCCGCCGACGGCGCGGCGACCGGAATCCGCGCGCCGTCAGAACTATGACGGCATGGCCTTCATGGCCGTATGTCTCAGTCAAGAGGGAAACCCCGCGACACCTGCCGTGGTTTCCACGACGAGGGAGCCGGCCCCGCGACGGCACACTGTCTTGCATGCCGCTCAGCGCATCCCCGTCGTCCGGCGACACCACGCCGCCGGAAGGGCAGTGGGTGCAGACCCTCCGGGTAGCGGATGTAGTGATGACCATACTCAAAGCGAGGAAGGCGATGCCATCGGCGACGGCGGCTGCCGTGTCCCGCGCGAAACACGGTGACGGGTACCGGGTGCTCGTGAGCCTCCTCGAAGCCAGCCCGTCGGCGGACGAGGCGTGCCTGGACGGCGGTCTTGACGGAGCCATCGCGATCTTCGTTGCCGGCGACCTAGCGCCGGACCTGGCCGACGCTTTCGGTAGCAAGGATGTGCTCATCCTCCAATGACCGGGGCGGAGGCTAGGCACGATCGGGGGGAAGGGGATCGTGATCTAGCCTCCGCCCTGCGGATCGCCGCACCGCCGCGACGGCTACGGGCCCGCCGAGCGGAGGAACGTCAGGACCGCGCGGACACGGTTGTTCTCGGTGTCGCTCGGGGTCAGGCCGAGCTTGGTGAAGACATTGGTGACGTGGGTCTCGACGGTCCGCGCGCTGAGAAAGAGCGCGTTACCGATCCCGAGGTTGGACCGCCCCTCCGCCATGTGCCTGAGCACGGTCAGCTCGCGCTCGTTCAGCGTCTCCATCACGTTCGGCCGCCGGTTCCTCTCCAGCAGCCGCCGCACGATGGCGGGGTCGACGACGGTCTCGCCCGCGGCCACTCTCGCCAGGCTCTCCATGAGCGCGTCGGCGTCGGTGACGTTGTCCTTCAGCAGATAACCGACTCCGGAGCGGACCGTTTCCAGGAGCTGGCTCGCGTAGCTGGTTTCTGCGTAGGTGGACAGGACCAGGATGCCCACGTCAGGGTGCAGGCCGCGTATCTCCCGCGCGGTGCGGATGCCCTCGTCGGTGAACGACGGCGGCATGCGGATGTCGAGAATGACGGCCTCTGGCGGGCCGGCCCTGATGGCCGCGAGCAGTTCAGCGCCTGAAGCGACGCTGGCGGTCACCTCAGTGCCCAGCGAGCGCAACAGCAGGACCAGGCTGCTGCGGAACAGCCCGGAGTCTTCGGCGATCGCTACCCGCACGGGATCCTCACCAGGAGACGCGTTCCCTGGCCCGGCGCGCTGTCGATGACGACTTCCCCGTCGAGCGCGCCGACGCGGTCGGCTATGTTGGCCAGCCCGTGACCGGCGCCCGCCGTGACACCGCCGATGCCGTCGTCCGAGACCTCCAGTTCCAGCACGGACTCCCCGGCCCGCACTGCGACCAGCGCGCTGCCGGCATTGGCGTGCTTCACGACGTTCGCGAGCGCCTCGCAGGCGACGAAGTACAGCGTCGCCTCCACGGCGATGTCGAGCCTGTGCGGCGGCGCGGTCACGCTCACCGGGAGCGGAAGGCGTTCGGCTATCCCCTCCAGCGCGGCACCGAGCCCGCTCTGGGACAGGACGGCCGGGTGAATGCCGTGCGCCAGGTCCCGGAGTTCGGCCAGCACCGCTCGCAGGCCCTCGCGGGCCTGACTGATAGCGGCGGTCGCCTCCGGGTCAGTGGTCCTGGCCATCGCGGCAGTCAGGCCCGCCGTGATGCCCAGCAGGTGCTGCTGCACGCCGTCGTGCAGGTCGCGCTCGAGGCGCCGCCGCTCGGCGAGTTCCGCCTCGAGGATGCGCGCCCGTGACGCCTTCACTTGCTCGAGCTTCTCTTGCGCGGCCTTCGCCTGAAGCTGGGCGTTCTGCAGCGCCAGCCCGCTCGCCGCCGTGGCGGCCTCGAACAGCTCGCGGTACCGGGCCAGCGCCGGGTCGGCCACAACGACGGCGATGGGTGCCCCCTGACCAGCGCGGATGTAGGAGACCAGGCGCTCGGGTGAGCGGCTGTCGAGTGCGCGCAAGCTAGAATCGGAGGTGTCGAGAAGGTCCAGGGTGGGATCGTGCAGGACGTTGCGAAGCGCGTGGCGCACGGCGTCGATATCGCCGGCCGCCGCGACCTGGGCGGTCAGCTCAGTGACGTTCCTGACCAGGAGCATCCGCTGCAGCACAGCGATCAGGAACGCGACCGGGATTCCGAGGTCTACGAGGCTTTCTGTCAGGTACGCATCGTTGGGCGTGCCGGAGAGGCTCAGCGCCATCATGATGGTGGAGGCGATCGTCGCGATCACCGCGGCGATGCCAGCCACGGCGATCGGGGTGATCACGATGCGGTCAAGACCCCTGGTCCTCATCAGCCGGATCACCAGGAACGCGATCAGCGCGATCCCGCCAATTCCCTCACCGACGTGGATCACGTAGTTGAGCGTGTCGGACAGCTGCTGATTCGCGAGCAGGGTAGGCCACCATGTGGACGGCGGGTAGCCGCTCCACCGCGCCGTCGACGTGACGGCGATCAGCGTGCGACCGCCCAGCATCCATCCGGTTAGCAAGACCAGATAGCGCCGGTGGCGCCCGGACAGCGCGGAATCTGGATAACGCAGCAGCGCCCAGGCGCCGAAGATGCGGTCAATGCCACCGAATACGGTGGCGTACGCCGGCCACGGGCCGTTCCAGGCATCGATGAAATCGAGGGAGCGGAAGACGCCGGTGAGCATGAGCGCCCCCGCCGTGACTCGCTGGCCCGGTTCCCGGCCAAGCAGCAGGCCGGTCAGGACGAAGACCAGGGACATCGCGAGGTTGGCCGTGGCGAGCACGGCGGACTGCCGCCACTGGGGTCCCTGGACCAGCGCGCAGAAACAACCGATGGCGACGAGCCCAGCCGCTGCGGCGAGCCACGAGCGGCGCGTGGACCAGAACCGGGGCGGGGTAAGCCACCGCGCCCGCTCCTGGGCAACTGCCGCGCCGCCGGGCCAGGTCACGCTCCTCGGCAGCGAAGGGATGGTGCCTCGCATCCTGATCCGTCTGCTCAGCGGCTCCTTCACGGAGCCGGTCATCTGCCTTGGCCAGTCAGGCTCTTCCATGAACGAAGGCGGCGGTACCGCTGCTCGCCCATCGCGGACGGGGGCGCCGCGAGGCTACCTTCCCACGGCTGGGGGGAGAACCGTGAGGCGCGGTACCGCCGCACGCGGTAACCATACAAGCACGGATGGACACTAACAAGGCAGAAGTATCACGAATTGCGAGCACTTCCCGCACCGGAAGACCGGGAGTTCGACGCCGTGGGTGATCGGCGAGCCGCACCGCGCCTTTTTCGGCAACCAGTACGACCTTGCCCTTCCCAACCTTCGGGCATTACGGCGTGCCGCTCGCGCATTCATTGTCCGTGACGCCCGGCCTGATCGCCGGCCTCCTGCACTCGGGGGGTGATCGTGATCGGTATCAGGGGCGCGGCGGGCGCGGTCGTCAGGGGGGCGCCGGGGCCGTGGTGCAGGTGCATCTGGACCTTGAGCCAGTACCGGCCGGGCGGCAGGGCGTAACCGAGGCCCTCGCGGGCGCTAGCGGTTCCGAAAATGACTCCCAAGCTGGCTGTTTCTCCCGGGGCCAGGTCGATGACCCGTCCCGTGCCAGCGATCCAGCCGCTGTAGCCGCCGACTGCCTCGAGGGAGGAGTTCAGCAGGGACCCGACCAGCGGCTGGCCGCAGTGAAGCGGGCCGATCCTTTCCTGGCTGCTGTTGCGCAAGACGAGCCGGCCGCGACCGTCGGCGCCGGCTTCAAGGACCGCCTGGTCAACCTCGACGCTCATCTCGAGCCCTTCGAAGGCCTGCTCCTGCGGCGCCGGCCCGGCGGCCGGCCGCGGACGCAGGCGGCGATCGGGGAAGGAGAAATTCCCTACCCGCAGCTCGACAGCGCTCCCGTAGCGGGAGGCGAGTTCGCCGGCCACGTGCTCCTGGTCGGCCCGCAAGTGCACGCTGATGACTGCCTTTCCGTTTCCTATGGAGGTGAGGATCGGGCGGCCGGCCTGCTCCTGGCGCTGACGGAGGGCGCGCTCGATCTCTTCTCGTACCCGCCGCAGGTCAGCCAGCGAGTGCTGCCTGCTCTGCACGACGAGCCGGCCCGGATGCTGGAGCCTGGGGCGCAGCGCGGCGTCGTGCGAGGCGGCATCGCCGGTGAATGCGGCAACGATACGCACGGCCGGCTCGTTGTCCCACCACGCTCCCGCCCAGGCCCCTGGGTGCTCCTCGCCGTAGCGGGCGACGATCTCGAAGTCGCCTCGCAGGGCCGACTGGAGCTGCCCGGTATCGCGCAGAGCGTCCAAGTCATCCACGGCGCCCTGCCAATCTCAAGCCGTCAGTAGGTGAGCGTTCAGTCCTGGGCCTGCCGGATCCCAATTCCTTGCGCCACAGCGTAACCGGAATGGGGAACTGCGGATTGGCCGTCGGCACGGGCTGGTGCCAGAAGCGGCGGAATTAGTAAGATTGCCTCACCCGGGCGCTCATGTCCGGACCGTCACCGTGGACGGGGCAGCAGCGGGCCTGGTGGGCAGGGAGACGAATGACCGAGCTCATCACGGGCGCTCACGAATCTGACACGCATCAGAAGGCGCTGCGCATCAACCTGGATCCGCGCTGGTACGGGACGATCGCCGAGATCGGGGCCGGCCAGGAGGTCGTGCGCTGGTTCTTCCGGGTAGGCGGCGCCGCGGGCACTGTCGCGAAGTCGATTTCGGCTTACGACATGGCCGTGAGCGACGCCGAGTACGGCAAGGCGGACCGGTACGTGTCCTCCGGGCGGCTGCAGGGCATGCTCGACACGGAGTTCCAGCTGAACGTGGACCGGCTGGAGCACAAGCGCGGCGACGAGAACTGCTTCTTCGCCTTCGCCGACACGGTCGTGGCGCGCAGCTTCCGCGGCGGCAACGAGTGCCACGGCTGGATGGGCGTGAAGTTCCAGGCCCAGCAGCACGACGAGCCGAGCCAGATCATCATGCACGTACGGATGCTCGACATTGAGGCATTCGCGCAGCAGGAGGCGCTCGGGATCGTCGGGGTGAACCTGCTGTACGGGGCGTTCTTCGAGCACCACGAGCCGGACAAGCTGATCGAGAGCCTGCTCGACCGCCTGACCACTGGCCGCATCGAGATCGACATGATCCAGTTCCGCGGCATCGCGTTCCGCCGCGTCGACAACCGCCTGATGGCGCTCAAGCTCGTCCAGGTCGGGCTCAGCGGCGTGGCGATGTTCGGCCCCGACCGTGAGGTGCTGCAGCCGAGCGAGATGCTGCGCAAGAAGGCGATCCTGGTGGAGCGGGGGAGCTTCCGCCCGCCCACGCACGTGAACATCGACATGCTCGCGTCGGCCCGGGCCAAGTTCGAGGCCGACCCGGCCGTGGCCGGGAAGCCGGTGCTGGAGCTTACCGAGATCACGATGCGCAACCTGCTGGCCGGCGGGGAGCAGGTGGACCGGCGGGACTTCCTCGCCCGCGCGGAACTGCTCGCCGCGTGCGGGATGACGGTGCTGATCACCGACTACTTCGACTACTACCGGCTGGCCGCCTACCTCGGCGAGCGGACGAGCGAACGGATCGGCATCGTGATGGGTGTGCCCAGCCTGATCGACCTGTTCGACGAGAAGAACCACGCGCAACTGCCCGGCGGGATCCTGGAGAGCTTCGGGCGGCTGTTCAAGAACGACCTGAAGCTGTATGTCTACCCCGTGCAGCCCTCACCGGAGGACCAGCTCAAGACCGTCGATGACATCAAGGTCCAGCCCGAACTGCAGCCGCTGTATGACTACCTGGCCGGCCGGGGCAGCTTCGTCCACCTTGACAACTACCGGCCAGAGTTCCTGCCGATCTTCAGCCGCGACGTGCTCCGCCGGATAGCCGCGAACGACGACTCCTGGGAAAGCATGGTTCCCCCTGATGTCGCCGAGCTCATCAAGCGCCGCGCGTTCTTCGGCTACACCGAGCGGGGCAGGGACTAGCAGCCCCGGGTGGCCGATACCCTTCCTGACGGGTCATCGCGCGAACCGCCCTCGTCGCGGTGGCGCCGTCCTGATGCGCGCTGCATGAGGGTAATGCGCGAATCTCTTGAGCGACGGGGCGGCTCCGGGCATGATTAAATCCAGCGGATAGGCAACGGATTGGGTGCTTCAACGGCATCCATGAATATCCAGGGTCATTTGACCGGGGAGTTCCGTGAGAGGGGATCCCGTGCGCATCATCAAGCATTTTCTTGCCGGGTTGACACTAGTCGGCGTCGCGGCAATGGTTGTCTTGGCCCCCGGCGTGGCCGGGTCAACGCACAGCCCGGCCAACACGGGAGTTGTCTCGATGTCGCTGACCCCCGACTCGGTGGTGTGGGACTTAGCCTCCTAGCCAGCCCT
>CAZORE010000177.1:2731-4680 GCA_964581815.1 uncultured Streptosporangiaceae bacterium | reverse complement strand
CTGACCCATCCCTAGCACGTGGCATCGGCGGTGTCCGCTGCTATGCTGTGCCCTAAATGCTACTTGATATCGCGACATGTTGTTGTTTGTGCCGTTTGTTGGAGAACGAGTCGCAGACGATAGCTCCATCCACCTTCACCGGGACGTGGGATTCGGGGTGCTGTGGTGGCGCAGCTTCGCGTGCTTGAGGCATTTGGAGTTAGCCCGGTTGCAGAGCTGGTCTATCTCGCCATGCTTGAGCATCCGGCCGATGGGGTATCGGCGCTGGCCGAACAGGTCGGCGTCTCCGAGACGGTGGTCAAGGAGTCCCAGGACGAGCTGGCCATGATCTCCCTGCTGAAGCCAAGCGCAGGAGATCCCGGTGTCCTCCGGCCGGTTGCCCCGGAGATCGGCCTTGAGGCGCTCCTCGCGCGTCAGAAGGCAGAACTGCTGCACAGGCAGGCTCAACTTGAGGAGAGCCGCGCCGGACTGGCCGTGGTCATCGCCGAGCAGGCGAGCCGACGCCCGGCCGGGCCGAAGACGGATGCCGAGGAGTTCCTCGGCATCGACGCCATCCGTGATCAGTTGGAGCAGATCGCTCATAAGACGCAGTACGAGGTTCTCACGTTCGCGCCCGGCGGTGCCCAGTCCGCGCAGGCGCTGCAGGCCAGCAAGCCGCTGGACGAGCAGTTGCTCGGCCGGGCCGTCAACATACGGACCATCTACCTCGACAGCGTCCGCAATGACCCCCCGACCGTCAGCTACGCGCGGTGGCTCACCGTCCTGGGCGGCCAGGTCCGCACCGTCCCCGTGCTTCCACTGCGCCTGATCGTCTTCGACCGGTCCGTCGCCGTCGTTCCGCTTGACCCCAACGTCACCAGAACTGGCATTACGCTGCTGCGCAGTCCAGGGGCCGTGGCGGCCATGCACGCGCTGTTCGAGCAGGTGTGGGAGAACGCCACCCCGCTTGGCGTAGCGCAACCCCGCGTCAGGCAGAACCTGACGCGCCAGGACGCAGCCCTTCTGAGGCTGCTTTCCCAGGGTGACACCGACGAGGTGGTCGCGCGCAAGCTGGGAGTATCGGTGCGCACCGTACGGCGGATGGCGTCCGAACTCATGGCCGAACTCGGGGCGCGGAGTCGGTTCCAGGCGGGGGTACGCGCGTCTGAACGCGGCTGGCTCGACCCCGGCATTGACCTGTCGAGCGACGGCTAGGCCACGCCAGCGCGCGAAACCGAACATTCGTGATTTCTTTAACGACAAATTCGGTGCGCCGAGGCATTCCGCCTGTGGTGCCGGGGTCCGTCCGGATCCAGGACGGCCCCCGGCACCATGATGCTGACCTCGCGGTTTAGTGGCGATCGCTCAGTCAACTCCTCGGATATTCGCGGATCTCGCCCGGGGGGGGACGGGCCTACCCATTTCGTATCCGGTGGCACTAATCATGCAAGGAAGGAACCAGGCCGTTCAAGGGATTCGCCTGTCACCCTCCTGCACTTGCAGCATTAGGACACGCAGGATCGGGACGGCGTTAGCGACCCGCCCGCGCCCAACGCGGGTCACCGGCCCAGGCTGGCGGGTACGCACGGCACCGGGCAGGCATCCGCGGGACGAACTGCTCGAACGCGGCCCCGCGGTTCTCGGTGCGCCCCCGAGGGCGCACGCCAGGCAGAGTGTTCACGTGCAATTACTACCACTTTGCGCGCTTGTGTGCTCCGGTACGCGCTGTGGTCGGCGTGGACACCTCATGGTTCGCTCTCTCTCATTCGAGGCATTTTGGTTCTAATTATGAGGTGTTGGCAATTTCTCGTTACCTGCAGGACTGGAGTCGAAAACTGACCTCCAATTACCGATATTTCAGCTATTCGCCTGACACGGCACACGGCTTCCTCGATCCAGGGAAAGAATGCTCTTTCCTCTCATGGGAGACCGCAATGGCGGCGACATTCAGGGAGGGTGGGCTGGTGGCC
>CAZORE010000177.1:0-2631 GCA_964581815.1 uncultured Streptosporangiaceae bacterium | reverse complement strand
GACCCGGTGACGTCGCGGGCGCGGCAGCGGGAGCAGGCCGAGTGCGGTGGATCTTCGCCTAGCGCCTCGCCGGGCACTCGGTGGCCTGGACGCCCGCGCTTTGAACGAGGCGGGCGTCCGGTGCCCGTCGGCGGCCGACCCGCAGCGGAACCCGCGCCGCGCAGCACCGCGCGGGCTCGCCGTCGCCGGCCGGGCGGGGCATCCACGTCCGAGCACGACGAGCGGGCGATGCTGGTGCTGGGGGCTGTCGTCGAAGCGGGAAGTGACCCGGACAAGCATCCGGGTGCGGACCGCGATGGCCGTCAAGACGCGGGACCAGCCTCGCTACCTCGGCGGCCGGCGCCGTACGGGTACCGGCTGGCCGATGCCGGTACCCGCCCGACCAGGCGCGCCGCGCGCATGGCCGCGGCCGTGCCGAATGTAAGAAGATGTAAATCCGCCGAACCCTTGACGACCGCCGCGAACGTCTCTAATTTCACGATTAAAACTAAGTCCTGTACTAAGTCTTGATCGTTCACCTTTCCGGGGCGGGCCCGTGACTCCACCTTCGAGTTGACCGTTGCACCGTCGCGATGAAAGGACCGCAATGAAGCTGATCGCGCGAGTCAAGAAGGGCCGCCGTTACCGCAGGCACATCATCGGTGTGCTGCTCGCGGTGCTGGCCCTGGCCGCTATGTTCACGGCCGGGGCGGCCGGCAAAGCGCAGGCCGCCACCCTGCTCTCCCAGGGGCAGCCCGCTACCGCGTCCTCGACAGAGAACGCCAGCTTCCCAGCCTCGGCCGCCGTGGATGGCAACACGGGAACGAGATGGTCAAGCGCCTTCTCCGACCCCCAGTGGCTCGAGGTGGACCTCGGCGGCACCGCTACCCTCAGCCAGGTCGTGCTGCAATGGGAAACCGCGTACGCCACCGCGTTCCAGATCCAGACGTCGCCTGACGGCACGAACTGGACCACGATCTACTCCACGACCACCGGCACCGGCGGCACCCAGACGCTGAACGTCACGGGAACCGGCCGGTACGTGCGGATGTACGGCACGCAGCGAGCCACCCAGTACGGCTACTCCCTGTGGGAGTTCCAGGTCTACGGTACGGCGGGCGGCGGCAGTTCGTGCAACGCGACCGACGCCGCCCTGAACCACCCGGCGACCGCGTCGTCGCTTGAGAACGCCAGCTTCCCAGCCTCCGCCGCCTTCGACGGGAACACCGGTACCCGCTGGTCAAGCAGCTTCTCCGACCCGCAGTGGCTCGAGGTCGACCTCGGTGCCAGCCAGGCCGTCTGCGAGGTGACCCTGAACTGGGAGGCCGCCTACGCGACCGCGTTCCAGATCCAGGTCTCGCCTGACGGCACGAACTGGACCACGATCTACTCCACGACCACCGGCACCGGCGGAAACCAGACGCTCTCGGTCAGCGGGACCGGCAGGTACGTCCGCATGTACGGCACCGCCCGGGCTACCCCGTACGGCTACAGCCTCTGGGAGTTCGGCGTCTACACCACCACCGGCGGCACGACAGGCGGAGGCGGTGGCACCGGCTCTGGCGCGCCGCCCGCGTCGTTCTGGGGCAACACGAGCGCGATCCCCGCGGCCACCCACGTGCTCGAGGTCGCCATCGTGAACCAGACCAACGGCCAGTACCCCGACAGCCAGGTCTACTGGAGCTTCAACGGGCAGGAAGAATCCATCGCCCAGCAGCCCTACATCGACATGCCGGCTAACTCGGCCGGGCGGATGTACTTCTACCTCGGCTCACCCAACGCCCCCTACTACGATTTCATCGAGTTCACCGTGGGCGCGTCGTCGATCAACGTGGACACCACCCGCGTTGACCGCTTCGGCCTCAAGCTCGCCCTGCTCCTGCACGGCCACGACGGCTCGAACCAGGAGGTCGGCGAGAATTACGCCACCTTCCAGGAGAGCAGGAGCGCGACCTTCGCCCGCTTCCAGAGCTCAGTGCCTGCAGAGTTCAAGGAACTGGCCACCGACCAGGCACCCTACGGCATCCCGTCGCCGGGCAACGACCCCGCGTTCCAGCCCGGTGGCGCGCACGCGAGCTACTTCACCAGCTACGCGGCCGCCAACGGGGACACCTCGGACAGCACCGCGCAGATCTTCGGCTGCGGCGGCACGCTGTCCGCCAACCCGACGCTGTGCGCCGGGCTGAACCGGCACGTCGCGCAGCTGCCGGCCGCCCAGCAGTCCGTCCCGGCCAACTTCTACCTGGCCGCTCCCGCTAACTACTACGCGCAGTTCTGGCACCAGAACGCGATCAACGGCCTGCAGTACGGCTTCCCCTACGACGACGACGCGGGCCAGTCGTCCGACATTTCGATCACTAACCCGCAGTACATGGTCGTCGCCGTCGGCTGGTGACCAGGTAACCGCGTCCGCCGGGCGGCAGCCACCCCGCCGCCCGGCGGACCCAGAAACGTCAGCGCCCGCGCTCCGTGATCACCGCCCTTTGCCGCCGAGCCGAGACTGCCCGACGGGTGGGTCATCTCAGTCCGGCCCGCGCACGAGGCGCTGGTCAGCCAGGCGGACTTCATCGCCGCGCAGGACGTCAGCGCTGCCCGCTGGCCGTCGCCCCGCGGTGACCTGGCACCGCCCGCGAGGTGGCGGTACCTGCTGGC
>CAZORE010000176.1:0-14187 GCA_964581815.1 uncultured Streptosporangiaceae bacterium | reverse complement strand
GTCGCGGCTGATGACGAGGCGCTGGATCTGGTTGGTGCCCTCGAAGATCTGCATGGTCGTGGACCAGTGCGCAGTTTCCGCAGGTCAGCGTCCCTGGTTGGGTGTGGTGTCAGCACGGATTCAGCACGGGTTTTCCGGCGGGTGCTGCTCCTTGCTAGCCCGCCGGGCCTCGTCGAGGGCGGTGCGGGCGCGGTCCCAGGAGGCAGGGACGAGGTGGCCGTAGGCCTGGTGGGTGACCTCGATGCTCTTGTGACCAAGCCAACGGGAGACCTCGGTGATCGGGATGCCGTGGGCTAGGGCGACGGATGCGTAGCAGTGGCGCAGCGCGTGCGGGATGAACTCCTGCGGAAGTCCCGCCTCGGCGGCGGCGCGGGCGAAGTCCTCCTGGTAAGTTCGCCGGGTCACGTGCTTGTGCCTGCGGCCCTGGAACAGGTACCCATCGGGGTAGTGCCGTGGCTGGCGATGTGCTTGTCCATTGCCTCGGTGACGTACCGGGGCAGGGGGATGTCGCGGAACTGGCCCTGCACCCGGAACTTCAGCGGCCGGAGCTGGGCAGTCGGGTTGACCTGCTCCCGGATGCGCAAGGTGGTGCCCTTGTTGATGCGGCAGCTGGTCCGGACCGCGAGAGCCTCGCCGATACGCAGCCCGCAGCCGTACATGAGCCAGACTGTCGCGGCCCAGTCGGCCGGAAGCCCGGCTGCCAGCGCGTAGAGTTGGTCGTCGTCGGGCAGGGTGAAGTCCGCCGCCCGAGCGATAGCAGGCAGCGAGATGCCGACGCAGGGTGACTCCACGAGCTTCTTGTTGCGAACGGCTTCGTTGAACACGGCGCTGATGACCAGGTGGGCCCGGCTGGCGGGCAGGCCCTTGCGGGTCATCGTGGCGATTATCCCCTTGATGTCCTCACGCCGGATGGCCCGGATCTGCCGTTCCCCGATTGCCGGATACACGTGCCAGCGCAGGACCGAACGGTAGCCGTCGAGCGTGTTGCGTGCGCCGAGATGGTGCTGGAGCCACATCTCGGCCTCGGCGCGGAACGTCACGTTCCCAGCCTTCGGGTCGATGAAGACGCGCGCCTTCTTGTCGTGCTCGACCTTGAGCAAGAAGTCCTCGGCCTCGCGCAGGTCATCGCCGAAAGACTGCTCCCGCTGCTTGCTAGTCCTGCCGCCCTCGGTGCGGTAGCGAACGACCCACGGATGCGGGCAATCGTCCCAGCCTGGGCAGTCGCAGCGCTTGATAATGCTGGCCATGTAGTCATGCCTCCCGGTTTTGGAGCCACTCCTCCACGTGCCGCTCGCGGAACCGCAGGTACCGGCCGACCCGGTACCCCCGAAGGCCCCAAGCCCGCCAGCAGCCGTAGACCGTCTTCTTTGGCACGCCCAGCCAGGCAGCCAGCTCATCGACCGACAGGAGCCGGTTCGAGCCGCCCGGCGAAGGAGCCGCGCCGGCGGCCCGGTGCCGGGACGATGCACGCTCGCCTCCCCCGACATCGTCAAGCGCGCCCAGCCGCTCTCCCCCGCCGTTCACGGCAGTCACCAACGACCCCGATATGAAGGTGACAGAGCACGACGGACGGCTCCGTTGGAACTGGCCGGATTGGCGGGTCTCGCAACGATGCCGACGGCGAAGGCGCTCCTGCCGCTCCGCGGCCCTGACTGGTGACGCGGTTCATGCACGCAGCCGCCAGTGCAGTCGGTTACCGGACGGGAACAGGCCCCGGCGGCATGACACAGTTGCCGCGTGACGGCCGCCGGGCAAACCAGCGTCACGCAGGCTAGAGAATGAAGTGACATGACGGGATGAGTCCCGCCGCCGCTGCAACCGCTGACACTACAGAAATCCGGTTTTCAGGGCGTTTTTTCACTCGCCTCGGGAAACTAATTCACAGAACCGGGAAAGTACGCCGGTGCAGGTTGCCTGACCTGCTGCTTTGCAGCTCAGGACTCTTAATCCGCGGGTCCGGGGTTCAAGTCCCTGGCGGCGCACCCATTATGACCTGGGGTTTTATCGCTCCAGGTTCATTTTTATGTGTCCGCTTTGTCCCCGTGGCTGCTCCGTGGTTGCTCGCGCTCGCGCGCACGGACCCAGCTTCCCCGATGAGGAGGTTTGGCCTGTTCTTGAGCTGATCCGAGGCCGGGCTGATGCTTCTCACAGCGCACGGGATCTGCCGTTCTTCGCTTCCTTCGAGTCTGATACGGATCTGGCGGAGAGGTCAGAGGAGATCCTGCGGGCGATCGACGAAAACGCCGCGGCGGTGGTTGAGTGACGACACCCTTAGCGCTGACGGCGGGGCGACTGCCCCGCCGAGCGAGGCGGGACGCGTCGTTTGTGGGGTCACACGGACCACAGTGCCCGGGTGGGTGCCAGGCGAGCGGCGCGGATGGCGGGCAGCAGCCCGGCCAGGGCGCCGATGACGACCGCCGCGCCCATGCCCCCGGCCCAGGCCTCGGTCGGGATGACGATGGCCTCGTGGTGGGCGTGAGCGTAGATGGCGGTGGCGGCGGCGCCGATCGCGACGCCGGCGGCGCCGCCGATGAGGGCCAGCAGGACCGCCTCGGCCAGGAACTGGACCCGGATCTGGCCGCGGGTGGCGCCCAGCGCCCGGCGCAGCCCGATCTCCTGGCGGCGTTCTAGCACCGAGATGATCATGATGTTGGCCACCCCGATGGCGCCGACCAGCAGCGCGACCGCGCCCAGTCCGAGGAACAGGGTGTTGAGCGCGCCCGCGGTCGCGGCCCGGGCGGTGAGCACGTCCGAGGGCTGGGAGACGTCGACCTCGCTGGGGTTCGAGGGATTGGCCTGTGCGCCGAGCAGGTTATCGACCGCGGTAGTGGCGGCCTGGGTGTCGACCGTGCGGATGTAGACCTGCGACGGGTGCCCGTCGAAGCCTAGGTACTTCTCCGCGGCGGGGAAGCCGACCAGGACCTCCACGTCAATCTCCGACGCCAGGACGGCCGGGTTGAGGATGCCCACCACGTAGAACCAATGGTGGCCGACCCAGATCCGCATCCCTGGCCAGATCCGGTCGATGCCCATCCGTTGTGCGGCGGCGGCCCCGAGGACCGCGACCGGCTGGCGGGCGGTCGCGGCGTTCAGGAAATGGCCCTGGGCGATGCTGGTGCCCGCGACCGCCGGCAGGCCGAGCGTCGTGGCGTTCACGGTGAGGGCGTTGGTGTTGACCGCCGGGACGTAGGGGGATCGGTAGGCGCTGACGTTGCTGACGGCGCCGGTGTCCTGTACCGCCGTGACTCCGGGCAGCCGGCCAATCATGCCCGGCGCCGCCAGGGGCAGCTCGGCCGTGCCGCCGGAGAGGGTCTGGCCGTTGGTGACGGTCAGCAGGTTGGTGCCCAGGCGGGCGATCTCGTCCAGCAGCGCGGCCTGGGAGGAGGCGGCCAGGCCCAGGACGGCCACGATCGCCGCGACCCCGATCGCGATGCCTAGTGCGGACAGCCCGGCGCGCAGCTTGCGGGTCCGCAGCCCGATGCTGGCCAGCCCGGCCAGGTCGGAGGGGAGCAGCCGGGCGGCGGTCAGGGTGGCCGGCCGCCGGGAGGTGGTGGTCATGACTGTCCTTCCTGCGCGGTCCAGCCGCCCTGGCCCGCGGTCGTCTGGCCGGGGACAGGGACGGGGTTGCTGTCAGCGATGATGTACCCGTCGAGCATCTCGATGCGGCGCCGCATCCGGCCGGCGATCGCATGGTCGTGGGTGACCACGATGATCGTGGTCCCGGCGGCGTTGAGCTCCTCCAGCAGGGCGAGGGTGGACGCGCCGTTGGCGGAGTCGAGGTTGCCGGTGGGCTCGTCGGCCAGTACCACCGGCGGGGAGCCGGCGATCGCCCTCGCGATCGCGACCCGCTGCCGCTCGCCCCCGGACAGCTGGGTCGGCCGGGCGCCGGTCCGGTGCCCGAGCCCGACCCGGGCCAGCGCCGCGGCCGCGAGCCGCCGCCGCTGGTCGCGGCGGACTCCGGCGTACAGCAGCCCGTCGGCGACATTGGCGAGCACGGACTGATGCTCGGCCAGGAAGAACTGCTGGAATACGAACCCGATCCGGGATGCCCGCAGAGCCGACAGCTCCCGGTCGGTCATCCGGGCCACGTCCAGGCCGGTGACGCGCACCGTCCCGCCAGCCGGCTTGTCCAGGGTACCCATCAGGTGCAGCAGCGTGGACTTGCCCGATCCCGAGGGCCCCACGATGCCGACCAGCTCCCCCGCCGTTACCGTGAGGCTCACCCCGGCCAGCGCCCGTAGCGGCGGTGACCCGGGGTACACCTTGGTTACCCGGTCCAGCTCCAGCACCGGCGCCGACGGCCGAGCCCGGGTCGCGGTCGCCCCGGGCGTGAGCGCCCCCTGCGCGCCGGCGGTCATGACGCGGGCACCACGACGCGCTGCCCGGGGGTCAGCGCGCCGGTTACCTGCACCAGCCCGTCAGCGTCATCCGTGAGCCCCACGCTCACCGGCACCAGGCTGCGGGTGTTCCCGGTACCGACCACCTCGACGGCGTACCCGCCCGAGGACTGGGCCAGCAGTGCGCCCGCCGGCACCACCAGCGCGTTCTTCACGGTCGAGGTGGTGATGCTCACCGTTACCGGCGCCTGGTCCAGGGTTCCCGCCGCGTCCGGGTGAGCGAGCTTCACCTGCACCGGGATGGTGGTGGTCGCGCTCCCGCCCGACCCGGTCGTGGTGGTCGCCACCGTGCCGACCGAGGAGATCACGCCGGGGGTGGTCGCCCCGTCGGGCAGCGTGACGCTCACCGCGTCCCCCGCCTTGACCTCTGACTGCTGTGAGGCGTCCAGGTTGATGGTCACCACGTGCCGGTCGGAGGTCGCGGACAGCACCGGCCCGGAGGCCTGACCGCCCAGGGAGCCGCTCAGGGTGCTGACCCGCAGCGCCTCGGGCTTGAACACCACTTGCCCCAGCGTCAGGCTCCCCGAGGGGTAGGAGACGCCCAGGTGCGTTTCAAGGTTCTCGACGCCGACCGCCGTCTCCCATGAGTAGAAGTCCCAGCCCTCCGCGAGGATATCCGCGCGGTCGGCGTCGCCCAGGGCCACCAGGTCGTGGTTGAGCTGGGACACGTCCTGGCCGGTGAGCCCCTCAGACAGGTCTCGCCACGCCGGGACGCTGCCGTACAGCAGCGCCACTGGGGACCCGTTGTCGGTCTTGTACAGCACTTGCCCCTGGCGGATCACCGCCCCCGCCGACGGCACCCAGGTCAGCGTCCCGCTGCCCTGCCCGGTCACCTGGTAGGACCCGGCATACCCCAGGATGGCGGATACCGGCGTGGTCGCCGAGATATCGTGGCGGGTCACTGGCTGCGTCGCCGGCGCGGCCGCCCCCTGCTGCCCGGACCCGGACGAGGAGGCTGGGGAGAACACCCCGGCCCGCCACGACCACACCGCGCCGGCGGCCAGCGCGATCACGACGCCCAGGGCGACCCACCGGCCAGGGTGGCGCGACTGGATTGCCTCAGGGACCGCCGTGACCTCCTCTTCCTGCTCGGCCTCCCGGCCGCGCGGAACTGTCTCGTTCATGACCCGCCTCCTTGTGCCGGGATCATCGGTGTTCTCCCTCAGGCTCATCGGTGTTCTCCTTAGGGGCCGCGCGGAATCGCCGACCTTTGCCGACCGCGCCTTCCACGTAGAGTTATAGGAAATAGCCGGTCACGCCACCGTCACAGCTGTGACCCGTGTGTGACCGGCGACCTGGCATTCTGTGAACCAGTCGCGGCCGATGCAGAGCGAAGGCAGGTGCGGGCCGGCCAGCCGCATTCGATGGTGGAGTGACGCACGACGATGAGAGTGCTGGTGGCCGAAGATCACGAAAGGCTGGCCAGAGCGGTCGCGGCGGGCCTGCGCCGATACGGGATGACGGTCGACGTGGCCCTCGACGGTGACACGGCCCTCGACCGGCTGGCGGTCAGTCGCTATGACGTGGTGGTGCTGGACCGGGACCTGCCAGGCATGCACGGCGATGACATCTGCCGCACCCTGGCCGCCGAGCAGTCGCCGAGCCGCATCCTGATGCTCACCGCGGCCCGGTCGGTCCAGGACCGGGTGGAAGGGCTCAGCCTCGGCGCCGACGACTACCTGCCCAAGCCATTCGACTTCACCGAGCTGGTCGCCCGTGTCCAGGCCCTCGCCCGCCGCCCTGGCGCACCGGCGCCCGCGATCCTGGGCTACGGCGACCTGAGCCTGGACCCCGCCCGGCGCACCGCCACCCGGGGCGGGCGGGCGCTGACGCTGACCCACAAGGAATTCGACGTGCTGGAGTGCCTGCTGTCCGCCGGGGGACGTCCGGTCTCGGCCGAGGAACTGCTCCAGCGGGTGTGGGACGAGGCGACCAACCCGTTCACCACCACCGTCAAGGCCACCATCAACCGGCTGCGCGCCAAGCTCGGCGACCCGCCGGTGATCGAGACCATCCGCGAGAGCGGCTACCGCATCGGAGAACGGTGATGCGCATTCCCCGTACGCGGCCAGGGTTCTGGTCCCGGCTGCGGCCGCCACGCCGTACCGCCCGGCTGCGCCTGGCCCTCCTCTTCGGCGGAGTGTTTATGGTGTGCGCTTTTGCCCTGGTCGGCATCAACTACCTGCTCCTCGCGACGGCGCCGCACGGGTTTGACAAAGGCCAGCCGCCCCCCTATTCAGGTGCCAAGCCCGTCGGCAACCTGGCGTCCCAGCCTCCCGCAGCCCAGCTCAGGGAGGCGGCTAGCCATCAAGCCGACGTCGACCTCAGGCGGCTGCTGATCCAGTACGGGATCGCCCTGGGCATCGCCAACGCCATGGCCTTTACGCTGGGCTGGCTGGCAGCGGGGCGGGTCTTGCGCCCACTTTCCACCATCACGGCGACCGCCCGCCAGATCTCGGCCACCAGCCTGAGCGAACGGCTCAGCCTGCCGGGTCCCGACGACGAGCTCAAGGATCTCGGCGACACACTGGACGGGCTGTTCGCCCGCCTGGAGGCTTCCTTCGAAGCGCAGCGGCACTTCGTGGCCAACGCCTCGCACGAGCTGCGCACCCCGCTGACCACGGACCGCGCGCTGCTGCAAGTCGCGCTGGATGAGCCCGACGCCACCGCCGGCATGTGGCGGGACGCAGGCGAGGAGCTCCTCGCCTCCAATACCGAGCAGGGACACCTCATCGAGGCCCTGCTCACGCTGGCCACCAGCGAGGCAGGCCTCCATCACCGCGAGCCCGTCGACCTGTGCGCCGTCATCAGGGCGGTCCTGCCCACCCCCCGCCCTGAGACAGGCCGGCTGGGGCTGCACCTTGAGGCGGCCACCGCCGTCCTGGACGGCGACCCGGTGCTGACCGAACGGCTAGTGACCAACCTGGTCGACAACGCCGTCCGGCACAACATCCCGGGCGGATGGGTCCAGGTTGCCACCCGGACCGTCGGCGGCCGTGCCATCCTGTCGGTGGCGAACACCGGGCCGGTCATCCCGCCGGACCAGGTCGACCGGCTATTCCAGCCCTTCCAGCGGCTGCAGCCACGCCGCGGCAGCAACGGCCACGGCCTCGGCCTGTCCATCGTCCACGCGATCGCGGCCGCTCACGGCGCCGCGGTCAACGCGCAAGCCCTGCCTCGGGGCGGCCTGGCCATCGACGTTACCTTCCCGCCGCCGGGGCGGGTCGCGGGCCAGCCCGCGCAACGGGGCGTCGCGTTAGGCGTGTAGCCTATCGCCGCCAGAGGCGGAGAACCCTGGCGCGGGCGACATTCTCATCACCACGAGCCCGGTTCCAGTCGGCCAGATCTCCTGGTAAATGGCATTCCCAGGTGAATGCCATTGATCACCTAAGGCAAATACCAGGCAATGTGGGCAGCCTTTTCGGCACTCCTGCCTCGCCCTGGCGTGTCGGCGGCCGCCGGTCACAGATGTGACGGTGATGTGACCTGCCCGAAGGTACACCGGAAGTGAGAAATACAGCCGACAGGGGCCAAGCGATTCGCGCAGCCCTAGAGTTCGCGCAGCCCAGGGGAGGAAATGAAGTGAACACCGGGACAGGCGCCCCTCGGCGTTGGCACCAGGCGTGGCCGCAGCGTGTGGGCTTGCTGGCCGTTATGGCCGGCCTCGTGCTGCTGACGGTGGCGTGCGGCGGCAACTCGGCTTCCACCGGGTCCGGCGGGTCATCGCAATCAGCAGGGGCAGCGCCCTCGGCATCTAGCAACGCGGTCGCCTTTTCGCAATGCATGCGCTCCCACGGCATACCCAATTATCCCGACCCCTCGGCCGTCTCTGGTCCTGTCGATTCCAGCCAGCTTGGGGTCTCCGACACTGTCTATGAGTCAGCCAGGACCGCCTGCTTCCGGCTGTACCCGCAGCGGCACGCCACCGGGCCGACCCCGGCCCAGCAGCAGCATGTGCTGGGCCAGCTGCTGATCTTCGCCAAGTGCATGCGCACCCACGGCCTGCCGGCCTTCCCCGACCCCAACCCCGCGAGCACCATCTGGGGGAACGGTGGGGGACAGCTTTTCACCCTTCCGAGCAGCATTAACCCGAATTCGTCGCAGTTCACGTCCGCGGAGAACTCGTGCAAGTCGCTGATGCCCAGCAACGTCGCGATCAGGGGGAACAAGGGCGGCGGCCAGTGAGCGGCACGACTGCCTGGCCTGGATCCACCGACGAAATCCCCGAGTTTGCCGGCATTTAAATGAAAAGGTGCCCTCTGGCCTGGGATGATGGGAGTTACCACGCTTCCACCGGACCCGCTGGAGAGGACACCTCGTCAGTGCAATTGTTGCATGCCGCTGCGCGGACCCGTGCCGTGTTCGACGATCCGAACCTGCTGGCGCACGCCGGCCTGGCCCCGCTCCTGGCGCTCGCCGGCCGCGCCGGGCAGGCCAGGAACCTGCCGGGCCGGCCGAAGACCGACAAGGAAGACGCGCGCTGGATCGCGCGGCTGACCGAGATGGGATGCTGCGGTCCTCGTTCGTGCCGCCGCCGCAGATCCGGGCGCTGCGGGTCTACACCCGGCACATCTGGGACCTGACCGCTGACCGCACCCGGTACTGGCAGCGGCTCGAGAAGCTGCTCGAGGACGCTCTTTGCAAGCTGACGTCCGTGATCTCCAGGCTGGCCGGGCACCAGACCGCCCGCGCGGTCATCGAGGCGATGATCGCCGGGGAGCGCGACCCGCGGGTCCTGGCGGCCCACGGCCAGGGCAGGATGCGGAACGAGAAGCTCCCCGCGCTCGCTGAGGCACTGTCCGGCATGCGGTTCGGCCCGCAGCACGCGCACGCCGCCGCGTCCCTGCTGCGCTCCATCGACCTGCTGGATGCCGAGCTGCGGGACCTGCAAGAACGGGTAACCGAGCACCTGGCCGCGATCCCCGGCTCCTGGGGCGTGGACGCCGACGGCGTGACCGGGCCGCAGGCCGGGCGGGCCGCTGACGCGGCCGCGCTCCCGGCCGCGGAGCGGCTGGATGAGATTCCCGGCCTGGGCCGGGAATCTGCCATGGCGCTGATCGCGGAGATCGGCCTGGACATGAGCCGCTTCCCGACCCCGGAGGCGCTGGTGTCCTGGGCTGGCCTTACCCCGACCGCACGGCAGTCCGGCCCCCGCTCGGGCCGGGGGAAGAAGGGGCACGGCAACACCTACGCCAAGCGCATCGCGGTCCTGGCCGCCTACGCCGCCGCGAACACCGACACCTTCCTCGGCGAGCGCTTCCGCCGGCTGTCCTCCCGTCCGGGCGGCGGCGGGCGGAAGAAGGCCGGCTGCGCCGTCGGCCGCTCCATCCTGATCATTGTCTGGCACCTGCTCAACGACCCCGCCGCCCGCTACCGCGACCTCGGACCTGACTGGCACGCCCGGCACACCGACCGCAGCCGCAAAGCCCGCAACGCCAGACGACAGCTCGAGGCCCTCGGCTACGACGTCATCATCACCCTCCGGGAGGACGCCGCCTGAGCCGGCAGCGCCGCTAACCGCATACCTCCGCCGCAGGCCCTGGGCAGCGCTCGCCACGGGCCATCACGTCATGCCCGGAACCGCGGTCACGCTAGACGGCTGAGGTGGTTATTTCTTGGTCAGACCGCTCGCTCCGTCCGAGCCACCCCCCGCCGACCAGCGCGGACGCGCTTCGAGGCGGAAATTCGGGCCGCCGCCGTCCGCTATGCGTCCGTGCGTGCCGGGCCCGGAGGGCGCGGAATCCACGGACGGGCACGGACGGCGGGCGCAGAAGCGGTGGGCCGACCGCCTGGAGGAGCGGTCTGCTGACCGTTCTGCTCGGCGTCTGGTTGCTGACCTGGCATTTCAGGCTGCCGACTCGCTGTCGGCGTCGCCCTCATTGCCGGGGTTCTGCTCTGCCTTGGGGTGACGTAACTTGTGATGCCCTGGCCCGTTATGGCTTGCGGCCGACCCCGGCCCACATGGCCGGGTTCCCCACGCGTGGTGTGCCGGGCTTGGCGCGCCACTCGTCGACGGGCACCAGGCCGGGCTCGACCAGGTCGGTGCCGGCGAAGAACCGCGCCGCCTGCTCGCGGTCGCGGAAGGTGAGCTGCTGCTGGACCGACCCCTTCCAGATGTCCTTGAGTCGCGCCAGCGCGTCCGCGTCCATGAGGTCGCCGGCCGAGCAGGAGATCGCCAGGTAACTGCCTGGCGGGACGGCCTCCAGCAGCGTGCCCACGATCTCCCAGGGGTCATCAGCGTCCGGGATCGCGTGCAGGACCGACAGCAGCGTGACCGCCACCGGCCGGGTGAAGTCGAGCAGTTCCCGGGCTCCGGCGAGGATATTGGCGGTGTCGCGGAGGTCGGCGTCGATGTACTCGGTGGCGCCCCGGTCGCCGCTGTTGAGCAGGGCGCGGGCGTGAGCGAGGACCACCGGGTCGTAGTCGACGTAGACGACACGGGACTCCGGCGCGATGGCCTGGGCGACCTCGTGGGTGTTCCCGGCGGTCGGGATGCCCGTGCCGATGTCCAGGAACTGCCTGATCCCGGCCTCCCCGGCCAGGTAGCGCACCGCCCGGCCGAGGAACGCACGGTTCGCCCGCGCGCCGTAGGCCATGTCCGGCCAGACCTCCAGCGCCGCGTCCATCGCCACCCGGTCCGCCGCGTAGTTGTCTTTTCCTCCGAGAACGTAGTCGTACATCCGCGCCTGATGCGCCACGCTGGTGTCGAACGGTAGCGTCCCTGCCGTCCCACTGGCGGCCCCGGCGCCTGGCGCAGCCGCGTCGTCGCTGGTCATCTCCTGGTGCCTTCCGTTGTCTCTCTGGCGGCCTTTCAGGGTCGCTAGTGATTGCGCCCGAGTGCGGCGTAGTTGTAGGCAGCGCGCGGGTCGGCGGGCGGCTCGCCATCGGGCCGCCAGGCCAGGAATAGGACCACGCCCGGTTCCACTAGGTCCAGGCCCTCGAGGAACGCCGCGACCTCCGCCTGGGTGCGCGGGGCGAAAGTGACGCCCGCGTGCCGGGTCGGCCCCGCAACGCTCTCGATCTCCTCGGGGCTGAAGTCCGCGGTGGCGTGCGAGATGGCCAGGTAACTGCCCGGCGGCAGCGCGGCGACCGGGAAGGGCACGTCCGGACTGCCAGCTTCCGGCATCGCAGTCAAGCCTCCGCAAAAGAGGGGATTCCAGGCGTCGTGTTCCCAAGTCTAGTCCCAGGTTCCGCGCGGCTGCGCGGATCCCGCCGCCCGCCCGCTCCCAGCGTGACCTCCGCCACACGCCGAGATCCCGGTACGCGACGTGCCCGCCTCTCCGCTCCTGGCGTCAGCCGTTCCTAACCGAGCCGCCACCCTGGCACCACTGAGCCGAGGTTCTCTCATGTTCGACACCGTGGAAGCCGCTGCAGTCCAGATCCTGCCCGATTGGTCAAGACCTATGGCCTGCAGGTATCAGCACGGATTCAGCACGCGGCCCGGAAGTGACGGGAAATGACGGGCACCAAGCGGACATACGGGATACGAGACGGGTCGCCCGGCTCGACGCCGAACGGCCCGCCTCTTGACCCTGTCACCCGAGAAACCGCAGGTCAGCGCCCTCGAATCAGCCCCTGGCGAGGTCGCGGCTGATGACGAGGCGCTGGATCTGGTTGGTGCCCTCGAAGATCTGCATGACCTTGGTCTCGCGCATGTACCGCTCGACGGGGAAGTCCCTGGTGTACCCGGCGCCGCCGAGCACCTGGACCGCGTCGGTGGTCACCCGCATCGCGTTGTCGGTGGCGGTCATCTTCGCGATCGACGCCTGGCGGGAGAACGGCCGCCCGGCGTCCCTGAGCCGGGCCGCGTACAGGTACGTCGCCCGGGCGGACTCCACCGCGGCGGCCATGTCGGCGAGCAGGAACGCCAGTCCCTGGTGGTCGATGATCGGCCGGCCGAACGACTCCCGCTCCTTGGCGTACTTCACCGCGACGTCCAGCGCCGCCTGGGCCACGCCGGTCGCTACCGCGGCGATGCCGAGCCGCCCCGAGTCGAGCCCGGCCAGCGCGATCGGCAGTCCCTGGCCCTCCGCTCCCAGCCGCCGCCCGGCCGGGACCCTGACGTTATCGAACAGCATCGTCGTGGTCGGCGAGCTCATCAGGCCCATCTTGTCCTCGGGCGTGTCCGCGGACAGCCCGGGGGCATCGGCGGGCACCAGGAAGCAGGAGATGCCCCGGCCGCCGTCGTCGCTGGTGCGCGTCATCACCTTGTAGAAGTCGGCCACCCCGCCGTGCGTGGTCCAGGCCTTCGCCCCGGTGATCACGTAGTCGTCACCGTCGCGGACCGCCCGGGTGCGCATCGCCGCCGGGTCGGAGCCCGCGTGCGCCTCCGACAGGCAGTAGGCGCCGAGCAGCTCACCGCCCAGCATGTCCGGGAGCCACCGCTGCTTCTGCTCTTCGGTGCCGGCGTGGAACAGCCCGAAGCAGCTCAGCGCGTGCACGCTGGTGCCCACGCCGACGGCGGCCCACGCGGCGGCGATCTCCTCAAGCACCTGGAGGTAGACCTCGTACGGCTGCCCGCCGCCGCCGTACTCCTCCGGGTAGGGCAGGCTCAGCAGCCCGGCCCGGCCCAGGGTGGTGAACGCCTCCCGGTGGAACGCGTGCGCGCGCTCGGCCTCGTCCGCCAGCGGGCGCAGCTCCTTGTCGACGATGCTCCGCGTCAGCTCGATCAGGTCGTCCGACTCCTGGGTCGGCATCAGACGCTCGGCCGGCATGGCCCCTCCTGTCTCCGCGGCTGGGGATAGGGCGGCCGCCCCTGGCAGCCATGGCAGACCCAAGTCCGCGCCCTCCACGGCACCCCGGAAGCAGGGATACCAGAAAACTGGGACTCTTGACATTAATGCTCGCGTGAGGCCACCGGGGACGCGAGGCGGATGCTTACCTGGAGGCCGAGTTCGCGGAATCCGAGGGCGCGGGCGACACGCCGGGAGGCCATGGGGCGCGCGCGCCATTGCGGGAGCCGGTCGTCGGCGATCGCGCGGGCAACGGCCGCCGACGCGGCGGCCCTGGCCAGGCCGCGGCCGCGCGCCGCGGCGGCGGTCAGCACGCTCAGGTGCGCGGTGCCGTGCGGCCAGTCGCGGTACCCGGCGGCGGCGGCGACCTGGCCATGCTCACGGACCGCGAAGGCCGGCGTGGTGAGCTCCTCGATGCCGCTTTCCTCGACCTCACCAGGGTCGGTCGCCAGCACGAACCTCCTGAAGTCCGGGTCATCCAAGCGCAGCGGCGTGATGACGGCATCTCCGTGCCTGGGATGGAACTCCGCGGGATCCAGGTAGGCCAGCGAAGCC
The DNA here is from genome assembly GCA_964581815.1 of uncultured Streptosporangiaceae bacterium. Classification (GTDB taxonomy): domain Bacteria; phylum Actinomycetota; class Actinomycetes; order Streptosporangiales; family Streptosporangiaceae; genus Trebonia. Next base: position 503 of record CAZORE010000176.1, on the reverse strand, counting down.
GGGCCGAGGATCGCGGCGACGGGCAGCCGGTTCCGCAGCACATAGGCATCGGTGAGCGAGGCGACCGGCAGGTCGCCAAGGGCCTGCTCGATGAGCTCGGCGGTCTCCGGATCGGGTGCGGTGGCGACGACCGCGTCACCGAGTACCACGACGCCCGCCCAGCCCGGCGGGCAGAGTGATGTCCGGGGTGATACGGCGACACGGATGGCGGGAGCGAACGCGGCCCCGCCCACGGCCGGGGTTTCTGCCCCGCCCCCGCCCCGGGCGAGGAACTCCCATAGTTCTCTGGCCCTCGCGGTCAGCGCCGCCGTCGTGCGGTCGGTACCCACAAACAATGACCGTACTGAATCACGCCCGCGGGTTCATCCTGTCGCGGGTGTTCCGGGCCACCGCCGGCCGCGACCGGGTGAGCGGTGGCGGGCGTGCAGCCGGCCCGGGCCGCCTCCACCGGCCGCCCGCCGCCGAAGGGTTTATCCGCTCAGCCGTGGGCAGCTGAGGAGGTG
>CAZORE010000175.1:2483-14474 GCA_964581815.1 uncultured Streptosporangiaceae bacterium | reverse complement strand
GCGCCCCCTCCACACTCACGGAACCTACACCGGGCCCGCGCCGGCGACCAGGCCATGCGCTAACCGGCATCAGTAGTGTCCAGGCAACCATCCCGGCTAGGTGCCTGCCCGCGTGCCGCAGGGCTAGTGATTCTGCCCTGCGGCACGTAGGGCCGCGCTGAGGCAAGGCGTCAGTAGGCGGCGATGCTGATCGACGGGACCGTCAGGTTGGCCGACGAGAGGGCCGCGCTGCCCCAGAACACCGACCATCCGTCCGCCTCGGCGTCCCCGCCAGCCCAGACCCAGATCTCGTAGAAGTGATCGCTGTCGACCGGCGTGCTCGCGAACAGCGGATAACCGGAATTGGAGCCCTGGTCCGATCCCCCGCCCGAGTCCCAGAGCGTGATCTGCTGGTCAACCGCGGCCCGGACGAATTCGCCGCCGAGTGTGTACTCGCCGACGTAAATCCCCAGGAAGGCGTGAGTGTGCGAGTTGTCGAAGACGTTCTCGGAGTCCCAGACGTAGTTGAACGCGGGAACCGCGGCCACGTCCATGATCCCGACGTCGGCGACCGGCTGGAAGTAGGCACCCACGGCGACCGCGCAGGACGCCGTCTTGCCGTTCTCCCCGGTCCAGGAGTCGAAGCTCATCGTGCCGTTCTTGTTGTCGGAGCTGACGTCGGCGGTCGCGCTCCCGGTCGTGGCGCTCCACTCCCAGGGCCAGGTGTACGGCGGGACGAACGTGATGTCGATGGAGCCGAGATGCGCGCGAGACTTGACCTTCGCCCGGTGCGGTACCGGCAGGGCGCGCCCCGACAGCTTCTTTGACCGCGCGCGAGCCTCCTTGACCGCGTCCTGGGTGGCCGCGTCGTCTTTCGCCAGGTTCCTCAGCAGCGCGGCCGGCGCCTCGCTCATCCGGCGCTGCTCGTCCCGCAGCCTTTCCCGCTGCGCGAACTTCTCCTGGAAGAGCGCGTCGAGGCGAGCGCGGCTGGCTCGGATGAATTCCGCGGGCGGCTCGGGCCCGATGAGGCGTTCGGAGATTCCTGAGTTCTCGCTTGCTGCATAAGCCACTTGAGTGTCCTCCCGTGCAGGTGGCGGCGGGCGGGCCGGCGTGATTCGCCGGCGCCGCGAGGACCGCGTCAAGCTCCCGGGGAATAAGCGGTGCCTCTGCAATGACGAGGGGCCGCGGCTGACACCAGATACATGCGCCGGCGCCGGTAAGGCGAATAAGCCGGTCAGCCGGCGTCCGCCGTGAGGTCGAGGGCGGCGAGGTAGCCGAACGTCATGGCCGGGCCGATCGTCGCCCCCGCGCCCGCGTAGCTGTGCCCCATGACCGCGGCGCTCGCGTTGCCCGCCGCGTACAGTCCGGGGATCGGGCGGCCGTCGGGCCGCAGCACCCGGGCCCGGCCGTCGGTGCGCAGGCCGCCCTTGGTGCCGAGGTCGCCGGGCACGATCTTGACCGCGTAGAACGGCGCGCGGTCAAGCGGCGCCAGGTTCGGGTTGGGCCGGACGCGCGGGTCGCCGTAGTAGCGGTCATACGCCGACTCGCCCCGGTGGAACTCCTCATCCGTGCCGGCCCTGGCGAACTCGTTGAACCGGCCGACCGTCTGGGCCAGGCCGCCGGTGTCGACGCCGATGGCGGCCGCGAGCTTGCCCAGGTCCGGCGCGCGGAAAACCGCGCCCGCGGCGTACCAGCGGCGGGGGAGCGGCCGGCCAGGCGGCAGGCCCGCGAACACGTACCGGTCGCGGTAGCGCTGGTCGAACACCAGCCAGGCGGGGATGTGCGGGTTGTCCGCCGCGTTCCCCGCGTACATGGCGTGCACCGCGTCGACATACGGCGCCGACTCGTTGACGAACCGCCGCCCCGCGCCGTTGACCATGACGCACCCAGGCAGGTTCCGCTCGGCCAGGCAGAAGTACGGCCCGCGGGGCAGCGGGATCGACGGCCCCCACCAGGCGTCGTCCATCAGGCCGGTGGCGGCGCCGAGCCGCTGGCCGGCCACGATGCCGTCGCCGGTATTACCGGCAGCGCCGGTCGTCCAGTCGGTGCCGATCGGCGCCTGCTGGTACTGCCGGCGCATCTGCTCGTTGCGCTCGAACCCGCCGGTAGCGATCAGCACACCGCGCCGGGCCCGGATCAGCACCGGCTTTCCGTCCCGGACGGCCCGGACCCCGGTGACCCGGCCGTCCGTCACCACCAGCTCGGTCAGCGGGGAATCGAGCCACACCGGCACCTCGCGGGCGAGCAGCCCGGCCCGCAGCCCCGCCGCGAGCGCCTGACCGAGGCTGAGCATCCGGTGCCCGAGCAGGCGGCTGCGGGCCAGCCGCCCCGCCACCTTGACACTGGCGAGGACGGCGCGCGGGTGCCGGGGGCCGAGGGTCAGCCAGCGGTAGTCGGCCTGGGTGATCGCCACGCCGCGGGGGACCGGCAGGTAGGGCCGGTTGAGCCGGGCGAGTTCGCCGCCGAGCACGGACGCGTTGAACGGCACCGGCTCGACGCTGCGCCCGGACGCCAGCCCGCCTGGAGCCTCGGGGTAGTAGTCGGCGTAGCCGGGCACCCAGGCGAGCCGCAGCGGCGTCGCCGCCAGGACGAAGTCCAGCATCGCCGGGCCGTGCTCGAGCAGCGCGTCCCGCAACTCCGCCGGGACGTCTTCCCCCGCCACCCGCGCCAGGTACACGCGGGCGAGCTCGGGGGTGTCGGCGACCCCGGCGCGGCGCAGCACGGTGTTGCCCGGTGCCCAGATCCCCCCTCCCGAACGGGCGGTGGAGCCTCCGAACGCGCCGGTCTTCTCAAGCACGACGACGGTCGCACCCCGGTGCGCCGCCGCCAGCGCGGCCGTCATGCCCGCGGCCCCGCTGCCCGCCACCACGACGTCGAACTCGGCGCTGTCGGATTCTGTTTGGTCAGCTTCGGCGTGCACTGGCCCGTCCGCCGTTGGCCCTGTTCCCATGGCGCCTCCTGGTGCCAATATTAGAACACGTTGCAGTTTTCTGCACGGAACGGAAGGGGCTGCCGTGCACTGGGATATCGAGGCCGACGTCGTCGTGATCGGGTTCGGCGCGGCCGGCGCCTGCGCCGCGCTTGAGGCCGCCGCGGCGGGCCGCTCGGTGGTGGTGCTCGACCGGTTCACCGGAGGCGGGGCCACCGCCCTGTCGGGCGGGGTCGTGTACGCCGGCGGGGGCACGCCGCAGCAGCGCGCCGCCGGCGTCACCGATACGGCGGCGGCGATGTTCGGCTACCTCCGCACCGAGGTGGGTGACGTGGTGCCGTCCGAGACGCTCCGCCAGTTCTGCGACGACAGCGTGACGATGCTCGGCTGGCTGGAGAGTCACGGCGTGCCGTTCGAAGGGAGCCTCTGCCCCGACAAGACGTCCTACCCGACCAACCGCCACTACCTGTACTACTCGGGTAGCGAGATGTCCGCCCGCGCCGTCGCCGACCCGGCGCCCCGCGGCCACCGGACCCGGGGCCGCGGCACGTCCGGCGGGCTGCTGTTCGCCCGGCTCGCTGCCGCCACCCGGCGGGCGGGGGTCCAGGTGGTAGGGCAGAGCGCGGCCGTGCGCCTGATCACGGACGGCGGCCGGGTGACGGGCGTGGCGTGCCGTTCGCTGCGCGGCGCGCCCTGGTGGGCGCGCACGGCGCACCGCTTGCTGCACCGTATGGCCAGCAAGCCCTACCTCTACGTACCGAAGGCAGGCCGGCTCATGCACCGGCCGGTCGGCTGGCTGGAGCGCAGGTACGGCCGGGACTTGCTGGTCGGGGCGGCCCGCGGCGTGGTGATCGCGGCGGGCGGCTTCGGCGCCAGCCGGGAGCTGCTGCGCGCGCACGCGCCGACCGCGCGCGGCGGGCTGCCGCTGGCGACGCCGGGCGACGACGGCAGCGGCCTGCTGCTCGGCACCGGGGCCGGGGGAGCGGCGGCGCTGCTCGACCGCGTCTCGGTGTGGCGGTTCCTCAGCCCGCCGCCCGCCCTGCTGCGGGGCGTCCTCGTCGACGCCGACGGCAAGCGGATCTGTGACGAGTCCCGGTACGGCGCGGCGCTCGGCGACGAGATCGTCCGCCGCGGCGGACGCGCGTGGCTGTTCGCCGACCGGGCCACGATCACCGCGGCCCGGCGGCAGCTACACGGCTCAACCCTCTGGTTCCAGCGACTGCAGGCGCGGTACCTGCTGACCTTCGGGCGGGTGACCGCGGACACGGTGGCCGGGGTCGCGGCCAAGGCCGGCGTTAACCCCGACGGACTGGCGGCGACGCTCGCGGCGTACAACGCTTGTGCCGCCAGTACGGGCGCCGCTCACCCGGGTGGCGAGTCCGCTGACTTGGCGGGCAAGCCGGCCGACCTGGTCCACGCGCAGGATCAGCCGCCGTACTCGATGATCGACTACTCGATCCGGCCCCGGCTGCTCAACCCGGCCCCGGTCCTCACCCTCGGCGGCCTGGTCGTCGACCACGCGACCGGCCAGGTGCTGCGGGCGGACGGGACGGCGGTGCCGGGCCTGTACGCGGCGGGCCGCAGCGCCGTGGGGCTGTGCTCCCGCTCCTACGTCAGCGGGCTGTCGATCGCCGACTGCGTGTTCTCCGGCCGCCGCGCCGGCCGCCACGCGTCCGCCGCCTCGCCGGTCACCCCTAGGGACTCTTAATCCGCGGGTTCGGGGTTCAAGCTTCTGGCGGAGCACCCGGTCTGACCTAGGGTTTTACCGCTCCAGGTCATTTTAATGTGCCCGCGGGCTTGCTGGGCCGCCGCGTCTCCGGTCGCGCCGCTGCCCGGCGGGACCTACGGCCCTCTTCCTGGAGGAACCACGGCCCTGCTGGTCCGGCACCGCCAGCGCGAGCATTGAGGCACCGGACCGCCTAGCCGGCTGACGCCGGTCCAGGCGTCCTGGGGTTACCGCGAGACGGGCGGCGGCGGCAGCGAGCAGGCGGTCGCCGCGGGTCGCGTGCCGGGGTGGCGGGCCGCCCGCGGCGTGGTCCGCGATCGGAGGGGGTGTGATGTGGGCGCAGGCACGGCAGCGCGGGTGCCGGTGGACCGGGCCAGCCCGGCCGACCTGATGCAGCTTGCCACGGACGTGGGGCCCGCCCCCATGAATGTCGGTGCCGTGCTGGTCCTTGGCGCCGGGCCCTGCTTCAGCGTGCAGGAAGCGCAGCGGCTGCTGGGTGAGCGCGCCCGCGCCGTGCCGCGGCTCCGGCAGCGGCTGCGCCGGGCGCCGCCGGGCTGCGGCCGGCCGTTCTGGGCCGACGACCCGGCGTTCGACTTGCGGCATCACGTCCGGCAGCTGCCCTGCCCGCCACCGGGCGACGAGCGGGCACTGCTGGAAGTGGCCGCAGCCGTCACCCTCGCGCCCCTGCCTCGGTCCCGGCCGCTGTGGTCGGCCACGTTCGTCACTGGGCTGGCCGGCGGCGGCACCGGGCTGGTCATCGTCATGAACCACGTGCTGGCGGACGGCATCGGCGGGCTCGCGGTCCTGGCCACGCTGGTGGATGAGGTTCGGGGCCTGCCGCCCGGTAACCCGGACCGGGCGCGATTCCCGGTTCCCGCTCCCGGCACCCGTACCCTCGCCGCCGACGCCTGGGCGAGCCGGGCACGCGGCCTGACCCGCCTTCCGCGCAGCGCGCGCACGCTCCGGCAGGGCCTGGCCGAACTGGGCGGCGCCCGACCGCCCGCCAGGCTCCCGCCAACGTCCCTGAACCGCCCCACCGGGCCGCAGCGGCGCCTCGATGTCGTCGCCGCTGACCTGGCCGCAGTCCGCGACCTGGGTCACGCCCACGGCGGCACCGTCAACGACGTGGTCCTCGCCACCATCGCCGGGGCGCTCCGGGCCCTGCTGGCCAGCCGGGGCGAAGAACTCGGCCTGGTGACGGCATCCGTGCCCGTCTCGGCCCGCCCGGCAGCTGCCGGCGGACAGCTCGGCAACCAGGTCGGGACGATGCCGGTGGCCCTGCCCGCCTGCGGCGACCTGGCCGCCCGGGTGACCCGGATCGCCGCGATAACCCGCGAGCGCAAGACAGCGGCCCGCGGCACTTCGGCCGCGCTGCTCGGACCGCCGTTCCGGCTGCTGGCCCCCACCGGGCTGCTCCGCTGGTTCTTCAACCGCCAGCGGCTGGTGCACACCTTCGTCACCAACCTGCGCGGCCCGGCCGAGCCGCTCACATTCGCCGGCGCCCCAATACGGGCGATGATCCCCATCCCCGCTACGACCGGCAACGTCACCGTCACGTTCGGCGCGCTCTCCTACGCCGGGATGCTGCGGATCACCGTCGTGTCCGATCCCAGCCGGATGCCGGACGTGGCCGTGCTGACGGCCGCCCTGCGCCAGGAACTGGGCAGCGCCGCCCGCTGACCGGCGCGGCTGGCGGCCCAGGTCGTGGTGGTCCGGGAAGAGACTATCGCCACGCGTCGCCTGGTTGCCATCGGCAGACGGAACCCTGAGGACTGCGCCGCCGCGCTCGCGCTCGCCTTCAACGAAGCCCAGCTGCGGAAGGCGGCCCTGGTCGTTCCAGCAGGTAGGAGGGCGTGAGGTCAACAGGTGCGCCTCGTTTCGAGTGAGGGTCGGTCACATCGGCTGCCAATCACGATTCATATATTGCGCAGAAGCGGGTCGGTCTCGTCGCAGAGAATCACCGGCGACCCTGATGCCGTGACACGAACCAAGTACTCCAAGGAAGCGCTGGCCCGCGATGACGGCCTCCGCCGGGTCAGGAAGATCACCTGGCGCGTCGGTCTGCTGTCCGCAGCGGCCGCCGCCGTCATCGGCGCCAAGTTCGCGCACTTCACGGCGGCGCTGCCGCACCTGTCTGTAGACGGCTCGTCATCATCCGCCGGGTCGTCGTCCACGGGGACCTCGGCCGGCACGTCCAGCTCGTCGGGGATCTCGTCGTCCTCGGGGGTCTCGTCGTCCTCGGGCGGCGGCGTCGCCACCAGCGGTGGCTCGTGAGCCGACGTCCGTGATACCAAGCGCGGCCATCGCGACCGCTACCAGCCCGCTCTGGTTCACCACGCGCGCCACCGGTCTCATCGCGCTTGTGCTGCTCACCGGCACCGTGGTGCTCGGCATCGTGACTTCGGTCCGGTTCGCCAGCCCGGCCTGGCCCCGGTTCGTCACAGTCTCCCTGCACCGTAACCTCTCCCTGCTGACGATCACGTTCACCGGGCTGCACGTGCTTACCACGATCACCGATCCGTTCGCCTCGATCAGCGTGGTCTCCGTGGTTGTCCCGTTCACCTCGGGGTACCGGCGAATCTGGCTCGGTTTCGGCGCGGTCGCCTTCGACTTGCTGCTCGCGGTCCTGGTGACCAGCCTGCTGCGGACGCGGATCAGGCCGCGCGCGTGGCGCCTGGTGCACTGGGCCGGCTACGCCTGCTGGCCGGTCGCTCTGGTGCACGGGCTCGGCACCGGGACCGACGGCGCGGCCCGGTGGGTGCTCGCGATCACCGCCGTATGCGCCCTTGCGGTCGTGTCGGCGGGGATGTGGCGGCTGGTCGCCGGCTGGCCCGGGCACGCGGGAGTGCGGGTGGCGGCCGCCGCGGCGGCCGCAGCCGTCGCGCTCGCCACGGCGGGCTGGGCCTGGACGGGGCCGCTCGGTCCCGGCTGGGCGCGCCGGGCCGGCACGCCGGCCGGGCTGCTCGCGCGCTCCTCGGGGAACGGCGCCACCGCAAGCGCCGGGTCAGCCAGCGGAGTCAACGGGGGGAGCGGAGCAAGCGGCATTCGTTCGGGATCGTCCGTTTTCCCCGCACTTCCTTTCCGGGCGCAGCTCGCGGGTACGGTCGCGTTCGCACCGGGGCCGGCCAGCGGGGACCGCACCGTTACGCTCGCGATGGCCAACGGGAGCGCGGTGCGGCTGAAGATCGTGATCAGCGGGCCGGCCGTGCAGGGCGGCGTCGCGATGACCGCGAGCAGCGTCACGCTCGGCCCCGCATCCGCTCCGGCCCGGTACGCCGGGCACGTGGTCGTGCTTGAGGGGCCGGTGATACAGGCGACCGTTTCCGGGTCGGGCCAGCGCCTATCCCTGGCCATCGACCTGACTAGCCAGTCGAGCACGGCGGTCACCGGCACCGTCACCGCGCGGCGGGCACGCGAGTGACGCCACGCGCCCGTGGGCGGGCAACGGCGGGCAGCGAAGGGGCGTAATCGAGTGGAGGGGCTACCCGTGACGGGTGAGATAGTGGAGCTGGCAGGCGACGCGGCGGACACACGGGCCTCCTGGGCCGCTGGAAGCGCGGAGCTGCCGAGAGTCCTGCCGCTGGTACCGGTGCAAGGCCTGCGCGCCCACGAGGGACGGTACGGCGGGCCCGGGCTTCGCGGCACGGCGCTGATCGCCGAGGTGGAGCGGTCCGGGCTGACCGGGCGCGGCGGGGCGGCCTACCCCACGGGCAAGAAGCTGCGCACGGTGCGCGAGCGGGCGGGCCTGCGGGGTGCGGTGGTGATCGCCAACGGCATGGAGTCCGAGCCGGCCAGCGCGAAGGACGCCGCCCTGCTCGCCCGGGCACCGCACCTGGTGCTCGACGGGATCGCGCTGGCGGCGGAGGCGACCTCGGCCCGGGCGGCGTACCTGTGCGTCAGGCGGCCGGCGCAGGCGGACGCGCTCGCCGCCGCCATCGCCGAGCGCGGCGGGTATGACCCGGTGCCCGTCCAGCTGGCCCTCGTGCCAGAGCGGTACGTGTCAAGCGCCGAGTCTTCCCTGGTCAGGTACCTCAACGGCGGCCCGGCGCTGCCTGAGTTCACGCCGCCGCGGCCGTTCGAGCGCGGTGTGCGCGGCCGGCCGACGCTGGTGAGCAACGTGGAGACGCTGGCCAACCTAGCGCTGATCAGCCGGCACGGCGCAGGCTGGTTCCGCTCGGCGGGGACCGCGTCCGCGCCGGGGTCGGCGCTGGTCACGGTGTCAGGCGCGGCACGGTCCCCGGGGGTCTACGAGATCGCCTTCGGCACGCCGGTACGAGACGTGCTCGCACTGGCCGGCGGCGGCGGCGAGATCGGCGGCGTGCAGGCAGTGCTAGCGGGCGGCTACTTCGGCAGCTGGCTGCCGGGCGGGGCCGCGCTCGGCACGCCAGCCGCCCCGGACACGCTGAGCGCGGCCGGGGCGGCGTTCGGCGCGGGCATCTTCCTCGTCCTGCCGGCCGAAGGCTGCGGGCTGGCCGAGACGGCACGGGTGGTCCGCTACCTGGCAGGCCAGAGCGCCGGGCAGTGCGGCCCGTGCCTGAACGGCCTGCCGGCCATCGCCGACGCGCTTGAACAGGTGGCCTTCGGCGCGAGAGGCAGCGGCCGGGGCGCGCACGGCCGCGCGCTGCGCTGGCTGCGCGACCTGTTCGGACTCGTCGAGGGGCGCGGTGCCTGCCACCTGCCCGACGGTGTGGCCCGGCTGGCCGCCAGCGCGCTGCGGGTCTTCGCCGACGACGTCCGCCGCCACGAGCGTGGACCGTGCCTCGCCGCCCACGGCCGCCCCGTGTTCACGGTGCCGCCCGGGCCAGCACAGGCAGCCGCACCAGCACGGGCGGCGACGGCCCGTACTCGGGAGGCACGCGGATGAGCAAGCGGTTGCGGGTGAACCCCATCCTGTGCGACGCACACGGCGTGTGCGCCGGACTGCTGCCCGAGCTGATCAGCCTCGATCCGTGGGGCTACCCGATCCTCGCCCCCGGCCCGGTGCCGGCCGAACTGGAATCACTCGCCCGCCGCACGGTCGCCTCCTGCCCGGCACTCGCACTGCTCCTTGAGCCGTCCCTGCCCGCCCTCGCCCGTGAAACTCGCTAGCCGGCCGGCACGCTTCCGCCCGTAGGGCCGCCCTCTCGCTTGCGCGTTCGCCTACCGGACGCAGGCCCGGGGGTCTTCGGCGCCCCGCCTGGCAGCGGCCGAAGCGTGGGTACTGGCTCCTAACGATTCCTTCAACCGAGGCGACGTCCGGAGGAACCAAAGCTGGTTGAGGAGATAACTCTCGACCAGGCGCTGCGTCCCAGTCGACTCTTAATCCGCAGGCTCGGGGTTCAAGCCCCTGGTGGCGCGCGCCTACAGTGAGCTGGGTTTACGACCTGCTCGGCGGTTCGACCGTAAGGGTCAGGGGCAGGCCGGCCCGGTCGTAGCCCCCGGTAACCCACCAGCAGGCCCTCGTCATAGCGGAGCGTTCCGACCGCTTCGGGTATCGCGTGCAGGACCGGGCAGTCCGCCTCGGCGCGAGGGATCGTGACCGGGAGCCGTCCGCCGGGTTCGACCCGGCCAAGCAGCACATCCGCGAGCGCTTCACCGAATTCCTGGCCGGGCAGCCAGGCATAGCCGACCGCGGCGACCTGATCGGCCCAGGGCGCGAGCACCGGCATGCCCGCGTTCACCACCACGATCACCCGCTCGCAGGCGGCCGCGACCCGGTGGATCAGGCGCGACGAGGGACTGGAGCGGACGGGCATCGACTTCGAGACGAGCCTGGACGGACTGGGCCTGCTGCTCCGGCCGTCCGCTTTCTGGACGGGCGAGCCCATCTTCAGCTTCGACCAGGAAGAGCACCGCCCCCATGTCCTCACGTACGCCGCGCAGCCCAACGGCCGCTCGGCCGGCGGCAACGGCACGGCGCCCGACCTGGCCGACCGCGACAGCCTGGCCGTGCTGCTCGGACCCACCCGGGCCGCCGTGCTGCGCGCGCTGCGAGCACCGCGCGGCACCGCCGAACTGGCCGCTGCCGTGCAAATCAGCCCGGCGTCGGCTTCCGAGCACGCCAAGATCCTGCGCGATGCGTCATTGATCGAGACCCGCCGCGAGGGCCGCGGCGTGCGGCACTCGCTGACCACGCTCGGCACCGCGATGATCGGCACCGACCTGGATGGCTAGCGGAAGGACCGGCCCACAGGAACGAGACTGAAACCTGGCCGAGGGTCAGTCCTTCCTGGCGACGCCGCCCAGGACGGTCAGGGCGCCGACGTGGACCGTGACCGCGCCGGGATCAGGCCGCCACTCCCATATCTCGGTCAGGCCCGGCTCGACCAGCGTCAAGTCTCCGAAGAAGGCGGCGATCTTCTCCCTGGTGCGGGTGCCTTCGCCCCGGGTGGCGCCCCGCCAGGACTCTCTCAGCTCCCGGCCCAGCTCCGAGACCGGCTCGCCGCCGTCTACGTGGCCCGGAGCCAGCTGGGCGTGGGAGATCACCAGGCAGCTGCCCGGGGCCATGGCCTCCCGGTAGGCGGCGACGCACCCGGCCGGGTCGGCCTCGTCCGGCACGTGGTGCAGCACGGCACCGAGCAGCACGGCCACCGGCCGCGCGAAGTCGATCAGGCCGGTAGCCTCCGCCGCGGCCAGCACCTCGGCGGGCCGGGTCAGGTCGCCGCGAACGGCCCGGGTCAGCGGCGTGGCGAGCAGTGCCCTGGCATGGCTGATCACCACCGCGTCAATGTCCACGTACACGGTCCCGGCCCCAGGGGCCGCCCGCTGCGCCACCTCGTGCGTGTTGTCGGCCGTGGGCAGGCCCGAGCCGATATCGAGGAACTGCGTCACGCCCGCGCCGACGCAGAACCGCACCGCACGCCCGAGGAACGCGCGATTTTCCCTGGCCAGCAACGGCAGCTGCGGAACCGCCGCCGCCGCCTCGACGGCAGCGGCCCGGTCGGCCGTGAAGTTGTCCTTGCCGCCAAGCCAGTAGTCGTACATCCGCGCCAGGTTGGGAACCGACACGTCGATATCCCTGGCCCAGTCAGCCATCCCCACCATACCCACGCAGGTTAGCGCTCTCGTGCCCTCACCGCGACTCAGGTCACGAACACCAGTCCGCGCTAGGCCCGGCCCGCCGGCCCGTCGGCTGTCATAGCGAGGCCAGCCGCGGGTCGTCCCACCGCCGCCCTGACTCTCGCCATGCCGACTTCCCTGGTTCAGCGGCGCAGAGGTCGCCGATTTTGCGCGGTGTCATGACCATGGCGACAGTGGACGTGAGAGCGCGCGATTGCCCGGTTCCGCACCAGGCTTGCGTGGACCGCACATCCGGGCACCGGCGTCGTGCCGTGGATTCCCGGCTAACGCGTTAATTCCGCTCATCACGCAAGTTCCG
>CAZORE010000175.1:0-2383 GCA_964581815.1 uncultured Streptosporangiaceae bacterium | reverse complement strand
CCGGTGTTACCGCTGTGCCCGGGGAGGCCGGCCGGCTTGGGCCCGCAGCCCTGGAGCTGGCGACCCGGGACGCCCAGACGAGCCAGATCGGCGCTGCGGGTAAGCGATTCTGCCCGTGCACCTACTAACGTCCCTAATCAGGCGGTTACTTGCGCGCTGCTGTGGCGGCGGGGGCCGCTGTGCTGCGGCGGATGACCAGTTCCGTGGGGACGATGGTCGTGTCGTTCGGAAAAGCGGGGTCGGAGACTTTGCGGAGGAGTTTCCTGATGCTGAGGCGGCCCACGGCGGCGAAGTCCTGGCGGACGGTGGTGAGCGGGGGCCAGAACGATCCGGCCGTGCCCATGTCATCGAAGCCGACGACGCTGACGTCGCCGGGGATGTCCCGGCCGAGCTCGTGCAGCGCCCGCATCGCGCCGAGCGCCATCTCGTCGTTGGCGGCGAAGATGGCGGTGACGTCCGGCCGGCGGCCGAGGGCCAGGCCGTGGACGTAGCCGGAGTCGGCGGTCCAGTCGCCGCGAAGCACCTCGGGCGGGGTGATTCCCGCCTCCAGAAGGGTGCGCTCCCAGGAGTCCGCTCGGTGCGCGGCCGAGAAGGATGTCTCCGGGCCGGCGATGTGCCAGACCTGACGGTGCCCGAGCCCTAGGAGGTGCCCGGTGGCTTGCCGGGCCCCCAGGGCCTGGTCGGTGTCGACCACGGTGTAGCCAGGGCCAGCGGCCGAGTCGACGACGACGACCGGGATGCCCGGCGGCAACACGAACTCGGCCCGGTCGAGGAAGCGCGCCTCCAGGATGATCACGGCGCCGTCGACCGCCTGCGCGGACAGCCGCTGGTACGCGCCGGATACGCCGCGCAGGGTCGGGTCGTAGATGGGCATGAGCAGCACCGAGTAGCCGCTGCGCGACGCCTCGGTCGCGACCGCGTCCAGGGTGCGGACGTTGCCGAGGGTCTGCAGCGTGGTCATGATCACACCGATGGTGTGGAAGTGGCCGCTCTTGAGCGCGCGGGCCGCCCCGTTCGGCCGGTATCCAAGGGCCTGCATGGCCTCGAGCACGCGGGCGCGGGTGGTGTCATCGACATTGGCCTGGCCGTTCGACACGCGCGAGACGGTCTGCGACGACACGCCGGCCAGCCGGGCGACGTCCGCCATCGACGGCCGTTGCGCTCCTGCGCGTTGCCCCTCGGTCTCAGCCATGGTTCCTCACGTTTTCAAATCGATGCTTGCGCGACATGTTAGCCGCGAGTTATGTTCACGTAAACACGGTGATGTTTACGCAAACATACCCTGGACAAACGGGACAAACCAGACCGTCAAAGCTCCGCGACTTGTACCTCCAGGCAAGACCGCGGGGAACTGCCCGCGGAGACGCACGGCACCTGATCGAACAGGACGAAGATGTCAGCCAACTCGCTAGGCGCGGCGGTATCCCCGGTTGGACCGCGCCCAGGCCGCCAGCGCCGGCCCGCCAAGCGCGGGCGGTGGGCCGGCTGGGGGTTTGTCGGGCCGTTCATGGTGGTCTTCGCGTTCGCGCTGATCGTGCCGATCGGCTACGCGATCTACCTGAGCCTGTTCCGCCAGCAGCTCATCGGCGGCAACGCGTTCGTTGGGCTGTCCAACTACAAGACCGCGCTGAACGACCCGCAGTTCTGGGCGGCGGTGCGCCGCATGCTCCTGTTCCTCGTCGTGCAGGTGCCGGTCATGATCGTGCTCGCGCTGCTCGCCGCGCTCGCGCTTGACAGCGCCCGGCTGCGGTGGGCGCCGCTGTACCGGCTGTCGATCTTCCTGCCGTACGCCGTTCCCGCCGTCGTCGCCTCGTTCATGTGGGGCTTCATCTACGGGACGCAGTTCGGCCTGGTCGCCCGGCTGCGGACGTTCTTCGGCGGGCACTTCCCCGACCCGTTGAGCAGCAACTGGGTGCTCGCCTCGATTGGCAACGTCGTGACCTGGGAGTACGCCGGCTACAACATGCTGATCTTGTACTCGGCGCTGCAGGCGGTGCCCAGGGATCTGTACGAGGCGGCCGAGATCGACGGGGCAGGCCAGTTCTCGATCATCCGCTGGATCAAGCTGCCCGCGCTCCGCGTCGCGCTCGTGGTCTCGCTGATCTTCTCGGTCATCGGCAGCCTGCAACTGTTCAACGAGCCCGCCATCCTGCACTACATAGCGCCCGACACGATCCCGATGAACTTCACCCCGAACATGTACGCCTACAACCTGTCGTTCGCGGGCCAGGAGTACAACTACTCGGCCGCGATCGCCATCGTCATGGGCATCCTGACGATGATCATCGCCGCCGCCGTCCAGTGGTACGGGCGCAGGAGGGCGGCATGAGCGTGACGCAAACCCCGGTGGACGCCGCGGTGACCGACGCCGGCCGAGGGCCGG
>CAZORE010000174.1:0-14630 GCA_964581815.1 uncultured Streptosporangiaceae bacterium | reverse complement strand
CGTAGTCATGGCACGAGCCTAAGCCCGCCGCCTGCGGGCGTAACCTGTCGACGTGGCCAGGACCCTGCGGCTCGCGGTGAACACGCCACGGGTCTCAGTACGGTGAGGGCTGGTTGAAGATCACCGTCAGGCTTATGATCCTGCCTCCCCTGATGCCGAAGTAGCTGGTCATGACCAGTTCGTCGGGCAGGTTGGTCTTGTCGTAGGTGCCGTCGTAGCGGGCGCGGACGAGGATGTCGCCGTAGTGGTCGACGACCTCGAGGACCTCCATCGTGACGTGGTCGCCGACGAACTCCTTGGCCATGAAGGCCCGGATGCTCTCCGTGCCCCAGATTTCCCGCCGGTTGTCGTTGACGTAGGCGTCCGGGGCGAAGGTGGCGACGATCCGGTCGGTATCGAAGTCGTTCACGGCGGCGATGTGCTCGGCGACGATGGCGGGCAGCTCGGTGCTCATGCTGCGTTCCTCCTGTTGCATCAGGCCGGCCGCGGTGGCCGACGTGATCCACCCTCGCCGCTGCCGTGACGGGAGAGTCAACCCGCGCAGTCAGCCTTGACTCTCCCCTCATGGGAGGGCCCAGACTGGGCAGGTGCCTGCCTCGCTAAGCATCGGTGACTTCTCCCGCGCCACGCAGCTGAGCATCAAGACGCTGCGCCATTATCACCGCCTCGGGCTGCTCGAGCCGTCCGGGGTGGACCCGGACACCGGCTACCGGCGCTACACGACCCTGCAGATTCCCGCCGCGCAGGTCATCCGCCGCTTCCGCGACCTCGACATGCCGCTCGAGCAGATCCGCGCCGTCCTGGACACCCCCGACTTGCGGACCAGGAACAGGCTGATCTCCGCGCACCTTACGCGACTTGAGCAGGACCTCGCCCGCACGCAAAGTGCGGTCGCGTCGCTCAGGGACCTGCTCGCCGACCCGGCGGACATTGCACCGATCAGTCACCGTCGGGTCGCCGCGACCCAAGCCGCGGTCATCACCAGCGTCGTCAGCACCAGCGATCTGCTGCCCTGGTTCCCCGGCGCGCTCGGAGAGCTGTACGCCACCCTGGAGGCGGCCGGCCTCGCCCCGGCCGGGCCCGCGGGCGGCAGCTACGCCACCGAGCTGTTCGCCGAGGAAAAGGGAGAGGCGACGGTATTTGTGCCAACCACGGCCCAGGTCCCGCTCGTCGGCCGGGTCGCCGCGCAGCTCATCCCGGAGGCGGAACTGGCGGTCATCGTCCATTCCGGCCCGCACCATGACGTGGACCGCTCCTACGGGGCGCTAGCCGCGTACGTGGCCGAGCACGCCTTGCACGTGGACGGCCCCGTCCGCGAGTACTACCTTGTCGGCCGGCGCGACACGCCGGACGAGAAGGCCTGGCGCACGGAGATCTGCTGGCCGATCTTCAGTACGGGACAGCCTGGCTAACCGCCTGGCGGCTCAGAACAGGTCGCCGCCGGTGAGCACGTAGAGGAAGGGCACGAGCGGGATCAGCCCGAAGATGGCCCACGCGAGCTTGCCGAGTGTTCCCAGGTCCCTGCGCCCAACCAAGTTGATCCACATGAGCACCACGGCGAGCGGGTGGAGGATACAGAGCAGCAGTTCCACTAGCTTTTTCATCAGGACCTCCATGACCGGACTCGACTGCACACCTGCCCAACGGCCGCGGTAGCAAACGGGTTCCCGGGGTTCACCCGCGGACGCTAACAGCACAGGCCAGCGGGCGGCATCAGGTTTTACTGGGCGCCGGAGCTCGCACCCGCTGCCGTCAGCCAGGCCACCATCTCGTCCTCGTGCCTCGCCTGAGCCGCGTCCAGCGGAGTCTCCCCTGACCAGGGAGCTGGCCAGTTCAGGTCGGCGCCGCGGGCGAGAAGGTAGCGGGCGGCCGCAAGCTGGCCGGCCCGGCACGCGTTCCAGAAGGCGACGGAGATCTCGTCCGGCCCCGGTGCGGGGACCGCTTCCGCGAACGAGGTAACGAGAGGCATGAGCCCGAGAGCTGACACTTGGGCGAGGTTCATCACCGCACCGCGCTCGTAAAGTCGCCGGAGCGCGGCCCACTGGGCATAGCCGAGGGCGGACTGGCTCGGCGGTCCGCCGCCGATAGACGAGCCGGGGTGCTCGATGTCCGCCCCAGCGTCGAGGAGCACGTCGATCAGGGAGATGTCGTCGTTGCTCGCCGCCCAGTGCAGCGCGGTCTCCTGGTGCCAGGTGTCGACTGCCTCAGCGTCAACATCCGCGCCTGCCGCCACGAGGGCGGCCACGATGGCACCGGCGTTAGGCCGGTGACCAGGGGCGTCAGCGAAGAGGTGGAGCGGGCGGTAGCCGTTGATCACGGTCGTGGCCAGGGACGAGTCGTCGGCGACGAGCTCCCGGACCCGGTCAGCATCCCCGCGCAGGAGGGCCGTGGCGAACTCGATCGCCCTCGCCTCCTCAGGCACTGCGCACCGTGCGGACCACGTCGGCGTGCTCGCGCATCGTCTCCGTCCCGTCCTGGCCGGGCTGGCGGCCGAAGCCGCAGTACATCGCCACGCCGAAGTCGGAGATGTACCGGGACGCGGTGTCCACCCGGCGGCGCAGCCCCGCGATGCCGTCGATTGGCAGCACGATGCCCAGGAAGACCCGGGCATCCAGTGGTTCCAGGTCCACCAGCGGCCGGAAGAACGAGCGGTCCTCGCTGCGCAGGTACCTGGGGCCGGCCAGGTGCAGCCAGTCGACGGTGCGCCCCGAGTTGGCGACGGCGAAGTTCGCCATCCGGACCAGCAGGTCCATGTCCCGTGCCTCGTACATCGGCCATTCGGGGAACGTCCCGTAACACAGGTGGTAGCCGACCAGCGCCTCGTCCGGGATCAGCCGGGTCAGCCGCGTCACCGGGCCGGCGAAGCGCTCCCAGGCGCCCTCCGACGTCCAGCCGAGAACCCGCTCCAGGTCCTGCGTCTCGTAGGCGAGGTCCCACTGGAGCGCGATGTCGGAAGGCGGGATCGCGGTGAAGAGCCGCGCGAGTTCCCTGGCCACCAGGTCCTCGAACCCGCGCGCGGCGATTGGGTAGTCGTGCGCGAAGTCGGCCTTGAAGGCGTTCAGCGCGCTGGCGGGGAACGGCAGGCAGACCTGGAACCGGGCCCCGTCGGGGATGACACCGGCCGCGCGCAGCTCGCCGAATACCGCGTACGACGCGATGGCGTCGTCGATCCGCGGCCACGACGCCCAGCGCAGCTCGCTGACGCCGGGCTTGACCCCGAAGACCGGGGTCTCGTACGCATGGCGCGGCAGGCCGGTCGGTGACTCGGTTTCCGATAGGACCACGATGCCTTCGTTCGGGCGAACCAGTCGTTCCCTTTCGTAACTGACCCAGCCGGCTCTGGGACCGGTCTCCCCGTCGGGGAGCGCGAACACCAGCTCGCCGAAGAACCCCGCCGCCGACCGTAGCGCCGACTCCGCCGAATCAGCGGGCAGGCTTCCGACTAGGAGCAGTTCACTGTTTACCCGCCGCGACATCGCGGCCTCCTTCTCTTAGGCCCGTGGCACCTTCCCAGAAGCTCCTTATACCTCAGAACCGGTGCGTGGTGGCGCCGAAGGGGTCTCCCTTGGCGTGGGCGAAGGCTCTCGTGGGGGCGACGCCGAAGACCTCACACGGCCAGTCCGGGCCGCCGTTGTAGAAGCGGCCGTCGCGAGCCTCGAACTCCCACCGGCCATCCCACCGCACGGCGAAGGCCTGGGCAACGCGGCTGAGCACGGCCCGGAATGCATGAGACGTCATGTGAGTTGAACACCCGCGTGAAGAAGATCGGGTTTCTCTCGTTCGGGCACTGGTCGGACGCTCCTGGCTCGCAGGTGCGGTCCGGCTCGGACTCGCTGCTCCAGTCGATCGAGCTGGCCGTCGCGGCGGAAGAGCTTGGCGCGGACGGCGCCTACTTCCGCGTGCACCACTTCGCGCAGCAGCTCGGCTCGCCGTTCCCGCTGCTCGCGGCCGCGGGGGCGCGCACGAAGCGGATTGAGCTCGGCACCGCGGTGATCGACATGCGCTACGAGAACCCGCTGTACATGGCCGAGGACGCCGGCGCCGCCGACCTCATCGCCGGCGGCAGGCTGCAGCTCGGCATCAGCCGCGGGTCACCCGAGCAGGTCATCGACGGCTGGCGTTACTTCGGCTACCAGCCGGGCGAGGGCAAGACCGACGCCGACATGGCCCGGGAGCACGCCGCGGTGCTCCTCGAGGTGCTCAAGGGCGAGGGCTTCGCCGAGCCGAACCCGCGGCCGATGTTCCACAACCCGCCAGGACTGCTGCGTGTCGAGCCGTACTCCACGGGACTACGCGACCGCATCTGGTGGGGTGCCGCCTCCCAGGCCACGGCGCAGTGGGCCGCGCAGATGGGCATGAACCTGCAGAGCTCGACCCTGATCAGCAACGAGTCCGACGACCCGTTCCACGTCCAGCAGGCCAGGCAGATCCAGGCCTACCACGACGCGTGGAAGGAAGCCGGCCACGAGCGCGAGCCGCGCGTCTCGGTCAGCCGTTCCATCTTCGCGCTGACCGACCGCCGCGACCGGATGTACTTCGGCTCCCGCAACCAGGACGAGGACCACGTCGGCTACATCGACCAGGACATGCAGGCGATCTTCGGCCGTACCTACGCCGCCGAGCCGGACAAGCTCATCGAGCAGCTCAGGGAGGACGAGGCCATCGCCGCCGCCGACACCCTGCTGCTCACCGTCCCCAACCAGCTCGGCGTCGAGTACAACGCGCACGCGATCGAGTCGGTCCTGACCCACGTCGCCCCCGCCCTCGGCTGGCGCTGAGAACATCGGCCAGAACGTAAGCGCTCGCTCCCGCACCATCGTGACCCGGGAACGCAGCCACCCGTTCGCGGCGCTAGTACAGCTCGCGGCCTTCCCGCCGGGCTTCATGGCGCAGCCGTCGCTCCTCGTGGCGCAGCCTCCGCGCGTCCCCCGCGTCCTGCGCGGTTGGGCTGCGCTTGACGTCCACCCCGCCGAGGAGAGCCAGCCCGTCGATGGTGATCACGGGGCCGTCAGGGCTCCCGCCGCCGCTGTCCGAATGCTCGAAGGCGCCAAGGATGCCGACGCCGGTCACCCGGACCGTGGCGTCATCCGGCACGATGACCTCGCAGCCGCCCAGGATCGCCACGATGTGGATGGAGACCTCGCGGTCCTCGAACCGCGCTTCCCGCAGGTCGATCTCGCCCCCGCCAAGCAGCATGAAGGCGTTGAAGTGCCTTGGCACCACCCAGTTGCCCTTGCGCGAGAACCCGCCGAGGATGGCCACCGCGCCCGCCGAGGTGGCCTGGCCGCCGAACCTGGCTGGATCCATGCCAACGGATGAAGTGGCCGCCGGCACGTACCCGGTCCCGGTGGCGGGCAGGTCATGGGTGATCGGCTCAAGCTCGGCGTAGGTCTTCGCCGCGTACACGGCGTCAAGGCGCTCGTCGAGCTCGGCCATGGTCAGCCGCCCGTCGCCCGCGGCCTCGCGGAGCACGTTGGCGATGCGCTCCCGGTCGGCGTCGGAGGCACGCAGGTGCCGTGGATCTGGGACGGCTGGCGAGCTACTCATATCAGCCAAGCCTAGGCGGACACACGTGCGCAGGTACAGTGACCCACCTGGGCGTTACAGGAACTTTGTGCTGAGTTCTGTGAGACACGACCTCACAGCTGCGCTTGCGCCGCCGCGAGCACCCGGGTGATCTCCCGGCCGAAGCGGACGTCGCAGGGGTGCGCCGTGCTACCGGCCGCGGCCACCGCGATGAGCTCGGCGGCGGCGGTGCGCAGCGCTGCGACCGAGTCGACGAGGTCCACGGGCATGACCGAGCGGCCGGCCGCGCCCCAGACGAAGACGGTGACGCCGGCGGCCGCCTCCGGGGCGCTCTGCGTGCAGGTCACCGTGGACGTGGCACCAGTGTCGTGCCGCAGCACCAGGTGGGTTACGTCCGCCTTGCCCGCCACGGCGGTCACCTCGGTGACGGGGCCAAGGCAGGCCCATAGCATGCCGGCGAGGTGCGGGCCGAGGTCCCAGAGTGCGCCCTTCTCCCGTCGCCACGGGGTGTTGAACGGGTTGTCCGGCTGCAGCGAGGTTCCGAGCCAGATCGCGGCACCGCCGGACCAGCCCTCGCGGGACCAGCCGCCGCGGGCCTGCTCGTCGGTGAGCCAGGCGCGGATCTCGGTGTTGAACCGCCAGGTGAAGAACACGACCGAGGCGACGCCGGCCTCGTCGACCGCGGTGACCAGCCGGTCCGCGTCATCGACGGACAGTGTGACCGGCTTCTCGAGCAGCAGGTGCTTGCCCGCCTGGGCGGCGCGGATCGCCAGCGGCGCCTGGACGTGCGGCGGGACCGCGAAGGCGACCGCGTCCACGCTGGCCAGGAACGCGTCGATGTCCTGGTGGGCGCGCGCGCCGCAGGAGGCGGCGAGCGCCGCGGTAGCAGCCGGGTCGCGGCCCCACACGGCGGTCAGTTCCGCTCCGGGGGTGCTGGCGAGGGCGGGCGCGTGCGTCATCTTCGCCCAGTAACCGGTCCCAACGAGGCCGAAGCGCATGGCTTTGATCGTACCGCCGGGCAACTAGCCCGCACGTTTCGCGTAAGGTTAGGCGCCGTGCGTGTCGTTCTCGCTTCAGCGTCCCCCGCCCGGCTCGCCGTGCTGCGCGCGGCCGGGATCGATCCCGAGGTCATCGTCAGCGGCGTCGACGAGGACGCGTTCTCCGCGCCGGATACCGGTGAGCTGACCCAGGTCCTCGCGTCGGCCAAGGCGGCGGCGGTCGCAGCTACGCTGTGCCACGGACTGGTAATCGGCTGCGACTCGATGCTCGACCTGGACGGGCGGGCCTACGGCAAGCCCGCGTCGCCGGAGGAGGCGGTCGCGCGCTGGCACCAGATGTCCGGCCAGGAGGGCACGCTCTACACCGGGCACTGCGTGATCGACGCGGCCACCGGGAAGCAGGTGACGGCGGTCGGCGAGACGACCGTCCGGTTCGGCAGGCCGACAGAAGCCGAGATCACGGCCTACGTCGGTACGGGTGAGCCGCTCAACATGGCGGGCGCCTTCACCATCGAGGGCCTCGGCGGCTGGTTCATCGAGTCGATCGACGGCGACCACAACAACGTGATCGGCATCTCGGTACCGCTGCTGCGCCACCTGTTCCGCGAGCTTGGCGTCACGATCCCCGAGCTGTGGGCCCAGAACCGGTAGTCAGTAGAGCAGGCGCTCGTAGTTCGACTTCGAGTAGTACGTCTCTAGCTCCTCGAGCGTCTCCGTCGTGGGCTGCACCGCCTTGCACAGCGCGGCCACCGACGGGATGTCCTCGATCGAGGGCCACGACGACTGGTCCCACAACCCGGACCGCATGAACGCCTTCTGGCAGTGCGAGAAGACCTGCTCGATCTCGATCACGATCGCGAGCACCGGCCGCTTGCCGTTCACCGCGAGTTCGTCGAAGTACGGCGCGTCCCGCACCAGCCGGGCCCGCCCGTTGATCCGCAGCGTGTCGCTCCGCCCGGGGATCAGCGACAGCACCCCGACGTGCGGGTTGGACAGGATGTTCAGGTACCCGTCGGCCCGCTTGTTGCCCGGCCGCTCGGCGATCACGATCGTCTGCGGGTCGAGCACGTGAATGAGCTGCCCCGCCGGGTCGCCCTTGGGCGACGCGTCACAGCGGCCCTCGGCATCCGACGTCGCGAGCACGCAGAACGGCGACGTCTTGAGCCACTCGATCTGCAGCGGGTGCAGCGAGGTCCGCTCCTTGGTCACGGCCCGCCCGGAGGGGTACCCGCCGAGCGCGTCGCGCAGCTCGGCCTCGGAGGTGATCTCGGTGACGGTGCCCGCGGCTGACATGTGACTCACAATCTCGTGAACGACTGGACCGACGTCTTCTCCGACAGTAGCGCCGACGGTCCAATGATTTTCCTGTCCGGATTGCCGACGATCTCCTCGTCCTTGCCGTCGTAGTCGAACTGCTCGAGGATGTGCCGGATGGCCTCGAGCCGGGCGCGCTTCTTGTCGTTGGACTTGACCACCGTCCAGGGCGCGTCGGCGGTGTCGGTATAGAAGAACATCGCCTCCTTAGCCTCGGTGTAATCGTCCCATTTGTCCAACGACTGGATGTCCATCGGCGACAGCTTCCACTGCCGCACCGGGTCGACTTGCCGGATGACGAACCGCGTCCGCTGCTCGGACCTGGTTACCGAGAACCAGAACTTGGTCAGTTGCAGGTCGGAGTGCACCAGCATCCGCTCGAACTCCGGTGCCTCCCGCATGAACTCCAGGTACTCATCGGGAGAGCAGAAACCCATCACGCGCTCAACCCCGGCCCGGTTGTACCAGGAGCGGTCGAACATCACGATCTCCCCGGCCGCCGGCAGGTGCGTCACGTACCGCTGGAAGTACCACTGGGTCCGCTCGCGCTCGCTGGGCTTCTCCAGCGCCACCGTGCGGCAGCCGCGCGGGTTCAGGTGCTCGGTGAACCGCTTGATGGTGCCGCCTTTGCCAGCCGCGTCCCGTCCCTCGAAGACGATGACGATCTTCTGGCCGGTGTCCTTCACCCAGTTCTGCAGCTTGACGAGCTCGATCTGCAGCAGCCGCTTGTGGTGGTCGTAGTACTCGCGGGTCATCCGCGCGTCGTACGGGTATTCCTCTCGCCAGGTGTCGACCGGCGTCCCGTCCGGCCATAGCAGCACCGGATCGTCGTCGTCGTTGTCCACTACCCGGAGCCCGGCGAGGATGGCAAGGTCTGCGGGGTCCTCCGACCCCGGCGAAGGCAGCTCGTTGAACACGCTTTAAATACAACACATGAGGGGCGTAAGGTCACGGGCGGGGCGCGGTGTTTACCGCTCCGTCGCCGCCCGGTTGAGTCCTCGTCATCCAGAACGGGGGCGGCTACCCCTCGTCGGCCTCCGTTACTCGTCTCCGTGCACGACCTTGCCGCCGGCGATCGTCAGCGCGACCGACGTGTCGCCGATCGCGCTCGGCGCGATGGTGAACAGGTCCTGGTCGAGGACCGCGACATCGGCGACCTTGCCCGGCTCGAGCGTGCCCGCCACGTCCTCCTCGTGGTTCACGTAGGCGACGCCCCTGGTGAAGGCCTCCAGCGCGGCGTCCAGCGCGATCGCCTCGGCGGGAAGCAGCGGTACGGTCGTCTCGGCCGAGCCCGGCTCGCCGAGGCGGGTGGAAAGCACCCGGTTCACCGCCACGTGCAGTTCCTGGAGCGGGTCGGCGCTTGACACCGGCCAGTCGCTGCCGAACGCCAGGCGGGTGCCGAGCCGCAGCAGCGACCCGATCCGGTACTGCCAGTTGGCCCGCGCGAGCCCGACGAACGGCACCGTGAGCCGGTCGTTCTGCTCGTCCTTGCACGCCCACAGCGGCTGGAAGTTCGCGGTGACGCCGAGTTGCGCGAACCGCTCAAGGTCGGCGGCCCGGATGAACTGCAGGTGGGCGATGTGATGCCGGCCGCTGGCCCGCAGCCCGTCTGGCAGCGCGCTCAGCGCGTCGAGGGCCACGCTGACCGCGCGGTCGCCGATCGCGTGGAAATGCATCTGGAAGCCGAGGTCGGCGAGCTTCCCGGTGATCTCCGCGAGCTCGTCCGGCTCGATGAACAGGGATCCGGCGTGGCCGGTGGCGTTGCCGTGGCCGTCCAGGTACGGCTCGCCCATCGCCGCGGTGAACGTCTCGCACACGCCGTCGAGCATCAGCTTCACCGAGGTGGCGCGGAAGTAGCCGCCCCCGTCCGCCTGCTCCCTGCGCTCCTGCAGCATGTCGAGCTGGTGCAGGCCGCGGAGCCGGTCCCACCAGAGCGCGCCGGTCACCCGGCAGGTCAGCAGCCGGTCCGCGGCGGCGGCCTGGTAGGTGGCGAACGCGTCAGGGATGCTGATCTCGCCCGCCTCGCCGACGCAGGCGTCCTGGATGCTGGTGATGCCGAGCGAGTGCAGGTACCGCTGCGCGGCGAGCAGCCCGGCGGTCAGCTCGGCCCGGGTCGGTGCCGGAACGTAGTCCGCGACCAGCCGCATGGCCCCGTCGTGCAGCGCGCCCGTGGGATTCCCCTCGTGGTCACGCTCGATCCGCCCGTCGTTCGGGTCCCTGGTGTCCCTGGTCACGCCGGCGATGGCCAGCGCGGCGCTGTTCACCCAGGCACTATGGTGGTCGCGGTTCGGCAGGAACGCGGGCCGGCCGCCGGTGACCGCGTCCAGGTCGGCCGCGGTGGGCGTGCCGCCGGGGAAGGCGGGCATCGACCAGCCGCCGCCGAGCACCCATCCGTCCGGCGGCAGTTCCGCGCAGTAGGCGGCCACCGCGTCCATGTACCCGGCCCTGGTCTTGTGGCCGGCCAGGTTGCAGCGCAGCGATTCAAGGCCGCCCTGCACGGGGTGGACGTGGGCATCGCCGAACGCGGGGATGGCGAGCCGGCTCCGCAGGTCCACCACCCGGGTGAACGGGCCGATGAAGTCACGGATCTCATCGTCGCCGCAGAACGCGAGCATGGTGCCGCCGCTGATCGCGGCCGCCCGGGTGAACCCCGACGGATGGGCGGGCGTCCTGACCTTGCCGTTGACCAGGACAAGCTCCGCGGACGTGGGACTGCCAATGCTCATAAACCGGGATGGTAGCCCCCCGCGACCCTACGCGGGCAGCCCTGGCGTCACGATCATGCCCGGGCCGGGCGCGGCGGTAGCCTTCGTGCATGAGCGCCGTTACCTCCCGCGGGGACGACCCCGCGCACTCGAAGGCAACCGTGATCTACACCGACGGCGCGTGCAGCGGCAACCCGGGTCCTGGCGGCTGGGGCGCGGTGCTCCGCTACGGCGGCGTGGTTAAGGAACTGCACGGCGGCGAGCTCATCACCACCAACAACCGGATGGAACTGCTCGCCGCCATCTCGGCGCTCGAGGCCCTGACCCGGCCAATGCCGGTTGAGCTGTATACGGACAGCACCTACGTGCTCAACGGGATCACCAAGTGGCTGCCCGGCTGGGAGCGGAACGGCTGGAAGACCGCCGCGAAGAAGCCGGTCAAGAACGTGGACCTGTGGCAGCGGCTTGTCGCGGCGATGGCGCGGCACGAGATCAGCTGGCACTGGGTCAAGGGCCACAACGGTGACCCGGGCAACGAGCGCGCCGACGAGCTAGCCCGCCTGGGAATCAAGGAGCAGGGCTAGCTCACGGCTAGCACTGGCCGTAGTAGGCGCCGATGTGGTAGGTGGTCCACGGGTCCCAGTCGGTGCCGTTGTGGGACAGGATGATCGCCGACCGCGCGTTCTCGTACGGGTTGAGCGTGGCGAGCGCGCCGTTCGACCCGTTGATCTGCCACAGGCCGAAGTCGTCGGTCGGGCTGATGGCGTTCGGGTTGCCGCTGGACTCGGCCCTGGCGATCTCCGCGGCCATGAGCGCGTGCGACGGGCTGCCGCCGGCCTGCTCCCACAGGTTCTCCAGGGCGGAGCAGCTGTAGGTGCCCTGCGCGGCCGACTGCGTGATCTTGGTGCCGCCCTCCAGGCGGCCGCCATGGCTGACCGTCTTGCTCGTGGTGACCACGGGCGGCGCGGGCTTGGCGTGCCTGGGCGTGTAGCTGGTCAGCTTGTAGTGCGCGGGCGCGGTGGCCGGGATGAACAGGCGCTCGCCGACGTAGATCATGTTGGGGTTCGAGATCGTCTTGTCGTTCTCGTGGTAGAGGTACTGCCAGTCGCCGGCGCTGTGATAGAACCGCTCGGCGATCCGCGACAGCGAGTCGCCGCTACGCACCCGGTAGTAGGTGGACTTGGCGGCGTGCCGCGCCGTGCTCGTGGAGGCGACGGTGACCGCCCGCGCCTCGAACGCGTCAAGCGTCGCGCTGCCCGGATGCGCCGCGCTGCTCGCGCCGGTGTCCGCAACCGTCTGGCTTGCCGCCGCCTGGTGGCCCGTGACCGGCGCGCCGGTGGCGGCGAGCGCCTGCGCCGACGGCACCGCGACGAGCGCGCCGGCGATGGCGACGGCTGGTGCCGCCTTGCCTGCCTGCTGCGCGACCTTCTCCACCTGAGAGGGGCTCGCGTGCCGGCCCCTGCGTCTGATCCTCAGTGCCCGGCGGTCACTGTGCCCAGCGGTCATGGGTTTCCCCCCACATCGGTGCCTTGCCCGTCCTACGCGGCCGCGTGGTGCCTATCGGCGGGCCTAGATGCGACGGCGGGCACCTTCCCCGGTGCCCGGTCTGTGGCGGTCTCGGATGACCTGTTGGCTTTTCTGCGCTTTCGTCCGTACCGGACCGCTGGATGGAACTATTGCAGGGACCGGCGGCCGGCCGCAGGCAAACTGAGTTTTTTTCGTGATCATGTCGTGATCGAATTCGGACAGATAGGCACTCCTGCGGACGCTGAGCTGGATGGTTACGCGATACTTGGAGAGTGAATGATCATCGCGAGCCCCGCTACTTTGAGGACTACGTCCCGGGCCTCACCGTGGACTGCGGCAGCTTCACCATGAACGAGGCGGACATCATCGCGTTCGCCAGGGAGTACGACCCGCAGCCGTTCCACGTGGACCCGGTGGCGGCGCAGGACGGGCCGTACGGCGGCATCATCGCGAGCGGCTGGCACACCACGAGCATGATGATGCGCCAGCTCGTGGAGCACTACATCAGCCCGGAGTCGAGCCTCGGCGCCGCGGGCGTGGACGAGATCCGCTGGCCGCGGCCGGTCCGCCCGGGCGACACGCTGCACGTCCGCGCCATCGTGCGCGACGCGCGCCGGTCGGGCAGCAGGCCCGACCGCGGGATCGTCACGACCGCCGGCGAGCTGACCAACCAGGCCGGCGACCAGGCGATGCGCCTGACCGCCATCAACTTCATCCTGCTCCGCGACCCGTCGGCCTAAATCAGGCCGGAGCCGCAAGAGGAGGCACCCGGAACGGGGACGGTTAGGCCCCCACTACCGGGCGAGAGCACCCAGGAACGACGCAAAGGTGCCCGAACGAGGCGAGGGCAGCCGGGAACGCCGGCCAGGACGGGGATTTAGGTCGGCCGTGGACGCTCAGGACGAAGAGGCTAGCCGGGAAACTCGCTCTGCCGCGGCGGCGGCGAAGGCGCGGATGACCGGGTGCGGCTGGGTGCCGTCACCGGAGAGCTCCGGCTGGAAGAGCGTGCCGAGGAAGAAGGGGTGCCCCGGGAGCTCGACGATCCGGACCTGCCCGCCGTCATCAAAGCCGCTGAACCGCAGCCCGCCGGCGGCCAGGGCCTCCAGGTAGGCCGGGTTCAGCCCGTAGTTGCAGTGGTAGCGCTCGGTGCGCCTGCCTGCACCGGAGATCTTCGCGGCAAGCGTGCCCGGCACTACCATGACCGCCTCCTCGTGCCCCTTGAGCGAGCACTCGAGCGGGACGATGAGCTGCTCGGCGGCGTCCGGCGCGACCTCCGCGTTCTCAACGCCAGGCAGCCCGCAGACGTGACGCGCGTACTCGATGACCGCATGCTGGAACCCGCCGCACGTGCCTAGGAAGGGAATACCCTGCTCGCGAGCGGTCCTGACCGCGGCAAAGGCCCCGTCGGCGCTGGCGTACGGGCTGCCAGGGACCAGCCAGACGCCGTCGAATCCGCGCAGGTCGCACTCGACGGCGTCGGGAGTCGCGATCCAGTACGGGTCAAGGGCGATGCCCTCGCGGCCGAGCAGGGCGTCGATGATCACCGGGATGCGGGCGTGCGCCCTGACGTTGGCTGACCGGTCGCCAACGAGGGCGATCCGCGGAGTGTGCTGAGCCATGACCTCATCGTCTCTGGTGACACGAGTTAAGCGCCAACGATGATTTCTTGTCGCTTGATAAGTGATGCTTATCTGGTGGAGGTTCAACTGCTCAGGACGTTCGTCGCGGTGGCGAGGCTCGGCTCTTTCTCCGCCGCCGCCGCCGAGCTCGGTTACACCCAGGCGGCGGTGTCGCAGCAGGTCGCGGCCCTGGAGAACGACCTTAAGGCCCGGCTGCTTAACCGCCGCCCGGTCGAGCCGACCGAGGCGGGCGCCCGGTTGCTCGAGCATGCCGAGCCGATCCTGCTGCGCCTCGATGCCGCGCGGGCCGACGTCACCAGAATGGCCAAGACCCCACCAAACGCCACGCTGCTAGTCGGCGTCACCCCGCTAGCCGGCGCGACCTCCAACCTGCCGCAAGCCCTCGCCGCCCTCCGCGCTCGCATGCCCCGCCTGGAGATAGCCGTAGAGACAGCAACCCGCCAGCAGGTAGCGACCGGGGTAGCGAAAGGCGAACTAGACCTAGCCCTCATCGACGGCCTGACCGCCCCTGGCGACCCCCTCACCGAGCAAGCCCCGGTAACCGCCACGGGCCTGAGCGAGACGCCAGTCGCAGTCGTCCTGCCCGCTGGCCATCCGCTGGCGACCCGCACTACCCTCCGCCTGCCAGACCTGGCCGACGCACGATGGATCGAAGCCGACAACGTAGCCCCACCGCTGAAAGAGATCAGCCGCCACGCCGGCGTCGATGGATTCCGCCCCGCCCTGCAGTATGACGGCGAAGACGTAACGACGCTGCTCAACCTGGCATCCGCCGGCCACGGCCTAACCCTGCTCCCAGAACCAGTACTTCGCGTCGCAGGAATCACGACCGTCCGCGTCACGTACCCCCGAGTGGGTCATCGTCTGGAGTTGCTCCACGCCGCGCTGCGCGCGGATTCCCCCGCCGCCGCCCTGGCCGA
>CAZORE010000173.1:3016-14803 GCA_964581815.1 uncultured Streptosporangiaceae bacterium | reverse complement strand
CCTGGCGGAACAGCATCGACGCGACCTGCGGCGGGGCGAGCGCCGCGCGGCCGACGCCAACGTCCAGGCGACCGTCGGACAGCAGCTGGTACTGCACGGGCACGCTGGCCTCGACCTGGTGGATCACCAGGCCGGGGTAGCGGGCCTGGACCTCGTGCAGGATCTGCGGCATCGAGTCGTAGCTGGAGTCGATGATGCCGACGCGCAGCGGCGCGGAGGCGCCCGCCGTGTTCCTGGCCGCGTCCGCGGCGCGTTCCGCGTGCGCGAGGATCTGCCGCGCCTCGACCAGGAACACCACCCCGGCAGCGGTCAGCGACACATGATGAGTGCTGCGTTCCAGGAGGCGGACGCCCAGCTCGCGCTCAAGCCGCTGCACCTGCTGGCTCAGCGCCGACTGCACGATATGCTCCCGCTCGGCCGCCCGGCCGAAGTGCAGCTCCTCCGCCAGCGTCACGAAGTAGCGAAGCTGCCGAAGCTCCATGCCCGCCGCCAGGTCCCAGTCCAGTCCATTCCCGGCTCCCTCACCGCAACCGCCCCAGATCGCGACCACGGGGCAATCGCCAGGGCCGTCCAGGGACCGGATCACCGAGCCGGGGTCCGGGGCGTGAGATAGGAGATCCTCCACCAAGCTTACTTTCCCGAGCACTGCGGTGAACACGCCGGGCACATCTCCCCCGGGTGATCGGTTCTGGTGATGGGCCGTGCTCGCATCGCCTCTTTCCGCCTGCGCGCTACGGAAGTTGACTCAAGGATGACCGATCGAGCGTTCCCATCTCGCGGAGGAGGTTGCCATGATCTCCGGTCAGAGCATGATCCAGGGCGGGACGGCCGCAAGCCCGAACGGGACGGCACCGCGATGCGAGCACCTCGACGGCCTCGCGCCGGTCACGCCCCGGTCAGCTGACTGCCGGGACTGCCGGGACGGCCGGGACCGCCAGGCGAGCCTTGTGGTCTGCCTGACCTGCGGCTGGGTCGCCTGTTCCGATGACTCGCCGAACCAGCATGCCAAGGCGCACTACGAGGAGACCGACCATCCGGTCGCTGCCAGTCTTGCGCCGGATCCGATGTGGAGATGGTGCTATGTCCACCAGCGTCCCGTCTGAACCTGCTCCAAGGAATGGAACCATGACGACAACATCAAGCGGCGGGCCGCCGTCCGATACGCCGTGCCCGCCCGATACGCTTTGCCCGCCCGATACGCCGTGCCCGTGCGGGCATGGCGCTGACGAGCATGATTCCCTCGCTTCCCGCTACTGCCAGGCGACGGCCGAGGGTGCTCTGGACCGAGGCTGCATGTGCGTCCCAACATCCGTTCGGTTCTCTTATGACGGCGTGAACCGCTGATCGCCAGCCTGAGGACGCCCCGACGAGGAGCGAGTAGCGATCACACCGCCCGCTTGGCACCACCGGTCCGTGCCTACTTGTCAGTGGTGATGCGTACCGTGCCACGGATGACGTCGCCGGACAATTCGGTGAGAGGGTGGTTGTGGTCGCGGGCGTAGCGGCGCAGTACGACAAATGCCTCGTCGGGGGTAACCCGGAGCCGCTCGGCGAGGACTCCCTTGGCCTGCTCGATCATGACGCGGCTGTTCAGCGCCCGTTGCAGTTGCCCGGCCACGACTTCATGCTGGCGCACGGACCGTTCCTGCAGGATGCCGATGGTGGCCACGTCCACGAGTGCCGTGGCGGCCACCACGACCGCTGGGTCCAGCCCGTCCGGCGCGATCTTAAATAGATTCAGTGTCCCGATGACCTGGTCGCGCAGCCGCATCGGGATGGCATGCACCCCGGCATAGCCCATCTCCCGCGCGGCGGCAGAGAACCGCGGCCACCGCGCCACGGCCCAGTCTGAGCGGATATCGCTGACAATGACCGCCTGCCGGGTGCGGTAGCAGTCCAGGCACGGTCCCTCATCATTCTGGATCTGGAACAGCTCCACAACTCTGGCCTGCTCGGTCGAGGCCGCTACCAGCCGCAGCGTGCCCCGGCTGTCCGCAAGCAGCAGCCCGGCCGCGTCCACCTCCAGCAGATCCACGCACTGGTCGGTGAGCGTCTGCAGGAACTCGATCAGGTCATAGCCGACGACCAGCGTGTCCGCGAGCTTCACGAACGCCTGCGCCAAGCGTTCGTCCACCGTTACTGCCATGGCTGAAAGACTAGCGCCCGCGCCACGTGCTGGCGTCGCGGAAACCACGTTCATGGCCCCGGATCGGGAGCAAACCGCAGCAGGCGCTTAACAACGTCGCCCGCGATGTTGTGCAGCGGCGTGCTGGCGGCGAACGCATGCGCCCGCAGCCGGACGAATGCCTCCTCCAGGCTGACGTCCAGCTGCACCGAGATCATCCCGACCGCCTGGTACACCTCGGCGCGGCTGTCTGACAGGCCGTCAAGCGGATGGTAGCCGGCCAGTCCGCTGATGCCCGATGCCGAGTCGAGCAGCAGCTGCAGCGCGATGTCGGCGAAGACAAGCGCATCCGCCAGCTGTTGCGGCGCGAGCGGGCCCGGCTGCGCCCGGTACAGCGACAGCATGCCTACCCGGATCGCCCCGGCTTGCAGCGGGAACGCGAACAGCGCCCGGGCCCCGGCGGCCACGGCCGCCGGGGCGAAGCCCGGCCACCGCTCCGTCTCCGACTCCAGGTCCGGGATCAGCACCGGTGACCCGAACATGAAATCCTCCACGCCCGGCCCCTCCCCGGTCGTGAGCAGCAGCTCTTCCAGCCAGGTGCTCAGCTCATCGGAGGCGGACAGCGGCTCGCGCACAGCCGGGCCGCCCATCGCGGTCACGCTGGCGCCGTCTACCCCGAGCTGTCCCGCCGCCGCCAGGCACAGCGCGGCCAGTGACGCCGGCGCGCCGCCCTCGCCGGCCGCGGCGATCCACGCCCATACTCGCGCCGCTCGCTCGCCTGCCACGTCACCATCCTCGCCCCCGCGTCACCACCGCGGGCGGCTTACCTGCTAATCGCTCCGGTGGGCGGCGGGCTGGCGCCCGCAAGCCGCCGGAGAGCCGGCCGCTTGTCAGCGGACGCCGCCTCGGAGCATGCGTTCATGGCGATGCGCCGCCAGCGCATCTTAACGGCTGACGCCGGATCGGCGCGGCCGCATGCAGGCAGGCTCCCCGCGCTGGCGGCTGCCTCGGCCACGCTGGCGGGAAAATCGGAACCGCTACCCTCCCAGAGGATCGCGAGAACCCGCTGTACCCACTGCCGCGGCGCGGCTAGCAGCAGGTCGCCCCCGGCACCGCGAGCACACCTACGGCCGCGCGACAATGCCGCGATACCGCTGGCGTCGATGAACTCAAGCCCCGACAAGTCCACGATGATCCGAGGCCCGCGCGCCGCGACAGCCACGAGGGTGTCCGCCACGGCCTGGGCATCTACCAGGTCAAGCTCCCCGTGCAGGGCCACGACCACGTGGCTGCCGGATTCACCAGAACCCCAGTTCATGCTGAACATAGGAGTGCCTTCCTGCATCGCAGCAAGGCGGGGTCCCGGCCCAGCGGCTAGTCTGGCTAGCTTCTTCCCAAAGACTACGCTCAGTACCTACCCATGAGCTATCCGTAGTACCGGCCGACGTGCGGGCAAGGCGTCGAAGAGCAGGCCCGCCCCTGCAAGGCCCGCCTCCGCCACCGCCTGCCCGTCACGGACCGATACTCATGGTGTCCTGCCTTCGCTGATTACTCTGCGCGGACTGATGTGCTAGGAGGGCTATCGGCAGCGGGCTGGCCGTTAACCGGTTGTGACGGCGGGGCGGTGGTCCCGCGCCCGAACAGCTGCCACCGGCCACGTACGCCGTCACCGTGCCCGTTCCCGGCCGAGAGGCGGTCGCCGCCGTCCGGGACGTCGCCGTTCCCCAAGGTGCTCGCGGCGTGGGCGCGGGCGGTCTCGCGCTGGTCGAGCAGGTCGTCGCGGTCCTTGCGGACGGCGGCGGTCTCGCTGCGGGAACTCTTCAGCCCGCGGCGGGCCTCGTGGCCACGCCGGGAAGTGCGGCGGGCGCTGGCCAGCAGGAGGCTCAGGCCAACCAGGGCGACCACCCCGACCACGATGCCGTACAGGAACAGCTCGCCGGTCGACCCGGTCACGTGATAGCCGAACACCGCGAACGGATGAGTGAGCGCGTGGCTACTGCCGTCATTGGACAAGACGCCGACCACGCCGACGACCACTGCCGCAACGAGGACGAGAAGTCCGATAATTATGATCATCACATACTCCGGGAATCTGAGTTACAGACGTCGACGAGGGAAGGTTCCCCGGAGCTCTCACCGTGCTCCAGCAGTGACGTTTCACAGTCACCGGACGGTGTACGCAAAAAACTCCGGAACCTGCCGCAGCCTCCGCGGGAAAACCTGCGGACGCGGCTGCCGGGGTCCGGAGCAACATTTTTATAATACGCGCCTGCTGGCTCCGGTTGGACGGGCCCCCCAGAGCGGGTTACCGCGGCCTGACTCCGCTCTTGGACATTAGGGCTGCGATGGCGTATTATCAGGATATCGCTCCGGATATCTGGCAGCTGCCCCTCGGGAATACGGGGAGGCAGCGCAGTCCCGGAGTTTTCTTTTTAGGTCGGTGCCGTTAAGGCG
Organism: uncultured Streptosporangiaceae bacterium; assembly: GCA_964581815.1. Taxonomy (GTDB): domain Bacteria; phylum Actinomycetota; class Actinomycetes; order Streptosporangiales; family Streptosporangiaceae; genus Trebonia. The sequence goes on along the minus strand of CAZORE010000173.1, from coordinate 10,224 downwards.
CAGTGGCCCAGTAAAGGGCAAGAGCCCGCGGGAGCTAATTCCTCCCACCGCGACCTGTCGCGCAGGACCGGCTACCCCGTACGTCAAATTCTTACTGACTGAGGAGTCGGTTATGGGCATCATCGCATGGATCGTTCTCGGCCTGGGAGCAGGCCTGCTGGCAAATATGCTGGTCCCCGGCAGGAGATCGCAGGGACTCTTTCTCACCTGCCTGATCGGGGTAGCCGGGGCGCTGGCCGGCGGCTGGGCCGCCACCGAGCTGTTCCACGTCCACACCCTGCACGGGTTCTTCAACCTCTCGACATGGCTGACCGCCATCGCCGGCGCGGCAGTCCTGCTGCTGATCTTCCACCTGTTCTCCACGCGCGGGTCGACGCGCAGGACCGCCCGCGGACGGCGGCGGACGGGCTGGGCGCACCGGTAACCGGCCCGACCGTAGAGGGCCGGGCCGGGGCCGGGAATGAACTCGGCGTCGGCTCGGCTATACGGAGCGGTCGTAGTTGTTTGTGTGTTCGTGTCATTTGCGCGCTCGCAGGGAACGATGTTGCGGGCGCAGCTCCAGGGACTTAGGGAAGTCGCGTCGAGAACCGACCCCGGGTACCGCATCGTGCGGACCCGAATCCAGCCTCATAAGGAGCGACATGTCACAGGGAACCGTCAAGTGGTTCAACGCGGAAAAGGGCTTCGGCTTCATCGGGCAGTCCGAGGGCCCAGACGTTTTCGTGCATTACTCGGAGATCGAGAACGACAGCCACGGCTTCCGTACCCTCGAGGAGAACCAGCAGGTGGAGTTCGAGGTGACCCAGGGCCCGAAGGGCCCGCAGGCCACCCGCGTCCGCACCGCCTGATACGAGGCAGGCCAAGCCTGCTCAGCGGACAACGGTTAGCCGTGGGCCGACGCCACCTGGTGGCGTCGGCCCACGTCGTGTCCGTCGTCACGGTAATCCGCCGCGACGGAGGCCGGGCTCGAGCCGCTCAGGCGGGGATATCGGCCTGCCGGTGACGTTCTCATAGGCTTGATGCATGCTCGAAGCCGGGAGCCGCAAGCGGAATCAGCCGGCCCCGCCGCACGTACTGTTCGAGGCACTGACTCAGCCCGACCGTGACCCCGCGCGGCCATGGCTAGCACTGCTGGACGACGAGCAACGTCCTCGCCTGCTCAAGACCAGCAAGCCGGGCCTCGTGGTCTGGTCGTCGTTGTGGATCAAGCGGCCCGATGCGATCGTGCGCTTCGACCTGCCTCCCGACCGCAGCGGGTACGGAACCGATCTTCGCTGGACGCTGCTGGTCGAGGAGCCCATGCCGGACGCATCTCTGGTCGGGCACATGCGCAAACGGCTAAATCAGCTGATCAACGCCAACCTGAGATTCACATTCGGCCAGTAGCCACAGGATCGCCATGACGTCCGGGCTCCCAGGAGCGTGACGCGGGGGCGGTGGTCAGTGAGTCAGGGCGGCGGCCACGGCGGTGTAGGCGGGCTTGGGATTGCCGTTGGAGTCGAGCAGGCCGAAGCCCTCCCCGCCGTCCTGGTCGCTCCAGGTGTAGATATAGAAGGCCCCGATCCAGCTGGTGTCCTTGGCGGCGGTGATGGCCTGGGTGAGCTCGGTGGTCTGCTGGGCGTCGGTGACGTTGCCGGTGGGGGCGCCGAACTCGGTGATCCAGATCTTCTTGGCGCCGTCGCCGTGGGCGATCATGAGGCTGCGCAGCGACGGTCTCGTTTGGTCCATCTCGAACCAGGCGCCCTGGGAGTCGTTGTCAGGGTCGGCCGGGAAGGTGTACGGGTGGTCACCGACCGCGTCGAAGCTGCCCTGGGCGCCGGCGGCGTACATGTCCGCGAGGAACGTGACCGGATCGATGACGGTGCTGCTGCCGGGGGCTAGGCCGGCCGATATAACCACCGAGGACGGGTCGGCTGACTTGATCTTGGCGTAGGCGGCCTCCAGGTCGGCGGTGTAGGCGGCCGCGTTCGGGCTGGGGGACCAGAATTGACTGTTGTTGGGCTCGTTCCAGATCTCGAAGTAATCGGCTCCCTTGGAGCCGTACCGGGCGGCGACGGCGCCGGCCCAGGCGCCGAACTGGGCCGGGCTGGCTGGCTGGGCGAACTGGCCGCTCGCGCCGGCGGCCGCGGCCCAGGGCGGGCACCCGTCGATGATCAGGTCGGCGGTCAGGCCGACCTTATGGACTGAGGCCATGATGGCGTCCAGGGCGCTCCAGTCGAAGCTCCCCTGGCTGGGTTCCCCGCCGGCCCAGTTCGCGTCGACCCGGACACTGGTCATCCCCATCGACTTCATCTGCTCCAGCTGATGCACCTGGTCACTCGAGCTACTGTCGAGCAGCTCGGCGGCGGCGAACCCAACCAAGCCAGAGGCCGACAGTGCGGCCGTGGGCCTCTGCGATGCCGGAACAGCTGCGGGCGAGAGGTGAGCGTGCCAAGTCACGGCGGGGCTCGCCTGCGCGCTCACGTGCCCGGAACTACACCCGGAAGTGACCAGCATGACGCTGAGGCCACCCAGCACCGCCACGCCGACCGCACCACTAGCCCGACGCCTTCGAGACTTTCCGCTCATGACCTTCCTGACACTTCTGTTCGCGACGAGATACGGCTGGGACACATGCCTCCAGTAACCGCGACGCGCATGACCCGGAAACACACACTTAGCACCTGTAGAACCTACTATGCCGCGGGCGGTGGACCCGGGGTTTGGGCTCTGTATTTGCTCAGACGTTGACCTGAACTCCACCAGATTCCGTTGCCGATGACCATGGCATCGGACCGGCTCCGGTCAGCGCGCCGGGGCGGCGGTCAGGAGGTCAGGAGGTCAGGAGGTCAGGGCGGCAACGGCGGTGTAGGCGGGCTTGGGATTGCCGTTGGAGTCGAGCAGGCCGAAGCCGGCTCCGCCGTCCTGGTCGCTCCAGGTGTAGATATAGAAGGCCCCGATCCAGCTGGTGTCCTTGGCGGCGGTGATGGCCTGGGTGAGCTCGGTGGTCTGCTGGGCGTCGGTGACGTTGCCGGTGGGGGCGCCGAACTCGGTGATCCAGATCTTCTTGGCGCCGTCGCCGTGGGCGATCATGAGGCTGCGCAGCGACGGTCTCGTTTGGTCCATCTCGAACCAGGCGCCCTGGGAGTCGTTGTCAGGGTCGGCCGGGAAGGTGTACGGGTGGTCACCGACCGCGTCGAAGCTGCCCTGGGCGCCGTCGGCGTACATGTCCCCGAAGAACGTGACCGGGTCGAAGCTGCTTGAGGTGTTGGCGGCGGGGGACAGGCCGGCCGATATCACCACCGAGGACGGGGCGGTTGCCTTGATCGCGGCGTACGCGGCGACCAGGTCAGCGGTGTACGCGGCCGGGTTCGGGGTGGGGGACCAGAATTGACTGATGTTGGGCTCGTTCCAGATCTCGAAGTAATCGGCTCCCAGGGAGCCGTACCGGGCGGCGACCGCGGCGGCCCAGGCGCCGAACTGAGAGGGGCTGGCTGGCTGGCCGAACTGACCGCTCGCGCCGGCGACCGCGGCCCAGGGCGGGCACCCGTCGATGATCAGGTCGGCGGTCATGCCAGCCTGCTGGACTGACGCCATGACCCGGTCCAGGGCGCTCCAGTCGAAGCTCCCCTGGCTGGGTTCCCCGATGGACCAGTCCGCGTCGACCCGGACAGTGTTCATTCCCATCGACTTCATCTGCTCCAGCTGCTGCAGCTGAACACTCGGGTCATCACCGAGCAGCTCGGCGGCGGCGAACCCAATCAAGCCAGAGGCCGACAACGGGGCCGTGGCCGCCGGCGATGCGGAAACAGACGCACCTGGCGACGGGGGCGTCAGCAGCGCGGGGAAACCCGGAAACGCGGAGAAAGTCGGAAACGCGGAGAAAATCGGAGACGGAGAATCAGCGAGCGGCGGCGGGGAGTCGGACGGCGACGCGGAGGCAGGCGAGGACGACGGCGACCCGGAGCCCGGCAGTGACGAAGGCGAGGGCTGCCCTACTGCGGTGCCCGCGCCATCCTGCTGGTTGCTCGGGTCAGCTGCGGTCGCCGAGGCCGAGGCGTAAAGGTGGCGAGTCGCGGCGGTCATCGACTCAGCGCCCGTGCCCAGCGGACCGCACCCGGGAATGGCTAGCGTGACGCCAAGGCCGCCCAGCAGCGCCGCGCCAACCGCAACGCTAGCCTGACGCCTGCGAGACTTGCTGCTCATGAGGTTCCCGATACTACTGTCCGCAACGACATGTGGGTGGGGCTAAACGGAATTCGCCTCGTCATCCAAACATGCCTCCAGTAGCCGCGACCCACATAACCCGGGAACGCACAATTAACACTTCTCAAACCCGCGATGCGCGGGCGGGCCGTCTTGGCACCAGAGCGGGGTAACCACTCCGCACTGGTTAGACGTTGAAGCGGAACTCGACCACGTCGCCGTCGCGCATGACGTAGTCCTTGCCCTCGATGCGGGCCTTGCCGGCCGACCGGGCCGCCGCGACGGAGCCCGCCGCCATCAGGTCGTCGTAGGAGACGATCTCGGCCTTGATGAAGCCCTTCTGGAAGTCGGTGTGGATGACGCCGGCCGCCTCGGGGGCGGTCGCGCCGATCGGGATCTCCCAGGCGCGGGTCTCCTTGGGGCCGGCCGTGAGGAAGGTCTGCAGGCCGAGGGCGCGGAAGCCCGCCTTGGCGAGCTGGGCGAGGCCTGGCTCGCCAAGGCCCGCCTCCGCCAGCAGCTCGGCGGCCTCCTCGTCGGAGAGCTCGGCCAGGTCGGCCTCGGTCTTCGCGTCGAGGAAGATCGCCTCGGCCGGCGTCACCATCTCGGTGAGCTGTTTCCTGAGCCCCTCGTCCGACACTTCACCGACGTCCATGTTGAACACGTAAAGGAACGGCTTGGCCGTCATCAGGTGCAGCTCCCGCAGCGCGGCGAGCGAGATCCCCGCGGTTGCCGCCCCGGCGAACAGCGTCTTGCCCGCGTCGAGCACCGCTACCGCCGCCTGGGCCGCCGCCGCCGTCTCGAGCTTCTCCGGGTCCTTGGCGAACTTGGTCTCCTTCGCCAGCCGGGGGAGGGCCTTCTCCAGCGTCTGCAGGTCGGCGAGGATCAGCTCGGTGACGACCGTCTCGATGTCGCCCTCCGGCTCCGCTGATCCCTCCACCCGGGTCACGTCGGGGTCGCGGAAAACCCGGACCACCTGGCAGATCGCGTCCGTCTCGCGGATGTGCCCGAGGAACTGGTTACCCAGGCCCTGCCCCTGCGAGGCGCCCTTCACCAGGCCGGCGATATCGGTGAACCGAACGGAGGCGGGCACGATCCGCGCCGAGCTGTACAGCTTCGCCAGCGCGGCGAGCCGCGGGTCGGGCACGCCCACCACGCCGACGTTCGGCTCGATCGTGGCGAACGGGTAGTTCGCGGCGAGGGCACCGGCCTTGGTCAAGGCGTTGAACAGGGTTGACTTGCCGACGTTGGGCAGACCGACGATTCCGATAGACAGGCTCACGGAGGGCGAGTCTAGTGAGCTCCTTGTAAAGCTCAGAATTGCGCCGCGCGGGTTCTTGCCGCGATGGCCACGCTCCGTAACTCTTGTCGTGGGGACCGGTCGTGATGCTGACCTCAGTTGATCGCTGCAAAAGCGACATTTAATCGGTCTGTGGTCGAATCCTGGCAGTCAGGCACGCGGCATCGCCGCGGCGGTGGCGACGCCGTACCGTGTTAGATAGTGATCGGGGGAGCACTATGGGGGACTTTCGGGCTGCGTATCCGGGGTACGCGGCGACGGCGCGGCTCGATGAACTGCGGGCGGTCGAGTACCGGTACCTGGACGAGGGCGGGCACGTCTACCTTGACTACACCGGAGCCGGGCTGCCCGCGCGGTCGCAGCTACGGGCGCACGCGAGCCGGATGCTCGGCGGCGTGTACGGCAACCCGCACTCGGAGAACCCGACGTCGTCCGCGTCCACGGCGCTCGTAGAGCAGGCCAGGGCCGCCGTGCTGCGTTATTTCAACGCCAGCCCGGACGAGTACGCGGTGATCTTCACGCCGAACGCCACGGGCGCCTGTCGCCTGGTCGGCGAGTCGTACCCGTTCGGCAGGCGGAGCAGGCTGGTCCTCACCGCCGACAACCACAACTCGGTTCACGGCCTGCGCGAGTACGCGGCCAGGTGCGGCGCGCGGGTGGCATACGCCAAGGTGAACGGCTCCGACCTGCGGGTCAGCGACCGCGCCCTGCTCGACGCGGCCGGCCACGGTCACGGGTCGCACCCAGGGCTACTCGCCTACCCGGCCCAGTCCAACTTCAGCGGGGTCCGTCATCCCCTGTCCTGGGTGGCCCGCGCGCAGGCCGCCGGGTACGACGTGCTGCTCGACGCGGCCGCCTTCGTACCGACGAGCCAGCTCGACCTGTCGGTGGTACGGCCTGAGTTCGTGGCGCTGAGCTGGTACAAGATGTTCGGCTTCCCGACCGGGGTGGGCTGCCTGCTCGCCCGGCGGGACGCACTCGGCCGGCTGCGGCGACCCTGGTTCTCCGGCGGGACCATCCGCGCGGTCAGCGTCGGTGAGCGCTGGCACCAGCTGCTCGGCGACGAGGCAGCGTTCGAGGACGGCACGGTGAACTTCCTGTCGATCCCCGATGTGGCCGTCGGGCTTGACTGGATATCCGAGATAGGCATCGACCTGATCGGCCAGCGGGTCGCCATGCTCACCGCATGGCTGCTTGAGTGCCTGGGCCGGCTGCGGCACAGCTCGGGCGCGCCGATGGTGCGGGTCTACGGGCCGCGCAACGGAGAGTCCCGCGGCGGCACCGTGGCCCTGAACTTCCTCGACCCGGAAGGCTCGATCATCGACGAGCGCGCGGTGTCGCGGGACGCGAGCGCGGCGGGAATCTCGCTGCGCACCGGGTGCTTCTGCAACCCGGGAGCTGGCGAGGCCGCGTTCGGGCTGCGCCGCCGCGACCTCACCCGGGCGCGGCGGTTCCTCCTGCGGCCCGGGGCGGAAGACGCGCCGATCGATGACTACCTCATCCTCGCGGGCATGGCGACCGGCGGCGCGGTCCGGGTCTCCCTCGGCATCGTCTCGTCCGTCGAGGACGTTGAGGCCTTCCTCGACTTCGCCGAGCGCACCTACCGCGACCGGTACCCCGACCTCACCGGGCTCACCGCCCGCCACGGCTGTTTACTCCCGGGGGGACGACCCCCCGGACCCCCCGGTGCGCGGCCGATGGCTGCCGCCATCGTATCGGCCGCGCG
>CAZORE010000173.1:0-2916 GCA_964581815.1 uncultured Streptosporangiaceae bacterium | reverse complement strand
CCCCCGGACCCCCCGGTGCGCGGCCGATGGCTGCCGCCATCGTATCGGCCGCGCGATGTCCTCGGGGGACGCCCCCGTACCTCCGGTTGCGCGGCCGATGGCTGCCGCCATCGTATCGGCCGCGCGGTCACGTAGCCGGCTAAGCGGCGGGCCGCGCGGGCGGGCACCGCGAGCGCGATGGCCAGCCCGGCGAGCGAGGACAGCAGCACGGCGAGGTAGGCAAGGGCGAAGCCCGCGGTCAGACGGTCGTCGATGGCGGGGACCGCCAGGATCAGCGCGTCGGCCAGCGCAAGCAGCGGGAGCAGCACAGTGACCTTCGCCAGGACGAACGCCCCGGTGCGCAGGCCGGCGAACCGCTCACGGCGCAGGATGCCCGCCTCGGCGGCGCGCGCGGGCAGCTGGTATGCCAGGCCGGCCACGACCCCGCCGAGCACCGCCCAGGCCAGCGTCACCGCGCCGCGGCCGTCGAGCGCGCCGCACCCGAGCAGCACGCAGAACGCGAGCAGTATCGCCACGGGAGCGCCCGCAAGCACCACCTGCATGCGCTGGTCGCGGGCCAGCACCTCCGCGCTGCGCCTGGTCAGCACCGCCCACTGGCGGACGGCGGCGGCAGGCCGCTGGTCAGGCAGCCACGCGGGATCCGGCGGCGCCGCGCCCGCCGGCGGCTCCTCCTCGGCGACCGCATGGTCGACCGCCGAGTCGACCGCCGATTCGACGGCGGGCAGGTCGGCGCTGACCCGGCCTGCCGAATGCGGCCCCGCCGCGTCTGGCAGGAGGACGGCCGGCCCGACCGGGGGCGGAGCGGCGGCGGGAACGGTGAAACCAGCCCTCGTTCTGGAGAAATGAAAGAAGCGGCGCGACCATGCGGCGGCCGGGTCGCCGAGGCCGGCCAGCCGCTCAAAGATCTCTTCCAGGCTGTCCGCGCCGAAGTAGCCGAGTGCCGCCGCCGGCGGCCCGTAGAACGCCAGGTGCCCGCCGGCGGCGAGGACGACCACCTTGTCGCAGCGGGCGGCGTCGAGCGGGCTGCTCGTGGTGAGCACCACGGTGATGCCGCCGTCGGCGACGCGCCGCAGCAGGCGCAGCACCTCCGCGCCCTGCGCCGGGTCGAGTGCCGCGGTGGGCTCTTCGAGGAAGAGTTGTGCGGGCCGGGACAGCAGTTCGGCGGCGATGACCGCGCGCTTGCGTTCATCTGGAGTGAGAGCGCCGACTGGCATGAGCCCAAGCGCGGTCAGGCCGGCCAGGTCGAGTGCCTTCGCCACCGGCGGCGGGTAGCCGTCTTCCGGCCGGCGGTCCCCCGGCGTGCTGTCCCCCGGCGCCCGGCCCGCCAGCGCCCCGGTGGAGGCGCCGGCGCGGACCGTTCGCAGCTCGGCGGTGTAGCGCAGTGCCCTGGCCAGCGGAAGCACCGCGGGCAGCGAGTCACCGTCGGGTACGTAGCCGGCCGGCCGGCCGGCTGGCCGGACGATAGTGCCCGAGGTCGGCGGCCGCAGCCCGGACATCGCGTTAAGCAAGGTTGTCTTGCCCGATCCCCGGCCGCCAATGATCGCAACCAGCTCACCATGACCAACAGTGAATGAGATATCACGGACCGCAACTTCCCCTGCGCGCGTGCGGTGGCTGACCGCGCGCGCCTCGATGGCAGCCTGCACGATCTTATTGTGACCGTCGGCCCGCGCGTGTCGCCAAGCGGGGCTGTCGGTGGCCTGCGGATACTGGGAACATGACCACCTTCGCCCTGCTTGCCGGGATCGCGATCGGTATCGCGATCGGCTACCTGCTGGCCCGCAACCGCCTCGGCACCGCCGCCGCGACCGCGGCGGAGCGGGCCCGCGCGGCCGCCGATCGCGCCGCACTGCTCGAGCGCCAGGCCGCGGAGAAGGCCGCGCTCGCCGACGGGCAGCTCGCTCAGCGCTTTGACGTGGAGTCGCTTGTCGCGCCCATGCGCGAGACCCTGGCCCGCGTGGAGCAGCAGCTACGCGATTCCGACCTCGCGCGGACCAGGTCGCACGCCGAGCTGGCGCAGCAGGTCGAGTTCACCAGGCGTGGCGCGGAGCAACTGCGCGAGCAGACGCAGGCGCTGGTGAGCGCGCTGCGGCGGCCCGAGGCCCGCGGCCGGTGGGGTGAGCTTCAGCTGCGCCGGGTGGCTGAGCTCGCGGGCATGGCCGCGCACGTGGACTTCGACGAGCAGGTGATAACCGACGGCGGGCAGCGGCCGGACATGGTGGTCCGGCTGGCCGGGGGAAAGAACGTGGTCGTCGACTCGAAGGTGTCGCTCGCCGCCTACCTGGAGGCCGCCGCCACCGCTGACGATGACAACCGCGAGGCGCGCCTCGCCGCGCACGCCAGGCACCTGCGCGCGCACGTGGAGCAGCTCGGCTCCAAGGCATACTGGTCAGCCTTGCCGGAAACCCCGGAGTTCGTGGTGATGTTCATACCCGGCGAGGCGTTCCTCGCGCCCGCGCTCGAGCACGACCCCGGCCTGCTCGAGCACGCGCTGTCCCGCCGTGTGCACATCGCCACGCCGACCACGCTGGTCTCGATGCTGCGCACCGTCCAGTACGCCTGGCAGCAGCAGGCTCTGTCCGAGAACGCCAGGGCGGTGTTCGACCTCGGCCGGGAGCTTTACGACCGGCTGGCCGGGCTCGGCAGGCACCTGGAGCGCGTCGGCCGGTCACTGACGTCCGCGGTCGGGTCCTACAACCAAGCGGTCGGCGCGCTTGAGAGCCGGGTGCTGGTCAGCGCGCGCAAGCTGTCCGCGCTCGGGGTGGTGGACGGAGAGCTTCCCGCGCCGGGCACGATCGCGGACACGGCACGTCCGCTCGCCGCCCCGGAGTTCGTCGACGGCGACCGGGAACCTGAGCTACTTCCGTAGCTCCCGCGGGAGCTGGAAGGCCATCCGCTCCTTGACCGCCTCGACCT
>CAZORE010000172.1:2648-14813 GCA_964581815.1 uncultured Streptosporangiaceae bacterium | reverse complement strand
CTGGCAGCTGATCCTGCACCCCGACGGCACCACCGAGGCGCGAAGTCCCGACGGCAGGCAGGTACTCAGATCCCACGCGCCACCGTCACCACGCGCCGCGTAGCGAGCGCGGGTCTGGAGCTTCCTGAGGCGCCTGTGCCTGTCGAGCATGGATACCCCCGCGAACCTTACTTTAAGTGACTATCGATGACGTTCTGGATAAAAAGGCCAGGCGGGCCTCTTTTCAAGATATTGGGCGGGTGTTACAAATGAAGTGCGCGCATGCAGTAATCGATCGGACACCTGGAGTGACAAGTGCGTTCCTCGCGCATGCTCGCCATTGGCGTTACCGCGCTTACCCTGGGGACCGTCGCCGCGATCGCGGCGACGGGCATCCCAGCTGAAGCCGCCTCGACCGTCCATTTCGTCGCCCTCGGCGACTCCTATTCCTCCGGGGTCGGCGCGGGCAGCACGAGCGGGTCCTGTGGCCAGAGCCCCAATGCCTACCCCAAGCTGTGGGCGGTGGCCAACTCCGTCGCGTCGTTCACGTTCGCCGCCTGCTCTGGCGCCCGGACAAGCGACGTCATCAGCAGCCAGCTGTCGTCGCTCAGCGCGGGTACCACCCTGGTCAGCATTACCATCGGCGGTAACGACGCAGGCTTTTCCTCGATCATGGAAACCTGCGTGCTCAAGTCGACGAGTTCCTGCGAAAGCGCCGTCGCCGCGGCCGAGAAGTACGCGACAGGCACGCTGCCCGGCCTGCTTGACACGATGCTCGCCGACATTCGGGCCCACGCGCCGAATGCGAAGATCGTCGTGCTCGACTATCCCGATTTCTACGACCTCAACGCCGCGCTGTGCATTGGGCTGTCAGGCGCCGACCATCGGGCGCTCGACGCCGGCATCAACGAGCTCGACGGCGTGATCGCGGCCGCCGCGGCGACGGAGGGGGACACGTTCGCCGACGTCCGCGCCCAGTTCGCCGGCCACGAGCTGTGCGACTGGGCCGGCTGGCTCAACGGCGTCACCCTGCCCATCGGCAACTCCTATCACCCGACCGCGACCGGCCAGAAGGACGGCTACCTCCCGGTCTTCACCGCCGCGGCCGCAGCGGCCGGCCAGTAAGCGCCCGGCCCGGAACAAGACCCCCGGCCAACGGCCCGAATAACGGCCCGAATAACGGCCCGCGGCTCCGTCACGGAGCGGCGGGCCGTCGCCGTGCCGGGTCAGCGGCTCGTTCCCGACGTTCCCGACGTTCCCGACGTTTTGGGTCGCCGCGCAGCGGCGGCCATCCGCTCCAGCCGGACAGCCTCGACCGGCAGCACGTTGGGATCGGCCAGCCGCAGGCGGATCGCGGTCTGTTGCCATGACTCGTCGAGCGGCCCGGCGGCTCGGACGAACGACCGCGTGAAGGCCGCCTGGAAGGCCCACATGACGGCAGCCTGGATGCGCGGGCCCGGGGGGATCTCGGAGTACCCGACGATCACCCACGTCAGGGCGACGTCGACGATCGCGGGACCGAAGCTCGCGCCCTCCCAGTCGATGATCATCGGCCCGGTCCCGGTCAGGACCACGTTCTGCGGGTGCAGGTCCGTATGCAGCAGCACGTGACCGTCGCCTGGCTCAGCGCCGAAGGGGGACCGCAGGCCAAGCCCAGCCAGGCCGGAGGCCGGCACCTGGTGGACGAGGTCGTGCAGCCGGGCAAGTTCCCTGGCATGCACCCGGATGGACCACGGCCGGCGGGCGAGCACGTCAAGCATGGTCGGGCCGGCGGCGCGCTCCATTACGATGTCGGCGCCGCAGACGTCGAAGACCTCGGGCACCGGGACGCCGCACGCCCGGGCGTGCGCCATCACCTGGGCTTCGCCGGCTACTCGCGATGAGTCCCGTCCGTCGCGGTACCGGCGCAGCACCCGCCCGCCCCCGATGTCATACGCATCCGCGTTACGCCCCGACCCGAGGAGCGCTCCTGGCACCTTGACGGCCATGCTCCCGAGTCTCTCACCGCGGTCGCCCGCCCGCCACCGGCCGCGAAGCCCTGGCGTCCGCGGGCCCGATGGGTTGTGACAACAAGCCGGCTAGAGGCGGACTGCCACCACAGCCATCGCCCCGGCGTCAGCCCTACGGCCCGGCGAAGTGGGGGCCGCGGTGACGTACGGCGGTCCTGAGCGAGGCGTTCCGGTCAGCCGCCGTGGACGACCACGCCCCGGATGTTCTTGCCCGCCACCAGGTCCGCGTAGCCCTGGTTCACCTGGTTCAGTGAGTACCGCGCGGTGACGAGCTCGTCGAGCTTGAGCGCGCCGGCCTGGTAGAGGTCGAGCATCTTGAGTATGTCGCGCTGCGGGTTGCCCGAGCCGAACAGGCTGCCCTTGATCGTCTTCTCGAACAGCGTCAGCACCCCGCCGGACACGTGCACCGTCAGCTTGGCGGGGTTGGCCAGCCCGGTGACGACGACCACGCCGCCCTTGCCGACCACGTCGAAGGCGGCCGAGATGACGTCCTCGTCCACGACGCCCACCGTCACCAGGGCCTCATCCGCGCCCTGGCCGCGCGTCATCTCTACCACGGCCTCCTGCGCCGCGGCGGCGGACTCGAACGCGTGCGTCGCACCGAACTGCAGCGCCGTCGACCGCTTGAACTCGAGCGGGTCGACGACGACCACGTTCTTCGCGCCGGCGTGCCTGGCGCCCTGGACCGCGTTGATGCCGATCCCGCCGATGCCGTAGATGACGACCGTGTCCCCGGCCCGCACGTCGCCCGCGTATACCGCGGTGCCCCAGCCGGTCGGCACCCCGCAGCCGACGAGCACCGCGGTCTCGAGCGGCAGCGACTCGTCGACCTTCACGACCGAGTGCTCGGAGATCGTCGAGTACTCGGCGAACGTGCCGAGCATGCACATCTGCCCGTAGTCGGTGCCGCCGGAGTGGAACCGGAAGCTGCCGTCGGGGAATGAACCGTACAGGATCGTGGCGCCCAGGTCGCACAGGCTCTGGTGCCCGGTGGAGCAGTAGCGGCAGTGGCCGCAATTGGGGATGAACGAGCACACGACGTGGTCTCCGGGCGCCACCTTGGTCACGCCCGGCCCGACCTCCTCGATGACCCCGGCGCCCTCGTGCCCGCCGACGATCGGGAACCGCGGCAGCAGGTCACCATCGGTCAGGTGCAGGTCGGAGTGACACAGCCCGGCGGCGACGTAGCGGATGAGCACCTCGCCCGCGCCGGGGCCGTCCAGGTCGAGTTCGGTGATCTCGAACGGAGCCTTGACGTCATGCAGTACGGCAGCCTTGACCTTCATCGCGGCGCGACCTCCTCGGATCCCAGACGGGTCTCCCGCCGATTGTTCCTACCCGGCGGCCATCCGGCTGTCTCAAATTGAGACCAGAAAAATTGAGACCAGAAAATCAGGCTGCCCGGTGCGGCGTGCGGAGGCCGATACCGATCGCCGCGCGCGGAGGGGTAACGTTCAGACATGACCACCACCACGGCGCCGTTCGGCCGGCTGATGACGGCCATGATCACTCCGATGACCTCGGACGGCACGGTCGACTACGATGGCGCGGCCAGGCTGGCTGCCTATCTTGTGGACGACATGCGCAGCGAGGGCCTCGTCGTCAACGGCACCACCGGTGAGGCGCCGACGACGACGGACGAGGAGAAAGCGCGCCTGGTCAAGGTTGTGCGGGAGGCGGTCGGCGACCGGGCGACGGTGGTCGCGGGTGTCGGCACCAACATAACCGCGCACAGCGTTGAGCTTGCCAGGCAGGCCGAGAAGGCGGGCGCGCACGGACTGCTCGTGGTCACGCCGTATTACAACAAGCCCGCGCAGGACGCCCTGGCGGCGCACTTCACCGCGATCGCCGACGCGACGGGCCTGCCCGCCATCATCTACGATATCCCGAGCAGGACCGGCACCGCGGTGGCGAGCGACACCCTCATCACGCTGGCGGGGCATCCGAGGATCGTGGCCGTCAAGGACGCTAAAGGCGACCTCGCGGCGAGCTCGCACGTGCTCGCGCACACGGATCTCGCCTATTACTCGGGCGACGACCCGATGAACCTGCCGCTTTGGTCGGTGGGCGGGGTCGGCTGCATCAGCGTGACCGCCCACGTGGTGGGGATGCGTATCTTCGCCATGCTCGATGCGTTCACCAGCGGCCGCAACGCGGAGGCGGCCAGGCTGCACCGGTCCATGCTCCCGGTGAACGTCGGCCTGTTCCGCAACCAGGCGGCGGTCATGACCAAGGCCGCGCTCGAACTGCTCGGCCTGCCTGGCGGGGGAGTCCGCGGCCCGCTGCTGCCCGCGAGCGACGCGGAGCGGCGCAGGCTCGCGGAGGACCTGGCCGCGGGCGGGGTCAAACTACCGGAGAGCCTCGTGAGCGGAGTTGCCCAGTGAGCCACCCCCACCCGGACCTGGCCCCACCGCCGGATCTGCCGAGCGGCGGGCTGCGCGTCATCGCGCTCGGCGGACTCGGTGAAATCGGCCGGAACATGACCGTCTTCGAGTACCTCGGGCGGCTGCTGATCGTCGACTGCGGCGTGCTGTTCCCCGAGTCGGACCAGCCCGGCGTCGACCTGATCCTGCCGGACTTCCGCTACCTGGAAGACCGGCTCGGCGACGTCGAGGCGCTGGTGCTCACGCACGCGCACGAGGACCACATCGGCGCGGTGCCCTACCTGCTGCGCGAGCGCCGCGATATCCCGCTCGTCGGGTCCAGGCTGACCCTGGCCTTGATGAAGTCCAAGCTCCAGGAGCACCGCCTGACCCCGGTGGTAGCGGAGGTCAAGGAGGGCACCCACCATTCGTTCGGGCCCTTCGGCCTCGAGTTCTTCGCGGTGAACCACTCGATACCCGACGCGCTCGCGGTAGCGATCAAGACCCCGGCCGGCGTCGTGCTGCACACCGGCGACTTCAAGATGGACCAGTTGCCGCTCGACGGGCGGCTCACTGACCTGGCCGGGTTCGCGCGGCTCGGCGGCGAGGGCGTCGACCTGCTGCTCGCCGACTCCACCAACGCCGAGGTGCCCGGGATCGTCCGGTCGGAGCGCGACATCGCGCCCGTGCTCGACGACGTGTTCTCCAACGCCGATCAGCGGATCATCGTCGCCTGCTTCGCCTCGCACGTGCACCGGGTGCAGCAGGTGCTCAACACCGCGGCGAAGCACCGCAGGAAGGTCGCCTTCGTCGGCCGGTCCATGGTCCGCAACATGGGCGTCGCCCGCGACCTCGGCTACCTGCACGTGCCCGGCGGGCTGATCATCGACCTGCGCGACGCCGAGGAGATGCCGCCCGGCGAGGTCGTGCTCATCTCCACCGGGTCGCAGGGCGAGCCGATGTCCGCGCTGTCGCGCATGGCGGGCCGCGACCACCCGATCCGCATCGCCGCCGGCGACACGGTCATCTTGGCGTCGTCCCTCATTCCCGGCAACGAGACGGCCGTCTACCGGGTGATCAACGGCCTGACCAGGCTCGGGGCCCGCGTAGTGCACAAGGAGTCATCGCTGGTGCACGTGAGCGGGCACGCCCCGGCGGGCGAGCTGCTGTACCTGCTCAACCTGGTCAAGCCACGCAACTTCATGCCGGTGCACGGCGAGTGGCGGCACCTGCGCGCGCACGCGCGGCTGGCCAGGCTCACCGGGGTGCCGCAGGACCGGATCGTGATCGCCGAGGACGGCGTGGTGGTCGACCTGGTAGACGGCAAGGCGAGCATCACCGGCGCGGTGGACTGCGGCTACGTGTACGTGGACGGGCTCACCGTGGGAGAGGTGACCGAGGCACAGCTCAAGGACCGGCGCATCCTGGGCGACGAGGGCTTCATCTCGGTGATCATGGTGCTCGACTCGTCAAGCGGCAAGATCGTCGGCGGCCCGGAGATCCATACCCGCGGCTCGGGGATCGACGACGGCGCGTTCTCCTCCGACGTGCTGCCCAAGCTGATGGACGCGCTGGAACGAGCCGCGAGCGACGGCGTGACCGATACCCACGCGCTGCGCCAGCTGTCCCGGCGCGTCATCGGCAAGTGGGTGTCGGACAACTACCGGCGCCGCCCGATGATCATCCCGGTCGTCGTCGAGGTCTAGGAGCCCTGCGGGCCAAGTTCAGCAAGCTCCTAGCCTAGGCAAGGCCGCTGATGGCGCTATACAGCAGGCAAAGGTTGAGGGCGGTAATGATGATCGTGATCAGGAGCATCAGGCTGTTAGTGAGCCGCCGGTTGACCATATCGGTCATGACTGCCGGGTCGCGGCTGACGAGCAGGAGCGGAATGAGGGCGAACGGGATTCCGAAGGACAGGACTATCTGGGAGTAGACCAGTGCCTGGCTGGGATTGACCGCCAGGGCCAGGACGATCAGCGAGGGCAGCATCGTCACTACGCGGCGGGCCACCAGGGGCACGCGCCAGTTCATGAAGCCCGCCATGATGACCTGCCCGGCATAGGTCCCGACGCTGGAAGACGACAGCCCTGAGGCCATCAGGGCTACGGCGAAGGCTAGGGCCGCACCGGCGCCCGCAAGGATCCTCAGGTTGCTGTGAACGGCGCCGAGGTCACTAAGGCCGGTCAGTCCGGGCTTATGGAATAGCGCCGCGGCGATGCAGAGCATGGCGAGGTTCACCAGCCCCGCGCAGCCCAGGCCGACGATGCAGTCCCACTTGTTTCCGGTGAGGAGCCTGCGTCGCTGCTGTTGGCCGGTTGCCTGGTCCCGGTTTTTCTGCAGTGCCGAGTGCAGGTAGACAACGTGCGGCATGACGGTCGCGCCGATGATGCCGACGGCCAGGCTCAGGGTGCCGGCGCCGTTCAGGCGCGGTACGAGGCCGACGGCGAGCTGCCCGTAGTGCTCATCGCCAGCGGCGAGGAAGAGATAGGCGAAGCCCGCGCCGACCAGCATGAGCAGTGCGATGATGGCCAGCTCGAAACGGCGGCGGCGCCGCTGCTCGAGCGCCAGGATGACGAATGCGACGACGGCGGTAATCAGTCCCGCCGACAGCAGCGGCACGCGGAACACCAGGTTAAGCCCGATAGCCGCCCCGACGAACTCCGCGAGGTCGGTCGCCATCGCGACGGCCTCCGCCTGCATCCACAGCAGCACGTTCGCCCGGCGTCCGAACCGGTCCCGGCACAGCTCGGGGAGGGTCCGGCCCGTCGCCAGCCCGACTTTGGCGGCCAGGTACTGGACCAGGACGGCCATCAGGCTGGCCATCACGACGACCCACGCCAGGGCGTAGCCATAGGCAGCGCCGCCAGCGAAGTTCGTCGCGAAGTTACCCGGGTCGACGTAGGCGACCGAAACCACGAACGCGGGGCCGAGCAGCCTCAGCGCGGTCCGGTAGCGGCGCCTGGCCCGTGCCGTTGGCACCCGGATGCGCTCGCGGGCCCCGGCTGGCACGGCGGTCACAGCCAAGGCCGAAGGTGAATCCTGGGCGCTCCCCGCCCATTCCACCGAAACATCCTCGCTTATCGAGCCGGAAATCACCGGCCCGGCAGTGACCGCAACATGAAAATTACCGTCTGAATCGTACTCTCCGGCGATCTTCGGGCTGGGCATGGTGCGAGGAAGCCGGAGCATGATGTGGTGATTTCCCCGCGGTCAACTGCCAGAAACCTCCGGCACTGATACCGGCTCGTGCAAGGAGGAGTTACTGAGCGGACATAGCGGAAAGCAAGGTTTGACGGAATATCAGGGATCTGGCCTGTCATGGCTGTTGACAGCATTGTAAGTGCCAGATTGCTGGCCATGGCCCGACTTGACCGGATCGCGGCTCAATTTTCAGGAGACGCGCTGCGTGTTTGTTTCCAGGACAAGGAGGATAAGAAGCGGATTGCTTATCCAAGCAACGGTTGCGACGGTGTGTCTCCGAGCTATTGTCACCGCCGCGCAGGGAGAACGGGGAATCATGGACGTAAACAGTAATGGGCTCCCAGCGGAGAACGGGAAGACGAACGGCACTCAGCGGCGTCTCCTGGATCATGAATTCGTGACCAACGCCATCAGCAGGAGCGCGGAGAATCCAACCGACCGTCGCCGGTTCATGCGCCGCGCTGGCCTGGCCGGCCTTGGCGTGGTGGCCGCGGGGGCCCTGGCCAGCGCCGGCCCGGGCATGGCGGCGGCGGCCACGACGCGCGATCAGGGCGACGCCGGGGAGATCAGCGACTCGGCCATCTTGAACTTCGCGCTGAACCTGGAGTACCTGGAGGCGAACTTCTACTCGTTCGCGGTTCACGGCGCTCCGATACCGGGCTCCCTGATGACCGGCACGGGCACCCAGGGCGGGATCTCGGGCGGCAGCCAGGTGCCGTTCAAGACCCAGGGGATCAAGCAGCTGGCTCAGGAGATCGCCGGTGACGAGCTGGCTCACGTGACGTTCCTGCGCTCGGCGCTCGGATCGACCGCGGTGTCCCAGCCGGCGATCGACCTCGTGAAGAGCTTCACCGCCGCCGCGCAGGCGGCGGGGGCGGTCCCGGCCGGGACCGCCTTCGATCCCTTCGCCAACGAGGAGTACTTCCTGCTCGGTGCCTTCATCTTCGAGGACGTCGGCGTGACCGCTTACAAGGGGGCGGCACCGCTGATCTCGAGCAAGACCTACCTGGATGCCGCGGCCGGGATCCTCAGCGTGGAGGCCTACCACGCCGGCGCGGTCAGGACCAGGATCTACGACCTGGGCCTGTCGGACCTCGCCAACAAGATCTCAGCCGCCCGTGGCGCGCTTGACGACGGCAAGGACGTGGGCGTGACCGTGAACGGGGCGGAGAACATCGTCCCCTCCGACGCGAACGGCCTGGCCTACGGCCGCACCCCGGGCGAGGTGCTCAACATCGTGTACCTGACGCCGAAGGTGACGACCTCGGGCGGCTTCTTCCCGGACGGGGTGAACGGCGTTTTGAACACCAGCGGGACGGGCGGCGGCATGATGCCGGCCGGCGCACCCGCGACCGGTGGCGGGGGAACCGCGGGCGTCCAGGACAAGGGACTGCTGGCCGGCGGGGCAGGCGCCCTGGCCGCGGCGGCGGTCGTCGGCGGCATCGCCGCCCGCCGGCGTCGTCTCGCCGGCGCCGAGGGCGTCCAGCCCGACGAGACGGCATCCTGAGCCGGGAAACCCGCCCGGCCGCGAAGGGCCGGCGTGGCGTCCGGGGGCGGTCCGGCCGGGGTCGTCCCCGGACGCCCGCTCCTGCGCGGGCCCGGGCCGGCACCGGCGTCTGGCCGACCACGGCCTGGGTCGGCCTGGCCGGGGCCCTGGCCGTGCTGGGAGCGGCGCTGGTGGTCGTCGGCGCGCTCGGCCAGGAAAGTCCCCCGGCCCCGCCGCGGGACCTGGGGACGATTCCCCCGCCCGGCCTCCGGACGCCGGCTGGCACCCTGGCGCTGCCCTGGTCCCTGCCCGTGTCCCTGGCCATCCCGGCCATCGGCGTGCACGCCAAGGTGATCGGCCTGGGCCTGGGTCCCGGTCACGCTCTCCAGGTCCCGCCGCTTACCGAGGCCGGCGTGCAGGAGGCCGGCTGGTACGACCTCGGTCCTACCCCTGGCCAGCTGGGCCCCGCGGTCATCGCGGGCCACCTCGACTCCTACCGGGGACCCGGCGTCTTCTTCCGCCTCGGCGCGCTGCGGCCAGGTAACCAGATCTACGTCACCCGCGCCGACGGCACCGTGGCCATCTTCCGGGTCGACGCCGTCGATGAGTACAGCAAGGACCGTTTCCCGACCCGGCAGGTCTACGGCCCCGTCGGCTACGCCGGGCTGCGCGTCATCACCTGCGGCGGGCGCTTCGACACCCAGACCCGCCACTACCTGTCCAACATCGTCATCTACGCGATGCTCGCCGGCTCCCAGCCGAGAAGAACGGACCAGGCTCGGCCCGGCAGCGGGCCCCGGACGCGATCCCGGTGCGCCGGAGGGTGCCCGGTTAGCGGTCGGCGAGCAGCCGTCCGCGGCTCACCAGGCGGGAGCGCCAAAGACGCCCCGGTACTGCGGGCGAGGGCGCTGCGGCTTGCCTTTCTTACCTGAGCCCTGGTGCTCCTTGAGCACCTCGGTCGCGTGCTTGGCGATCTCGGCGAGCTCGGCCTGCAGCTTACGGACCTCGCGGGCCCCCCAGATGGGCGAGCTGAACCGGTGGTGGGTGATCGCGGTCACCATCAGGAACCGCGCGTCGGCCGGGTTGACCTTCTCCTCCAGCCAGTCGGCTCGCTCCATGCCATCTCCTCAAAATGTCATGCCATAGCCAGCGGCGGTGCCGAGCGCCGCGCTGGGGACATCGCTATCCGGAAAACGCACGATCCCGGCGGAGCGGTTCATTCCGCCCCGTCAGGGAAGTTTGCGTGTGGCGTGACATTGCCCTGGGACCCCGTTATCGGCGGGCAGCGTCTATCACGGAAGAATAACGCAGACTTTCGGCTAACACATTCCTCATGTGGGGAAATGACTGTCTCTGGGGGGAGACGGGCAGCCGGGAAGAGTTCGCGATGACCCCCGACCTCCTCGAGTCCCACCTCTGAGTGGCGGGCCCGCTGAGTGGCAGGCCTGCTGAATGGCGGGCCGTTAGCGGGAGATGCCCTCGCGGGACATCAGCGCGTCGCCGAGCCGGCGGGCCACGCGCGGCGCGAGCAGTACCCCGATGACCGCCACCGCCAGCCAGATGCCGGCCACGATGGGGAACCAGGCCCCGTCGCCGCTCGGGTACGGGTACACGTTCCGGTAGATCGTGTAGCCAAGCACGACGATCCCGGCGATTGGGATGATCACCTGCCACATCGGCACCGACGGCATCTTCCGCTGCACGAACACCAGCAGCGTCATCCCGATGACCGCCAGCACGTAGACGACGAGCAGGATCAGCGTGCCGATCGTCCCCGACCAGAAGAACGCGTTGTGCGCCACCGACGCGGGCTGCGTCGATACCGCGACGTACACGACGTAGACGATGACGGCCATGACCGTCACCACGCCGGTCGCGGCGGCCGGGGTACCCCACCGGCCGTGCGCGGCCCCGACGCCGCGCTCGCCGAAGGAGTCGCGTGACATCGCGTAGATCATCCGCGCCGCGGCGACGGTGGAAGCCAGGCAGCAGCCGAACGCGGAGACCGTCGTCCCCGCGGTGATCAGGTCGCCGACCCAGGAGCCGATGTAGGAGGTGCCGAGGTCGCCGAGCAGCGACCCCGACGCGGCGAACGCGCTGAGCCCCTTGGCCGAGGTGCCGAAGCCCATCACCTCCACGGCGGTGACGACCACGAAGTAGATGCCGCCGAAGATCGCCACGCCCAGGATGGCCCGCGGTATGTCCCGCTTCGGGTTGCGCGCTTCCTCACCGAGCGTGGCGGACGCCTCGAAGCCGGCGAACGACAGGAACCCGAACACCACGCCGAGGAACAGGGCCGACGTCGACGCCGAGGGATCGGGACTGAACACCGACCAGGTGAACGTCGACCCGCCGGGCGCCGAGTGCGACAGCAGCTTGACGAGCACCACCACGGTGACGATCAGGATCAGCGTGACCGTGCATACCTCCACGATCAGCAGCACGTTGGTGCCGCCGCGGGCCGGCAGCGCGGCGAGTATCAGCGCGAGCGCGAGCGCCACGCCGACGAACAGGATCGGCGCCCAGGACGGCTGGTTCTTCCAGATACCGAGCGAGTCAAGCAGCTGGGCGGCGAATATGCCCGCCGCGCCCGCCGTGGTCACCGCGTAGAACACGTAGGTGCCCGCGAGCCCCCACCCCGCGACCACCCCGGTCCGCGGCCCGAGCGTCGCCCCCACGAACGCGTACACCGACCCGGAGTGCTGGTAGTACTGGCACAGCCGGACGAACGTGTAGGCAACGAGCAGCACGCCGACCGCCGCGATCAGGAACGCGAGCGGCACCGCCCGCCCCGCCCCCGCCGCGCCCTGCGGGTTGATGTTGGCCGCCATGGACGGCGCCATGAGCGCGAGCGAGAGGCCGACCGCCGCCCAGACGGACAGGGACCGCCTAAGCCCCTTCGCCGGCGTCGTTTCCTTTTGGGCCGGAGTCGTTGCCATGGCCGCCTCTCAGGAGCGTGATCGTTAACAGCAGTTTGCGGGAGAAATCCCGATCCGTGAAGAGGGAAATGTGGACTCCAGTCACTCCATAACGTCAAAGTCACAATCGGGGAGATCCCGAACGACCGCGTGCTCCGCGCCCGCCGCGTCGCGGAAGACCAGCGTGGCCGGGTACCTGAGCGGGTAGC
>CAZORE010000172.1:0-2548 GCA_964581815.1 uncultured Streptosporangiaceae bacterium | reverse complement strand
GCGGACTCGGGCTCGCCCGTTCCGCCGTGCACCCCATCGACCTTGCACACGGCCAGGTCCGTATTCGCTGGCGGGTAGAGGCTTTTAGGTATCCGCGTCCACCAGGTCGTGACCTGGTCCACCGTTACCTTCGCGCTGATCTGGACGCCGGTGACGGGGATTTTCTTCGGCAGGCCGGGAAACGTGCAAGGCAGTCCAGGGAACCCGCCGTGGCCGACGCTGAACGACGGGCCCGTCTGCGGCGCCAGTCTGGTCGCCTGCGGCGCCGGGCTCCCGCTGAAACCGCCGGTCCCCGCCACGATGGCGGTGCCCGCGCCGATGACGAGCACGGCGGCGGCCGCGGCGAGCGGCGTGAACCGGGTCAGCCAGCGCTGCCGCGCCGGGAGGACTCCACGTCGGCCTGGCGCTCCACGGGCGTCCGCAGCCGGGCCACGCGCAGGTGCCGCCGCCGGTTCCTGGTCAGGTTGCAGACGGTCGCCCGGACGTAGCCGAGCGCCGCGTCGGCGTCCCGCAGCGAGCCGTAGCGGCGCAGCAGCCGGGCGAACGCCTCCTGCGCGATGTCCTCGGGGTCATCCGCGCCGAGTAGCCCGGCGAGCCGTACCAGTTCGGGGTACCGCGCTTCGAACAGGCCGGCGACGGCCACCGCGGCGCCGGGCGGGTTCGTGTCTCTCTCGTCGAGGATCCTCACGCTGATAAGACACCTGGCGCCCGCGCAGGTTGCCCGGGCACATTCTGTGGTGTCCCGGTGTTAATTAGGGTGACGTGTTTTCTCGGGGGTGGCACCATCGAGGAAATGCCCTGAATACGGAGGACGATGACGACTGCTTACGGCGCCCGTGGTTACGAGCCGAGCACCGAGATGGACACCGCAACGGGGGAGCTTGACCTCGAGGACCGGCACGCGCTGCGCCGCGTGGCGGGGCTCTCCACGGAACTCACCGACATCACCGAGGTCGAGTACCGGGCCCTGCGCCTTGAGCGCGTCGTGCTGATCGGGGTCTGGACCGAGGGCACGCAGCAGAACGCGGAGAACTCCCTGCTCGAGCTGAGCCGGCTCGCGGAGACCGCCGGGTCCGTGGTGCTTGACGGCCTGATGCAGCGCCGCAGCCGGGTCGACCCGGCCACCTACGTGGGCTCGGGCAAGGCGCGCGAGCTCGCCGGGATCGTGGCGGAAAGCGGCGCCGACACGGTGATCTGCGACGGCGAGCTGAGCCCAAGCCAGCTGCGGCGGCTTGAAGGCGTGGTCAAGGTCAAGGTGATCGACCGCACCGCGCTGATCTTGGACATCTTCGCGCAGCACGCCAAGAGCCGGGAGGGCAAGGCGCAGGTCGAGCTGGCCCAGCTGCAGTACATGCTGCCGCGGCTGCGCGGCTGGGGCGAGTCGCTGTCCAGGCAGGCCGGCGGCCGGGTGGCCGGCGGCGGCGGCATCGGCACCCGCGGCCCCGGTGAGACCAAGATCGAGACCGACCGGCGCCGGATCAGGACGCGCATCTCCAAGCTGCGCGGCGAGATCGCCGGCTTCAAGGTCGGCCGTGAGGTGCAGCGGGGCCAGCGCAGGCGCAACGAAGTGCCCTCCGTGGTGATCGCGGGCTACACCAACGCGGGCAAGTCCAGCCTGCTCAATGCGCTGACCGGGGCAGGCGTGCTGGTGGAGGACGCGCTGTTCGCCACCCTCGACCCGGCGGTCAGGAAGGCCACGACGCCGAACGGCCGGCCGCTGACGCTGACCGACACCGTCGGGTTCGTCAGGCACCTGCCGCACCAGCTGGTGGACTCGTTCCGGTCTACCCTGGAGGAGGCAAAGGACGCGGACCTGATCCTGCACGTGGTGGACGGCTCGGACGCCGACCCCCAGGCGCAGCTCTCCGCGGTCCGCGAGGTGCTCGCCGAGATCGGCGCGCAGGACGTGCCCGAGCTCGTCGTGATCAACAAGGTCGACCAGGCGGACCCGGTGACCCTCAAGGCGCTCCAGCTGCGCGAGCGCACCGCGGTGCTTGTCTCGGCCAGGACCGGCGAGGGCCTGGACGAGCTGCGCGCGGCGATCGAGGACGGGCTGCCTGAGCGGGACCGCGTGGTCCGGGTCAGCGTCCCGTACAGCCGGGGCGACCTGGTGTCCAGGGCGCACTCCGCCGGCGAGGTTACGCGGGCGGAGCACGGACCGGACGGCACCTTCCTCGAGGCCCGGGTCCCGCCGGACCTCGCGGCGGAGCTGCAGCGGTTCATCGTGGCTTGATGTCAGGCCGCCCGCGCGGACGAAGTCTGCGTTACGGTGCAGCACGGTTTGCACTCGATTGCAGCGCGAGACGACCGCGCACCGTACCTGCAAGTTGCCACCCGGTTTGCGTAAGGGGCTTGTCCGCACCCCCTCTGGTGCAATACCGTGACGGAACCGATATGTAGGACGGATTGCGCAACGCGGTGCCAACCGCCGAGCGGGCTGTCTCCTATCGCTTACGCACGGTCAGCGCCGACGTCGACATTCATGGCAGGTGGCCGATCATGATGGCTGGAACCGACCGGCCGGGTTCCCGGCATGGTGTTGGCCGGC
>CAZORE010000171.1:0-14945 GCA_964581815.1 uncultured Streptosporangiaceae bacterium | reverse complement strand
CCGCAGCCGACTTCTCGGTGTGCTTAGCGGAAGCGGCCTTGGCAGTCTTGTCCACGGCAGGCTTGGCCGCCTGGTGGCTGGTGCCGCCAATGACGTCGGCGGTTCTGCCGCTGATGGCCGCCGAGCGGAGGTCGTCGAGTCGGACCTTGCCGCCGGTCACGGCGTCGAGGGCGGCGGCCGGGTGGCCAGAAGTCGACTGCGAACCGCTCTGGACAGTCTTCGCGGCATCGCCCGCGGCCGCCGACCACGGCGCCGAGCCGACCGCGAAGCCGGCCGCGCTGAGGACACCCGCCGTGGCGGCGGAGGCGGCAACGATTGACAGGCGCGAGTGCGTGCGGGTGAGGCCGGCCGTGGCGCGCTTGGCTGAGTTGATGGAGCTGGACATGCGTGCGTGGATACGGGAGTACAAGAGAGAACCCTTGGTTGCGCGCCCCCGTCCAGGAGGCGCTCCGCGTTTCACCCGCAGCACTGCTGGCCGGTGCGACGCACCGTAGCAACAGCAGGGGACGTGGACGTTGATGCGGGTCAGGGCAACGTGTTGCAGGGGAGCAACCATCTCACGTCTGGGTGCCTAACTGTCATTAGTAAACACGACGGCACCCGAGTTCAGTCCACGATCACACAGAAACGGACCGTGACCTACGTCACTAAGAGTGATTGCTGCCACCGCCCAGCCCCTGCGAGCCAGCCGCATGTCCTTGCCTGGCGCGCCTTGGCGGTGATTCCTCGCGAACCCCTAGCCAACTCCCGCTTCCGTCCCCTGGCCAGTTACGGCCCCGGAAGCTTCACGCTCCGCACGCAGAACGTCACAGAACTGAACTCTACACGCTACTTACTGTGGTTGCAAGCTCACGATCCGCTCATTTATGCCGAGTTCTCCGCTCGGGTGTCGCCCGCCCGGCCCAAAAAGTCGGTGACCGCCTCATCGCAGGCCGTGATGATCCGAGCCAACCGGGTAAGGACTGGCGTAGCCAGGTGAGCCGTTCCGAGCAGTAGCGAGCAGCATCGGTAGGCGTTTCATGCGATTGGCGCACCCGCGACCCGCTGCGGTCGCCCTGGTGACGGGAAGTGTCCTGCTCACGGCCGTCTCCGGGGTAATCCTCGCCGTCGCTGCTACCGCCGCTACCGCCGCGCCGGCGGGCAAGCAGTCGTGCGCGTCGCTGCAGTTGCCCGCGCCGTCACCGAGTGCTTCGGCCACGCCCACTCCGACCTCCACCTCACCCGCGCCGCCGTCGACGACTACCGCGCCCACCCCGACGGCAACGCCGAGCACCGCACCGGACCGCACGCCAACCCAGAGCACGACCGCCACGCCCACGCACCCCGCGACCACAACGCCAAGCACCACGCCAAGCACCACGCCAAGCACCACGCCCAGCGCCGAGCCGGCCGCCCTCTGCATCGAGGTGACCGCCGCGCAGGCGAGCAGCGAGCGCGGTAAGCAGGTCCGCTGGACGGTGAGCGCCTGGACCACCGGCGCGACCGCGACCGCGGCCGCCATCACGCTGCAAGCGAGCCCGGCGGGCAGCGGAACGGCCAGCTTCAGCTTCGGCTGCGGCGAGTCAGACGGCACGTCGTCCTGCGACCTCGGCGCGGTTGACCCGCAGTCCGCGCGCCGGCAGCTGCAGGCGCAGGTGACCGTCCCGGTCGCCGCCTCGGCCGTCAAGTCGGTCAGCCTGACGGTCACCGGCACCGCGCCTGCGCTGCCCAAGGCGGCCAGAGCATCCGCGTCCGTCGCCATAACCGCGCCAGGCACCGCGGGGACCACGCCGACCGCACCCGCCACGCCATCGCAGGCGCCGCAGCCGCCGCCACCGCAGCCGCCGCCGCCGCCGATGACGGTCGTCTCGCCGCTGCCGGTCGGCTCGCTCCCCGGCCTCCCGTCCGCCGGCCTCCCGCCGGCCGGCCTCCCGCCCCTCGCCCCAGGCCCGACGCAGAGCCAGGCGGGCAGCGCGGCAGGCTTGTTCCCCACGGTCAACCCGTCACCGATGCCAAGCTTCCCCAGTGTGGGCGACGCGAGACGGGTCGCGGACACCTCCGCGCTGCCCGAGGGCGCCTCGGTCGTCAACGCCCAGTTGGCCGGCCTGGCTGCCCTGGCGCTCGCCTTCGTCCTCGCGGTCACCCGGCTGTCGATCCGCCGCCCCGCCGGACAGGCCGCCGACCAGCCCGGGACGGAGGCCGACCAGCCCAGGACAGAGTCAGGCCCGGATACCGAGGAAAGCAGGAAGCCCGGCACCAGCAAGCCCGGTGCCTAGCGGACCTTACTTCGCGTAAAGCTCGAGGCTCGGCCGCGCGGCGTCCATGGTGGCGGCGAGCTTCGCGGTCGTCATGGTCGGCGATACCACGGTGCCGAACGTGTCGTTGTCGAACCACACGCACATCGACGCGCTCTGCCCGTTGAGATGAGTCTCGGTGCAGGCCGCCTGCCCCCCGAGCGAACCCGGCGACACGGCTTCCGACCCCGGATAGGAATGCTCGAAGTTGGTCACGGACGCGCCTGGATCGGCGCCGGCCAGCTTCCCGCCGACGAACATGAAGATCTGCGTGTTGCTGCCGGGGGTGATGCTGCCCTGCTGGTAGACGGCGGACACTACATCGCTCGCCTGGCCGCCGCTGGCCTCCTTCACCTTCGCCGCCTCGGTGCTCACCCCGAGTTGCTTCTCCAGGTTGGCCGACCGGGTGAAGCCGTCCACCGCCTGCGGGGCGACGACCTCGTGGGCCGGGCCGTTCGACCGTGAGAACACGCTCTTCACCAGCACGCCGGCGATCGCGCCCGCGGCGACGACGGCGATGACGCCGAGCGCCATCCACTGCCTGCGATCACCGCTGCGACCGCGGCGGCGGCCGACCGCGCGCCTGGTGGCGGTGTCGTCGTCCTGCCGCGGCCGCTCGAGCGTGCGGGTGAACGCCGCGGGTACCGGCTCGTCGGTCAGGTCGAGGTCGGCGAAGTGATCGAGCGAGGTGTCCTCGGCCCAGCTGCGCGGCCGGGTCGCCGGCGGCGCGAGCACGGCGGTGCCCGTGGTCCGCAGGCCCCTGGCCGGCGCGAGCGCGCGCAGGTTGTCGATGCGCGTCTCGTCGTACCTCGGGACGTCGAACCTGGTGTTGTCGCCCGGCTCGACCAGGGCCTTCATGTCGTAACGCGTGTCCGCCGAGCGTGCGCCGCGCCTGGAGAACGCCGCCGGAGGCGCAGAACGTGGGGGGGTGCCACCGTAACCGTCATTGCCGTACCCGGACGGCCCCGTTTCGCGCCGGACGTCGGCACCGGGCCGCCACAAGTTGTCTAGCCGGGTGTCGTCGTAACGCGGCACGTCGAACCGGGTGTCGTCGTACCGTGGCAGCGGGCCCGAGTTCGCCGGGCCGGCGTAGCGCCGCGGGTCGTCGTACCTGGGGTCGTCGTAGGAGAGGCGCCCGTAGCTGGGCTCGTCGTAGCCGACCGCCTCGAAGTCGCTCGTGCCGATGATGCCCGACAGGTCGTAACCCGGGCCGTTGATGCCGGGCATGGAGTAGTCGGACCCGTTGTAGGCGGCGGGGTCGTAGGCGGGCGGCTGGTACCGCACGGCACCGTTGTCCTGCTGGCCGTACGCGTACTTGTCGACGGCCTGGTAAGTGTCGTCTTCGCCGTCGTAACGGAGCGGCTGGTCGTAATCCCACGGCTGGCCGTGACGGTCGCCGCCCTGGTAGGAGCTGGCCGGCTGCTGCGGGTACGCCATCTCGATCTGCCCGCCGGTCGCGTAGCCCGGCCCGGCATAGCCGGGCTGTTCGTACCCTTGGCCAGGCTGACCGTACCCCGGCTGCGCGTACCCGGACTGGGCGTAGCCCGCCGCGGCGGCGGTGGACCCGTAACCTGACTGCTGCTGGCCGGATTCCACGAACCCGCGCACGGTCCGAGTGCCCGCGATACCCGCATCCTGAGCGGCCGGCCCCTGGTAACTGGGGTCGCTGTAGCCGCCGTCGCCGTAGCCCGCCCCGCTGAACGCGGCGTACGGGTGCGAGCCCTGGGCGTATCCGCCCGAGGGCCACGAGGCGTCCGGGCCGAAGGCGCCCCGTTGGTCGGCCGGCATCATGCCCTGGCCATCCCCGGTATGCGGCCATCCGCTCCTCATATGGCGGTCACCTCGTGTTGTCTGTGGTACCTGCGGTTCAGCAAGGTCACAACATCATCTCGGCAAATGCGTATCTTCGCTACCTGAACGGGCATATCAGATTTTCACTCAAGTAAAACCTTGGCAAAACGTCCCATTACCGGACATTTGCCCAGCAGCTTGTCGGCCGCCCGCGACCCAACGTAGCGCTCCGGCCGACGTGATGCGCGGAACTTACGGACGACTCGCCGTCTCATCCGCCGGTAATAAGCCGCATACCCGTACTAGACGTCGCGCCGCCGCAGGGCCGCGAGCCCGAGCGCGCACAGCGCGACTCCGGTGACGCACAGCCAGGCCAGCGCGGTCGCGCTCACGGTGCCGCCGGGCAACTTGGGGACGTGCGTGAAGGGTGATACGTCAAGGACCCAGTGGGATAGCTGGAGCACCTGGCCGAAGATGTTCAGCGCGACGGCGAGGCCCACCGCCGTCCAGCCGACCGCCACGCACCCGTCAGGCACCGCGCCGAGCGCCAGCATCGCGACGCCCACGATCACCAGCGCGGCGGGAAACTGCGCGACAGCCGCGCCCAGCATCCGGGCCGTCGCGCTCCCCGCGCCGCCCACGCTGAGCCCATAGCCGAGGCCGGTCGCCAGGCCGGCCAGCACGAGCAGCAGCGCCGTTCCCGCGACCGCCACGATCAGGTGGCTCAGGCCCCACCTGACCCGCCCCACCGACCCGGCGAGCACCGGGTCGGCGCGCCCCGCCGTTTCCTCGGCGTGCGCCCGGAGCACGGCGGACACTCCGTAGGCCGCGGCGATGAGCCCGGCGAGGAGCATGAGAGAGGACAGGTACGCGTTGACGATCGCGGACTGCCCGCCGAGCCTGGTGAACTCCTTCTGCAGCGCCCCGCTCGTGCCCACGAGCTGCCCAATGCCCTTGCCCGCCGCGCCGCAGACCGCGAAGAGGATCGCGAATCCCGCCGCCCAGCCGGCCAGCGTGCCCCACTGAAGCCGCACTGCGAGTGCGAGCGGTCCGCGCAGCGCGGCCGACGCGGCGGGACGGCCGGGGCGGTCGGGGAACACCCCCGCCCCGTGGTCGCGCCGGGCGGCCAGCGCGAACGCGAGCCTGCAGCAGGCCGCGAACAGCCCGAGCGGCAGCGCGAGCACCCACCAGCGCTCGCCGGCGAACGGCCGGACCATCTCCGTCCAGCCGAGCGGCAGCACCCAGGTGAGCCACGCGGGGCCGCCCGCTCCGGCCGCGTCGCCCACCGCCCGGGCCAGGAACGCGGCGCCGAGCACCCCGATGGCCAGGCCGCGCGCGGACCGTGCGCCCGCGGTGAGCTGCGCCGCCACCGCGCTGATCCCGGTGAACGCGAGCCCGCAGGTGCCGATGGCGAGCGAAAGCGCGACCGAGCCCGCGACGGGCAGGCCGAGCGGCGGCAGCACGACGCTCAGCCCGACGATGAGCACCACGTTGGCGAGCGCCGCGACCCCGATCGCCGACGCCAGCGGCGCCTGACGCCCGACCCGCGCCGACCCGATCAGCTCAAGCCGCCCGGCCTCCTCGTCCCCCCTGGTGTGCCGCACCACGATGAACACCGACATGAGCACCGCGAACAGCGCGCCCCAGACGCCGTACCGCCAGGCGGTGAGCGCGCCGACGGAGTTGCCGTTCAGCCGGCCGTAGAGGAAAAGCAGCGCCGGGTTGCCCTCCCCCGACGCGACGAGCGACGTCCGCGAGGACGCTGTCTTGTAGAGCTTCGCGAACGTGTAGGCGTTCGAGGCGACCCCGATGATCACCACGTAGATCCAGGCAGGCAGCATGATGCGGTCCCGGCGCAGCGCCAGCTTGGCCAGCGCGGCCGCCCCGGTGAGCGGGCCGCCTCGCGGCTGGACCAGGTGACGATCGTCAGGGCCGGCCCCGGGCAGGACAGGGGTGGCGGTCATGGTGCCGGAGTCACCCGCACTCGTTCCTCATCATGGTTCTGGTCCGCGTAGTGCCGGAGGAACAGCTCCTCAAGTGTCGGCGGGCGGCAGGTGAGCGTCCGCACCCCGGTGGCCGTCAGGCGGCGCAGCACCTCGTTGAGCGCGGTGTTGTCCACCTCGCAGCGCAGCCGCGTTCCCTCCATGACCGCATCGTGCACGCCGGGCAGGTCGTCCAGGACGGCCGGCCCGGCGAGCTCGGCGTCGAGCGTGGTGCGGGTGAGGTGCCGCATCTCGGCGAGCGTGCCGGTCTCGACGGTCCGGCCGGCCCGGATGATCGTCACCCGGTCCGCGAGCGCTTCGGCCTCGGCCAGGATGTGGCTGGACAGGAGCACGGTCCGGCCGCCGCGGCGCTCGGCGTTCACGCAGTCACGGAAGGCGGCCTCCATCAGCGGGTCGAGTCCGGAGGTCGGCTCGTCGAACACCAGCAGCTCGGCGTCGCTGGCCAGCGCGGCGATCAGCGCGACCTTCTGGCGGTTGCCCTTGGAGTAGGCGCGGGCCTTCTTGGACGGGTCGAGGTCGAACCGCTCGATCAGCTCCTGGCGGCGCTTGAGCTCCCCGTGGTTGGAGGCAGGGCCATCGCCGCGCAGCCTGGCCAGCAGGTCGATGATCTCGCCCCCGGTCAGGCTCGGCCACAGCGTCACGTCGCCCGGCACGTAGGCGAGCCTGCCGTGCAGCGACGTGGCGTCCCGCCACGGGTCGCCGCCGAGCAGGGTGACCTCGCCCGCGTCCTTGCGCAGCAGGCCGAGCAGGACGCGGATCGTGGTGGTCTTGCCCGCGCCGTTCGGCCCGAGGTAGGCGTGCACCTCGCCGGTGCGCACGGTGAGGTCCAGGCCGTCAAGCGCGGTCGCCTTACCGAACCGCTTGACCAGCGCGTGGACATCGATGGCGTTGCCCATACCGGATAGTCTGCACCGCCCAGCCGCCTGCCGCCCACCGCCCTTGGTCCTTAGTCACCAGTTTTCGTTTGGACGCAACCCAACGGACGCATGCTTTGTTATCCGGGGGAATTGCCAGGTTTTCCCGTTGTGCGAAATCCTGGGCTCCGTGATCGCACCGCGAGGGCCGCTACCCGCGCGCCGGATGACGGCCCACTGGGTGGTACTCGCGGCGGCGGCGCTGACCACCCTGGTCGCCGCCGCCGTCGGCGCGGCGCTCGCGGTGTTCGCCGGGCAGGCGCTGCCGCAGGCAGTGCGGCATGACCTGGTGGCCGCGCCGGGCACCGCGCTCGCGGCGAACGGCTCGTTCGGCGGCGGCGACCAGGCGTCGACCTCGGCCGCGCTGCGCGCGGCGGTCAGCGGCGCGCTGGCCGGCGTGCCGTTCACCTTCTGGTCGGGCACCTGGTCCGATCCGCTTGGCCTGGTTCCCGGAGCGCTGCCCGCCCGGCCGGCGAGCGCCAGCCCGGGCACCACGCCGCTGCTCGAGGCCGCCGCGCTTGACGGCATCGCCAGCCACGCGGTTCTCGTGTCAGGCAGCTGGCCGTCGGCGCCCGGCCCGGACGGCGAGATACCCGCCGCGCTCCCCGCGGCCAGCGCCGCGCTGCTGCACCTGCACGCGGGGGACGTGCTCCAGCTTGAGGACCGCAACACGAGCGCCCGGCTGACCTTCACCCTCACCGGCCTGTACGCGCAGCGCCAGCTGTCCGGCGCCGCCGCCTCCTACTGGCAGGTCGACCCGCTGCCCGCCAGCGGGTCGAGCACGGCGAGCGGCTTCACCAGCTACGGGCCGCTTGTCGTGCCGTCGTCGGCCTTCCCCGCGAGGCTGGCGGCCGCGAGCGGCACCTGGGTCGCGGAACCCGACATGGGCGCCTTCAGCGGTTCCCAGCTGTCCGCGGTCTCCAGCGCGGTCACGTCGCTCGAAAGCTCACTGAACAACTCCAACACGCTCAGCGGGCTGCAGCTGAGCTCAAGCCTGCCGATGGTCCTCGCGGGCATAGGCAGCAACCTCGCGCTCGCCCGGTCCCTGCTCGCCATCAGCGGCCTCCAGCTGCTCGTGCTCACCGTCGCGGCGCTCATCGCGGTCGCCCGGCTGCTCAGCAGCCAGCGCGAGGGCGAGACCGCGCTGCTCGCCGCCCGCGGCGCGACCCGCTGGCAGCTCACCCGGCTGACCGCCGCCGAAGTAATACCGCTGACCGGGCTGACCGCGCTGGCGGGCGGCGTCGCTGGCATCTGGCTGGCGCGGCTGCTCGGCGGGTCGCTCTACGGCGCGGGCACCGGGGCCGCGGGTAGCGGCGGTATCAGCCTGACCGCCACGGGCACCTGGACCGACGCGCTGGCCGCGGCCGTCATCGTGGCCCTGCTCGCGGCCGGGGCGATGCTCTACCCGGTGCTGCGCCCGGCGACCGGCACGGCCCGGGTCCGGCGCGGCCGCCAGGCCGCGCTGGCCAGCGCCACCCGGGCCGGCGCTGACCTGGGCCTGATCGTCCTCGCGGTCCTCGCGGGCTGGCAGCTGCGCCGCTACTCGGCCGTCTCCACGTCCGCGAACGGCGCGCCCGCGGCCATCGACCCCGTGCTCGCGCTCGCCCCCGCGCTCGCGCTCGCCGGGGGCACCGTGCTCACGCTGCGGCTGCTGCCCGCCGCGGCCCGGGCCGCCGACCGGCTGGCCGCCGGCGGCCGCGGGCTCACCGGCTCGCTCGCCGCCTGGCAGTTCAGCCGCCAGCCGCTGCGTCAGGGAGGCGCCGCGCTGCTGCTCGTCATGGCGGTCGCCACCGGCACGCTGGCGCTCGCGCAGCACCAGAGCTGGCACCGGTCGGCGTCCGACCAGGCGGCGTTCACGGCAGGCGCCGACGTGCGGGTGGACCTGGCGAACTCGCTGGCCCCCGGCGCGACCACGCGCCTGCGCAGTGCCGCCGGGGTCACCGGCGCGATGGCGGTCGCCGCCGACCCGGTGGCGCTGCCCAGCGAGGTCGTCGCCGTTGACGCCGCGCAGGCACCTGGGGTCGTCCGGCTGCGCGGCGACCAGTCGCCGCTGCCGCCGTCCGCGCTGTTCGGCAAGCTGGCGCCGTCCGCGGGCAGCGGGGGGACCGCCGCCGCCGGGCGCCCGGCCAGCATCCAGCTGACCGTCACGCTGAGCCCCGCGCCGCTGAGCTCGGTGTCCGGCGTGCTCACGGTCACCGATGCGACCGGCGGCTCCTTCCAGCTGCCCCTGTCGGGCCCGCTGACCGCGGACGGCCGTCCGCACCAGCTCTCCGCCTCACTCGGCGGGACCGCGGTCGCCTACCCGCTCCGCCTCGCCCAGCTCACCGTGAGCTACGTGATGCCGGAGCGGCCATTCCAGAACGAGGTCAACCTGACCGTCACCGGCGCGGGGTTCACTAAGACGGGTTTCGCCGGCTGGAACGCGGCCGCCAGCTCACCGGAACTCGACTCCCAGCCCCCCGCCGGGCCGGCCGCGCCGGCCGCCGCGGCCGGCCAGCGGCTCGTTCCCGGCGGCTTGCAGGTCTCCTTCACCACCGGCTACGGCAAATGGAGCTTCGTTAACGACCTGGGGCAAACGGTCATCGAGCCGTTCGGCGGGCAGGTCACCCTGACCGCCGGCCATCTGGCGCCCGCCGCGGTGCCGGCCATCGCCACCCGGGCGTTCGATGAGGCGAACCACACGAGCGTCGGCTCGACCGCGGCGACGACGATCAACGGGATCACCGTCCCCGCGCGCATCGTGGCGCAGGTGGACGCCTTCCCGACCGTCACGGGCCCGAACGCCGCACACGGGGCCCTGATCATGGACCTCACCACCCTGCAGTCGTATCTCACCGCGCACGGCAGCTCCCCGCTCGGCGTCACGCAGTGGTGGCTGGCCACGGCGGTCGGCCAGGTTCCCGCGGCGCTGACGGCGGCGCTGCCACCGGGCGCGTCGGTGACCAGCGCGGCGGCGCTCGCCACCGCCACCACCGGCGACCCGCTGTCCGCCGCGCCGCAGCAGGCGCTGCTCGCCATGGCCGCGGCGGCGGCGCTGCTCGCGATCACCGGCTTCTGGGTCTCCATCGCCGCGAACGTGCGGCAGCGGCGGGCGGAGAACGCGCTGCTCGCCGCGCTCGGCGTGGCCCAGCGGTCCGCCGCGGCGCAGCTGTTCGCGGAGAAGCTGCTGCTCTCCGTGCCCTCAGCCGCGCTCGGCCTGCTGCTCGGCATCGTCGTCGCCCGGCTGCTCGTCCCCGCGGTCACCCTGAGCACGGCCGCGCAGGCACCGGTCCCGCCGGCGGTCCCGCTGTTCGACCTGCCGCAGACGGTGCCGCTCGCGGCCGCGGTGGCGGTGCTTCCCGCCCTCGCGGCCGCCCTCGTGGTGTTCCGCCGCCCCGACCCGGCGGCCGAACTGCGCGCGGCGGAGGCGGCATGAGGCGCCGGTACCTGCCGCGGGGGATCTACGTCGCGCTCGGCCTGCTCACCATGTGCGCGGTGTTCGCCGCCACCGCGGGTGTCCGCGAAGCGCTCATCACCAGGACGCAGGCACTACGGCAAACGCTCGCCGCCGCCCCCTCCATCAGCAAGACGATCACCGCCTCCGGCAACTGGAACGCCGTGTCGACCGCCCTGGAGAGCGCGAGCCTGGGCGGCGTTCCGGTCAGTAACCTGACCGCGGGGCAGATCACCGAGATCAGCGGCCAGCTGCACGCCGGCTTGGATCGCGGCGCGGTCAGCCTCGCGCCCGCGAGCACCGACTGGGCGTCGCTGACCACGGGGGCGAACCTGGTGCAGTCCGCGCTGCCCGCCGTCGGCGGCATCCAGGTGAAGCTCGAGCTGACCGAACGGCAGCCGCTGAGCCAGCACATGCGGCTGGTCGCCGGGCACTTCCCCGCGGCGCCGCCCGCCCCGAAGGTCGCCAAGACCCGCTCTCCCCTCCGCTTCTTCCCCAACGGCAACCCGCGGTTCTACCCGCTGATGCAGGTCGCGGTGACGAAGCAGACCGCGGCCACGTTCGGCCTGCGGGTGGGCTCGAAGGTCCAGGTGACCAGCCCTCAGTCGCTGGCGGCCAATGGCGGCCTGGTCATCTTCCAGGTAAGCGGGATCGTGGTCCCGGTCGGCACGGACTCGTCCTTCTGGACTGCCGACCCGTCCCCGCTTGCCCCCACCCTGGAAAACCCGGCGAGCCTAAGCCCGCCGCCGATCTGGGTCGGCGCGGTAATCGCGGACCCGGCCGAGGCGGACGCGGTGCAGACGGACTTCGGCCAGGCCGGGCTCGTCATGCAGTGGGGGTTCCCGCTCTCGCTGGGCTCGGTCACCGCGCAGCAGGCGCAGCCGCTCAGCGACGCGCTCACCTCGCTCACCGCCCAGACGCCGCGGCTGTCAGGCGACGTCGCCCCCGTGGCGCCCACCCTGAGCGTCTCCTCCACCCTGCTGACCACGCTGGCGGCGTACTTCGCGACCGCCCAGTCGGTGGACGTGCTGCTCTGGCTGCTCTGGGTGAGCTTGACGGTGACCGGCGTCGCGGTGCTGCTGCTCACCGCCCAGATGGTGGCGATGCGCCGGTCAGCGGAGTTCACGGTGGTCAGGGCGCGGGGCGCGTCGCTCGGCCAGCTGGCGCTGGCCGCCGGGCGCGCGGCGGCGGCCGTCTGCGTTCCCGCGGCCGTGATCGGCGCCGCCCTCGGCATCCTCGCCGCCCGCGGCCCCGGTGTCCCGGGCGGCGCGTCCGCGGGCGGCTGGTGGCCGCCGGCCGCTATCCTCGCCGTCGCGATCGGCGGCCCGGCCGTGATCACGGCCTGGCCGCACCGGCTGCCGCGCCGCCAGCCGGGGCTCGCGAGCGGCGGCGGCGGCCGGTTCCAGCCGCGGGCCCGGGTGCGCCTGGTTACCGAGGTGACGCTGGTCGCCGCGGCGGTGGCCGGCATTGTGGTGTTCCGTCAGCAGGCCACGACACCGGGCGGCGGCGTCAACCTGTACACGAGCGCCGCGCCGGTTCTGGTGGCCGTCCCCGCGGTGATCGTGGTGATGCGGCTTTACCCGTTTGTACTGCGCGGGCTGCTGCGCGTTTTCGCCCGGTCGCCCGGCGCGGCCGGCTTCCTCGGCCTGGCCCGGGCGACGCGCAGCGCGCTCACCCCGGCGCTGCCCGCGTTCGCCCTGGTGCTCGCGCTGACCGTGGCCGCGTTCGCGGGGATGGTGCGCGACGCGGTGACCAACGGGGACGTGGCCGCGTCGTGGAAGGCAGCCGGCGCCGACGTGACGATCTCCGGCCTGCCCGGCTTCCCCGACTTCACCGTGCCGCCGGCCGCCGCCCGCGCCATCGCCGCCGTGCCCGGCGTGACCCACGAGGCGCAGGCGTGGCCGACCGGCTGGGTGTCGGCGGACGGTGTGCAGCTCACCGTCATCGCCGTGGACCCGGCGAGCTACGCGGCGCTTGTCGCGGCCGCCGACGGCTACCCGCGACTGCGCGCCGGGGTGCTCGCCGCATCAGCCACGCCGGGCGCGGTGCAGCCGGTGCTCGCGTCACCGCAGGCCGCGGCGGCCCTCGGCAGCGGCACTACCTCGATCGGCACCACGGCCGGCGAGCGGTCGGTCGCCATCCGGATAGCCGGCACGGTATCCGCCACGCCCGCGTGGCCCGCGGGCGGCATGTTCGTGATCATCCCGTTCGCCGCGCTGCACTCCACCGCCACGCCGCCGGTGCCGGCGTCGGTGACCGAGGTGCTGCTGACCGGGCCGGGCATCGACCGGGCCCGCCTGGCCGCGGTGATGAAGGACGACCTGCCGCCCGGCGGCGGCGCCATCTTCCGTTCCGACGTGCTCGCCGGGCTGGCGGGCGCGCCGCTGCAGCACGGGGCGTTCACCCTGCTGACGATCTCCGTCGGGCTCGCCGCGATCCTCGGCGTCGCGGTGATGTCCCTCGAGCTCGCGCTTGGCGCGGCCGATCGCGAGGCGACCCTTGCCCGGCTGGCCACCATGGGCCTCGGCGAGCGGCAGCGGGCCCGGGTCGTCGCGGTTGAGGTGCTGCCCGCGGTGATCGCCGCCGCGCTCGCCGCCTGGGCGTGCGCGCTGGTGCTGCCGCGGGTGGTGGGCCCGGCGATCGACCTGTCCGTGTTCACGAGCACGCCGGTATCGGTGCCGCTGGCCCCCGGGGTCAGCTTCTCGGCGACCGCGCCGCTGGTGCCGGACCTGGCCTCACTCGCGCTGCCGCTCGCTGGCCTCATCGTGCTCGCGGGCATCGGGCTCGGCATCGAGATCAGGTCGGGACGGGGGCGCCGGGTCACCGCGGCCCTCCGGGTAGGCGGATAGTGCATACCGAGGCGATCGGGAGGACAGGGTGACCGTAGCGGAACCGCCGCAGGCGCCGGGGGACGGCGCGCCCCCAGGCACGATAAGCACGCTCGCCGCGGCCGCCCAGGTTCACGACGACTACGGCGCGGGCGCGCTGATCGTCTGCGACCGGCTGGTGCGCATCTACGCCGCCGAGGGCATCGAGGTGCAGGCGCTGCAGGGCCTCGACCTGGTGGTCGGGACCGGGGAGCTCACCGCCCTGGTCGGCGCGTCGGGCAGCGGCAAGTCCACGCTGATGAACATCCTCGCCGGGCTTGACCCGCCCACCGCGGGCTCCGTGCGGGTGGCCGGGCGCGACCTGTCGACGATGTCCGCGCGGCAGCGGCTCGGCTACCGGCGGTCCGTGGTCGGGTTCGTCTGGCAGCAGACGGCCCGCAACCTGCTGCCTTACCTCACCGCAGCGCAGAATGTCGACCTGCCGCTCCGGCTGGCCGGCACCGGGCGGGCGACCAGGCGGGCGCGGACCGGCGAGCTGCTCGGCCTGCTCGGCGTGGCGCACTGCGCGGGGCGGCGGCCCGACCAGATGTCCGGCGGTGAGCAGCAGCGGGTCGCCATCGGGGTGGCCCTGGCGAACTCGCCGTCCGTGCTGCTCGCCGACGAGCCGACCGGAGAACTGGACAGCGCGACGGCGGCGTCGGTGTTCGGCGCGCTGCAGACGGCCAACCGCGAGCTCGGCGTGACCGTGCTCGTCGTCACCCACGACCCGGCGGTGTCGTCCATGGTGCGGCGGACGATCGCGATCCGCGACGGCCGGACGGCGACCGAGACGCTGCGGCACGGCGCGGCCGACGACTCGGGCGCGCTGAGCCATGCCGTCGAGTACGCCGTGCTCGACCGGGCCGGGCGGCTCCAGCTCCCGCGCGACATGACCGAGGCGCTCGGCATGCGGGACCGGGTCCGGCTGGAGGGCGAGGCCGACCACATCGGCGTCTGGCCCGATACCAGACACGTGACCGCCCCAGCGGGAGGCGACGCGTGAGCATGGTGGACGTGCGGGAGGTGACCCGCACCTACGGCAGCGGCGCGACCGCGACCGCCGCGCTCCGCGGCGTGACGTTCTCCATCGGCGAGGGCAAGCTGGTCGCGCTCCGCGGCCGGTCCGGGTCGGGCAAAACCACCCTGCTCAACGTCGTCGGCGGGCTCGACTCGCCCGACGCGGGCAGCGTGCACGTCGCCGGCCAGGACGTGACCGCGATGGGCGAGCGGGACCGGATGCGGCTGCGCAGGGAGACCGTGTCCTACATCTTCCAGTCGTTCGGCCTGCTGCCGGTGCTGTCCGCGGCGGAGAACGTCGGCGTGCCGCTGCGCATCGCGGGCGTCGCGCCGCGCGAGCGCGACGAGCGAGTGACGCTCATGCTGTCCATCGTCGGCCTCGCCGACCACGCCAGGCAGCGCCCAGGCGAGCTGTCCGGCGGCCAGCAGCAGCGGGTCGCCATCGCCCGCGCGCTCGCCAGCAGCCCCGCCCTGCTGCTCGCCGACGAGCCGACCGGCCAGCTGGACACCGAGACAAGCAAGCAGATCATGCGGCTGCTGCGCGCCGTGGTCCGCTCCGAGGGCGTCACGGCCCTGGTGGCGACCCACGACCCCACCCTCATCGAGCTGGCCGATGAGGTCCTCCTGCTCGAGGACGGCAAGATCGC
>CAZORE010000170.1:9632-15187 GCA_964581815.1 uncultured Streptosporangiaceae bacterium | reverse complement strand
CGGTCAGGCATGACGGCAGCTTACTGGGCGTTAGGCCGCCGGCCGTGGCATGCGGTCCGCCCGCCAGCAAGCCGCCCGCACCGGGATCTCGACCATTCCATTTCCGTCGGCCCGGCGCAGCAACGCCTCGCGGCTGCCGGCGAGCGCGGCGGCCCGCTCCGCGGCGGGCGCGGTGATGAGCCCGCTGTACGTGCCGAGCCAGTCAACCGCATCGTCGACCGTCATCGACCGAGTGGTCGTGAAGGACGCGCTCGCGACGTTCACGAACGGCGCGTCATCGGCGAGCGTGACCTCGTGCGGGCGGCGCCGTGGCCCGGCGCCTGCGGAGTCTGCGGTATCGTCGCCCGGCTGGCCGGCATCCCGCCTGCGCCCTACGTCGAGCTGGGCCACCCAGTCGGTCCTGCGGTCCCTGCTCGTCCAGATCACGCCGAGCCGCCCGCCGTCCCGCAGCACGCGGGCGATCTCAGGGACGGCCACCGCGTGATCCAGCCAGTGCCACGCGGACGACACGAACACCGCGTCCACGCATCTGTCGGGCAACGGGATGGCCTCACCCCGGCCGGCCAAGGCACGCACGCCAGGCGACCGCGCGGCGAGCACGGCGCGCATCCGGTCGTCGGGCTCTACCGCGATGACCTGGCCAACCCGGCCCGCCAGAGCCCGGCTGAACAGCCCGGTCCCGGCGCCGAGGTCGGCCGCGACCTCGCAGTCCGCTGGCAGCAGCCAGTCGAGCGCGTCAGCGGGAGGACCGGGCCGGAGCCGGTCGTAATCATCCGCCACCTGGCCGAAAGAGGTCGCGCGAGCTTCTGCGGCAGCCACGGTCCGAACGCTAACACAAGACCCGTAGTGCCCCCGGCCCGGTCCGGCGAGGCTTGTGGCGGCGGCCAGTGCGCGATGCGGGGGCTGGGCCGTACGGTGGGCGCATGCCTTCGGTCACCGAGGAGTTCTGCGCGGCGATGCTCGGGGCCGCGCGCGGGCCGCTGGAGCCGGCGGTGGCGCGGGCAACGGGCCGGTCGCTGCTTAACGTGCTCGGCCCGGCGGTGTCGGCGGCCGGCTCGGACGCGGTCCGCGTGCTGCTCGCCGCGGCGGACGAGGCGGCCAGTGCGGGGAATACCAGTGCGGGGCAGGCCACCGTGCCCGGGCTGGCGAGGACGCTGGACCCGTACTGGGCGGCGCTGGTCACCGGGACGGCCGCGCACCTGGACGACTTTGACGACACGCACCTGGCCACGGTCATCCACCCGGGCGCGTCGGCGCTCGGGGCCGTCCTGTCCCTCGTGCCGGAGACGACGCCGTCCGGTGCGGCGTTCCTCGGCGCGTTCGCCGTCGGGTGCGAGGCGCAGCTGCGGATTGGCTGCGCTATCTCACCCGCGCACTACGACCACGGCTGGCACATCACCGGGACCTGCGGGGTGTTCGGCGCGGCGGTCGCGGCGTGCGCGCTGCTGCACCTGGACGCCCAGGCGACGGCGCGGGCGCTGTCGCTGGCCGCGACGATGACCGCCGGGCACCGGGAGGCGTTCGGCACGATGACGAAGCCGTTGCACGCGGGAAAGGCGGCCGCCAACGGCGTGCTGGCGGCGCGGCTCGCCGCCGCCGGCCTCGGCGGGCCCGCCGACCCGCTCGGCGCCGGCGGCGTCCTCGAGGTGCTCGCCGCCAGCGTGGACCGGGACGCGCTGGGTCTCGGCTGGCCGGCCGGGCACCGCTGGGAGCTGGAGCTGAACACGTTCAAGTCGTATCCGTGCGGCGTGGTCGCCCACCCGGCGATGGACGCCGCCATCATCGCTTCCGCCCGGATCTCGGAGCTGGCCGGGCGGGCGGAGATCAGCGACGTCAGGCTGCGCTGCAACCCTCTGGTGCCCGAGCTGATGGGGCTCGAGCAGCCGGATGACGGGCTGCGGTCCCGCTTCAGTGCCCGGCACGGGGTCGCGGTCGGCCTGCTGTACGGGCGGGCCGGCCTGGCTGAGTTCAGTGACGCCACCGCGACCGCTCCGGAGGTCGCCCGGCTGCGCTCCCTGATCACCTTGGACGTCGATCCCGCGGTCGCCCGCGACGCGGCGGTCCTCCGGGTCAGCCTGCGGCCCGCGCCTGGCCGGGAACCGGGCGTCGAGTGGCCAGCGATCGAGGCGCCAGGGATCGAGGTAACTGTCGAGCATTCCCGGGGCAGCGTCAGCCGGCCGCTCACGGACGACGACCTCCTCGACAAGGTGCGCGCCTTGTTCGGCCCGGTGCTCGGTGAGCGCGCCGCGGATCGGGCGCGCGACGCCATCGGCAAGCTGCCTGGTGCCGAAGACACCTCGGCGTTGCTCGCCGCGATCCGCCCGGAGGCCAGCCAGTGACCGCCACCGACGAGATCCTCGCGCTCGCCATCTCCTCCGCCGGCGCGGCGACGGTGACGGAAGCCGATGTCGCCGCGTTCCGCGCGCTGGTGGCGCAGGGCGAAGACAGCGCCGCGGTACGCGCGCTGCTCGCGGCCCGCCCGGCCACCGGGTCGCTGGGGCAGCCCGCCGGGCATCCGGATGCGCCGTCCGCCCTGGCCTCAGGGAGCCCAGCGTGGACCGCCTGGCTGATGGCCGCCGCGGCCGCCACCGGGGCAGCTGCGGTGCCCGGTGAAGCGTACGCGGGTGAACGGACGGCCGGGACGCCGGGCTGGTGCGCGGTCTTCGGCGCCGCCGTCGCGGTCACCGACCCCGCCGGGAGCGCTCCCCCGGCGGTCGCCGTCACCACGGCCGTCACCGCCGGGCTTGGCGCGGCGGCGATCGTCGAGTCCGGGCTGACCGAGTGGGGCGGCTGGTCGCCGGGCACCGCCGCCGCCGTGGTCGGCGCCGGCGTGGCCGCGGGGCTGCTGCTCGGTCTCACCGGGTCGCGGCTGCGCGCCGCCATCGGCATCTGCGCCACGCAGGCGGCCGGGCTGCGCGCCGCCGAGGGCACGGACGCGTTCCCGCTCCAGGTGGGCAAGGCCGCGTTCAACGGGGTGGAGGCCGCGCTGCTCGCCCGGGCCGGCTTCACCGCGCCCGCGGAGCCGCTCGACGGCCGGCGCGGGCTGTTCGCCCTGTTCGGCACCTAGCGTCCGGCGCGGCTCGCTCCGGGTGGCAGTGGCCCGGGACTCGTCGCGTAAGCTCCTCGCTGACCCGAAGGCAGGCGAAGGGAACAACGTGAGCGGTGGCTTCGCCACGGGCGAGCAGGAATGGCGGGCTCATCTGGGGACACTCCGGCAGGTGGTACGCCAGGAACTCGTAGCGCGGCAGCTCGCCGCCCACCTGCCCGGCCAGCCGCCGCGGCGGGTGCTTGACATCGGGTGCGGGCAGGGCACTCAGGCGCTGCTGCTGGCCCGCCGCGGGCACTCGGTCACCGGGCTTGACGCCTCGGCGCGGCTGCTTGACGACTTCCGCGCCGCGCTGGCGGCCGAGCCGGCCGGGGTCCGCGACCGGGTGCGGCTGGTTCAGGGCGAGGCCTTGGCGGCCGGCGACCTGTTCCCGGCGTCCAGCTTCGACGCGGTGCTGTGCCATGGCGTGCTGATGTACTTCGCCGACCCCGGTCCGCTGCTCGACGCTATCGCCCGGGTGTCGGCCCCAGGCGCGGTCGTGTCCCTGCTCGTCCGCAACGGGGACGCCCTGGCGCTGCGCCCCGGGCTGCTCGGCGACTGGGACAGCG
The DNA here is from genome assembly GCA_964581815.1 of uncultured Streptosporangiaceae bacterium. GTDB lineage: Bacteria > Actinomycetota > Actinomycetes > Streptosporangiales > Streptosporangiaceae > Trebonia. The sequence goes on along the minus strand of CAZORE010000170.1, from coordinate 11,533 downwards.
TGGCCGCGGCGTTCGACGGCGGCGCCTACCGCAACCGGATCGGGGTGGACGCGCGAGCCGACCGGCTGGCGGACCTGACGGCGGCGCTGTCAGCGCGGCGGCTGCCGGTGCGACAGTGGTACGGGGTTCGGGTGTTCACCGACACGGCCGGGTCCGACGCGCCGCTGCCCGAGCCGGCCACGCTCGACGCCATCGTGCGGCACGAGGAGCGGGCCGGCCGGACCGACCCCTACCGGCACGTCGCCGCGCTGCTGCACCTCATCGCCGTCCGGCGGGACAACGCCGCCGCTTCGTAGCGCGCGAGATTTACTTGTAGACATACAACATTTGTAGAAATACAATAGATATATGTCTACAAGTAATCGGCGTTCGTGGCTCATCCTGGGCATCTGCTGCCTGAGCCTGCTCGTCGTGGGCATCGACGTCACCATCGTCAACGTGGCGCTGCCCGCCATCGGGCGCGGGCTGCACGCCTCGCTGAGCGGGCTGCAGTGGTCGGTCGACGCGTACACGCTGGTGATCGGCAGCCTGCTGATGGCCTCCGGGTCGATGGGCGACCGCTTCGGGCGGCGGCGCGTGTTCCAGACCGGCCTGGCGGTGTTCACCGTCGGGTCGCTGCTGTGCAGCCTGGCGACCAGCGTGACGGCGCTGGTGGCCTTCCGCGCCCTGCAGGCGCTCGGCGGGTCGATGCTCAACCCGGTCGCCCTGTCGATCGTGAGCAACACCTTCACCGAGCGGCGGGCGCGGGCCAGGGCGCTGGGCATCTGGGCCGCCGTGTTCGGGCTCAGCCTCGCGCTCGGCCCGGTGCTCGGCGGCTTCCTGGTCAGCGCGGCCAGCTGGCGGGCGATCTTCTGGATCAACATTCCCGTCGGGATCGCCGCCATCGTGCTGACCCAGGTGTTCGTGCCCGAGTCCAAGGCGGCCACCGCGCGCCGCTTCGACCCGTGGGGCCAGCTGCTCGTGATCTCCCTGCTCGCGACGCTGACCTACGGCGTCATCGAGGGCCCCGCTCATGGCTGGGCCTCGCCGGTGATCGTGGCGACGTTCGCCGCGGCGGCGGCCTCGGCGGCGGCGCTCGTGCTCGTCGAGTCCCGCCGCCGGCAGCCGCTGCTCGAGGTGCGGTTCTTCCGCAGCCCGCCGTTCAGCGGGGCGAGCGCGATCGCCGTGCTCGCGTTCGCCGTGCTCGGCGGCTTCCTCTTCATCAACACGCTGTACCTGCAGGACGGGCGCGGCTACAGCGCGCTGCACGCCGGGCTCATGACGCTGCCCATGGCGGTGATGATCTGCCTGTTCGCCCCGGTCTCCGGCCGGCTCGTGGGCACCCGAGGGCCGCGCCTGCCGCTGGTCGCCGCCGGGCTCACCATGATGGTGGCCGCCGGGCTGCTGCTCCGGCTGAGTGCCGACACGCCCCCGGGCTTCCTGCTCGCCGACTACGTGCTTTTCGGGATCGCATTCGGCCTGGTGAACGCGCCAATCGCCAACACCGCCATCTCCGGCATGCCGAACAGCCAGGCGGGCGTGGCCGCGTCGGTCGCCTCGGCGAGCAGGCAGACCGGGTCCACGCTCGGCGTGGCCGTCACCGGGTCGCTGGTGGCCGGCGCCTCCGGCGCCGGGTTCGCCGCCGCCAGTCACGCCGCGTGGGCGCTGCTCGCCGCCTGCGGGCTGGCGGTGGGCGTCATCGGCTACGCCTCCACCGGCCGGCGCGCGCTCGCCACGGCGGACCGCGTCCGTGAGATCCTCGCAGGAGACGCACCCGGCCCGGCGGCCAAGGGCACGGGCCGCGGCGCGGCGGCGTTCACCGGCCTGGACGCAGGCGCTGGCCCGGACGGCGACACTGGCCCGGACGGCGACACTGGCGCGGACGGGGACGCCCGCGCGGACGGGGACGCCCGCGCGGACGG
>CAZORE010000170.1:0-9532 GCA_964581815.1 uncultured Streptosporangiaceae bacterium | reverse complement strand
CAGGCGAGCGACGACCAGGCGAGCGACGACCAGGCCGGCCGTGTCTGGGCGGCCATGCGCGCCCTGGTCGAGGGCCAGCCGACGAAGCAGCGGCTGCGCGACGCCCTCGACCTCGGCCGCGGCAGCGGCCGGGTCAAGTCACTGATATGGCTGGCGGAGGGCCCGCTGTCGCTGAGCGGCCTCGCCGAGGCAGTCGGCGTCGACGCGCCCTATGCGACCCTGATCGTCGACAACCTTGAGGAGCGCGGCCTGGTGGAGCGGCAGCCCGACCCCGCGGACCGGCGCCGCAAGCTCGTGACGCTCACCCCGGAGGGGCGGGACGCGGTCGCCGAGGTGCTGCGGATCCGGCTGGAACCGCCGCCGGGCTTCTGCCGCCTCAACGCAGCCGAGCTTGACCTGCTCGAGAAGCTGGTGTGGCGGATCATGGCAGGCTCGGACTGACGCTCCCTGGCGTCACATGGACGGCCCGGCGAGCTCACTCGAAGGCGGACGGGTCACCCGCCCCGCGGCGCAGGATCTCCGGCTCGTCAACGGAGAAGTCGATGACCGTGGTCGGCTCGGTGCCGCACTCGCCCGAGTCGATGACCGCGTCCACCGCGGTCCCCAGTTCCTCGGCGATCTCCCAGCCCTGCGTCATCGGGTCGTCATGGCCCGGCAGCAGCAAGGTGCTCGACACGAGCGGCTCGCCGAGCTCCTCGAGCAGGGCCTGGGTGACCGAGTGGCCAGGGATGCGCACCCCGACGGTCTTCTTACCCGGGTGCCGCAGCCGGCGGGGCACCTCCCGCGTCGCGGGCAGGATGAACGTGTAGCTGCCCGGCGTCGCCGCCTTGAGGGCGCGGAACACGCGGTTCGGTATCAGCGCGAACTGGCCGAGCTGCGCGAAGTCCTCGCAGACCAGGGTGAGGTGGTGCTTGTCGTCAAGGCCGCGGATCGCCCTGATCCGGTCGATGCCGTCGGAGTTGCCGAGCTGGCAGCCGAGTGCGTAGCAGGAGTCCGTCGGGTAGGCGATCACGCCGCCGCCGCGCACGATGTCGGCCACCTGCGCGATCACGCGCCGCTGCGGGTTGGCCGGATGGATGTCGAAGTACCTGGCCATGCCACGAGTGTAGGCTCAGGCCCGCCCCTGCAGCACCCGTAGCTGGTCGTCGTGCCACTGCCCGGGCTGCGGCCACGGCAATTCGTCACCTCCGGGGCGGGCCGCGCGGGAAGCGGCCATCACGTCCGGGTGCAGCGGCTGATCGAGCCGGAAATGGTACGCGCCGCCGTCCGCGATGAGGCCGAGGGAGAGGCCGTCGGGATCGGTGCCGGCGCCAGCCATGGCCAGGTACACATCATCCACGGCGTCGCTGACCGCGGCCCAGCCGCCGGCGAACCGCCACGCGCGTGCGGTCACCGCGGCGCCGTCCACCTGCCAGCGGGCGCGCGGCCACGCCAGGTATCCCCCGCCGCGTTCCTCGGCGTGGTCGGCCAGTGCCCGTAGCATGCCGTCCGGCCGGGGCACGGACAGCACCGGCAGCGTGAGGTTGACCAGGGTGGTGGCGGCGCACTGCGCGACGTGCGTCAGCGGCGGCCGTCCAGACGGCGCGACCATCGCGTCGGTGCGCGCCCGGGAGTGGCTTTCCGCCAGGATCAGCGATCCGCCGCCCGGGCCCAGGTGCCCGAGCGATACCCAGTGCAGCGGATCGCCGATGGCGTCGCCGAACGACTCGAGCCACCGGGTGCCCGGCCACGCCGCGTCCAGCCCGTAGACCGGGAAATCGGCGGGCGGCGAAGGCCGGAGCGGCCGGGGAAGGCTCATGCCACCCATCATGCCAATGCCGGACGGTACGCTGACCGCCGTGGCGACAAGGGTTCTGGTGACGGGAAGCGCGGGTCACCTGGGCGAGGCACTGGTCCGGGTGCTGCGGGACGGCGGCTACGAGGTGACCGGGATCGACGTCCGGCCGTCGCCTTACACGACGGTGGTCGGGTCGGTCGCCGACCGGGCCGTGGTGCGCGAGTGCATGACCGGGGCCGCGGCGGTGCTGCACGCCGCGACGCTGCACAAGCCGCACGTCGGCTCGCACGCCAAGCAGGCGTTCGTGGACACCAACGTCACCGGCACGCTGACGCTGCTCGAGGAGGCCGTCGCGGCCGGCGTGGGGAGCTTCGTGTTCACCAGCACGACAAGCACGTTCGGCCGGGCGCTGACGCCGGGACCGGGCGAGCCGGCCGCGTGGATCACCGAGGACGTCGTGCCGCGGCCGAGGAACATCTACGGTGTCACCAAGACGGCCGCCGAGGACCTATGCGAGCTGGTGCACGCGGAGCACGGCCTGCCCGTCGTGGTGCTGCGGACCGCGCGGTTCTTTCCCGAGGGCGACGACCGCGACGAGGTGCGCGAAGCCTACCCGGACGCGTGCGTCAAGGCCAACGAGTACCTCTACCGGCGGGTCGACGTGACGGACGTGGCGGACGCGCACCTGCGGGCGGTCGACCGGGCGGCGCGGATCGGGTTCGGCAAGTACATCCTCAGCGCGACGACGCCGTTCACCCCCGCCGACCTGGCCGGGCTGCGGGCCGACGCGCCCGCGGTGGTGCGGCGGCTGTTCCCCGACTACGAGGCGGAGTACGCCCGGCGGGGCTGGCGGATGTTCCCGTCCATCGGCCGCGTCTACGTCAACGCCCGCGCACGTGCTGACCTGGGCTGGTCGCCCCGTTACGACTTCCGCGCTGTCCTCGACGCGCTCAAGGCCGGGCAGGACCCGCGCAGCCCGCTCGCCCGGGCCATCGGAGCGAAGGGCTACCACGACCGGCCGACCGGCATCTACACGAGCTGACGCCTGCCAGTATTGCATTTACATGATTCGAATTAACGGTCGGAAAACAGTTTCGCCCATTTGGCAACGCGATGCCAGCCGACCCGGTATGAATATGCACGCAGTTCCAGAATGCGTAAAATGCCGGGGAAGTTGCGGGGCAGCGCCGCGGCTGTCTGCCTGGCGGGAAGCTCGCAGAGTGCAGGTCAAGCGGCGTCGGAGCGGTCATGAGCACTGAGGAGCCGGGGGGCGGGCAGCCAGATCCCAGCCCGGACGAACCGCAAGCCGACGGGTTCGTCCTGCGCATGCTGCTCGGCTCGCAGCTGCGACAGCTTCGCGAAGACGCGGGCATCACGCCCGACCGGGCCGGCTACGAGATCCGGGCCTCACGGTCCAAGATCAGCCGGATGGAGACCGGCCGGGTCGGATTCAAGACGCGCGACATTGAGGACCTGCTCACTTTCTACGGCGTGACCGACGAGCGGGCGCGGTCCAGGCTCCTTGACCTGGCCGGACAGTCCAAGCGGCTGGACTGGTGGACCAGCTACAGCGACGTCCTGCCCGGCTGGTTCGAGAACTACCTGGGCCTGGAGTCCGTGTGCTCCACCATCCGGACCTTCGAGATCCAGTTCGTGCACGGGCTGTTCCAGACCGAGGACTACGCCAGGGCGGTCACCGCGCTTGGCCTTGACGCCGCGTCCCCGGCGGAGATCGGGCGCCGGGTCGGGCTGCGCGTCAAGCGACAGGACCTGCTCACCAAGGCGAGCCCGCCCAAGATCTGGTCGGTCATGGACGAGGCGGTGCTCCGCCGGCCGGTGGGCGGAGCCGCGGTGATGCGGGCGCAGTTGCGCCACCTCGTCGAGGCGGCCAGGGCGCCCGGGGTGACCATTCAGGTCGTCCCGTTCGCCCGGGGCGGTCATGCCGGCGCGAGCGGGTCGTTCACCATCTTGCGCTTCGATGAGCTGCACCTGCCGGACGTGGTCTACATCGAGCAGCTCACCGGCGCCGTCTACCTGGAGCAGCGCTCGGACGTCGAGCACTACCTGGCGGTCATGGACCAGCTGAGCAGCGAGGCGCTGCCGCCTGCCGCCTCCGCCCGCTTCATCGAGCAGGTTGCCGCGGAGACATGAGAGGCCGCGCGATGACGACGAGCGACAACGCGGCGGGCCGCACGCGGTAACGCCACCCGGCCGCTGGCGTGCTCAGACCGACCCTTCCCGTGAGGGGGCACCCGCGACCAAGTCGCGCACCCAGTTCCACCGGTCGTGGTGACGCTGGTCGAAGCGGCGGGCGGCGCGGCCGGCGCGGCCCGGCCGGCCGGCGTAGCGGTGCGTCGCCCACCAAGACCCGGGCTTGGCCAGCCGGACGGCGCCGACCAGGGCCGCCGGGCTGAAGAAGATGCCGACGACGCCGGTCACGACCTTGCCCTTAAGCAGGCAGATCACGCAAAGCAGCAGGGTGAGGGCGATCACCGCGACCGACGACCACCATGCGGCCGTGCCGGCCCGGCCGGTCGCGAAGCTGGTGCCGCCGATCAGCGTCCCGGTGATCACGAGCACGCAGAAGATCGCGTCGACCGATTTCCTGCCCTGCTCCGCCCAGTAGACGTCTTCCAGGTGGAGCCAGAGCGCGAACTCATCGACGGTCAGGCCGATGCCCACGCCGAAAACGGCGGCCGCCACGTCGAGCGCCGCGCCCCGCGGCGTCTGCGATACCAGGGTGATGCCGGTGCCGATGATGATCAGGATGCCGAACACCTGGTGATGCACGTGATTGCCGCCGATATGGACGTTGCCGAGCCCGGTGCCGCTGCCCGACCGGATCAGCCTGGTCACCGTCCTGGTGAGCAGGAAGGTGACCAGGATCGCGAGGAACATCCACATCATCGGCTGCAGGGTCAGGTCGGCCCGGCCGACCGGGATCTTCACGCCGGACGGCACCGGCACCCGGGTCGGGATCTTCACCGGGAAATCGAGCAAGGACGCTGCCCTCGCGGCCCCGACTTGCACGGCATCCTCCTGCGCCCACATGCCTGATGCCGGGATTGTACGCGCCGGGCGGGCCGAAGGAGCTGACCTTCAGCCGCTGGACGGTTGCCACGCCAGGCACCGCGAGTGATCCTAAAGATCGGCCGGCAACGTACCATTCCAGGCAACCGCGGCGCGCAGGAGGCGATGTGCAGTGGACGCTGAGCAGTTCCTTGCCCCGGTGCCTGGCGGCGGCGTCACCGGGTGGACGACCGGGGACGGGCCGCCCGTGCTCATCCTGCACGGCGGGCCCGGCCTGTCGGACTACACCGCGCCGCTGGCCGACGAGCTCGCGGACGGCTTCCGGGTGCTGCGCTACCAGCAGCGCGGGCTCGCGCCGTCGGTCGTGGCCGGGCCGTTCAGCGTCGAGCAGCACGTGGCGGACGCGGTTGCCGTCCTCGATGCGGCCGGGGCCGGCCGCGCGTACGTGGTCGGGCACTCCTGGGGCGGGCACCTGGCCATGCACCTGGCCGTCCGGCACCCCGGCCGGGTACGCGGGCTGGTGATCGCCGACCCGCTCGGCGCGGTCCCCGACGGCGGCGCAGCCGAGCTGGGGCAGAACCTCGCCGACCGGATCAGGCCGGAGCTGGCGGCGCGGGCGCTGGAACTCGACGAGCGGGCCATGGCGGGCGAGGGCACTCCTGAGGATGCCCTGGAAAGCCTCGCCATCGTCTGGCCCGGGTACTTCTCCTCGCCGGACAAGGCACCGCCGATGCCGCCGCTGCGCCTGTCGGTGGAGTGCTACGCGGGGACCTTCGCCTCAGTGCAGGAGCACTTCGGCCAGCGCACCCTGGAGCGGCTGCTGCCCGCGCTGACCATGCCGACCGTGTTCGTCCTCGGCGCGGACAGCCCCATTCCGCCCAGGCACGGCATCGCCTCGGCCGCTCTCATCCCCGGTGCCCGGTCCGTGGTCGAAGCGGACTGCGGCCACTTCCCGTGGATCGAACGTCCCGGCTCGGTCCGCAAGGCCCTGGAGCAGGTCCTCGGCTGACGCGGCGGAGCGGGACCGCCGCAGCGCCTGGGAGTGGCGCCGCTGTGCCTGGGGCCGCTGGATAACCGGGAAATACTCCCTGCTATCCCATTACGGTAGCCAAGAGAACGTGGGGACGGGGCAGGCGATGAGCGCAGGCACGGCGGCGCACCGCGGTGAGCCTGGCGCGGACCGGGTGCGCCGCCCCGCCGACCTGCTCTTCGCGGTCATCTCGTTCCTGGTCGTCGCGGCGGTGCTCGGGACCATCCAGGCACTGCCCCTGGGTACCACCGAGGCGGCCAACGACGTCTCTGGCTGGATGGCGCACATCGCCCGCTGGCTGTCGTACCTGGCCGCGGTGGCCGCCGGGGTGGCCTGCTTCGCCCTGGCGGTCGCGGCCCTGGTCGTGCTGGCCCGCGGCCAGTGGCGGGACGCGCGGAACGCGGTCGCCGCCGGCCTAGCCGGCGCCGCGTCGGCCATCATCGCGTCGGCCGTGTGGCGTTCTGAGCACGCGGCCGTTCAGCACGCGGTGCTGCACGGCAGCGATCCCTCAACGTTCGTGGTGGGCACCGCGTTCGTCGCGTTCGTGGTGGGGACGGACTTGTCCCGGCATACGCACTGGTCGCGGTGGTGGCTATGCGCTGGCGCGGCGCTGCTGCTATCGGGGCTGGCCGTCAGCACGCTCACGCCCTTCGCCGTGGTGATCGCGGCGTCGGGCGGGCTCCTCGTAGGCTGGGTGGTGCGCTGGCTGCTCGGCGCCGCCTCGGTGCTGCCCGGCACCGCGGAGCTCGCCGACTGGCTGGCGGGCCAGGGCGTGCGGGCCGCGGGCCTTTCGGCCGCCGGGCCCGGCCGCGCACGGCTGGAGGGAACGCTGTCCGACGGCACACCGATCCGCGTTCACCTGTCGGGCCGTGACACCCGCGGATCGGGGCTGCTCCGCCAGCTGTGGGCGCTAGTCCGGCTGCGGCGCGCGGTCGCGGGGCGCGTCACGGTCGGTACCCGCGCCCAGGTCGAGCAGCTGGCCCTGGCCTGCTGCCTGGCCCAGCAGGCCGGCGTGCCAAGTCCCGCGGTGCTGCTGCTCGGTGAGATGCCCGGGGAGACGCTGGTGCTTGTCACCAGCGTCCCGGCTGACCCCGCCGCGTCGGCCGGGCTGGCGGACGGTTCCGTAGCGGCGCGCCCGCCGGACGGCGCGTCATTGTTCGCATCGCTGCGCCGCCTGCACGACTCGGGCGTCGCCCACCGGGACCTGCAGCCGGGCAGCGTGTTCATGGCCGGGAAGCAGGCGGGGTTCTGCTCGCTCGAGGCGGCCGAGCCCGCCGCCAGTGAGCTGACCCGCCGCCTCGACCTGGTCCAGGCGCTGGCGACGCTGGCCACGATCACCGGCCCCGCCCAAGCCGTCACCGCGCTGCGCGCCGGCTACGGGCCGGCCGACGAGGCCGCCATCGCGTCGGTTGTACAGCCGCTCGCCCTGGCCCCCTGGGGCTGGGCGGCCATGCGGGGCGCCGGCGGTTCGCTCAGCCAGATCAGGCACGAGCTGGCCGAGGGCCAGGACGCGGCGCCTGCCGTCCGGCTTGAACGGTTCCGCTTGCGGACCGTGGCGACCGCGATCGCCCTCACCGTCGCCGCCTACCTGCTCATCGCCAGCGTTTCCGGCGTAGACGTCCCCGGCACGCTGAGCCAGGCCGATCCCGGCTGGCTCGCCGTCGCGGTGACCGCGGCGGCGGTGACCTTCCTGGGAGCGGCCGTCAACGTCGCGGCGTTCATCCCCAGGCGCCTGTCCATCTGGCGCGGCTTCCTCGTCCAGCTGTCCACCGCGTTCGTCGGCGTCGCCATGCCGCCGACCGTGGGACACGTGGCCGTCAACGCCCGCTACCTGCACCGCCAGCAGGTGGACCAGGGCACCATCGCCGCCGCGGTGACGATGTCGCAGCTGGTGAACATCGTCGTGACGATGTTCCTGCTGATCGTGTCCGGAGTGCTCACCGGCTCGGGGTTCAGCCGCTTCAAGATCGTGCCGGACAGCCACGTGCTCATCGGGCTCAGCGTCATCGTTGCCGTCCTCGTCGCCGTGGTGTCGGTGCCGCAGAGCCGGGCCATGCTGGCCGGGACCGTGCTGCCGCACCTGCGCGCGGTCTGGCCCCGGCTGCTCGACGCCGTCTCAGACCAGCTGCGGCTATCCGTCAGCGTCGGCGCGAACCTGCTGGTCACCGCCGCGTACGTGATCGCGCTCATCGCGGCGCTGCGGTCGGTGGGCGTCCATCCGCCCGTCCTGGCCGCCGCGGCCGTCTTCCTGGCCGGCAACGCGGTCGGATCGGCGACGCCGACGCCCGGCGGGCTTGGCGCCGTCGAGGCGGTCCTCGCCGGCGGGCTGACCGCCGTCGGCATCCCGGCGATCCAGGCGATCCCCGCGGTGCTCATCTTCCGCTTGGCGACGTTCTGGCTGCCCATCCCGGCCGGCTGGGTGTCGTACCTGGTGCTGCAACGGCACGGCACGCTGTAGCCGGGCCTGGCCCGTCCTCGCCGTCGGCCGCGCCGGAAGCCGGAGCGTGGCCGCGGTTGGCCTCTTCGGCAAGTTCCAGCAGCTGCTCGCGTGTACCGGCCGCTTGTGATGCCGGCATCCACGTTCAGAAAGTCGCGCGGCAGGGCGCGACCGAATTCTCTGAACTAGAGAGGTGGTTTGACACGGTCGTGGCCCGATCCGGCCCAGCCTTATCGGCGCGGATCTTGACTCTGACCGGGGGATGCGGACGAACGATGAGGATCCGGGCTCGATGCTGGCGATGGTCAAGTCAGCGCCGGGAACGTCGTTATGCGATCTGTCAAGCTGCCTAGGAGGGCCTGTCTCAATTCTGACCCGACCGCGCGCCGTTCACGGTGCCCGAGATCAGCCGACCATCCGGAGATACCGCTGTACGGTCCGCCGACTGCAGGCCAGCTGGGCTGCGATCTCGGACACCGTCCACCCTTCGGCTCGAAGCCGAGCAGCCTCCATGGCTCGGTCAGGTGGGGGTGGCTGGTCGATGCTGAGCCGGAGGTCGGCAGCGATGTCGTCGCGGTCGGTCGGTCCGAGTCCGCCGTACCACCCTGCGCGGGCTCCAGGGTCCTCGGCCCGAAGGGCCAACGCAAGCAGCAGCATCCGGTACAGCACTGCGTCCCGCAAGATGTCCTCGGCGTCCCAGCGCTCCCGGGTTACCCCGTCCAGGTAGCCGCGGACCGCTCGCGCGTTGTCGATCAGGTCGGCGAGGTACAGTTCCTCACGCCGCATACAGGACCTGCGCGTCGGCCAGTACCTGGTCCCGGATCACCCGGTGCAAGCCGTCCTTGGCCACCAGGTCCACCCGATGGCCGAAGAGGCGCTCCAGGTCCTCCTGCAGGTCGAAGTACGCCATGCCAAGGTCGTTCCCGGGCACCCGCACGTACAGCAGATCGACATCACTGTCCGGCCCGGCGTCACCCCGCGCGACCGAGCCGAAGACAGCCAGCTCGGCGATGCCGTACTTCCGGCACAACTCGGCGAGGCGCGCTCCGAGTGCCTTGATCTCGTCCAGGTTCACTGCCTCGCCTCCCCTCAGTCGTTCCCAAGAGAAGTCTACGCCGCAGGCAGCCAGCCACTCGTGACCTCTCGACAACCGCGGCGGCTCCGCCTAGCGGAATGTAGTCACGCCAGCCCACGGCGCCTTCGGAGGGGGTGACCGTGGACGCGCGTCCCGGACCCGGTTCTGCTGTCACGGAAATGT
>CAZORE010000169.1:0-15526 GCA_964581815.1 uncultured Streptosporangiaceae bacterium | reverse complement strand
GGCCCGCCACGGCGCAGGGTTCAACATCAGCCTCGGCGTCAACGTCCCGGACTGAGCGCACCCGCACCGCCGCTTCCCCGACCGCGACGACCACGGCAAATGACAAGGGTACGGCTCTCCTGGAAGGGACGCTGAGAATATGACGACCGTGGGATTCATCGGAAGCGGACAGATCGGCAGCACCATCGCGCGGCTCGCAATCGAGGCCGGGCACCGGGTCGTGCTCAGCAACTCGCGCGGTCCAGAAACGCTCGCGGACACGACCGCGGACCTGGGACCGCGGGCGTCCGCGGCGACGAGCGGGGAGGCCGCCGCGGCCGGTGACATCGTCGTGGTCACGGTGCCGGTCAAGGCCTTCCCCAGCCTGCCCGCCGCGCCACTGGCCGGGAAGACGGTCATCGACACGTGCAACTACGGCCCCGAGCGCGACGGGCACATCCCCGACCTCGACAGCAAGTCGCTCACCTCGAGCGAACTGCTGCTGCGGTACATCCCGGACGCCATGCTGGTGAAAGCGTTCAACAACATCTTCTACAAGCACCTGCTGTCACTCGCCCGCCCGGCGGGGGCGACCGACCGCTCCTGCCTGCCGATCGCCGGGGACTCCGCGCCGGCGAAGGCGGCGGTGACCGAATTCATCGAATCCCTCGGGTACAGCGTGCTGGACGCGGGACCGCTGGCCGACAGCTGGCGGCAGGCGACGGGCACGCCGGTGTGGGGGACCCCGTACGGGCCGTACTCGAACGAGAAGGGCCAGCCGGCCGGCGAGGACGCCATCCGCGCGGCACTGGCCACCGCAACGCGGTAACCGCAGGTTGGCGCGCCACGCACCATAAGAGAGAACTCAGCTTCGTGCAACGGGTCGGAACCTGCTGGAGCCAAAGGCGAGAGGTTAAGGCATGAGCAACCGGAAGCCAGCCCGAGTGAGGGCGGAGCCGGGGAAAGCCGATAGAGAACTGGCGGAGAGGCGGGGCATATCTGGCGGATACCCGGCCCTCACCGCGTCGCAGCTAGACCTCATCCGCGAGCGTTCCACGGAGACGGTCGTCGATCCGGGCGCGTCCCTGGCCCACGCCGGGGATGTCGACTATGACTTCATGCTGGTCGAGGCCGGCGATGTGGAAGTCGTGAGGCTCGCGGCGTTCGGGCTGCCGGAGCAGGTCATGGCGATCTTCGGCCCAGGCTCGTTCCTGGGCGAGCTGGACATGCTGACCGGGCAGGCTGCCATGTTTTCGGCGCGCATGCCCGCCGGCGGCGTGATCCAACGGATGCCACGTCCGGTCTTCCGGCAGCTTATGTCCGACGCCCCGGAGCTGTCCGACGTCATCCTCAAGGCGTTCATGGCACGGCGCGAGTTCATGCGCACGAGCGAAGCGGCGCTTAGTGTCCAGATCGTCGGCGGTGCGCTGTCGGCCGAGACGCTCGAGCTCCGCAACTGGGCCACGCGTCTAAACGTGGTGCATAGCTGGCTCGACGTCGAAACCGACGACGGGCACCGGATCCTGAAGTCTCTCGGGCTCGACGTTGACGACCTCCCGGTAGTGATCGCCCCGACCGCGGTCCTCCGCAATGCGACCCCGCGCGTACTGGCGGGCCAGCTCGGGCTGGCGTACCGCTCTGTACCAGGGAAGGTCTACGACATTGTCGTCGTCGGTGGTGGACCCGCCGGACTGGCGACTGCCGTCTACGGCGCCTCCGAGGGCCTGGACACGCTGGTCCTGGAAGGGGTTGCCGTAGGCGGGCAGGCCGGCGCGAGCGCGCGTATCGAGAACTACCTCGGCTTCCCGTCCGGAATCGCCGGCGCGGAGCTGACTGCCAAGGCGCTGGTGCAGGCCGAAAAGTTCGGGGCCGAGATAAAGAGCCCGTTCGAGGTGACGTCACTGCGGATGGCGGACGACCTTGTGGTGACCCTGTCGGACGGGAGCGAGGTCTCGGCCCGCTCGATCGTGATCGCGAGCGGCGCCCGCTACCGGAAACTGAGCCTCGAGCGGTGGGCGGACTTCGAGGGCAACGGTATCTACTACGCGGCAACCGAGCTTGAGGCCCGTGCGTGCGAGATCCACGGCCCTCAGGTGGCCGTCATTGGCGGGGCCAACTCCGCCGGGCAGGCGGCCTTGTTCCTCGCGAGTCGCGGGTCGCGGGTCCGGCTCGTCGTGCGCGCCGACGATCTGGGAATCGAGATGTCGAGCTACCTCGCGACCCGCATCCTCGCCGACAGTCGTATCGAGTTGCACCTGGGCACCGAAGTCGTCGGAGTCGACGGTGGCGACCATCTGGACTCGATCGTGCTCGCGAATAAGGTCGGAGGGACTCGGGAGAGCGTGGCCTGCGCGGGACTCTTCTGCTTCATAGGCGCCGTGCCCGCGACGTCTTGGCTCGAGGGCGTCCTACTTGACCGAAGCGGCTTCATCCTCACCGACACCGATCTACCGGAGACGCAACCGCGCGACTCGTTCGGGCTACTCGGCCGTCAGCCTCTGGCGTTCGAGACCAGCATCCCAGGACTCTTCGCCGCCGGCGATGTGCGCCACGGCTCGATGAAGCGGATCGCAGCCGCCGTGGGTGAAGGTTCGAGCGCGATCCGCTCGGTCCATCAGGCGATCGGCAAGTAGCGACGGATAGCAACCTCCTCATACGGCGACAACTACGTGCATTCTGCTAACGACCTCGAGTCACTCCAGCTGCTCTCGCCTTAAGGTCCCCGCGCCAGGCTAAATTGCCTGGCTCGAATCCCGCGTGCTCTCGGCGTCACGGGCAGCCAGCCGATCGGGAGCCTGTCCAGAGCCGCGCCGATGAGATATCCTTGATATCCGAGAGAGGTTTTTGGGATATTCATTGTCCTTAAGGGGTGGCGAGATGGCGATGGTGAAGACACCAGTCGAGATTGACTCCGAGGCCCTCGCGCTGGCTGCCGAGGTCCTGGGGACGAAGACGAAGAAGGATACGGTCAATGCCGCGCTCCGCGAGGTAGGACAGCGCCTAGACCGGCTGCGTGCGCTGGCGCGCCTGCGTGAAATGGCCGATCAGGGAGACTTCGACGAGTTCGTCGGGAACAAGGCCGCATACCGCCGATGAGCCCGGCGCTGTACCTGGCCGATACCTCTGGCCTGTTCCGCCTTCTTCAGGCCAAGACCGGGGAGGCCTGGGATGAACACCTAGCCGCAGGCGTCATCGCAACATGTCCCGTAGTAGAGCTTGAGTTCCTGTACTCGGCACGTTCCCTAGCCGACCGACTAGAGAAGCAGCGCCTCTTCCAACGACTGTTCACCTGGGTCCCGATGCCCGACGATGCCTACGAGCGCGCCAACGAGATCCAGCAGCGACTCACCGAGACGGGCCACCACCGCTCCGCCGGGCCAGTGGACCTCCTCATTAGCGTGACAGCCGAACGGCACCGGCTCACGATCCTCACCGATGACCGCGACTTCCTCACCGTGGCCGCGGTCACAGGGCAGCCAGTTCGACTAGTCACCGGCACGAACTGATCACGATCCCTGCCCCGCCGGCGGGAGCGGTTGCCAGCCGGGGGCCTCAACGGCTGGGGCGATCGCCGCCTACTGCCAGTCCGTCACGTGACCATCTCGGTGAAGCCGACAGCTCTCCCGCATCAGGCGGGGCTGACAACGACCCGCAAGTCAACGCTCTGGGCGGCTTTCCGCAGGCGGGCTTGGCTGCGCCGGTGCGGAAGCCGCGGGTAGGTGCCGTCGGCTGGAGCAGTGCGGCAGCGGCAGGGAAATCGGTTGTCGGCGACGAGTGGAAGGCCGGGTCCTCAGAGCGTGTCGATCCACCGGGTGAGACGGCGAGCCTCGCGGGTGAGGATGCCCGGGTCGCGGAGGGTGTTGGCGAGCAGCGCGCTGCCCTGGTAGGAGGCGAGAAGGCTCATGGCGAGATCGCGCGCGTCACGGCGGCCGAGTGCCCGGAACTGCTGCTCAGCCCACTCGATCGGAACGCGCATTAGCTCCCCGAGCGCGAAGTCGGTGCCGCCGGGCCGCTTATCCAGTTCGGAGCAGAGGCTGCCATAAGGGCACCCGTACCGGGAGACGATCTCGCTTTGGCTGGCCAGTTCGCCCAGAAGTGCCTTCAGGCGGCTCTTTGGCGTGCGGTGACGTTCGTCGATCGCCGCAACCGCTGCCTTGGCCTGCTGGACGTGAGCCTGGACGACCGTCGTTATGATCTCGTCTTTGGTCTTGAAATAGTAGTAAACGTTGCCTACCGGGACATCTGCCGCCTCGGCGATGTCGGCGAGCGTGGTGGCCTCGGCACCCTTCTGGTGCAGCAGCTGACCTGCAGCGGCTACCAGGCGGTCCCGCTTCCCGGGCCGCCGCTCCGGTGCCGTCCCGGCCCGGAGTCTGGGTGAGTCAGTCATCTCACTAGTGTAATCGGCCCCCGGCTTCCGGGAACAAGGCCCGCGGGCAGCAGTGAGGGCTGTCGTGAGCTATGTGCCCAGCGGCTTCGAGCCCCTTGCCCTGTTCAGAGTGCCGTCGCGGCCATGCGGGGGCGGCCCGGGAGCATTATCCGTGCTGACCATGACCAGCGGCGCGGCGGCCCGGGTGTTGCCGGTCCGCACGGCGATCAGCGCGGCCGCCGCCATCAAGATGCTGCCGGCGAGCAGCGCCCGGTGGTACCCGGCGTCGGACGCAGCGACCAGGGACGCGTGAGCGGCGAGCAGGCCGTTGGTGCGCGTGATGGCCACGGCGGACAAGATGGCCAGGCCCAGGGCACTGCCGACCTGCTGGGACGCGTTGAGCAGCCCGGCCGCCAGGCCGGCCTTGTCGCCGGGAACGCCGGCGTTGGCAGCCGCCGCGATCGATACGAACACCGAGCCGGCGCCCAGCGACATAACCAGGAACCCGGGGAGCAGATCATGGACGTAGCTGGCGTGCAAGGGCACCCGCGACACGTAGTAGATCCCGGCGGCCGCGATCAGGCAGCCCGCCACGACCACGGGGCGGGTGCCGATGCGGGTAATCAGCTGCGAGACGATGACGCCTGCCAGCACGAAGCCGGCGGTGATCGGGAGGTAGGCGGCCCCTGCCTTGAGCGGCGAGTAGCCCAGGACCTCCTGCATGTAAAGCGTGGCATAGAACAACAGCGAGAAGAACCCGGCAAAAGCGATCAGCTGCGTCAGGTCCGCGGCTACCAGGCCCTTGACGCGGAGGATAGCGAAGGGAACCAGCGGGTTGCGGCTGCGCGCCTCGTTGAACGCGAACGCCCCGGCCAGGGCGGCCGCCCCGGCCAGGGCCAGGACGGTTTGAAGCGATCCCCACCCGATCACCGGCGCGCGCACCAGCGAGTAGACCAGCAGCAGCATGCTTCCGGTCACCAGGACCGCACCCTGCGCGTCGAACGCTGACGCCCGGCCTCCCGCCGGCCGGCCATCTGCGAGCAGTGCCAGCACGCCCGCGACCACCAGGACGCAGATCGGGGGGTTGACGTAGAAGACCCACCGCCATCCCGGGCCTTGCGACAGCACGCCGCCCAGGAAGACCCCGGCCGCGGCCGCAATGCCGCTGACCGCGGCCCACGCGCCCAGCGCGGAGTTGCGGTCCTCGCCCTCACGGAAGCTCGTCGTGAGCTCCGAGAGGGCCGCGGGCGTCATGAGCGCGGCGGCCGCACCCTGAACGAGCCGGGCGGCAACGAGCAGGCCCGCGCTCCCCGATGCCCCGCCGACCAGTGACGCCAGGGCGAACACCGTCAGCCCGCCAAGCAGCAGGCGCCGCCGGCCAACCAGGTCGCCGAGGCGGCCCCCAAGCAGGAGGAACCCCCCGTAGGTGAGGATGTAGCCGCTGGCCACCCACTGCAGATTCTGCTGGGAGAAGTGCAGGCTGCGCTGGATAGACGGCAGCGCGACGTTCACGATCGCCGCGTCGGCGATGTCGAGGAACTGGACCGCGCACAGCAAGACTAGCGTGAGCACCCCCAGCCGGGACCGGAGCACCAGGCGTGACCCGGCAACAGACAAGCCAGGCTCCCCAGCTGCTGTCATGTCCCCTCCATGTTCAAGTAGTTAGACACCTGACTTACGTTTCATGGTTTCGTATCCGATGTCAAGTGAGTTAACAAACTAACTCTCTCGGCGCTCGCCGCGTCGCCCGGCTGCTGGAAGCGAAGCTGCCTTCGAGGACCCGGGGATCCCGCCGACCCGCCAGCGGCCAGCGCTTTGCCCCGCTGACCAGCGCATACGCGCTTCGAGGCGCGATTCCGGGCTGCAGTCGTCCGCCATGCGTCCGTGAGCACCGGGTTTCCGTGGCCGCACGGGCCACGGACAGAGGCAGAACGGGCCACGGACAGGGATGGAATGGGTCACGGACGGGCCCGGAAAGGCCGCGGACGGGGACTGTGGGAGCGGTTACGCTGACCGCCCCGCTGAAGATGCCGATGAAGTCGGCTCAGGCCGGGGCCATCCTGGGCGCAGGCGGCTGGGCTTTACTGACCTAGACCTTGATGGCTGTTCCCTTGGGCAGGCGGACAAACGGCGAGCCGGTGCCGGGGGCGAACGGGGGCGTCCGGTTCTGGACGAGGAAGCCGTCTGCCCCGGCCAGGCCCGTCGCGTCCAAGCCCGTGTCGTGGACCGGGGACGCCTGCTTCGGCTTGACCTGCCTGATGAAGTCGATCGCGTACCCGAACCTGGTGTAGAGCCCGAACTCGGGCACGAACAGCAGGTCCACGGGCGCGTGCGGGTCGGTGTACGCGTCGCCGGGATGGAAGACCCGGTCCTCGAACAGGAACCCGGTGTTGCGTACCCGGGTGACGTCGGGGTGGATCGGCGCGTGCCACTCGCCGTGGCCGTGGACCTTTATACCGCCCACGGTGAACGCGTCGCCGTCGCCGATCACGTGCACGGTGGCCCCGGAGCCTTCCAGGAGGGCAGCGACGTCTTTATTGGTCCAGATCGGCAGGCCGGGCCGGGTCGCTAGCCGGCCCGCGATAAGGCTGGGCAGGAAGTGATCGGCGTGCTGGTGGGTGATCAGCACCGCGTCCGCGTCGTCGAGGGCGTTCGCCGGCGCGACGATGCCCGGGTCGATGACCGCGATGAAGCCGTCCTTCTCGAGGCGGAAGCACGAGTGGCCCAGCCATGTCAGCTGCATGATTTCTCTTTCTCCTGGGATCGGTAGGGGCTGGTCAGCAGAAGTAGGCGCAGCTGGCGTCCGGTGCGCTGTCCGCGGCAGGCCATGCCGGGCGCGGAGCCCGGGTGCTGACGGCAAGAGCGGTGCCGGGACGGGCGGCCGTCGCCGCTAGCACGGTGGCAGCCGGGATCGCCACGAGGCCGGATAGCAGCAGGCGGCGTCGGCTGAACTCGGGGAGGGAAACTGATTCGGGCATGGCTGGCTCCAGGTGAGAGGGGCTGGCGGGGAGGTGACCGGGGTCAGGCGTCGAGGGTGCGGGGCAGGCCGAAGCGGGCCAGGTTGCTGTTGTCGAAGCGGGTGAGCGCGCTGATCCGGTCCCCGGCCAGGGTGAGGACCATGAGGCCGTTGGCGTGCAGGACCCCCGAGCGGGGGTCGTTCACGTAGATGCCGAACGCCGGCTGGCCGTTCGCGCGGGTGGCCACCAGCCGGTAGCGCAGCCCCCGCCCGAACAGCAGGCTCAGTGCTCGCCCGGCTACGTCACGGCCCTGGTACTCGAAGGGCGCGGGCGGCATGGTCAGCCATACGTCCTCGGTCAGCAGGCTGATGATGCCGTTGACGTTGCCCGACGCGTACGCCGCGGTCAGCTGCCGTACCAGCTCCCGCTCCGCCGGCGAGCCGGGCACGGGCGGCGACTCGCGGTCCGGCGCGCCCGCCGCCTGTCGCGACAGGGTGGCCCGCCCGCGCTTGAGCGCGCTGGCTACCGAATCGGTCGTGGCCTGGAGGATGCCCGCGGCCTCGGCCCGGCTGAAGCCGAGCACGTCGCACAGCACGACGACTGCGCGCTGGCGGGGCGGCAGCAGCTGCAGCGCCGTGATGAACGCCAGGGAGATCGCCTCGGTGGCCTCGTACCGTGCCTCCGGTCCCGGCTCGGTGCTGGTCAGCTGGTCGAGCAGCAAGTCGGGGTACGGTTCGAGCCAGGGCACGTCGCCCAGCCGGGTCGGCTCGGGCGGGTCGGGCCAGGACTGCGGGCCGTCCATCGTCACCCTCCGGCTACTGGCGCGCAGGGTATTGAGGCATCGGCTGGTGGCAACCCGGTAGAGCCAGGTGCGGACCGAGGCCCGTTCTTCGAAGCCCCCAAGCCCGCGCCAGGCGGCCAGCAGCGTCTCCTGCAGCGCGTCCTCGGCATCCTGCGCCGAGCCGAGGATCCGGTAGCAGTGAACCTGCAACTCGTGCCGGTAGGGGTCGACAAGCTCGCGGAACGCCTCCTGGTCGCCGGCCCGGGCCCGGGCCGTCAAGTCCGCCGTCACGGTGTGTTC
This sequence comes from uncultured Streptosporangiaceae bacterium, assembly GCA_964581815.1. GTDB lineage: Bacteria > Actinomycetota > Actinomycetes > Streptosporangiales > Streptosporangiaceae > Trebonia. The sequence goes on along the minus strand of CAZORE010000169.1, from coordinate 7,143 downwards.
CTTCCATTCGCTGAAGTTCCTTCCCTCCGGTCGCCTGTACTGACACCACCGCCCCCGCGATCGGGGCGGTGCGCGACCGCCCCGTTTCCCGGTGCCGGGGTGTCTGTCCTGCCGACACCCCATCCAAGGAGACCGTTGACATGACCCGACTGGCCCGCTGGTGCTTCACCCGCCGGCGCACCGTCCTTGCCGCCTGGCTGCTGCTCCTGGTCGTCGCGCTCGGCGCCGCCCGCGCGGCGGGCGGCGCCTTCAACTCCAGCCTCAGCCTGCCCGGCACCGATTCCCAGGCCGCGGTCAGCCTGCTGACCCAGCACTACCCGGCCGCCGCCGGCGAGACTGACCAGGTGGTCATCCAGGCCACGGGCGGTGCCACCATCGAGTCCTCCCCGGTGCGCGACGCCGTAACCGCGGCCCTGGCCCGGGTCTCCGCGCTGCCGGGCATCACGTCCGTGGCCAGCCCGTACGCCGCCGCCGGGGCCGCGCAGGTCAGCAGGGACGGCACCGTCGCCTTCGCCCGCGTCACCTGGGACAAGCAGCCCGACCAGATCACCGCCGCCGACGCGGACTCACTCATCGCGGCCGCGCAGACGGCCGACGGCCCGGGCGTCCACGTCTCGCTGGGCGGGGCGTCGATCACGAACTCCGAGCGGGCCAAGCCAGGGCCATCCGTGGCCGTAGGCGTCATCGCGGCGCTGGTCATCCTCCTGCTCGTCTTCGGCGGCGCTTTCCTCGCCGCCCTAACCCCCCTGGCCGGCGCCGCGCTGGCCCTGGTCATCGGCTCCTCGGCGATCACGCTGCTCAGCCACGCCCTGACCGTCGCGAGTGCCTCGACCGACCTCGCCGTGCTGATCGGCCTGGGCGTCGGCGTCGACTACGGGCTCTTCATCGTCAGCAGGCACCGCGCCGCCGTGCGGGCCGGGCGCTCCTACGAAGACGCCGTCGCCGAGGCCGTGACCACGTCCGGGCGCACCGTGCTGTTCGCGGGCCTGACCGTGTGCCTCGCGCTGCTCGGCCAGTTCGCGCTCGGCGTGAGTTTCCTCGACGGCCTGTCCGCCGCGGCCGCCGTCACCGTCGCGCTGACCATCGCCACCGCCCTCACCCTGCTGCCCGCTCTGCTCGGCTTCCTCGGCCCGAAGGTGCTCTCCCGCCGCGAGCGCGCCGCGCTGACGGGCAACGGCCCGGCCCGGGAGAACCTCCGGGGCGCCGGCTCACGCTGGGCCCGCCTGGTGGAACGGCACAGCCTGCTGACCGCGCTGGCCTCCCTCGCGGCGATCACGCTGATCGCGCTGCCCGTCGCCGGGCTGCGGCTGGGCACCTCCGACGCCAGCACCGACCCGGCCGGCTGGACCACCCACCAGTCCTACGCCGCCCTCGCCGGCGGCTTCGGCCCCGGGTTCAACGGCCCCCTCGAGCTGACCGGCCAGGTCAGCAGCCCCGGCGACCAGGCCGCGTTCAGCCGACTGCTGGCAGCCGCGGCGCGCACGCCAGGGGTCGCCAGCGTCACGCCACTGCAGGTCTCTCCCGACCAGCACGCGGTGCTCGCCACCCTCTACCCGGCCACCGCCCCGCAGGACCAGCGGACCATCACGCTCGTCGGCACGCTGCGCGACAGCCTGATCCCGCGGGCCGAGCACGGCAGCGGCCTCGTCGCGCACGTCGGCGGCCAGACCGCTTCCGCGATCGACTTCGCGCACGTCCTGGGCAGCAAGCTCCCGCTGTTCGTCGCCGTCGTGGTCATCCTGGCGTTCATCCTGCTCGCCGCGGTGTTCCGCAGCCTGCTGATCCCGCTGACCGCCTCGTTGCTCAACCTGCTGTCGGTGGTCGCGGCGCTCGGCGCCATCACCGCCGTGTTCACCAGGGGCTGGGGTGCCTCGCTGCTCGGCCTGTCCGGCGCCGGGCCCGTGGACGCGTTCCTGCCTGTCGTGATGTTCTCGGTCCTGTTCGGCCTGTCAATGGACTACGAGGTCTACACCGTCAGCCGCATGCAGGAAGAATGGCGGCGGCTGCGCTCCCGCCCCGAAGACCCAGCCTGGCGCAACCACGCCGCCGTCACCGCCGGGCAGGCCCACAGCACCCGCATCGTCACCGCCGCCGCCGGGATCATGATCGTGGTCTTCGGCTCGTTCCTGCCCGGCGGGCACCACCTGCTCCAGGAATTCGGCTTCGGCCTCGGCTTCTCCGTCCTCATCGACGCGATCCTCATCCGCAGCATGCTCCTGCCCGCCGTCATGCACCTGATCGGCCCGGCCAACTGGTACCTGCCCGCCCGGCTCGCCCGCGCCCTGCCCCGGCTCGACATCGAGGCGGGTGAGACCGGCGGTCCCGGCGAGACACGGGGAGCTGAAGGCACCGTGCCCGGGCCTCATGAGGCAGCAGATCCCCCAAGGAGCCGCTAACCGGCCCGCCGCACCGCATCCCCGTCAGCGCCGAGGTCTCCGATCCGGGCCGCCGGCAGCGGCATGCGACGACGCCAGGAGACGGGAGCGCATTGGGGATGCGGACGGATCCGTACCGACGGGAGCGGCACGTCCACCGCTACCGGATCCCCGGCCCAATGGCCGATGCCGAGGCCGGTCCGGAAGCACGCTACGGGCGAAACGAGGCCATTTCACTCGCCTTCACCACCGCGCTGCAGTTCCTTCCGTTCGACTACAGCTCTCTTGCCCGGTTGGGCCTGCCCAGGACGGTGCAGGCGTGAACCGAGCCATGACCCTGCCAGCGATCACGGCGGAGAATCTGGTCCGCGAGTTCGGGGCGGGAACCCGGGCGGTCGACGGGATCGACCTTGAGGTCTTCCCCGGTGAGATCTACGGATTTCTCGGCCCCAACGGGGCAGGGAAGTCGACCACCGTGCTCATGCTCACCACGCTGCTGCCGGCCACGGGCGGGAAGGCGACTGTCGGCGGGTTCGACATCGCCCGCCAGGGCCCTCAAGTGCGCGCGGCGATCGGCGCCGCCCTCCAGGAGGCCTCGCTCGACGTGATGCTGACTGGCCGTGAGCACCTCAGGTTCCAGGCCACGCTGCGTGGCATCGGCAAGGCCACCGCTGCCGAGCGGACCGCGGAGCTCCTCGACCGGGTCGGGCTGACCGAGGCCGCCGACCGGCGGGTCGGCGACTACTCCGGCGGGATGAAACGCCGCCTTGACCTGGCCATGGCCCTCGTCCACCAGCCCGCGATCCTGTTCCTCGACGAGCCCACGACCGGCCTGGACCTGCAGAGCCGGGCCGGCCTATGGGATGAGGTGGCCCGGCTGGCCTACGACGACGGTGCCACCGTGTTCCTCACCGGGCCGGAGGTCCTCCGCGCCGGCAGCCGACCTGCCCTCCGCGGACCACGGGGTGCCGACCGCAGCCGGGTTCAGGCGGCGCGGGAGACTCCGGGCAGCCGTGCGCAGGCGGCGGAAGCGCGGGCGCCTGTTGACGGCGCCTTACCTTGCTCCGGTTAGTACACGACTGTCATTTCGCAGTGCTCTCGGGTGATGACCTGAGCGCCTGCGATGCCGGGCGCGGAGTGCGGGTAAATGGCGATGCTCGGCTTAGCCGTGCGGTCGGCGCCCCAGGTGTCGATGTGGCGGCAGAGTCGCTCGGCGAGGCCGGCACCGTTCGGGCCATGACCGATGGCACCCGTGCGGAAGCTGGGCTCCGGTGCTTGGAGGCGCTGGACGGCCAGGTAAGCGATGGAGTCGCCTTCGGCCAGGGCCACGGTCCGCGATCTGACGACCGGGGTGCACAGCCCGCTGGTGACGGCGGCCGGCTCGGCGGAGATGCGGCAGACGGCCGGGTCGGTGGCAGTGGCGCGGACCCAGATGGAGTCGAGAGGCTCCATCGGCCCGACCGTGATGCCGGAGTCGTGCGCGTTTTCGGTGCGTCGAGAACACCGGACAGCAGGCCGGGCGAGATGTCCTGGTCGGCGTCCCAGTACAGGTGAACCAGGTCACCGGAGTCCAGAGCCGCGGAGCGTTCCCAGTCCTGCCCGATCATCGGGACGAAGCCGCACAGGAAGACGCTGTCCGAGCGCAGGATGCCGTCCTCGCCCAGGACGAGCGCGACCGACTGGGTCTGGCCCCGCCAGCGCAGCGGCACGACGAGCCGTCCGCCCGGCCTGAGCTGGCCGAACCACGCTGGCGGGATGTCGAGGCTGCCGATCGTGACGATTGCCCTGTCGTAGGGTGCTTTGTCCGGCACGCCGAGGCCCGCGTCGCCGGTGGCGACGTGCACGCCGGGGAACCCGGCCCGTTCGAGGCTGGCTGCTGCCTGGGCGGAGACTTCCGGGTCGATGTCGATGGTGGTGACGTGCCCGCCTGGCCCGGCGAGGGTGGCGAGCAGCGCGGCGTTCCACCCGGTACCCGCTCCTGCCTCGAAGACACGGTGGCCGTCGCGGACGTCGAGTTGCTCGAGCATGGCACCGACGAGACAGGGGACCGAGGCGCACGACAGCGATTTCCCCCCGGTATCCCGCTTGGTGATCACGGCAAGCTCGGGGTTGTAAGCGTCGGCAAGGCTCGCACCGGGGACGAAGGCGTGGCGTGGCACCGCGCGAATCGCGTCAAGGACGCGGGGTCGCTCGTGCCGACCGGCCGGGCAGCGGCGATGGCGTCGATCATGAGCTCGTTGAGGTGCTCGGGGCTGGCGGCCGGTGCCGTCACGGTCATCGCTTCTCCTTGATGGGGTCAGGGTTCACAGGGTCAGCAGCAGGCAGGCGTCCCAGCAGGGCAGTTCGCCGCCCGTGCGGGGCAGTTCGTTCTGGGCGAGCTGGATACCGGATGTTCCTTCGAGGAGCCCGCCTGAGGCTGGCGGGCCCGCGCGGGCGAGGTGGTCTTCCATGCCCCGTCGGCCTCGCGCAGCGCGGTCTGGAGCAGCTGAGGATTGAGGGCGTCGCTCGCGGCGCGCCAGAGCGCCTGGACCACTCCGGCCCACCCGTGGCACAGCGAGGCATCGGTAAGCAGGCCGGTGACCTGCTGGTCAAGGACGCACCCGGCGAGAGCGCGCTCGGCGACGCGCATTCGCTCCTGGTCGCCCAACGCGAGGCCCGCGAGCTGCTGTGCCCGCGCCTGGCCGGGGGTGCCGTAGCACCAGGACGGCCGGGCCTGGTGTCCTTGGCTTGTCCTCCCCTGGCTGTACTCGCGCAGGGAGATCATCGCGGGCCACCAGGGGCATGCGCTGCTGCCCTGGCGGTAGCGGTCGAAGGTCGCGCACAGCTCGCACCGCCTTGGCGTGGCCTTCGACCTGGATGCCGGCTCTCATCGCGCCCGATAGTAGTGCGAGGATGCCAGCTCCGCCGTGTGCCATGCCGAGGTTCAGATGGCCACCAGGCCAGGCCGGATCGGGCGTGCCCGCGGGGCCAGTGCCGCTCCACCAACCGGGCAGCGACTCGCCGTGCCGGCAGATCGGTTCTGCGAGCGCGACGAGGTAGTCGAGCACTGCCGCTGTCATCCCTGAACCCGCGGAACCGTGGCGGACGAGGTGATAGAGCCCGAGGCCGGTCAGCCCGACGAGGCGTACCTGGCCGCCCGCATGGCGCAGTGCTTCCGCGACCTCGGCGAGGCAGGCCACGCCATCCGCTACGCGCGCCGGTCCCTGGACATGGACGGCCGCTACGTCCGGGGCCGAGCCTTCAACCTCTCTTTGCTCGCCACCGCCTACGCCGCCCAAGGCGAGCCGGTGCAAGCGTCCGTTGTCGGGCGGCAGGCACTGGACCTGACCGTGCGCCTCACCTCGGCCCGCAGCGTCCGCTACGTACGCGACCTCGTGCGCGCTCTTCGCCCGCAGGCAGACGTCCCGGCGGTCCGGGACTTCACGGCGGAGGTACGTGAGCGGCTGCCCGCCGCAGCAGGGCATGCTGCACCCCGATGATGGTGATCGCGCCCAGGATGTCGCCCCGGGCGATCATCGCCGGGGTCTCGTCAACCGGGATCCAGGCGACCTCGGCCGTTTCGTCCACCTCGGGCTCCCCGACAAGCTCGGCTCCGTGCGCCAGGTACAAGTCCTGCGGGTAGTCCGCGTTGCCGATAATCGGCTGGCTGGACATGACGAACTCGATACCCTGCGGGCGCCAGCCCGTCTCCTCCTCCACCTCGCGCGCCGCCGCCACGCTAGAGTCCTCGTCCTCATCTACGTAGCCGCCCGGCAGCTCCCACACCCAGCGGTCCACGATGAACCGGTGCCTGCGCATCATCAGCACCCGCTCGCCCGCGTCGTCCAGGACCACCGTCATGGCGCAGCGCCGCATCCGGAAGACGTACTGCGTGAACCGTACGTGGTTCGGAAGCTCGACATCAGCCAGGCTCACGCGGATATGAGGGGTGTCGTCCACCAGCCGCTCGCCGTGGATCAGCCACTTGTGCGGGTCAGTCACCTACGCGACACTACCGGCCCGCCTGGGCCAGCCATTACTGCCGAGTGGGCAGCCAGGCGGCAATCGCCGTGGAGGTTCATCCGTGCTGCAGCTCGAACCAAGTCGTCGCCTGGCCGCCGCCCCGTTCGTAGCCCCACCTGACGGCCAGCTCCTCCATCATCCGCGGCCCCCGGCTACCCTCAGCCTCGTCGTCCGTCTGGCGCAGCACCGGGACGCCGTCCGCCTTGCGGCCGGTGACCTCGACCCGCACGCCAGCGTCCCCGGCCACGACGGTGACCGTGACCGCTTCCCCAGGCCCGGGCCCCGAGCCACCGTGGAGCAGGCTGTTGGTCATCATCTCGCTGACCAGGAGAACCGCTACGTCTCTGGACGGGTGCGACGGGCCGAGCAGAGGGCCGACGAACGCTCGGGCCTCCCGCACCTGATCGGGTCGGCCCGCGAAGGTCATACTCTCCCGAACCGCCACCCCAGCCATCGCGCACCGACCTTCCCCGGCCGCCCGCCCTCGGGAAGACCCCGGGGCGGCAACCAGACCCAGGGGAAATACACGCTCGACTCAGCCGCGAACGTCAAGCCGAAACGCGCCCGCCGGATTGGCACCTGCGGGCCATACGCGGGCCAGATCAGGGCCAGCATCGTCCACGCACACCGCTCCCTGGCCCGAATTCCCGTCCGCTATGCGTCCGTGGACACCGCAACACGGGGGTCTACAGCGCTACAAGGTGACACACGACGGGACAGAGCAGAAACGGCCCGCCAGCGCGAGAATTCACAGCTAACGGGCCGT
>CAZORE010000168.1:0-15542 GCA_964581815.1 uncultured Streptosporangiaceae bacterium | reverse complement strand
AGGGCCTGCTCGACAAGCCGTACAACACCCCGTCACTCCCGCTGGACATCGGCTACTCCGACTCCATCCCCGCCCCTATCCGCCGCGCGGTGCTCCTTCGCGACCGCACCTGCGCCTGGCCGAGATGCGGCCGCCCGGCGGTTCACTGCGATGTGCACCACCTGCGCCACAGGCAAGACGGCGGGGAAACCTCTGTGGCCAACTGCGTCTTGGTATGTCAATTTCATCACGACGTGTGCATACACCGCCGCGGCTGGCAGCTGATCCTGCACCCCGACGGAACCACCGAGGCCCGAAGTCCCGATGGCCGGCACATTCTCAGATCCCACGCACCACCGGCGCCGCACGCTGCCTGAATCTCGTTTACCGACTCTTATCAGCTAACGGCTGGAGCTGTGAGCCAGCCAGCCGAGCCGAGTGTCGGTCCAGCCAACTAGCCTGTCCCTATCGCGACACGGCTAATCGAGGATGCGGCCGGATAACCGAGTCCGCGAGCGGGTAACCGAGCCGACGAGAGGAATGCCGGATGGCTGACGACGCGGACGTGCGCCGCCTGGCGCTGGCGCTGCCGCACGTCGAGGAGATCGACTGCGAAGGGTTTGACTTCCGGGTGGGCGGCCGGGGCTTCATCTGGTCCTATCCCGAGTACCTGCCCGGCAAGCCACGGCGGATCAGGACTGACGTCGCCGTGCTGTACGTAGGCGACGAGGGCGAGAAGCAGGCGCTCCTTCTCGGCGAGCCGGACATCTTCTTCACCGCGCCGGAGTACAGCAGCTGGCCGCTCGTCCTCGTCCGGCTGGCGCGGGTCGACGACGGTCGCCTGGCCGAGCTGGTGACCGATGCCTGGCGGATGCGGGCGCCGACGGCGCTTACGGCCCAGTTCGGCGACGCCTGAGGAGCGTAGATGCCCGACCCGGTCCCCACCGCGGGCCTTACCTACCGGACCGCCCGCCCGGGTGACGCCCAGGCGATCGCCGGCCTGCACGCCGACAGCTGGCGGCGGCACTACCGCGGCGCGTACACCGACGCCTTTCTCGACGACGAGGCCGCCACCGTTCTCGGCGACATGTGGGCCGGCCACTTCGCCGCGCCCGACCCGGCCACCCGCACGATCCTCGCCGAACGTGACGGGAGGCTCGTCGGCCTGGCGCACACGATCCTCGGCAGAGACCCCACCTGGGGCGCGCTCCTGCACAACCTGCACGTCAGCTACGACCTGAAGCGGCAGGGAGTCGGCACCCGGCTGCTCGCGCTGACCGCGCGGGCCGTCCTCGACGCGGCGCCCGCGTCGGGCCTGTACCTCTGGGTCCTCGAGCAGAACGCTGCCGCCCGCGCCTTCTACGAGGCGCGCGGCGGCAGCTGCGTGGAGCACAAGCCGGCCGGCGCCCCCGGCGGCGACGTGACCAGGCTCAGCGGCCGGCCGGTCAACCTGCGAATGGCCTGGCGCGACCCGTCCCGGCTGCTCGCCTGAAGCGCCTTAGTCGGGAGCGTCCACCCCGAGCAGGATGATGGTCTTCGCCCGGTCCTTGTGCAGCCGGTGGAAGACGGCCGCGTAGCCGATGAAGCCGGCGAACAGCCCGATCGCGTACATGCCGAACAGGCCGCGGTCGCCGGACATCACCGTCACGTAGCCGCCGCCCGCCACGGCGATCACGGCCGCGATGTGCGAGACATGCGCTGAGACGGCCCGCCGCGCCAGCAGCCTGGCGCTGAACCAGCCGATGACGAGGCCGAACAGGGCCGCGCCGATGTACGCCACGACGATCATGCCCCTTCACATCCCACCGGCAGCATGGGGTAAACCGGGAAAAATATAAACAAATCATTACGCATGCCCCACCCGGGGCCGGTTGTCACTCTCGCCAAGTCGCGTCGCGCCCGTTGCGGGCGGCCTCGCTGGTGCCCGCCCGCTCCAGGCACCAGCAGGCCAGGCCGACCTGTCCGCTCAGCCGAACTCGCAGGGCAGGTGCTTAATGCCGTTGATGAAGCTGGACAGCAGGTAGTCCGGCTCGCCGGAGGCGCGGATGTCCGGCACGCGGGTCAGCAGCTCACGCAGGATGGCGGAGATCTCACGGCGGGCCAGGTGCGCGCCCAGGCAGAAGTGCGGCCCCGCGGCGCCGAAGCCGACGTGCGGGTTGGGGATGCGGGTGATGTCGAACTGGTCGGCGGTGGGACCGAACACGCTCTCGTCCCGGTTCGCCGCCGCGTACATCAGCAGCACCTTGTCGTTGGCCTGGTAGGCGTGGCCGTTCATCACGGTGTCCGCGGTGAGCGTGCGGCGCATCCAGATGACGGGGGAGACGTAGCGGACGATCTCCTCGACGGCGGGCCCGGTCCGGCCGTCCAGGTCGGCCAGCAGCAGCTCCCGCTGCTCCGGGTGCTCGGTGAGCAGGAGCAGCGCGTGCGAGATGGCATTGCGCGTGGTCTCGTTGCCGGCCACCACGAGCAGGATGAAGAACGAGGCGAGCTCCGCCGGAGTGAGCTGCTCGCCGTCGATGTTCGCGCTCGCCAGGGACGACACCAGGTCATCGACGGGCGCCGCCGCCCGCTGCTCGGCCAACCCGGTCACCAGCGCCGCCAGCTCACCGCCCGAGGTGAGGATCTGGGTGAGCGCCTCGTTCATGTCCGCGCTCATGAACTCCGGGTCGGCGCCGGCCAAGATGATGTTCGTGTTCCGCAGCACCATCTCAAAGTGCTCGTCGCCGATGCCCATCATGTCGCAGATGATCTTGAGTGGGAGCCGGGCGGACACCGTTTGCACGAAGTCACACGGGCCGTTGCGGAGCAGCTCGTCGACGATGACGCCGGCGGTACGCTGCACGTCTTCCTCGAACTTCTTGATCATCTTCGGGGTGAACGCGCGGGACACGATCCGGCGCAGCCGGGCGTGCCGCGGGTCGTCCATGTTGATCATCGAGCCGAAGTACTCGTTGAACTCGGCCGGCAGGTCGAAGATGCTCGTGGCCCCCGCGGCGGAGGAGAACAGCTGCGGGTTCCTGCTCGCCTCGGCGACGTCGGCGTGCCGGACCAGGGCGTAGTAACCGCGCTCCGGCACGCCGAAGGGCGACTCGCCTGCCTCGAAGAACGGCGGCGGGTCCAGCGCCTGCAATCGCCGGTAGGCGGCGTGCCGCTGCGCGCGCGGCAATGCCCAGAAGACGTTATCCGAGAGGTCGATGTCGCTGATGAGGGGCTCGGGCATGGGATATGGACCGCCTTCCGAACTGCTTCGTCCGTCTTCCCCCAATAGTGACCGCAGCGCGGCCGAAACGGGAGAGGCGGGGCACCACCGGGCCCGGAAAGATGCGTGAACGCCGTCAGTCACGGCGGAACTCGGCGCGCCAGCGGAGCTTCGGCGGGTCCTCGTCGTCCATGAACTGCTCGACGTTGACCGTGCGCAGCGGGCCGCCCGCCAGGTCGAGCTCGCGGCGGGTCAGCGCCCAGGGCATCATCGCCGGATCGCGCTCCGGGTTCTCCTCGTTGGTGGCGCGGGCGATGACGAGCAGCGTCCCCCCGGGCGCGACCGGGGCCGCCAGTGCGGCCAGCGCTCGCTCGCGGACCGGGCCGAACAGCGGCTGGACCGTGTAGACCTCGACCACTAGGTCGAACCCGCCGGTCCAGGTGGCGGGCAGGTCAAGCAGGTCGGCGGTCACGTAACTGACCGGAGAGCCCGGGTTCTCCCTGACGACCCGCTCGATCGCCGTCGGCGCGACATCGAAGCCGGTGACCGTGTAGCGCAGGCGTGCCAGGAACTCCGCGTCGTAGCCGAGGCCGCAGCCGACGACGAGGGCGCGCTTGCCCCGGCCGTCGAGGCGCTCGCGCGCCGCCCACTCGGTCAGGTGCGGGTTGGGAGCGCCGTCGGACCATGGCACAACGGCGTCGCCCGCCTCGGCCTCGGCGTACAGCCGCTCGAACCAGCCGCTCTCATCGCCAGCCGCGGCCGCCTCGGCGGCCAGTGCCCTGGCCCGGGCCCTCAGCCTGCGTTCTTCTTCGATTCCCACGATCTGCGACAGTACCCGGGTAAGCCGGGCCGACGGGACCACCGCATCCAGGAAACGGATCGTCCGCAATCGCGGGTAGCGTCCCTGCCATGGCTATCGCACGCTACCCGAGCTTCGTCATCGACTGCCCCGACGCCGGCGCGATGGCGGCCTTCTACGCCGCGCTGCTCGACTGGAAGCCCGATGTCTCCGACGACTGGGCCAACGTCCGCCCGGCGGACGGGAGCAACTGCATCTCCTTCCAGCAGGTCGAGAACTACACGCCGCCGCAGTGGCCAGCCCAGCAGGTGCCGCAGCAGATGCACCTCGACGTGATCGTCGACGACCTCGACGCGGGCGAGGCGGCGGTGCTCGCCCTCGGCGCGGTCAAGCACGAGTACCAGCCGGGCACCACCTTCCGTGTCTTCCTCGACCCGGCGGGCCACCCGTTCTGTCTTTGCGTGGAGTGACGCCCTGGCGGCGAACACCCTCCTGTGGCAACGTGACTGATCATGAGTGAACTGAAGATCGAGATTGACCCCGCCGAGGCCGGCTTCGCGCCGGACCGGCTCCGCCGCCTGGATGAGCACTTCAAGCGCTACGTGGACACCGACCTGCTCAAGGGCTGGCTGCTCACGGTCAGCAGGCACGGCAAGCTGGCCTACACGGCCAGCTACGGCCAGCGGGACGCGGAGGCGGGCCTGCCCGTCGAGCCGGACACGCTGTGGCGCATCTACTCGATGTCCAAGCCGGTCACCTCGGTCGCCGCGATGATGCTCTACGAAGAGGGCGCGTTCGAGCTCACCGACCCGGTCAGCAAGTTCATTCCAAGCTTCAAGAACCAGCGGGTGTTCACGGGCGGCAGCGACGAGCGCCCGGTTACCAGGCCGGCCGCCGGGCCCGTGCGGATCTGGCACCTGCTCACCCACACCTCCGGCCTCACCTACGGGTTCCACCGCCAGCACCCGGTGGACGCCATGTACCGGGCGGGCGGCTTCGACCTCGGGGCGCGGCCGGGGACGCTGGAGGAGGCCTGCGACAGCTGGGCCGGCTTCCCGCTGCTGTTCGAGCCGGGCGCCGAGTGGAACTACTCGGTCTCCACCGACGTGCTCGGCCGCGTCGTCGAGGTCGCCTCCGGGCAGCCGCTTGATGAGTTCTTCGCGCAGCGCATCTTCGGCCCGCTCGGCATGACCGACACCGGGTTCTACGCGCAACCGGACGACCTGGGCCGGCTGGCCGCGCTGTACGCCCGCGCCGTTAACGGCAAGGCGGGCCGGTTCAACTCGATGGCCGAGGAAGCGCGCAAGCCGCCGACGATGCTCAGCGGGGGCGGCGGCCTGGTCTCCACCGCCGCCGATTACAACCGGTTCCTGCAGATGCTGCTGCCCCGCGCGGACAGCCCGGCCGGCGAGCTCGACGGCGTGCGGCTGCTCAGCCCGCGCACGGTCGCCTACATGGGCCGCAACCACCTGCCAGGCAACCAGGACCTGGAGCGGTTCGGCCGCCCGCTTAACGCCGAGTCACCGCAGCGGGGCGTCGGCTTCGGCCTCGGCTTCGCGGTGGTCCTCGACCCGGCCGCCGGCAAGTACGTCTGCTCGCAGGGCGAGCTGTCCTGGGGCGGTGCGGCGTCCACCGCCTTCTGGATCGACCCGGCCGAGGAGCTCACCGTGAGCTTCTTCACCCAGCTCATCCCGTCGTCCGCGCACCCCATCCGCTCCCAGCTGCGCCAGCTGGTCTACCAAGCCCTCGTTTAGGGGGCGGGCGGGCCCGGGGTATGTTATCCCGCTACCCACTCCGTCCCGGTGGTCACCGCGGCGAGCTCGGACGGCAGCGGGGTGATCCCGATGCCCGGCCCGGCGGGTACGTCCAGGTGGCCGCCGGACAGCACGAACGGCTCGGTGATGTCGGTCTTGTAGTACCGGTCGGAGGCCGAGGTGTCACCGGGCAGGGTGAACCCGGGCAGCGCGGCCAGCGCGACGTTCGCGGCGCGGCCGATGCCGGTCTCCAGCATCCCGCCGCACCAGACGGCGATGCCGCTGGCCGCCGCGACGTCGTGGATCCGCCGCGCCTCCAGGTAGCCGCCGACCCGGCCCGGCTTGATGTTGATGATCGAGCAGGCCCCGAGGGCGATCGCCGCCGCGGCGGTCCGGGCCGAGGTGATGGACTCGTCCAGGCAGATCGGGGTGCGGACCACCTTCGCGAGCGCCGCGTGCCCCAGCACGTCCTCTTCCGGCAGCGGCTGCTCCATCAGCAGCAGGTCGAACTCGTCAAGCTTCGCCAGGTGCCGCGCGTCCTGCAGCGTGTAGGCGGTGTTCGCGTCCACCTGGATCAGCAGCTCGTCGCCGAACCTCATCCGCACCGCGCGCACCGGCTCGACGTCCCAGCCCGGCTCGATCTTGAGCTTGATCCGCACGTACCCGGCCGACACATACCCCTCGACCTCATCGAGCAGCTTGTCGACCGAGTTGGCGATGCCCACCGAGACGCCGCACGGCACCCGGTCCTTCACCGCGCCGAGCTCCCTGGCGAACGACCGCCCGGACGCCCGCAGCTCCGCGTCGAGTACCGCGGTCTCGATCGCCGCCTTGGACATCCAGTGTCCCTTGAACGGCTCGAGCAGCGGCCCGACGAGTGAACCGTCAACGTGCGGTGCGGCGAACAACTTGGGCAGGAAGAACCGCTTGAGCACGTCCACCGCCCCGTCCACGTACTCCGAGGAGTACAGCGGGTCGGCCATCGCGACGCACTCGCCCCAGCCCTCGGACTCGCCGGACGGGCCGTCGAGCACCGCTCGCAGCAGCAGGATGTCCCGCGTCGTCTCGGTACCGAACGAGGTACGGAACGGCGCCACCAGCGGCATCGAGATCCGCCGCAGCTCAACCCCGGTCAGCTTCATCAAGCATCTCCTTCTAGCGAAACCACGTACCCGCCGCTCTGGTCGAACCCGGTCACCCGCCCGGCGCCGCCGAGCAGCGGGGACAGCACGTCACGCAGCGCGGTGCGCCACGCGCCGGCGAGCGCGGGATCCGACAGCCGCATCGCCTCGATGTCCGCGGGCACGCCGACAAGCAGCGTACGCGGGCCGTTAAGCGCCAGCCCGTCAAGCACAACCCCGCTGCCGGCCGGGCCGCAGAGCGCCAGCCCGCTAAGGGGAGCGCCATCAGGCCCGGCCGACAGCGCTACCACGGCGCCACCTTCCCGCTCCGCCGCGAACGACGCCGCCCGCCACCGCCCCGCGCACGCCTCCACCGCGAGGTCGGAACGCAGGTCCCAGTGGACGAGCATCCGGTCGGTTTCTGTCCCGCCGTTGATGACGTCGTCCATCACGCCGTAGAAGTTCCGCAGGTACTCCGCCGGCCGGGCGCCGAGCTTCACCAGGTTGAAGTAGCCGTTCCGCCTGATCAGCGGGTCATAGGTCCACGCGATCACCCGCACGTCGCGGCGCAGGCACCACGCCCGCTGGTGCACCTTGAGCGCGAACCCGACCGACCGGCCGAGCCCGGCGGCCCGCACCCCGGCGATGTGACTGTGCAGCTCGGCGTGCGCGGGCGGCCCGAAGAACCCGGTGCACGCGCCGAGCATCTCGCCGCTGGCCAGGTCGTAGGCGCCGGTCGCGTAGTTGCCCGCCTTGGTCAGCGCGCGCAGCAGGTCGACCTGGATCGAGTGGTTGCCGTCCTCCGGCTCCCAGACCTCGTCGAACAGGGTGACCATCGCGACGAGCTCGGCGAGCGAGTCGAGCTCCCTGATGACGACCCCGGCCGCCCTGGCCGCCTGGGCGGCGGCCGCGTCGGCCTCGTCGAGCAGGTCCGGCCTCATGGGGCCTCCTCGGTGAGCAGCGTATCGATCAGCGCGGCGAGCAAGGCCGCGCGCCCCGGGAGCGAGTCGACGAGCACGTGCTCATGGTCAGCATGCGCCCCGCCGCCGACCGCGCCAAGCCCGTCGAGCGTCGCATCCCCATTCCCGCACCGTGTTCGACACCGTCCCGGACGACAGATTTGCCATGAGGTGATGGTAAACGCACAGTTGGCTTCGGTATTCGTCGGGTTTTGACGAAGAAGGGCGGGCCCGTTCGTCCGACCGGACGAATGGGCGGGCCGGCCAGGGGGTGTGGGGCTGGCCTGGCTAAGGCACGGGGACGCCGAGGCCGGCCGCGCCCGGCTTGGACTGGGCGAGGCCGGGGGCCAGCCGGTCCAGCCATTCGAGGGCGACCGCGGCCCGGTGCACCTTCTCCGCCGCGTTCGCGGCGGCGACCGCCTCCAGGTGGCGGCCGCTCGGGTAGACGCCGGCCGCGTTGCGCAGCCCGAACTTCGCGTAGAGCGGCGCGCCGGCGGAGATCAGGTCACCGAGCTCGTGGCCGCGGACGATGCCGCCGAGCGCGTCGGGTGACTCTACGTACAGGTCGAGGGGGACGCCGGACGCGGCGCGCATGTCGCCGAGCTCGGCGACGGTGACGTCGGAGGGGATGTTGACCGTGAGGCCCCCGCCGCCGATTTCACTGCCGCCGAGTTCCTCAAGGACGCGGAGGGTGAGCGGGTTGGACGGCGCCATCGCCGCCGAGACCTTCCACACGATCCCCGTGGGCAGGTCGCCGCGGGCCTGGGCGGCGGTGACCGCCCGCAGCAGCCCGAGGTCCGCGACGAGGAAGGACCTGATGCCCTGCTCGACGGCGCGCAGCACGTCTTCGAGCGCGTAGCGCAGCTGCCGGACGCCGCGCACCTGGTCGCCGTGGGCGGCGCCGTCGGGTGACCGCGGGTGCGCGCCGGGCCCGTACCGCTCCCTGGGGCCGACGAACAAGCACACCTCGGTGCCCGCTTCGTACCCCGCCTGGGCCATGTCGCGCAGCTCGCTGGCGCGCAGCAGCACCGCGCCGCTGCCCTGCGAGACCCGGTTGACGGTGACTCCCTCGGCCTCGGCGGCGCCGAGCACCGCGTCGAGCACGCGGGGCCCCTCCACGCTGGGGATCTCGATACGGAACGCGGCTCCGTCCGGGAAGGTCCCCGCGCCGCCCGGCTGGCCCGCGTTCCCCAGCTGGCCCGTCCGCCCTGGCTGGCTGACGCCGAGGTCACCGAGCAGCTCGTCGATCCATCGCGTCATGCCGCGCTCCCGTCGCTCTGGCCTCGCGCCGGTCGCCATTGTCCCGTCGCGATCGTCTATGCCCATTGTCCAGGCGGAGCGCGCCGGACGACAGCCCGGGACATCCGGCCGCCGGCGTTGTCGATTGCGGGGATGCCCGTTCGTGACCATCATGATGAGCCGGCGAGAAGCCGGCCACGACGGAGGGAAAGCCACTATGAAGCAGTACCTGCTTGCCGTGCACATGATCGAGGACGAGCCGGCGCCGTCAGAAGCCGAGATGCAGCGGTCGTACCAGGCGGTGGACAAGTTCAACCGGGAGCTCATGGCCGCGGGGGAGTGGGTGTTCGCCGGCGGGCTCCTCCCGCCGGACACCGCCACGGTCGTCCGCGCCACGGGCGGCAAGGTCGTCACGACCGACGGCCCGTTCGCCGAGACCAAGGAGCAGATCGGCGGCTTCTGGGTGATCAAGGTGGCCGACCTGGACGCCGCGCTCGCCATCGCCGCCCGCGGCTCGCAGGCGTGCGGCCGCCCGGTCGAGATCCGCCCGTTCCAGGACATGCCCGGCGACGAGTAGCCGACGGGACCGCCAGTGCCTGAACCCGAGCCCGTGCCTGAACCCGAAGCCGTGCCTGAACCCGAAGCCGTGCCTGGCCCCGAGGCCGCGCCTGACCTCGAGCCGGGCGCCGTCGAGCGCACCTTCCGGGAGAGCGCGGGGCGCGCGGTGGCCACCCTGGCCCGCGTCTTCGGCGACATCGGCCTCGCCGAGGACGCGGTGCAGGAGGCCTTCGTCGTCGCCACCGAGCGCTGGCCGGCGGGCGGCATCCCGCCCAATCCCGGCGGCTGGATCGTCACCACCGCGCGGAACAAGGCGGTCGACCGGCTGCGCCGCGAGTCGGCCCGGCCGGGCCGGGAGGCCGAGGCGGTGGCGCTGCTCGGCGAGCCCGAGCCGGAGTTCGCGGAGGGACCAGTGCGCGACGACCAGCTGCGCCTCATCTTCACCTGTTGTCACCCGGCGCTCGCCCCCGAGGCGCGGATCGCGCTCACCCTGCGGCTGATCGCCGGGCTGCAGGTGCCGGAGATCGCCCGTGCCTTCCTCGTGCCGGAGCCGACGGTCGCGCAGCGGCTTGTGCGCGCTAAGCGGAAGATCAGGGACGCGGGCATCCCGTACCGGGTGCCCGCCGATCACGAGCTGCCCGAGCGGCTACCCGACGTTCTCGTTGTCATCTACCTGGTGTTCAACGAGGGCTACGCCGCCTCCGCGGGCGACCGCCTGGCCCGGGCGGAGCTGTGCGCCGAGGCGATCCGGCTGGCCAGGCTGCTCGTCACGCTGATGCCCGACGAGCCGGAGGCCCGCGGCCTGCTCGCACTGCTGCTGCTTACCGAGTCGCGCCGGGCCGCGCGCACCACGCCGGCCGGCGACCTGGTGCCGCTCGCGGAGCAGGACCGCGGCCGCTGGGACCGGGAACTGATCGCGGAGGGGCAGGCCATCGTCCGTGAGTGCCTGCGCAGGAACCAGCCGGGCAGCTACCAGGTGCAGGCGGCGATCGCCGCCGTGCACAGCGACGCGGCGACCGCCGCGCGGACCGACTGGATGCAGGTTCTGGCCCTGTACGACCAGCTGCTCGCCCTGTCGCCCACCCCCGTGGTGGCGCTGAACCGCGCGGTCGCGCTGGCCGAGGCCGACGGCCCCGCCGCCGCGCTCGCGGAGGTCGACGCGCTTGACCTGGACGGCTACCACCTGTACCACGCGACCCGGGCCGACCTGCTGCGCCGCCTCGGCCGTCGCGCCGACGCCGCGGCGGCCTACGACCGGGCCATCGCACTGGCCGGGAACGCGGCGGAGCGCGCCTTCCTCACCGCGCGCCGCGACGGTGTCGCTGAGCGCTGACCCGGCCAGCAGCCGCGTTGTCACCCGCCCAGCGTTTCCATCCGACCCGATTGTGGCGGCCGCCCCCGTTCTGCTGCCCCGGTGGACAACTCGCCGCGCGAGCCCTTCACTGGAACACGCGGAAACTCGGCAGAAGAGGCGGCGGCGAAGATGACCACCAGCGAGGCACCGGTCCAGACGGTAACCGGCGAGCTGCACTACCTGGACCCGGAATCCACCGTGCTCCGCCGGTTCACCGCGCCGGGGAACAGCGTCAACACCGGGGCGTACCGCGCCTACCAGGTGCCGATCCGCAACGGCCGCCCGGTCAGCGGCCAGTTCACGCTCGACCGCAACGGCTTCGCGATCACCGGGCACCGCTCGGCGGTGGCCGACTTCACCGACCGGGACGAGGTGAACCGGGTCTACGCCGGCGAGGTGGCCGAGTTCGTGAAGTCATACACCGGCGCCGACCGGGTGGCGACGCTCGGCTGGACGCTGCGCCGCTCCGCGGACCCCGGCGAGAACGCCTCGCAGCCGCAGGCCGCCCTGGTGCACGACGATTTCTCCGTGAAGGGCGCGCGCGGCCGGGCCGAGGCCGCCTACGCGTCCCACTTCCCCGGCGCGCCCGGCTACCACCGGGCGCTCATCACCAGCCTGTGGCGGGTGTTCAGCCCGCCGCCGCAGGACTGGCCGCTGGCCATCTGCGACTACACGAGCGTCGGCCCGGACGAGGGACTGGACAACCGGCTGTACTTCGTGGACAAGATCCCCGACGACCTGTACGCGGAGATGCCCGAGGACGCCCCGGGCACCAGCGGCTTCGAGTTCCACCACCGCCCCGCCCACCAGTGGTGGTACTTCCCCGGCATGACCCGCGAGGAGATCCTCCTCTTCACACTCAACGACAGCGACCACTCCCGGGCCTGGCGTGTCCCGCACAGTGCGTTCCACGACAAGACCGCGCGAGCCACCCAGCCGCGCCACAGCATCGAATTCCGCAGCATCGCCTACTTCGAGTAAGCCCGGCGCTCGCTCTGATAAAGACTCGGCCGGCGGCCGCCGTCCGCGCCCCGCGAGCTTCTCGGCGACGGCGGCGAGCTGCCCGGATGACAGCAGGCGCGGGGTGCCGGCGGACACGGCGCGCAGGTAGACATCGCACAGCCACTCCAGGTACTCGCTCTTTTCGTGCGCGGACGCCAGGTTCGCACCGACCGCGACCGCGCCGTGGTTCCCCATCAGGCAGGCGGTGCGGTCCCGCAGCGCGTCCACCACGTTGCGGGCCAGCTCCCCCGAGCCGTAGGTGGCGTAGCGGGCCACGCGCACCGGGCCGCCGAACAGCTCCGTGTAGTAGTGCACCGCCGGCACCTCGTCCACCAGGGCCGACAGCGCCGTCGCGGCCGGGGAGTGGGTGTGGACGACCGCAGCCGCCTCGGGCCGGGCCGCGTAGACCGCGAGATGAAGGGGCAGCTCGCTCGTCGGCGCGAGTGGTGCCTCGACCGGGCTGCCGTCGAGCCGGTGCACGCCCACCAGGTCTGGGGTCAGCGTGGCGTAGCGCACGCCGCTCGGGGTGACCGCCACCAGGTCGCCGTCGCGGACGCTCACGTTGCCCGCCGTGCCGACCACGAGCCCGGCTCGGGACAGCTCCAGGCAGGTGATGACAATCGCCTCGCGGGCGGCGGTGAGCAGCATGACGGGCCTCCGAGGTAGCGTCAGGATCATGAGCAGCGACGTGCTTGACGACGTTATCGGCTGGCGGGACGGCCACATCACCGCCATCGACCAGACGGCCCTGCCGCACCGGCTGTCCGTGTTGCGGATCGCCACCGTCGATGAGCTCGTGGACGCGATCGTCCGGCTGGCCGTGCGGGGCGCGCCGCTCCTCGGGGTGGCCGGCGCGCTCGGCGTTGCGCTCGCGGTCCGGCAGGCCGAACGCGAGGGATGGGACGTCAGCCGGCTCGACGCCGAGGTCAAGCGGATCGCGGATGCCCGCCCGACGGCGGTGAACCTGCGCCGGGAGGTACTCGCGGTCGCGGCCGCGCTGCCCGGCGGCGCCGCCGCGGTGGAGGCCGCCGCCCTCGCGGTCCGCGACGCCGCGGTGGATGTCAGCATGCGGCTGAGCGAACGGGGCGCCGCGTTCCTCATCGAGCAGTGCGGCACGGGCCCGCTCAAGGTGCACACGCACTGCAACACCGGGGCGCTCGCCTGCCTGGGCTGGGGGAGCGCGCTCGGCGTGATCAGGGCGCTGCGCGACCGGGGCGCCCTGGCTCACGTCATCGCGGGGGAGACCCGCCCGCTGCTGCAGGGGTCGCGGCTCACCGCCTGGGAACTCGCCCAGCTCGGCATCGAGCACTACCTCGCGGCCGACGGCGCCGGGCCCTTCCTCATCGCGCAAGGTCACGCCGACGCGGTCATCGTCGGGGCGGACCGGGTGGCGGCCAACGGGGACGTGGCCAACAAGATCGGCACCTACTCACTCGCCCTCGCCGCGCGCCGGGCGGGCATCCCGTTCGTGGTCGCCGCCCCCGAGTCCACCATCGACGCGGCGACCGCCAGCGGGGCTGGCATCCCCATCGAGCTGCGAGCGGATGAGGAGGTCACCTCCTTCGCGGGCGTGCGGGTGGCGCCCGAGGGAACCCGCGCGCTCAACTACGCCTTCGACGTCACTCCGGCCGACCTGGTCACGGCGATCGTGACGGAAGACCGCGTGATCCGACCGTAAGGGCGTGAGCAGCTCGAGGATCGACGCGCCGTACTTGGCCAGCTTCGACTCCCCGACGCCGCTGATCTGGGCCAGTTCGGCCAGGGACGACGGCGAGGCGACCGCGATCGCCCGCATAGTCGCGTCGTGGAAGACCACGTAGGCCGGCACGCCCTGCTCCTTGGCGGTCGCGCCGCGCCAGGCGCGCAGCTGTTCGAACACCGCCTCCTGCTCGGCCGTCAGGTCGACGGCGGCCAGCTTCACCGCGCCAGCGCTGGCGCTCGCGCCGGCGCCGCCGGCCGCGCTGCCGGCCGCCCGGGAGCCGCGCGCCCCGCGCGGCTGCGGCATGTCCCGGCGCAGGGTCACCGCCCGCTGCCCGCGCAGTACCTCACCGGACGCCTCGGTGAGGGCCAGCGTCTGGTACTCGCCCTCTACCGCGAGCAGCCCCTGGGCGAGCAGCTGCCGCACCACGCCGCGCCACTGCGACTCGTTCAGTTCAAGGCCGATGCCGAAGGTACGCAGCTCGTGGTGCCCCTGCTCGGCGACCTTCGTGGTCTTCTTGCCGAGCAGGATGTCGATGACCTGCCCCGCGCCGTACCGCTGGTCGCGTTCGCGGCTCAGCCGGACGATGGTGGACAGCAGCTTCTGCGCGGGGACGGTGCCGTCGAAGGTCTCCGGCGGCGACAGGCAGGTGTCGCAGTTGCCGCAGGCGATCGCCCGTTCGGAGAAGTAGCCGAGCAGCTGCGCGCGCCGGCAGTCGGTGGTCTCGCACAGCGCGAGCATGGCGTCCAGGTGCGACGCCATCAGCCGCCGGTGCGCGAGGTTTCCCTCCGAGGAGTCGATAAGCCGCCGCTGCTGCACCACGTCGGCCAGGCCGTAGGTCAGCCAGGCGGTCGCGGGGGCGCCGTCCCGGCCCGCGCGCCCGGTCTCCTGGTAGTACCCCTCGACCGAGCGCGGCATGTCCAGGTGCGCGACGAACCGCACGTCCGGCTTGTCGATCCCCATGCCGAACGCGATGGTGGCGACCATCACCAGGCCGTCCTCGCGCAGGAAGCGCGCCTGGTTCGCGGCCCGGATGCCGGAGTCAAGCCCTGCGTGGTAGGGCAGCGCGGTGACGCCGTTGTCGGTGAGGAACGCCGCGATCTTCTCCGTCGAGTCACGCGACAGGCAGTACACGATCCCGGCTTCCCCCGCGTGCTCGGTGCGCAGCAGGGAAAGCAGCTGCTTCTTCGACTCGTTCTTCGGCACGATCCGGTACTGGATGTTCGGCCGGTCGAACGACGACACGAACAGCTTCGACCCGGCCAGCTTGAGCCGGATCGCTATCTCCTCCCTGGTCGCCTGCGTGGCGGTCGCGGTGAGCGCGATCCGCGGCACGTCCGGCCAGCGCTCGTGCAGCACCTGGAGCTCCAGGTAGTCGGGCCGGAAGTCGTGGCCCCACTGCGACACGCAGTGCGCCTCGTCGATCGCGAACACCGAGATCCGGGACGCGGCGAGCAGCTCAAGCGTGCCCGGCGCGCGCAGCCGCTCCGGCGCCAGGTAGAGCAGGTCGAGCTCGCCCGCCTTGAACTGCTGCTCGACGACGTGCCGCGTCCCCTGGTCCTGGGTGGAGTTGAGGAAGTCGGCCCGGATCCCCAGCTGCCGCAGCGCCTGCACCTGGTCCTGCATGAGCGCGATCAGCGGCGAGATCACGATCCCGGTCCCCGGGCGGACCAGCGCGGGTATCTGGTAGCACAGTGACTTCCCGCCGCCGGTCGGCATCAGCACGAGCGCGTCGCCGCCGCCGATGACGTGGGAGATGATCTCCTCCTGACGGTCGCGGAAGCTCTCGAAGCCGAACACCCGGTGCAGCACCGCCGCCGCGCGCCGCCCCCCGTCCGGCACGCCGACGGCGGCTGCCTGCGCGGGCGGAGCGCCAGTG
>CAZORE010000167.1:13044-15546 GCA_964581815.1 uncultured Streptosporangiaceae bacterium | reverse complement strand
GACGGCGTACGAGGTGCCGGACGCGGCCGCCTCGGCGGTGAAGTTCCGCGTCATGGCCCCCGGTGTAGCGGGCCGCGCCGCGGGTGGGCAGCACGTGCGCCGCCGCCACCGTGGCGGCGGGGATCTCGCCCCTGATCGGCGGCGTGCAGGCCACCACGCGCTCCACCCCGGCCGCCTTCGCGGTCAGCACGGTCATGTGCGCGGACGCGGTCAGCGGGTAGCGCCCGCCGGGAATGTATGAGCCGGCCGAGGAGACCGGCAGGTGCTTGTGGCCGAGGAAGACGCCGGGCAGCGTCTCCACCTCGACCGCCTGCATGGACGCGAGCTGCGCCTGCGCGAAACCGCGCACCTGGGCCTGGGCGAAGGTGATGTCCTCGATCACCTGACCGGGCAGCCCGGCGATGATGTCGTCCACCTGCGCCGGCGTCAGCCGGAACGCCTCGGGCGACCAGTTGTCGAACTTGGCCGAGTACTCGCGGACCGCCGCATCCCCGTGCTCGCGGATGTCCGCGATCACGGCGGTCACCGTCTCCTTGACGCCAGCCAGGTCCTTGGCGGCCTGGGCCGCGGGCACCGCTCGCTTGAGGTAGGTCTTGCTCATCGCGGGTTCTCTCCGGTTATCGGTTGGCCGGCCGGCGGCCGGCCGGCCCGTTCAGCTGGGCGGGATCGGCGCAGTCGTAGCCGCAGAACAGCCCGCCGGGGTCGCGGTCCGCGCGGACCTCGCCGAAGCGGCGCCACGCCGCGTCGCTCATGAACTGGTCATGCCGCACGGCGAAGTCGCTGTCACCCAGGTAGCAGCCCGCCGAGAAGGGCGCGAGGCGGTCCATCGTGTCCGTCACCCAGGAGCGGCACGCGGCGTCCTCCTGCGGCGTCTCGCCGACGACGTACGTGGCGAAGTAGATGTCGCTCTGCACGGACAGCGCCATGTCGGGGACCCCGTCCGCTGACACCGGCCGGGCGGGCAGGTGCGCCAGGTCGAACCAGAGCGAGAACGACTTCGCCGTCGGCCGGGCGGTAAACGCGGGCGTCATGGCGGGGATGAGCGCGTCGGCCGGCCCGGTCAGGTAGGCGTTGTCGACCGTGTACCGGTGCCCCTCCGGGTTGGCGCGGATCTGCTCGGCCCGCAGCTCCGCGATGCTAACGGGCTGGGCGACCTTCGCCACCAGGGCCCGGTCCGCGACCGGGCAGCCGTCGAGCGCGCGCAGCGCCGCGGGGCCGCCGTCGAAGCTCACCCCGTCCACCACGAGCGCGGGGCCGTCGTGCCCGAGTTCTTGAGCCTGTGTTGACGGATCCTGGGGCGGGGTGATGCCGACCGCGACCAGCTCGACCGACGGCGGCACGTCCTGCCGCGCCGCGTGCAGCCAGTGCAGCACCTCGCCCGCCACCGACGACGGGTACACGTAGGTGGTCTGGGTGAGCTCCCTGTACCGCTCCCTGGTGCGCAGCCGGAACGCGGTGACCACGCCGAAGAACCCCGGCCCGGACCCGCGGGCCGCCCAGAACAGGTCGGCGTTCTCCTGCTCCGAGCACCACGCGACGTCGCCGGAGGCGGTCACCACCTGGATCGCGTCGATCGACTCCGCCGCCCAGCCCCAGCCGCGGCAGTTCCAGCCCATGCCGCCCTGCAGCAGGAAGCCGCCGAGCCCGACCGACGGGCAGTGGCCGCCGGCGAAGAACCGGCCCCGCTGCGCGAGGAACGGGTCGAGGTCCAGGCCGCCCCGCGCCGCGGGGCCAACGGTGACGCTCCCCGTGGCCTCGTCGTAGTCCATGCCGGTGAACGCGGCCAGGTCGATGAGCAGCGTGTCCTCACGCAGCGACCAGGCCGCCCAGCTGTGCCCGCCGGACCGGACCGCGACCCGCAGCCCCTCGGCGGCGGCGAGCCGCACCCCGGCCGCCACGTCCGCGACGTCCGCGGCGCGCAGCACCGCGGCGGGCCGGCGCGCCGCCCGCCGCTCGTTGAAGATCCGGCTGACGGCCGCTTCGCCGAAGCCGGCGTCGGCGCGGCGCAGCAGCTGCCCGGTGAACGAGTGAGGCATCAGCCGTCCTCGCTCGCGGCGGACGCGACAAGCTCGATGAGGTTGCCGTCCGGGTCGGTTACGTAGGCCATCCGGACGCCGGGCTCCGGGGCTGCGCGCGGGCCCCAGACCGCGCCCGCCCCGTGCTCGAGGAGCCTGGCGTAAGCGGCCTCGAGGTCGGCGACGCGGAAGCAGACGTGGTTGAAGCCGTGCACCGCGTTGGCGGACGGCGGGTCGCTCTTCGGCACCCCGGGCACCGAGCCGGCCAGCTCGATCAGTTCCACGCCGGCGTCGTCATCGCCGAGCGCGAACCCGCCGCGCAGCGCCAGGGGCGGCACCTCGAACCGGTACCCGGGCCGCAGGCCGAGCGCCGCGCAGTACCAGGCGAGCGCGCGGTCCAGGTCGGGGACGCTGATCCCGGCGTGGTGCATTCTCATCGTGAGGTCCTCAGCAAGGTCGGGCCGTGGCGGCGAGTGCCGTCGTGGGG
>CAZORE010000167.1:10667-12944 GCA_964581815.1 uncultured Streptosporangiaceae bacterium | reverse complement strand
GGGAGGGCGGAACGGGGGCGGGTCACACGCGGTCACGGAGCCTTCTCTCCCGGCCGTAGAGGGCCACGGTGGCGAGGATGAGCGCGCCGAAGACGACCTGCGCCGCGGCCGCGTTGACGTTTGAGACGGAGATCACGAAGTTGAGCGCCGTGATTATCAGCGCGCCGAGGCAGGTACGCAGGTAGTCGCCGCGGCCGCCCATCATCGTGCCGCCGACGATCACCGCGGCCAGGCCGGGGAACAGGTAGTTGTTGCCGATGTTGGTGTCGCCGCCGGTGCTGAACCCGGCGAGCAGGATGCCGGCCAGGCCCGCCAGCACGGCGCTCGCCGCGTACACGCCGGTCCACACCCGCCGGGTGGAGATGCCCGCGATCTCCGCGGCGCGCGGGCCGGAGCCCGCCAGGTAGAGCCGCCGTCCTAGGGGGGTCTTGGCGAGGATCACGGTGATGATCACCGCCAGGATGACCCAGGCGGTGATGATCGGCGGCACCGGCAGGCCGAAGGACTTCGACGCCTGCGCGGTGAATGACTGCAGCCAGCCCGGCCCAGCCCCGTTGACCAGGGTGCGGTCGGTGCCGAGCAGCGCGCCGACCACCACGGAGCTCATGCCGAGCGTGACGACGAGCGGTTCCAGGCCGAACCGGTGGCACAGGTAGCCGGAAAGCCCGCCGCCGATGAGGCAGACGGCGAGCACGAGCAGCGCGCACAGTACGAAGTTCCCGTGCTCAAGCCCGGTCAGGTGCGTGGTGAGCAGGTTGCCCGCGACGATGTACGCGGCGATGGAGAAGTCCAGGCCGCCGACCAGGATCGCCAGGGTCTGCCCGGCGGCGGCGATGCCGAGGAACGACGCCTGGAGCAGGATCGGCGCCCACAGGTCGCCCCAGGTGTAGTCGCCGTCCTTGGCGCCGACGTACAGCACGAGGGCGACGAGCACCAGGACCTGGAGCACCGGGACGCGGCGCTGGATCCCGGCGACCCGCCGGCCTGCCCCGGCGACGGCGCCGCCCGGCCCGGCGGGTGCCGCCGGTGACGAAGCGAGACTGGTCACTGTCCGGCCTCCTTGCCCTCAGGTTCGGTTGCGCTATCGCGCTTGTTGCTGTTATCCCGGGCAGTGGCGCTGGCGGCGCGGCGGGCGGTGGATCCCGTGGCGCGGGCGGCGCGGGCGCGGGACAGGCTCAGCGCGGCGAACACCACGGCGACGATGAGCGTGGCGCCGTACACGGCCTGGGACCAGAACGAGGACAGGCCGAGGGCGCCGAGCAGGTTCTCGATGAGGAAGATGACCGCGGCGCCGAGCAGCGCGCCGAGCAGGCTGCCCCGCCCGCCGGTCATCGAGGTGCCGCCGAGGGCCACCGCGGCGAGCGCGAGCAGGATGAACGGGGTGACAAAGCCCGCGTCGGCCTCGGCCTGGTGCAGTTGCGCGACGATGGCGACGCCCGCCAGGCCCGCGATCGCACCGCCGACGGTGTACGCGAGGGTCCGCACCCCGGCGACGTTTACCCCGGCGGTGTAGGCGGTGGTCTCGCTGCCGCCGACGGCGAGCAGCGTCTTGACGAACGGGGTGCGGCTCAGCCCCCACCAGGCGAGCAGCGGCACGGCGATCAGGATGAGCCCGCCGGGCAGCCCGGCCCAGGTGGAGCCGAGCGAGGTGAGCCAGCCCGCGGTGCCGGACACCGGAGAGGGCGCGTAGCCGAGCGCGAAGCCGGACAGGATGAAGTTCATGCACAAGGTGGCGACCACGGCCTGGTAGCGGCCGTAGTTCACCAGGACCCCGTTAACCGCGCCGACCGCCGCGCCCGCCGCGACCGCGGCCGGGATGACCACGAACGCGCTGGTGACGCCGTGGCCGAGCAGCATCACCTCGATCACCACGCTGACCAGGGTGAACAACGGCGCGATGGAGATGTCGATGCCGCCGCCGAGGATCGCGGGGGTCGAGGCCATGGCGAGCAGCGCCGGGGTGGCGAGCTCAGCGAAGGTGACCGGCCACGCCGACCAGGACAGCAGCGAGTGCTGCGCGATGAAGTTCGCGATGAGCAGCGCCACGGCGAGCAGGGCGGGCAGCTCCCATGCGCGGTCACGGCGAGCGCGGCCCGCTGTCCCGCCGGCCGCCCCGGCCATGGCCGCCCCGGTCACGGCCGGGGCGGTGGCGGCGCCGGCGCCGGCGGACGGCGCAGCGTCCTGGTCGCCAGGCGTCTCAGCCCCCGGTGTATCAGTACCCGCTGACGTAACAGTGCTAGCTGACACGGTGCTAGCTGACACGGTGCTAGCTGACAC
>CAZORE010000167.1:0-10567 GCA_964581815.1 uncultured Streptosporangiaceae bacterium | reverse complement strand
GTGCTAGCTGACACGGTGCTAGCTGACACGGTGCTAGCTGACACCGGGCCAAAGAACTCGCGGACGATCGCGGCGCGGGACAGGTCGGCCCGGTCAAGCTCGGCGGCGGGCGCGCCGTCACGGAAGACGAGCACCCGGTCCATCAGCTCAAGGTGCTCATCGACCTCGGTAGACAGCATGACGATGGCCATTCCGGAGGCGGCGAGCCCGCGAAGCAGCGCGTAGATGTCGCGTTTGGCCCCGATATCGACGCCCCGGGTGGGGTCGTTGAGCAGTAGCACCTGGGGGTCGGACGCCAGCGCCCGGGCGATGACCACCTTCTGCTGGTTGCCGCCGGACAGCGTGGTGATCGCGTCGGTGTCGCGGCCGAGCCGGATCTTGAGCTGGCTGGCGTAGCCGGCGAACCGGGCGGCGGCGGCCCGCGCGGAGATCAGGCCGCCGCGTGCGTCACGCGCCAGGGTCGCGGCGGTGAAGTTCTCCCGGACCGACAGCGGCGGGAAGATCGACTCCTCGCGCCGGTCCCTGGCCACGTAGGCGACCTTGACGGCGGCGCGGCCCTGGCCGGCCGAGAAGCGCAAGCCCTTGAGGTACTCGTCCTGGCCCTGGCCCTCCAGCCCGGCCAGGCCGACGATCTCCCCGGCGCGCAACGTCAGGCCGTGGTCGCGGGTGAGCACGACCTCCCCCGCCGTGGCGGCGGCGCGCGCCTCGTCCTGGACGAGGTGCTCGCCGCCGGTCATCAGCGAGACGAGCCGGCCGAGGGTCGCCTGGTCACGGTCCAGGGTGGCCACCGACTCGCCGGAACGGAGCACGGTGACCCGGTCGGCGATCTCGCTGACCTCGTCCATCCGGTGCGAGATGAACAGCACCGCGGCGCCGGCCGCGGTCAGCCGCCGGACCACCGTGAACAGCCTCATCCGGGTGGCGACGTCAAGTGCCGAGGTCGCCTCGTCGAGTATGAGCACCTTGGGGATGCGCAGCAGCGCCCGGCCGATGGCCACGGCCTGACGCTGGCTCAGCGACAACGTGCCGGCCGGGGTGGCAAGCAGCCCGTCCGAGCCCTCACCGAGCAGCTCGGCGAGCACGGAACGCGCCCGGTCCCGCCGGTCACCAGACGACGCGCCAGGGCCCGCGGTGCCGGCTTTGGCGCGACGCAGCATCCCGTCCGTACCCAGCCAGAGGTTGTCGAGGACCGACTGGCCAGGCACGGACAGCACTTCCTGGAACACCGTGCTGACCCCGGCCGCCGCCGCCGCGCGCGGGCTGGCCGCGCGCGGCGGTGACTGCCCGGTCAGCACCCGGCCGGAATCGGGCCTGTGCACCCCGGAAAGGATCTTCACCAGGGTGGACTTGCCCGAGCCGTTCTCCCCCATCAGCGCGTGGACTTCGCCCGCGCGCAGCTCGAGCGAGCAGTCGCGCAGCGCGACGGTGGGGCCGAAGGCCTTGGTCACCTGCTCGATCCGCAGCAGCACGGGTGACTGCGTCATAGGCCGGTTAACCGAGGACGGCGGACAGCTCGTCGGCCGGGAGCACGTTGAGGCTCGCAGGGCCGCCGGCGTTTCCGGTCGAGGAGGTGGTCATGTCGGACGTGTACCACTGGGCGACGTCAGCGTTGGTCACCAGCGGGGTGTTCAGCACGACCGCGGAAACGTTGACGCCCTTGCCCTGCATCAGCGCCTGCAGCACCGTGAGGGTGGCCGAGGCGAGCTGCGGCGGGGTGGTGGTGATGCCGACGCCTTTGAAGGTCGCCTTGTTCTGGTTCCAGTAGGCGATCTCGCCGTCCTCCATGGAGTCGTTGGCGATCTCCGGTGTGGCCTTGCCCGCCGCCTGGAAGCCCTCCATCACGCCGGTCGCGCCGGACCCGGAGGTGATCGCGGCGGCGATCTTCTGCGGGTGGGTCTCCAGGTAGGTCTGCACCTCGCTCTTGGCCGTGGAGTCGGCGAACTGGGTGTAGATCGTGTCGTCGGTGCTGATGCCTGAGCACTGCGCGAAGACGGCCTTCACGCCCGCGTAGGTAGCGGTGTCGATCGCCACGCCGGAGATGCCGTGCACGTCGAGGACCTTGCCGCTGCCGCCGATGTCCGTGGCGACCTGGGCGGCCATCATGGCGCCCTGCAGCCAGTCGTTGGCGCCGACCGAGATCGTGTCGGCGGAGGCGACCGAGTTGAGCACGGAGATCGACGGGATGCCCGCCGCCTGCGCGTTGGCGACCGCGGTGGTGAACGCGCTTGAGGACAGCGGCTCGTAGATGATGGCCGCGACCTTCTTCTCCACCATCTGGTTGAAGTCGGCGACCTGGTCGGTCACCTGGTCGGAGGAGGTCACCTGGTCCACGGTGTACCCGGCGGACTTGAGCATGCCGGACAGGATCGACTGCAGCGCCAGCTGGTAGCCGTTGTTGGTCTCCGACAGCAGGAAGCCGATCGTCTTGTTCGACGCGTCCTTGGGCTTCCAGCTGGCGAACGCGCTCTTGTACACCGGCACCGGGTACCCGTTGTACAGGCTGCGGACGCTGGCCGGCAGCGCGGCGAGCACTCCGTCCGGGTCGGACGGCAGCGAGGTCGGGATGGTGCCGCACGCGGCCGCGCCCGTGCTTGACGAGCCGGCCGTGGAGCTCGCGGCCGCCGAGCTCGCGGCGCTGGCGGAGCCGCCGGCGGCGCTCGACGTGGGCGCCGAGCTCGAAGAGCTGGACGAGCCCGATGAGCAGGCCGCCAGGCCGAGGCCCGCGGCGAGGGCGAGGGCGGCGAAGCCACCCGTCTGCACAGCTCTCATAAAGGTCTCCTTCGACACTGTTGTTGCGGTTGCTAACGTTTGTTTCGGGTGAGGTTGAGTATCGCCGAACGGCGGCGTGTTTTACGTGATTTGTCGCGGTATGTGGCATGCCCGGGGCGGGCACGAGGAGGCCGAGCCCGCCCCGGGCATGGGTGTCCGGGTGGACCTGAGGGATAGCCGCACCCGTTCTGGATAGCTTGTGAATTTCTTCTCTTGAGGGCTCAGACCGGCGGGGCGGTGAACAGCCCCGGGTCCGGATCGTTGAATGACTCCTTGGCGACCAGTTCGTTCATCGGGTTCGCCGTGCCCCACTGGTCCTGCACCTGCTCGTCGTGCATGTCGTAGACGTGCGGGTGCCAGGCGTCCTCGTCGAGCTCGGCGAGCTCGGTGGTGTACTCGATGGTGTTGCTGCTCGGGTCGAGGAAGTAGGCGAAGGTGTTGGCGCCGGCCAGGTGACGGCCGGGGCCCCAGACCATGCGGGTGCCTGAGCGGAGCACGCGCCCGGTGCCGCGCATGAATTCGTCGATGCCGCGCAGCTCGAACGAGACGTGGTGCAGCGAGACGTGCGGACCGCGGGCGAAGGCCACCGAGTGGTGCCTGGGGTTGCAGCGCATGAAGTTCATCACGGTGCCCAGCTCGGCGCCGGCGAGGGTGTCCGATAGCCGGAAGCCCAGCGTGTCGGTGTACCAGCGGGCGGTCGCGTCCGGGTCGGTGGCGTTGAGTACCACGTGGGACAGGCGGACCGGGACCGATTCCTGCTCCTCGATCTTGCGGTGCGCCCGGGTCGCCACGTCCGCGCTGACCTCGACCGTGCGCCCGTCGACGTCGAAGAAGCGCAGCCCGTAGCCGCCGCCCTCGGTGCGGAGGCGGCCGGGCTCGGCGGCGAGCGTGATGCCCTTGCGGATGAGCTGCCCGGCCAGGTCGTCCACGTCCGCGGCACTCGCCGTGCCGAAGGAGACCAGGTCGAGTCGCTTGGCCGGGTCCTTGCGCAGCCGGATGACGTAACGCTCAGGCGAGCCCTCGGCGGCGAGGAAGGCGATGTCCCGGTCGCTGGCGACCGTGGTCAGGCCCCAGGTGCGCGTGTAGAAGGCGAGCTGGCGCTCGAAGTCGGGGACCGCCAGGTCGACGTGGCGCAGGTGGGTGATCAGGGACTCGGTCATCGGGTGGCTTCCTGGGGTATGGCGGCCCGCTCCGCCATCACGATGTCCACC
This sequence comes from uncultured Streptosporangiaceae bacterium, assembly GCA_964581815.1. GTDB lineage: Bacteria > Actinomycetota > Actinomycetes > Streptosporangiales > Streptosporangiaceae > Trebonia. The sequence goes on along the minus strand of CAZORE010000167.1, from coordinate 6,587 downwards.
ACGTGCCTGCGGTCGTTACCGTCTCCTCCCGGAAGGGGGGCGGCGGCCGGGCGGCGGAAGGCGCCGGGCGCGTACGGGGCGGAAGTCATGCCGCAGACACTAAGAGCGCGGCGTCGAATGCGGAAATACTTGCTCGATATGCCAGGCATCACCTTCGTGATACCTACGGTGACCTGCTGAAACGCAGTTGAGTTGATGACCTGCCGATGGCCTGCCGCGCCGTGCGGCTGAGCTTGCTTTCCGTGCGCCGCTGCCCGCTGCCCGCCGCTCGTCGTCAGGGTGGGACGCTGCCTGGCTCAGGTCCTGGTGGAGAGTCAGCCGAAGGTGAACGAGTAGGCCGTCAGGCCCGGCGACAGCTTGATGCTCACCGTGCCGTCCCGCGGGCTCGGCTGGCTGGCCACGGTGTAGATGTCGGGGGCACCGGAGACCGGGATGACCTTTCTTGTCCCGCCCGCCCCGCCCGCCCCGCCCGCACCGCCCGTGCCGTCGGCGGTGACGGTCAGCGTGCCGGTGCCGCCGACGTCGAGGTAGACGTAGGAGGCGTGGTAGGCCAGCTCGATCCCGGCGCCCTGGCCCGCGGTGATCGCCTCCTGGCCGATCGTCCAGCCGCCGGACAGGCCGAAGGAGCCGGCGGGAAGCGCGGCGGGCGCCGTGAACTGGCCGGTCGCGTAGCTGGCGCCGCCGCCGTAGTACTGCACGCGCTCGGATCCGAGGTAGGTCTCCGGCGACTGGTCCTGGTCGGTGGGCGTGGTGTCGGGGAGGCCGGTCGCCTTCGGCAGGGTGATCCCGGGGTGCGCGGCCGTCAGCAGCTGCCTGATGAGCTGCTCCTCGCCGGGGTAATCGCCCTCGCCGATGGAGATGTGCCGGATCTGCCCGCTTGCGTCGATCAGGTAGGCCGCCGGCCATGACTGGTTGTCGTAGGCGTTCCACGTGTCGTAAGAGTTGTCGAGCGCGACGGGGAAGGTGAGGCCGATCCGGCGCGTGCCCGCCGCGACGTTGGACGGCACGTGCTCGAAGGCGTACTCGGGCGTGTGCACCCCGATCACCGTGAACCCGTCGGCGGCGTAGTCCTTGTACCACGCCTCGACGTGCGGCAACTCGCGCTGGCAGTTGATGCAGGAGTAGGCCCAGAAGTCGACGAGGGCCACCTTGCCACGCAGCGCGGTCATGCTCTCCGGCTGCCCGCCGGGGGTGTTCAGCCACTGCTGTATGCCGCTGAAGGCGGGCGCGGCGCCGCACTGCTCAAACCCTGACCCGAGCACCCCGGACAGGGCCGCCGTCTGGCAGTCCTGCAGCGACACGCCGACGGCCGCGGGCGCCGCGGCGCCCTTCTCCAGGGAGTTGCCCGCCGCCGACGTGTAGTTCGGTATGTCACGCTGGATGATGTCGGAGATGTTGAACGTCAGCGCGACCGCGAGGACGATCATCACCACGCCGCTGACCGCGCGGAAGGCGCCTTGGTGACGCCGGAACGCGCCGATCCGGGTGGCCATGCCGCGGCCCGCGAGGGCGAAGGCGAGCAGCGGGATCGCGGTGCCGACCGCGAAGCCCAGGGTGAGGCCGATCGTCCGCCAGCCGATGTGATCGGTCGCGCCCGCCACGGTGATGGCGGCGAGCACCGGCCCCGCGCACGGCACGAACACCGCGCCGAGCGCGAGCCCGAGCGCGAAGCCGCTGCCGCCGGTACCGCTGACGCGCTGCGGGAAGCGGTAGAAGGGCCGCTCAAGCAGGTGCCCGAGCGGCGGCACGAGCAGCCCGAGCCCGACCAGCACGAGCAGCGCGAGGCCGGCCCACCGGACGGCGTCGTCCGGCAGGTGCAGGCTGGCCAGGATGAGGGTGCCGAACAGCGTGAACACCGCGAAGCTCAGCATCAGCCCGAGGACGACCAGGTACGGCCTGCGGCGCGCGTACTGCGCGTCGGGCTCCGCACTGCCGCCGCCGAGCAGCACGACGGGAAGCACCGGCAGCACGCACGGGGACACGCCCGTGATGATCCCGCCGACCAGGCCGATGAGGACTAGCGTCACCCGACTACCTCCCGCTGACAGCCAGGCCCCGGAACATCAGAAGTTCTACGTTTCTTTTATACGGTCCTGCGGCCGCACGGGATTGCCCGCAGCACCTTCATCGTCTCATTGCGACTGCCGGTCATGTGGTCGCGTCATGGCACGCCGCGGCCGGGACCGCCCGGCCGCTCGTCCACTGCGACGGCGAGTTCGCGGCGCTGGCCCCGCCTACGCCTGGGCGGGAACCGCCTGGGCCTTGATGGCCGCGACCGGCGGCTGGCTGAAGCTGCTGCCGTTCGAGTTGACGACGAGGCAGTCCCCGCTGAACGCGTACAGGCCGGACTCGTCGGTCTGGAGTATCCCCCGGGTGAAGTAGCCGAGCGAGCGCTGCGCGCCCGTCGCTACGCCGACTTCCTCCAGCGAGTACGCCGGGTCGGACTCGTCGACGAAGACAAGCTCGCCGCCGCTCAGCGCCACGTCATGCACCTCGTCAGGGGTGCGCACAAGCCACTGTCGCGTGCCGTCGGCCAGCCGGTAACCCACGATCGCGTCCCCTGGGCCGTTGACTTCCGTCACGCCGGCCAGCATGCCGTCGGTCACCACCACCGGGACGCCGAAGCCGTCGGTCGACGCGGTGTTGAGTGCCACCGTCCCGCCGCCCAGCGGGATGCCCGCGACGCTGAAGGTTGAGGTCACAGCGCCGTCAAGGCCGAACACCCGGACCGTGGACGTGCCGCGCGGGCCGGTCAGGTCATCGTTGATCACCACCGGGCTCGCCGACAGGATCTGGAACTGGTAGCTGTCGGACGGCTCGGTGACGTGGTGCTGCCAGGCGGCCTTGCCGGTCGAGGGGTCGATGCTCACGATGACGAAGCTGCCATTGCAGGCGGCCAGCGCAACGAGGCTGGCCCCGGACGCCGCGAGTTGCTGGAAGCTGCAGTTGGCCGGCGGCACGGCGGTCCACCGCTGCGCGCCCGCCGCGGCGCTCACCCCCGCGATCCCGTCGTCGGTCAGCACGACCGCCGTGTCCTGCGCGATGGCGAGCGCGCCGGTGGGGGCGTTACCGCGGTAGGGATTCTGCACCGGGTGCGACCAGATCATGCGGCCGGTGGCGAGGTTGACGGCCATCACGTGATCGCAGCTCGTCGAGTCCTGGCCGTAGGCGATGAGCCCGATGGCGCTGCTCGAGCTCGTCCCGCTCACGCCGCACGCCACGTCTGTCCCAGGCACCGTGAGCGTCCATCGCTGAGCGCCGGTCGCGGCGTCGTAGCTGACGGCCTCATCGGCCCGCACCCGGATCAGGGACTCCCCGCTGGCCCAGGCCGCGACGGTGGTGAGCTGAGACGACCCGTCGTGGGGCGCGGTCCAGGCGACGGCCAGGTCCGTGCCGTGCCAGATGCCGAAGAGCGACTGCCCGGCGAACAGACCGCCAGCCATGCCGACGGCCACGAAACCGCGCCGGGTCCAGCCCTTCCTGAACAGCAGCGCGATGGCCGCGGGCACGGACGGGAGCCCGATGATGAACGAGGTCACGAGCGCCGGGGCGATGCCACGCGGGCACGCGCCGTAGGAAACGCCCTGACTGCTCGTGCCGCAGGAGCCGCCCGCCTCGCTGATGAGCGTCCCCCAGCCCTTGACCTGAAGCATGATCGCCGCACCCGCGAGGAATCCCACGACGAGCGCGAGGATGAGGCGGCGCGCTAGCCTGGCCGGCCGCGTGCGGCTCTGGCCGGGCGGCGGGGAGTCGTAGCCGATCTCTGCCGGTCTGTACACATTCAGGAAGCTATCAGCCTGGATTTAGCGAGGACCGAAAAGATGCTTGACCGACGTCGGATGGACATCGGTGGCGTTGAACGCCCCGCTGGCGGCGGCTGGTGCCCGCCGCCAGCGGGACGGGCCGCGGTTAAGTCCTCACTGACTTAGCCGCACGTGGTGCCGTTGACGGAGAAGCTGGCCGGGTTGGTGTCGTTGCTCGTCCAGGTGCCCTGGAAGCCGTCCGTGATGCTGGCGCCCGCCGCGATGGTGCCGTTGTAGCTGGCGTTGGTGAGCGTCGCTTTCTCGCCGGTCTGGGAGAAGCCGCCGTTGAAGTTGCTGGTGATCTTCTGGTCGCCCGGGAAGGTGAAGGTCAGCGACCATCCGTTGATCGTGGTCGTGCCGGTGTTCTGGATGGCTACCTGGGCGGTGAAGCCGCCGGCCCATTCACTGTTCTTGGTGTAGGTGACGTGGCAGGTGCCCCCGCCGCCGCTGCCGCTGATGTTCCAGGCGAAACTGGCGGAGCCAGTGGCGCCCGTCGTGTCCTTGACGGTCACGGTGGCGGTGTTGTTGCCCGACGCGGTGGGCGTGCCGGAGATCAGGCCGGTGGAGGCGTTGATCGCCAGCCCGGCGGGCAGGCCGGCCGCCGAGTAGGACAGCGTCTGCCCGGAGGCCGAGTCGGTGGCCTGGATCTGGAGACTGGCGGCGGTGCCGACGGTCCCGGTCCGCGTGCCCGGGTTGGTCACCGTCACGGTGTTCCCGCCGCCGCCACCACCGCCCGCGGCGGCGAGCGTGCTCTGGACGGAGGTGAAGGCGGGCTTAGGGTTGTAGTTCTGGTCGAACATGGTCGCGGCGCCCTGGCCAGAGAACGCGCCAGGGACCCAGGAGTCGGCGTCGCCGACGGCCCACTGGGTCACGCCGACGCAGCGGGAGACGTTCAGGCAGTCCTTGACCACGGCGGAGAACTCGCTGGCCTGCTGGGTGAGGTTGGCGCTGCTGGCCGGGAGCGTGATGCGGTCGTCAAGCTCGGTGACCGCGACATCCAGGCCGAGGTTGGCGAACCGCTGCATGTTCGCCTGCATGTCGCTCGGGATCCCGCCGAGGACGAAGTGGCTCTCGAAGCCGATGCCGTTCAGCGGCACGCCCTGCGCGAGCAGCGACTGGGCGAGGCTGAACATGGCGTTGCTCTTGGCGTTCTCGCCCTCGATGTTGTAGTCGTTCAGGTAGAGCTTCGCGTTCGGGTCGGCGGCGTGCGCGGTCCGCAGCGCGTCGGCGATGTAGCCGATGCCCATCGCGTTGAAGAAGACATCCGCGCGGGGGGTGGCAGTGGCATCATCGTTGAACGGCTCGTTCACTACGTCCCACGCGTAGCACTTGCCCTTGAAGTGAGTGGCCTCGGTGGTGATGTGGGTCTCCATAGCCGCCTGCACCTGATTGGACGGCAGGCTGCTCACCCAGGACGGGAGCTGGCTGTGCCAGACCAGGTTGTGACAGCGCACCCGCTCGCTGTTCGACGTGGCATAGTTGACGATCTGGTCGCCCGGGCTGAAGTTGAACGTGCCGTTGGACGGCTCGGTGGTGTCCCACTTCATCTCGTTGCCCGGCGTGAGCATGCTGAACTGCTGGGCCTGAAGCTGGGTCACCGTCGAGTTGGACAGCAGGTCTGCGGTCATGTCACTGCCGAAGTACCGGCCGCCCGCGGCCTGGGCGAGCGTCTTCAGCGGGGTACCTGGCGCCAGCGCCGCCTGGGCGGTGCCTCCGATCGCCAGCGGCGCCATGGCGGCCACCACCGCGGCCGAGGCTCCGATTGCAAACATCCGGCGCCGTGACGCGCCGCCAGGCGGCGTGGTCGCGTCGGGAGCCGAGCGGGATCGCCACATCTTTATGGCCCTCCTCATCATCGAAAGTTATCGGTGATTTGCGATAACTAACAATGATTGAAGGACAACAGGTGACCGTCGGCAAGTGTTTCTAAACTTTTTCGATTCAAATAAACTGCTCTTTCGGTCCTGACGCTCTTATGATTTCGTTGCCGAAATATTTCGAATTGCCGAAATTTTCATTTGAGTCATTCTCTGGCCGGTTTATCCTTCGCCTGCCGCCGCCTCGCGGGCGGCCTTGATCGTCGCCCGCTTGCCTGAGTCCAGGTACTCCTCGATGCGGGTGATGCGCCCGTCGCGTACCTGCAGGTACATCGCGGCGTGCAGTTCCACGGCGGCGCCGTTCGGCAGCGTGCCGCGCAGCACGTGCTGCTGCAGCACGCCGTCGGGCGCGGGTACCCGCCGGGTGACGTCGTAGCGCAGCCCGGACACCACGCGGTGCAGGCCCGCGAGGACCTTGAGGTTCTCCTCGACGGGCTGCTCGACCAGGTCGTCGTTGTGCCAGATGACGGCGTCCGGCGCGTAGATCTCGCGCAGCGTCTCGATGTCGCCGGCCTCCAGGGCGGCGAAGAAAGCCACGACGAGTTCCTCGCTCACACGGCCACCTCGCTGACGCTCGGAGTCCGCATGCGCGGACGCGCAGTGCTTACTGATTCGCATCTAAGCTCGCTCATTGCGGTGCTCCTATTCCCGCGCCGCCCAGCGCGGCGATCGTCTTCTCGAATCCCCAGTCGCCGCCAACGGGCATCGGGAACAGGACCGGCAGGTCCACGCCCGCCGCCAGGTACTGGCCGGCCCGGGCGAGGCACTCGTCCGGGCCGCCGCGGGCCACGAACCCGTCGGCCGCCTGCTGCGGCACCAGGTCCGCCGCGCCGGCGCGGTCGCCGGCGAGCACCCGCTCCCGTACGCCGCGCAGGCTCGGACCGCCGTCGAGCTCGCCGAACAGCCG
>CAZORE010000166.1:0-15721 GCA_964581815.1 uncultured Streptosporangiaceae bacterium | reverse complement strand
CTGGTGTACCTGCCGCCGCAGTACGGCCAGGCCCGCTACGCGCACGTCAGGTTCCCGGTCGTCGAGCTCTTCCACGGCACCCCTGGCTCACCACTGACCTGGAACAACGTGCTGCAGATCAACCGGCTCGCGGACACGCTGATCGCCAGGCACATCATCGGGCCCATGGTGCTGGTGATGCCGTCCATCAACGGCTCCGGCCACGACTACCAGGACTGCGTCAACGGGCCAGACGTCAACGACGACACCTACCTCACCCAGGACGTGCGCGCCGACATGCTCGCCCACTACCGGGTTAGCCAGGATCCCTACGAGTGGGGCATGAGCGGCTACTCCTCGGGCGGTTACTGCGCGGCCAACCTCGCGCTGCGCCATCCCGGCTCGTTCGGCGCCGCCGCTGTCATCGAGGGCTACTTCCGGGCCGCCGACGGCCCGGCGGCCGGCGCGCTGAACGACAACGTGTCCTTGGAAACCGCCAACAGCCCGCTGTACCTCGCGGAGCGGCTCAAGCCGGGCGGCAGCGGGCCCCTGCCGGCCTTCTGGGTCGCGGCCGGGACGAGCGACGTGTCCGACTTCCAGCCGGCGACCATGTTCACGGCCGCGCTTAACCGCATCGAGCAGGTCCCCTTCACCAAGCTCAACGCGGGAGATACCGGCAACGCCTGGCAGGCCGCCCTGCCGACCGCGCTGGCCTGGATGTGGCAGCAGCTGGCGTCGCCGGACCTGCGGGTCTTGTTCCCGGTCCGGACCCCGGCCGCCGGCACCATCACGCTGCCCGTCTTCCCGGTGAACCCGGTGAAGCCGCAGCCCCAGGGATCGTGCGAGCCGGTCACGAGCCCCGGCCGGGCTCAGCCCTGGCCGATGGCCTGCTCGTAGAGCTGATAGATGCCGCTACCGAAATAGGGGCTGTAGGAGACGGACGGGGAGTCGCCGCCCTCCTGGTAGCCGCCGATCACGCCCACGATCGTGCCGGTCCGCGTCTGCGGGTCGAAGCCGGTCACCCACGGGCTGCCGCTCGTGCCGCCGGTGTACCCGTCGCAGTCGAACTCCAGCTGGGTTGCGCTCTCCATGGACGTCCAGTTGACGCAGGTAATGGGGGCGTCGGCGCTGCTCGGGTACCCGGTGACGCGCACCCGGTACTGGTACCCGGTGTCGTAGCCGAGCTGGTTAGCGCCGAGCACCTGCTGGATGTTCTCGCCGTCGTGCGGCTGCAGGACGATGAAGCCGACGTCGAAGGCCGGATCGGCGGAGTTCGCCCACTGGGGCGCGACGAGCAGTCGCGCCGGCGTCCAGATGCCGTACGGCGTAGCGCCGTCGTGATAGTCCGGGATGAAGACGATGTCGCTCTTGTAGCCGCTGCCGTCGCCGTTGCTGATGCAGTGCGCGGCGGTGATCAGCAGGTCCCCGCCGGGGCTAGCGACCACGCTCGCCGTGCAGAAGTGCCCGCCGCTCGCGTCATGCTCGAACAGCGCACCGACCCGCAGCGCGGCCGGCGCGGAATCGGTATGCGCGGCCGGCGACTGGCCGGCCAGCGGGGCGGCGTGGACCCCGGCCCGCAGCGGCCGCGCGTTGACGAGCCGGGAGCGGTCCCAGTAGCTCGCCGAGCCGCTGGCGGCGGGCCGCGGGTCACCGGCCGGCGCCGCGGAACAGCCGCTTACCAGGAACGTCGCGACTGCGGCGGCCATCGCGCCGGTCCTCATCCAGCCGAGCCTCATGCCACGGGGTCCCTCTCCGCCGCCGGCCCTGGTCCGGTCGGCTGGTGCGCCCTCAGGGGCCCGTGTGACAAACCGGTGCAGAACGGCCTAATTACGTAGGTACCGACCGATTGTAAACGCGCGGCCGCGTCGGTCCTAGAGGGCGCGCCATCATCGAGCTGCGGCCGCTGCCGGTGCGCAGCGCGATCAGCGTAGCGGCTGACGGGAAGAACGCGCAGGTCAACCGGCATAATGAAGGAACCCGGTAAGGACGGCGGGGCCGGCCGGCGGCTAGCCGCTGACCGTGGCCGCCGGCCCGGCTGGCGGTCCGCGGCCGGGTCACCGGCACGGGGTAACGCCCGGCGTTACGCGTGGACCTGCGGGCGCCGGCCGCTCCACGGTGCGGCCTGCTCGAGCTGGCTCGCGACGCGGATGAGCATGTCCTCGCGCCCGTAGGGTGCGACGAGCTGCACACCGACCGGGAGGCCGCCCGCTGTCCAGTGCAACGGGAGGCTGACCGCCGGCTGGCCGGTCATGTTGAACTGCGCCGTGTACGGCATGAAGCTGATGATGTGCGAGTCCTCCTGCTCGGGGCCGTCGCCGGTGAACCAGCCAAGGCGGGGCGGCGGGGCGGCGACGGTGGGCGTCAGCAGCAGGTCATGACCGGTCCACCAGTCCGCCATCCGGCGCGACCACATGCCGAGCCAGGCCCGGGCCTGCAGGTAGGGCACCGCGCCGAGCTCCTGGCCCCCGCGCCGGTAGGCGGCGTTGCGCGGCTCGATCTCGTCGTCACCGATCCGGCGGCCGAGCAGCATCTCGAAGGCCTGGAAGGTCGCCTCGGTGTCGGCGGCGATGATCGCGACGAAATTGCGGAGGAACTCACTGTCGAACATGGCCGCGGGAGCGGACTGGTCGAGGTGGTGGCCGAGCGACTCCAGTAGCGTCGCCGTCTTGGCGACCGCGGCGCGGCACTCCGGGTCGTCGAGGTAGCCTTCCCCGTCCGCGTGGTCGAGCATCCCGATGCGCAGCCGGCCCGGGTCCGCGCCGACCTCCTGCGCCAGCGGGCGCGGGAGCGGCGGTGCCCAGTAGGGATCGCCTGGCATGGGCGCGCTGATCACGTCGAGGACGCCGGCCGCGTCGCGGACGCTGCGCGCGACCGCCCCGTCAATCGTGCTGCCGGCCCACGCCTCCCCGGTGAGCGGTCCCTGGCTCACCCGCCCGCGGGTCGGCTTGAGTCCCACCAGGCCGCACTCGCTGGCCGGAATGCGGATGGAGCCGCCGCCGTCGTTGGCGTGCGCCACCGCCACCATGCCCGACGCCACCGCGGCGGCCGACCCGCCCGACGACCCGCCGGTGGAGTGATCGGGATCCCACGGGTTGCGCGCCGGGGGGAAGCTGCGCGGCTCGGTGGTCACGGTGGTGCCCATCTCCGGCACGTTGGTCCGGCCGAGCGGGACGAAGCCGGCCGCGCGGAACTGCGCCGCCAGGTAAGACGTCACCGGGATCGCCACGTCGCGCATCGGGCCGACGCCGAAGGCGGTGACCTCGCCCTCCACCGTGCAGCCCAGGTCCTTGAACAGGGTTGGGACGCCGCGGAACGGCCCGTCGGGCAGCTCGCCCGCGGCCTCGGCGAGCGCCGCGTCGAACCGTGTCCTGATCACGGCGTCCAGCTTCGGGTTGACCGCCTCGATCCGGGCGATGGCCTCCTGCGCCAGTTCCTTGGGACTTACCTCACCACGGCGGACAAGCTCAGCCTGCGCGGTGGCATCCAGCCACGTCATCTCTCCCACACCGCAAACGCTACCTGCGCACCCGGCGGCGGAAAAGCCTCCGTCTTTCCGGCGATCGGCCGGCTCGTCCGTCTCTCCCGGAGCTGAGGCGGCGGCGGTACGGTTGGCTGCCATGAGCTCCTTCTCCTCTCCCGTGATCCGTTCCGCACGGCTGGAGCTACGCGAGTACGGCGCCGGCGACGCCGGGCTGGTGCGCGGGCTCCTCGACTGCGGGTCGCCCGAAGCGCTGCCGCCCGGTGCGCCGTCAGACCCGGACGAGGTCGCCGGGTGGCTCGCCGACGGTGCGCACCGGCTGCGACAGGAGGGAACGGGCGTGCACCTGATGATGCTTGACCGCGCGGCCGGCCAGATCGTCGGGTCAATTGGCCTGTTCCACGCCGACTGGGAGGTCCGCTCGGTGGAGATCGGCTACGGCGTCCGCCCCGACGAGCGTGGCAAGGGCTACGCGACGGAGGCACTCGGCGCGGTCGCCAGGTGGGCGCTCACCGAAGGCGGCGTGCAGCGGGCCTGGCTGACGGCGAACACGGACAACGTCGCGTCGGTGCGGGTGGCGGAGAAGGCGGGCTTCCGGCGGGAAGGAACGCTTCGCCGTACGGGACTCGAAGACGATGGGCTGCACGACCAGGCGCTCTTCTCGCTGCTCGACGACGAAGTCTGACCCGGCGCCCGCTTGAGCGAGCGCCGGGTCAGCGTGGCTGCGTCAGCGTGACCCGGATGGCACCGCTGGCGCCGGGCGCGGGCTTATCGCCGCGCGCGACGGCGTGCTTGCCGCCTTGTCGAGTTCCCGGTCGCCTGGCTGGCCGTGGCCCTTGAGGATGAACGACCCGGCGAAGGCCATCACGCAGACCGTCTCCAGGATGAAGAAGACGTGATGGTTGTTGTAGAACGAGCTGACCAGCCAGCTGAGCGTCGGCATGAGGGCGATCGACAGCCAGATCAGCGCGCCGAGGGCCCGGTAGCAGTTCGCCCGCCAGCGCTGGCTCGCCAGCACGTCACGGGGGAACAGGAACAGCGAGATCGCGCCGAGGAGGACGAACAGGACCGCAGCGCAGGTGAGGTGCACGTCGGCCAGCCGGAGCTGGCCCGGCGTGGCATTCTGCGGAGCCGCGTGGAAGAACGCGACGCCGAGGGCGGCGACGCCGGCGAGCGTCGTGGCGATGTTGTCCACCGCCCACACGGTCAGGCGGTAGGCCAGCAGGAAGACCCCGATGACGCACAGCGCGCCGGTGAAGACGTTGCCGACCTTCGTGTAGTAGTACGCGCTGAGCGATGACTCGATGTGCCCGTCAACGCCCCCGGCGATGAGCAGCACCACCGGCAAGGTCAGCCCGACGTACCCGGTGATCGCTCGCATGTTGCGGTATGTCAGCGCAGGGTTTTCGCCCCATGCCGTATTCATCGGCACCATCGTGTGTGCCCCCTCCCGGTTTGCCGTAAGCGCGGCTAGCCGTCGTGAATGTGTACCTGTTTGGACAGAGGAGGCGAAGTGACAAGCAGATACATCGGCGAGATTCTCGGCCGTTGAGACGCTCACATCTCTCGTTGGCAACAGCAATCACGGGAACCTCTCAAGGCAGCGCGACCGTCCCTTGGACGAGCTGGCTTTGCATAGCTGGCGACCACGGAAAACGCTCTTTGCATAGCGGGCGACCAATGTGGCCGTCCGATTTCTGCCTTATTTTGGTCACCAGTTATGCAAAGCTGCCCGCGCGTGGTCGCCATCTATGCAAAGCGGTCATCTCGGTGCGCCAGCCGGCGCCGGCAGACGGGATCATCACCAAGTGCGGCCGTAGAGATAACCCGAATGCAGCCTCAACCCGGTGTGGCTAGGATCCTTCCGAGGGTCGTGAGCGCAGGCATGCATGGGAGCCCGCGATGCTGCAGATCGGCGAGGTAGACCGGCTGGCCGGGGCGCTGGCTGGCGTGCGCCGCACCATGGCCAGCGGATTGGTCCAGTGGCGTTACCACGGCCGTCTGGTCGCCCGCCAGCTTGATGAGGCCTGTCTGGTGATCCGCGCCGACTTCGATTATCGCGACCAGCTGTTGCGGCAGTTCCCCGAGACTTTCAGCGTCCCGGCCCGGTACGCCAAGCACATGATGGTCGTCGCCGACCTCGTCCGAGGCGACGCTGGCGCCATTGAAGACGCCGTCGAGGCCGCGTGGCAGCTTCAGCGCGGCGCTGACTGACGCGCACGGGAACCGCGTGCGGTGGCCGGCGATCCGCCGCCGCTTATCGACCGTGCGGGTCCGCGTCCGCGGTGACCGTCCCGTTGGCGGCCGCGGGCTCGTCTCTGCTGCGGACCAGCCGGGAGACCTCGGTGCGCAGGTGGACGAACTCGGGCAGTTCCTTGGTCTCGATCTGGTCTCTCGGCGCAGGGAGGTCGACTCGCAGGTCCGCGCGGACGCGGCCGGGCCCTGGAGTCAGCACGATGACGCGGTCGCCCAGGTAAACGCTCTCGTCGATGTCATGCGTGACAACGAGGATCGTGATGTCTCGCTCGCGCCGCACCCGCAGCACGAGGTCCTCGAGGTCTTCCCTGGTCTGGGCGTCCACCGAGCCGAACGGCTCGTCCATGAGCAGCAGCACCGGATCGCAGGCCAGGGCGCGGGCGATGGCGGTGCGCTGCTGCATGCCGCCGGACAGCTGCCAGGGGTACTTGTCCCCCGAGCCGGGCAGCCCGACGGCGGCGAGGGCCGCGTCGGCGGCCTTGCGGCGCACGGCGCGGCTCCGGATGGTGCGGCGCAGCGGCATCGCGACGTTGTCCCTGACGGACAGCCAGGGGAACAGGGACCGGCCGTAGTCCTGGAAGACCACGGCGAGCCCGTCCGGTACGTCGTGGACGGGGACGCCGCGCAGCACGACCCGCCCGCTGGTGGGCGGGGTCAGCCCGGCGATGCAGCGCAGCAGCGTGGACTTGCCGCAGCCCGACGGCCCCACGATGCTGACCAGCTCGCCTTGCGCGACCGTGAGGCTGACCCCGGTGACCGCGGTGTGCGCGCCGGGCCCGCGTCCGTAGGTCCTGGTCAGGTCCGTTACCTCAAGCACGTCATTCCCGTTCTCTGTGGGGGGTGTGCCAGGACAGGACGAGCCGTTCGGTCCTGGCGAGCAGTTCGTTGAGCAGGTAGCCGAGGATGCCGAGCAGGACGATCGTCGACCACAGCAAGGTCATGTCGAAGGAGTTGGTCGCGTTGCTCATCTCGTACCCGATGCCGTTGGTGCTGCCCACCAGCTCGGCGAAGACCATCAGGATGAGCGACAGCGACAGGCTGAGCCGGAACCCGGCGAACGCCCTGGGCAGCGTGGCGGGGACGATGAGCCGTGCCACCCGCTGCCACCGGCTCATCCGGAAGGCCCGCGCGGTCTCCAACTGCACCGGGTCGACCGACGCGGCCCCGTCGACCGTGTTCAGCAGGATCGGCCAGATCGTGCCGAACACGATCGTGGCGACCTCCATCTGGGTGCCGAGCTTGAACAGCGCGAAGAACACGGGCGCCATCGTCACCACGGGCAGCGCCCTGGCGAACTGCAGCAGCGGGCTCAGGTAAGCGGTCACGGCCGGGGACCGGCCAAGCGCGATCCCCAGCGGCACGCCGATGACCACGGCGATCGCCAGGCCGGCGAAGACGCGCCCGAGGCTCGGCAGGATGTTCCCGGTCGCGTCCGCCGTCAGGAACACGTGCGTGGCAGGTCCCGAGAACCACAGGTGGTACATGCGGGCCACGATCGCCGACGGCTTCGGGAAGAAGGAACTGTGCGCCGCCGAGGTCCATAGCTGCCAGGCGGCGACGCCCGCGACCAGGACGACCCAGCGCCACGCCCAGCTCAGCCGCTTCCAGCTCATTCGGTCTCCCCCAGGCGCACGTGGTGCCAGCGCAGGAGCCTCCGCTGCAGCATGGTCAGCAGCAGGTCGAGGACCAGGCCGAGGAACCCCGCCCAGACGGTCGCCGCCAGGATGACGGTCAGGTCGTCCGAGCCGGCGCTCTCCTGCGAGATGTACGCGCCGATGCCCGGGCCGTTGATCGCGCCGGTGATGTAGCCGGTGGCGATGTCGAGGATCAGTGCGACCGCCGAGGCGAGCCGTATCCCGGTCCCGATGTACGGCGCCGCGGACGGCAGCGACACCATCCACACCGCCTGAAGCCGGGAGAACCCGAACGCCCGGTGGGTCTCCATCGTCACCGGGTCGACGTCGTCGATCCCCGCGATCGTGTTGTACAGCACGGGCCAGATGGCACCGTAGACGATCAGCGTCGCCGTCATCCGAAGCCCCGGCCCGAGCAGCAGGCTGACCAGCAAGATCAACGCCACCGACGGGATCGGCCGCAGGAACTCGACGATGGCCTTGGTCGCCACCCGCACGCCGGGCAGGCTGCCGAGCAGCACTCCGAGCGGAACGCCCACGGCCACCGTGATGGCCAGCCCGACCGCCCATGCCTCGACGGTCGCCCCCGTGTCGGCGATGAACCCGCCGTTGCCCGCGAGCAGCACGGTCCGCCACAGCACCGAGGAAGTCAGCGGCAGCGCCGAGCGGCTGATGATGCCCAGCCGTCCCGCCGCCTCCGCCAGTAGCAAGAACACGACAATCCCGGCGGCGCCGCGCGCCCACCGGCCGATCCACGACGGCCGACCGCCGCCGCCGGAGGATCCGGCGGCGGCGGTCGACGTTACGGAAGTAACAGAAGCCATCTGGTCTAGGAGGACAGGACCAGCGACGACAGGTCAGCAGGCGTGCTGAGCCCGCCGGCCTTCATCAGCGTCACGATGCGCTGCAGCGGGGTCGTGGTGAGCGTGCCAGGGTACGTGCCGAGCGGCACAGAGGCCGCCGCCGTCGCGGAGATCTTGGTGTAGGTGGGCAGCACTGCGCGGACCACGCTCGGGTTAGCGTTGGCGTACGCGTTGCCCTTCTCAAGCGCCGTCTGGAACGCCTTGGCCGCGGCCGGGTGCGCCGCCGCCCAGGTCTGCGTGGTGATGTAGCCCGACATCGGGAAGTCCGCCGTCGGCCCGGTGCAGGTCGAGGTCACGAGCTTGCCGCCCGCCGCCAGCGCGGCGGAGAGGAACGGCTCGACCGCGCTGACCGCGTTCACCTTGCCGGACGTCAGCGCCGCGACCATGTTGGGGAACGGGATCTGCACGTACTTCACCGAGCCCGCGCTCACCCCGTCGGCCGACAGCACCGCGTTCGTGGTCAGCGTCTGGATGTTCTGCGTCAGGTTCACGGCGATCGTCTTGCCCGCCAGGTCCGACGCCTTGGTGATGCCGGATGACGGCATGGCCACCACGCCGTAGTTGTTCGTCGTGCAGTCAACCGCCGGGGCCAGGAACTCGACCGGGAACGTTCCGTGCGCCTGCGCCTCGAGGAACGACACGTAGTTGCCGCCGCCGATCACGTCGATGCTGCCGTGCAGCAGGTCGGGGATCGCCACCGTGCTCTGCGCGACGGACTTGACCGTCACGTTCAGCCCGGCCTGCGTGAAGAAACCCTCCTTGATCGCGACCTGCAAGCCGGCCGTGTCGAGCACCGGCAGCGACCCCACGACGATGTTCGTCATCGCGGTGGGACTACTGCTTGCCGAGGCGCTGGGCGAGCCGCTAGCGGATGTGCTGCTCTGAGCGCTGGTGGTGCTGCTTGAACTGCTGCACGCGGAGATGAGAATTGCCGCCGCGGCCGCGCCGACGACGAGCACCCGCGACTCGGATGCGAATTTCATGGCACTCCTTTATGGTGGGGGACGGCCAGATAGCGCTCTCGCCCTCGGCGATGAGCGCTGTGACCTGGCCGCGTTGTTATTTGCGGGAAATTTTCAAGTACGGCTCGCGGCGACCCTCCTCACCCGTTTATGAGCGCGCTTGCCTGGACGTGGGGCAGGCCGGCTTCTTCCATAAGGTCGGAAACCCGGTTGAGCTGGACGCTGTCCAGCGAGGTCGGGAATTGCTCAAGCGTGATCGTGGCGGCCTGCACGGGCGTTAGTCCGGGGACGTAGGTGAGCAGGGTCTTCTCCACCTCCGCGCGGTCACTGTCGGCGATCTCCTGGGCCTGGGCCATCGCCTGCTGGAAGCGGTGGACGGCGTCCGGGTTCTGCTGCGCCCACGCGCTGGTGGCGATGTAGCCGGACAGCGGAAGGTTGCTGTCGGGACCGCTGCACTGGTCGACGATGGGGACCGCGCCCGCCTTTTGCTCGGCCGTCGTGACGAACGGCTCGACGGCGCTGATCGCGTCGACCTTGCGGGACTCGAGCGCGGCGATCATCTTCGGGAACGCGATGGCCTTGTAGCTCACCGTCGATGCCTTCACGTCGTCGGCGGTGAGAACCGAGTTGATCATCAACGTCTGGATGTTCTGCGTCAGGTTCACGGCGATCGTCTTGTGCTCAAGCTGCGCCGGCGTCTGAATGCCAGAGGACGGGAGCGTCAGGATGACGAACGAGCCCGGCGAGCAGGTCGCCGCCTCCGCCAGGATCCGGTACGGCAGCTGGCCCGGGTCCTTGGCCGATGCCTCGATGAAGGAGACGTAGTTGCCGCCGCCGAGGATGTCGATCTGGCCCTTCTTCATCATCGGGATGGCCAGCACGCTGGTCAGCACTGGTGTGATCTTGACGTCCAGGCCGTACTGCTTGAAGATGCCTTCCTTCTGGGCGATGTACGCGCTCACGTCGTCGACGACGGGCAAGGCGCCCAGGGTGATGGCAATCGCCGGCCCGGAGTAGCCCGCCGACCCGCCGCTGCCACTGCCGCACGAGCCGAGCAGCGCGACCGCCGCCACAGCCAGGGCACAGCATGACACTCGCCGCACTCGAGTGAACATGACCTTCCTCATCGTTCGAATCGTTTAACGACGACGGAATGTTCTCACCGCACGGCGGGAAAGGTGGGCATTTTCGGAGGAATTCGTGGCAATTCTAACTTTGTAACAGCTCAGTAGGTAAGTATTTTTTTCAGTAATGATTATTTTATTGTTCGATGATGTTCAAAATTTGCTGGTAGATCGCCCTGCATGCCATTGATTGAAATGGTGGTTTGCTTGGCAGACCACTTGATGTGCCATTGATTGAAATGATGATAGATTTTTCCTATTTAGACACCTGCTGATATAGCTTGCTAGTTGGCACCTTGGGCTGCACCGATGCGATCAGCCAGAGAGCCCGCACCGAGCAGGCGAGAGGGCGGGGCCACCCGGGCGGCGCCGAGCGGGGCGCACGACGGCGCGGCGCAGGCGACACTGAGGGCACGGTGGCGTAGAGGGCACAGAATGCCACAGCAGACACGAAATCCCACAGAGGGTGCGGGAGAGCGCCTGCCGGCGCGGGAAATCAGTCACAAGGTCAGCCGGTCCTGTTCGCCGTCGGCCCAGCGGACCACCACCGCCAGGTCGCCCGCAGCGCCAGGCACGGTCGCCAGCCCGGGCGGCTCGCCAGGGCCGGCCGGATCGCCCGACAGCGCCACGGCCGCCGCGTACGTCTCGCCCGGCCGGACCGGGCCGGCGGACCGCAGGAAGGGAACCGCGGCGTGCCGGCCGAACGCGTGCGGCGCCGCCGGACGGTGCACGCCGGCGTTCACGGCGCCGTGCAGCGCGATGACGCAGCTGGTCAGCCCGTCCGCGGCGCGGACCAGCGCGGTGCCGGGCGCTTCCCGGGCGGTGGGCGGTTCGCCCGCGGCCACCGGCCACCCGCCGATCCGAAGGTCCCACGGTCCTGCGGGGGCGTCCGCCGCCACGCGCACCAGGCGGACTTCCCAGCAGCCGCGCACGACGCTGGCCGTGGTCAGCCACGGGCCCGCTGCGGCCGGCTCTCCGGCGCCTGACGGCCAGTGCGCCTGGTGACGGGAGACGCCGGCCCGGCCGGAGACGCGCACAAGGGCCAGCGGCCGCCGGCTTGACGGGCGGCCGTCGGCGTCGGTCAGCGAGACACCGCAGTCCACACCGTCGCCGGGGTCGGGGCCGCTGAGGTCGGGGCCGGTCCTCGTGGCGTATGCCCACCGGCAGTAGAACGGGTCGTACGCATCGCCTGGCTCGCTGGACGCGGGGCCAGCTGCGTGGTCCGTGCCGTGGTTGGCGACCCGGATGATGCCGTCGGCCGACGTGCCGGAGATCACCCAGCCCGGTGCCCTGGCGACCCGGGTGAAGTCGCCGCGCTCCACCGGCAGCGGTTCCTCGGCGGACTGCCACACCGGGTCGCTTTCCGGCAGCAGCAGCCCCGCGAAGCCCTTCGCCGCCCAGTACGGTGAGCCTGGTCCCGAGTACATCTGCCGGACCGGCAGGAACTCCCCGTGCCAGCCGATCGAAAGCGTGCCGTCCGCGCGCAGGCAGCCCGCGGACAGGAAGTAGCGCAGCATCCCGCTGGCGATCCGCCTGGTCAGCCCGGGCGCCAGCGGGGTCGCGCCGAACAGCGCGCCCGTCCAGAACGGTGCGAGCGCCGCGAACCGGTAGGTCAGCGAGCGGCCTTGGAACAGCGGCGCCCCGTCGCCGCCGACCAGGTGCGCCGCGTCCGGCAGGTACCGCCGCAGCCGTGACCGGTAGCGTTCCGCGAGACCGGGGCCCGCAAGCGAGCCGGCGATGCGGCAGTACCACAACGGGTACAGGTGCATCGCCCAGCCGTTGTAATGGTCGAAGTTCCGCGTGCCGCCGTCGGTGTACCAGCCGTCGCCGGCGTACCAGTCCTCGGTGCGCGCGACCGCGTGCTCGATGTCCGCCTGGTCCCACGGTCCGCCGGCCGAGCGGCAGAACGCGGCGGCGACGGCGCGGAACCAGACCCAGTTGTTGTCGGGAACCCACGTGCCGGGATGAGCGGCGAGCCAGTCGAGCACGCGCGCCCGCACCCCGTCGTCCAGCCGGTCCCATATCCACGGCCTGGTCTCATGCAGCGCTATCGCGATGGCTGCCGCCTCAACCTTCGCCTGGCCGACCTCGTCCAGCCGCGGCCAGCGCTGCGGGGAGGCCGGGTCGGTGCCCGCCGCGAGG
The DNA here is from genome assembly GCA_964581815.1 of uncultured Streptosporangiaceae bacterium. GTDB lineage: Bacteria > Actinomycetota > Actinomycetes > Streptosporangiales > Streptosporangiaceae > Trebonia. The sequence continues at coordinate 3,283 of CAZORE010000166.1, read as the reverse complement.
CCGGCCGCGTACCAGCCGGCCAGCCCGTGGGGGTCGCGGCCGCCCGCGCCCGCCAGCCGGAACGCCGCGAGCAGGAACGAGCGGGCGAACCCCTCGAGGCCATCGCTCCACGCACCGGAGCGGCTGGCCGGGCCGGGCAGGCCGATCAGCGCGTTGCCACCCCGCGCGTACGGGCGCACGGCAAGCAGCAGCTGGTCGGCGACCGTCTCCCAGTGCGCGCGCGTCCACCCGGTGTACGGCGAGAGCCGCGGGTCCGCGGGCTGCTGGCTGAACAAGGGCAGCATAACGATGGGTGCCTCCTCCGTCAGGCCTGCAGCTTCAGTGATTGCGCGGTCACCGCGGCCACTGGCGGCAGGCCCGCCGCGTACCGCTCAAGCTCGTCGAGCGCGGTTGCCGTCATCAGCCTGGTCTCCGCACCGAGCGACCCCGCCACGTGCGGGCTGAGCATGACGTTCGGCAGCTCGTAAAGGACCGACGTGCGCGGCAGCGGCTCGGGGTCGGTCACGTCGAGGATGGCGTGCAGCCCGGCCCGGCAGGCCTGCTCAAGCGCCGCGTGATCGACGAGAGCCCCCCGCGCGGTGTTGATGAACGTGGCGCCGGCCGGCAGCGCCGCCAGTTCGGCGGCGCCGATCATGTGCCGGGTCGACGGCAGGTCGGGAGCGTGCAGGCTGAGCACGTCCGCGCGGGGCAGCGCGTCGGCCAGGGTGACCAGCTGAGCACCCGCGCCCGCGACGGCCGACGGGTCCGCGTAAGGATCCACGACGAGCACCGTGGCGGCGCCGGCCAGCTGGAGCAGCCGCGCCACCCGGCGCCCGACCCGGGAGAACCCGACGAGGACGATGACGGGCGAGGTGCCGGTGGGCTCGCCGCGCCGCCGCCGGTAGCTCCAGTCGTCCCGGTAGCTTGCCGCGTCGGCCGCGAGGAACGGCACCTTCTTAACCGCCCACAAGGTCGCCGCGAGGGTGTACCTGGCGACCGGCTCGGCGTTGGCGTCGGCGGCCGTGGTGACCAGGATCCCGCGGTCGAATACCGGCTGGCCCACGTGCCCGCGCACGGACCCCGCCGCGTGCAGCACCGCGCGCAGCCGGGGCGCGTGCCGCAGCACGTCGTCGTCGAGGGGCGGGCAGCCCCATGAGGTGATGAGCACCTCGACCACGCCGAGCCTGGCCCTGGCGGGCGGTGAGTCAAGTTCGGTGACGGCCAGGGGGTCGCCGAGCGTCGCGACCGCGGCGAGCCTGGCGAGTTCCGCCGCGCCGAACTGGGTGCGCAGCGTGCCCTCGCCCATGACGAGCATCGTCTCCGGCCGCCGCGGCGCGCGGCGCGAGTAGGGCACCGGGCCGGGCTCGGTCATGTGCTCTAGCCAATCTGGCGCCACAGGATAACGTCAATATGGAGGAGGCCAGGTGATCACGAGTACCCGGATGCCGCGGTTGCTCGTCTACTCGCGTACGACCGGCTACCGGCACGACTCCATCCCGGCCGGAGTGCAGGCGCTGCGCCTGCTTGGTGACCAGGCCGGCTGGACCGTCGACGCGACGGAGGACCCGGCGGCGTTCACGCCTGGCGGGCTCGCCCGCTACGCGGCGGTCACCTTCCTGTCCACCAGCGGCGACGTCTTGTCAGGCGCGGGCCGGGACGCGCTGCGCGGGTACATGGCGGCAGGCGGCGCGTGGCTCGGCATCCACGGCGCGGCGACCACCGAGTACGACTGGCCTTACTTCGGCGGGCTCGCCGGCGCGCGGTTCAGCAGGCACCCGCCGGAGCAGGCGGCCACGGTGACCGTCGAGGACCGCGTCCACCCGGCGACCAGCCACCTGCCCGCGGCCTGGACCTGGCACGACGAGTGGTACGACTTCCGCGCCAGCCCGCGGCCCCAGGTCCATGTGCTGCTCACCGTCGACGAGACGAGCTACGACGGCGGCACGATGGGCGCGGATCATCCCATCGCGTGGTGTCATGAGTACGGCGGCGGCCGCTGCTTCTACACCGCGCTCGGTCATGCCGCGCGGTCCTTCTCCGAGCCCTCGTTCCTCCGTCATCTCGGCGGCGCCCTGCAGTGGCTGACGGACGCGTAACTGCCGCACCTGTTCTGCACCCGTGCGGGACGCCGGCCCGCTACCTGGCCGGGCGATTGTGGTGAGTAGACAGCCTTACTAATGTCACTGGGGGTAGCGGAGATGAGCAGTAGCGACCGCGATATGGTCCGGGCCGAGCAGGACCTGCGGCTGATCGGCTCGGAGGAGCTGATCGTGCCGCTGGCGGCCGAATGGGGTTACCGCAGTCAGGATCCGTACGCGGTCACCCTGTTGCTCTTCACCGGCGCGGACGAGCCGGTGAAGTGGATCTTCTGCCGCGAGCTGCTGACCGTGGCCCTGCTCGGTCCCGCGGGAATGGGGGACGTGCAGGCATGGCCTGCGACGGCGTCCGCTGCCACCGGGGAAGACGGAGCTGGCACTGGCGAGAAGGTCATCAACATCTTGCTTGGCTCACCGGACGGTTGCGCCCGCTTCGAGGCAGGTGCCACGGGAATCGAGAAGTTCCTTGCCCGCACCTACGAGGTGGTCCCGGCCGGGCAGGAGTCCGGCTACCTCAACCTTGACGCCGGGCTCGCCGAGCTCCTTGCCCAGGCCTGACGCTCAGGCGCGCCGCCGAGGTCGCCAAGCAGCCGCGTGGCTGGCAGACTCTGCCTGGTGACCGTTGCCGATGAGCGAACGCGCCGGGGACTGGTCAAGCGTGGCTTCGCCCTTGAGTGGGCCACGCTCGGCTGGAACGTCGTCGGGATCATTGTCCTGGCGATCGCGGCGGTCACCGCCCGGTCGGTGGCGCTCGCCGGGTTCGGCCTGGACTCGCTGATCGAGATCGGCGCATCTACCGTGGTGATCTGGGAGTTGTCTGGCACCGGAACTGGCCGCCAGGAGCGTGCCCTGCGGCTGATCGGGTATGCCTTCGCAGGCCTTGCCGTCTATCTTCTTGTCCAGTCCACGGTCGTCCTCGCCACGGGATACCACCCGCGGCACTCCGTGCCCGGCATCGTGTGGACGGCGGTGACGGCGGCCGTGATGTTCGCGCTCGCGGCCGGCAAGGCCCGCACCGGCCGGGCGCTCGACAATCCCGTGCTGCGGACCGAGGGCAGGGTAACCCTCATCGACGGCATCCTTGCGATGGCGGTCCTGCTCGGGCTCGTCCTGAACGCCGCGGCGGGCTGGTGGTGGGCCGATCCGGCCGCCGGGTACGTTCTTGTCTACTACGCCGCCCGCGAGGTTCGGGAGATCTTCGCATAGCC
>CAZORE010000165.1:10074-15819 GCA_964581815.1 uncultured Streptosporangiaceae bacterium | reverse complement strand
TGACTGCCACACATGCGGGCCCACAGGCTGGCCACAGGATGGATCACAGGATCTGGCGTCTGGCCTGTGCGGCAAGAGATGGTGCAGGTGGCCGGGCCTGGTTAGCCTTGGGGTAGATCCTGCCGGCGTTGCGCCGGGTTGCGGGCGGCGGGATGAGGGCCTGGGGGTGCCAGATCATGGGAGAGCATCCTGCGCTGGGGTTCGGAGGGCTGCTGCGGCAGCTGCGGGCCGAGGCCGGGCTGACCCAGGAGGAGCTGGCGGAGGCGGCGAGCCTTTCCCCGCGGTCGGTCAGTGACCTGGAGCGGGGCATCAACCGCACCGCTCGGAAGGACACCGCCGAGCTGCTGGTCGCAGCGCTGGGAGTGGCCGGGCCGGTCCGCCCCTTGTTCGTTGCGGCCGCCCGCGGCCGCGCCCCGGCCGAAGATGTGCTGGCGGCGCTGCGCGAAGCCGCGGCGCCGGAAGGCCCTGCGTGGCCGGGCGGCCCCTATCTGGGGCTCGTGCCGTTTGAGGAGCGGGACGCCCAGCTCTTTTACGGACGCGACGAGCTGACCGATCAGCTGGTGCGCCGGCTGGCGGGGCGGCTGCGCGACGCGGGGATACTGCTGGTGGCCGGGGAGTCGGGATCGGGCAAGTCCTCACTGCTGCGGGCGGGATTGATGCCACGGCTTGCCGCCGGCGCGCTGGGGCCGGGGTCGGAGCGGTGGCCGCGGCGGGTGATCCGGCCTACCGCCAGCCCGCTGCGGGAGCTGGCGATGCACCTGGCCGAGATGGCGGGCGCGGATCCGGTGTCGGTGTACGGTTCCCTTTCGGCAGCGCCGGATGAAGCGCCGATGCTGGCCGGGCAGGCAGCGCGAACCGCCGCCGGACGGGGCGCGGACCCGGGACCGGGCGGGCCAGCCGGTGCCGCGGCCGCCGCGCCGCCGCGCCTGGTCCTGGTGGTCGACCAGTTCGAGGAGGTGTTCATCGCGGGCGAGGACAGCGAGATCGACCTGCTAGAGCGGAAGGCGTTCATCACGGCGCTGCACGCGGCGGCCACGATCCCGGCGGGGCCGGGCAGGCTCCCGCCTGCGCTGGTGGTCACGGCGGTGCGCGCGGATTACCTGGGCCGCCTCATCGCGTACCCGCCGTTGAAGGCGGCGCTTGATGCCGGGCCGTTCACGGTCGGGCCGATGAGCGAGGCCGAGTTGCGGCTGGCGGTAACCGGGCCCGCGGCGGAGGCAGGCCTGGTCGTGGAGCCCGCCGTGGTTGAGGCGGTAATCGCGGAGCTGCGCGACGAGAGCGGGGGCGGGCTGGGCAGCGGCGTGCTGCCGCTGATGTCCCAGGCGATGGCCGCCACCTGGGAACGCCGTGAGGGGAATGAGCTAACCGTGCGCGGCTACCGGCGCGCGGGCGGGGTCGCCGACGCGGTCAACCGCGGCGCCCAGGCCGCCTATGACGCCCTGACACCATCGCAGCAGGACGCGGCCCGGCTGGTGTTTACCCAGCTGACCGTCATCACGCCCGATGGCCGGCTCGCGCGGCGCCGGTGCCGCAGGGCCGATCTGAGCTCCCCGGGGACGCCGATGGCCGCGGACGTCGACGCGGTCATCGGTGTCTTCAGCGCGCGGCGCCTGCTGGTCCTCGGAGAAGACAGTGTCGAGATCGCCCACGACGCGCTGCTGCAGGCCTGGAAACAGCTCCGGGACTGGCTGGGAGACGACCAGCTCGACCGGGCCCTGTACGGCCAGGTGGTCACCGACGCGGCCGCCTGGGAGGGCTACGGCCGGGACCCGGCCTACCTGTACCAGCCGGGGCGGCTGGCCACCATCGACGCCGCCGCGGCCCGCTGGCGGGGCGCGGCCGCCCGCTACCTCCCGCTGCCTGCCGCCGGCGAGGCGTTCCTCGGCGCCGCGCATCGCGCCGCGCGCCGCGCCGCCCGGCGGCGGCGCGGCGTGATCGCCAGCCTGCTGGCCCTGGCCGTGATCGCCATCTGCGCCGCGGGAATCGCCGTCCGCGGCGCCGCCAACGCCTCCCGCCAGGCCGCGAACGCCTCCCGCCAGGCCGCGAACGCCTCCCGGCAGCACGCCATCGCCCTCTCTCGCCAGCTCGCCGACGAAAGCCTGGCCGCCGATTCCACCAGTCCGCTCACCGCACGGCGGCTGGCCGTGGCGGCCTGGCGCGTCTTCCCCACCAGCCAGGCCGGCCTCGTCCTGGCGAGCTTGCTGATCGAGCAGCAGCAAGACGGCATCCTGCCCGGTGATCCAGCCACCTACTTTGGTCCAGCCAACCCCGGCGTGCAGCAGACAGCATTCAGCCCGGACGGCAAGCTGCTGGCCTCCGCCTACGGCGACGGCTATGTACGGCTGTGGAACCCGGCCACCGGGCAGGCCGTCGGCGCTCCCCTCCCGGTTGATACCGGATCGGGGGGAGGCGCGTACGGGGTGGCGTTCAGCCCGGACGGCAAAGTCCTGGCCACCGCCGACGCCGAGGGCAACGTGCAGCTGTGGAACCCGGCCACCCAGCAGGCCAGCGGCGCTCCCCTCCCGGCCGACCCTGGGGGCGGCGTGGTATCGATGACGTTCAGCCCGGACGGCAAGCTGCTGGCCACCGCCGACATCGACGGGTACCTACGGCTGTGGGACCCCGCCACCCACCGCGCCGTCGGTGCTCGCGTCCGCGCTAGCACCAGCCCAGAAGGCACGGGCCGGGGCGGGGGGCCGAGCCTGAACGGGGTTGCGTTCAGCCCGGACGGCAAGCTGCTGGCCGCCGTCGACACGGCCGGGTACGTACGGCTGTGGGACCCGGCCACCCGGCAGGCCGTCGGTCCTCCCTTCCCCGCTGCCTCCAGCGGCCTGTACGGGGTGGCGTTCAGTCCGGACGGCAAGCTGCTGGCCACCGCCGACATCGACGGCACCGTGCGGCTCTGGAACCCGGCCACCCGGCAGGCCGTCGGCGCTCCCCTCCCGGCTGTCACCAACGGCAGCGTGTACGGGGTGGCGTTCAGCCCGGACGGCAAGCTGCTGGCCACCGCCGACACAGCCGGGTACGTGCGGCTGTGGGACCCGGCCACCCAGCATGCCGTCGGCGCTCCCGTCCTGGCTTCCGCCACGGGCGGCCTGAACGGGGTGGCGTTCAGCCCGGACGGCAAGCTGCTGGCCACCGCCGGCGGCGACGGCAACGTACGGCTCTGGAACCCGGCCACCCGGCGAAATCCTGCCGGTCCCCTCCCGCCCGTGACCGACGGCGTGAACGGGGTGGCGTTCAGCCCGGACGGCAAGCTGCTGGCCACCGCCGGCGGCGACGGCAACGTACGGCTGTGGGATCCGGCTTCCCGGCAGTCCGCTGGCGTCCTTCCGGCTGAAGCCGGCCCGGGAAGCCGCGTGAATGGGGTGGCGTTCAGCCCGGACGGCAAGCTGCTGGCCAGCGCCAATGGCGACACCACCATTGGGCTGTGGAACCCGGTCACCGGGCAGGCTTCAGGCGGCTTTTCCGGACGGAACGCGGTTGCGTTCAGCCCGAACGGCACGCTGCTGGCCGCCGCCGACACCGACGGGCGCGTACGAACGTGGGATCTGGCCACCCGGCAGGCCGTCGGCGCTCCCCTCCCGGGTGATCCTGGGGGCAGCGTGCTAGGGGTGGCGTTCAGCCCGGACAGCACGCTGCTGGCCACCGCCGGCACCGACGGGCGCATACGGCTGTGGGATCTGGCCACCAGGCGAGCGGTCGGCGCTCCTCTCCCGGGTGATCCTGGGGGCAGCGTGCTAGGGGTGGCGTTCAGCCCGGACGGCAAGCTGCTGGCCAGCGCGGACGGTGACGGCACCGTGCGGCTGTGGAATCCGGGCAGCGGGCAGGCCGTCGGCGCTCCCTTCCCGGCTGTCACCCGCGGCGGCGTGAACGGGGTGGCGTTCAGCCCGGACGGCAAGCTGCTGGCCGCCGCCTACAGCGACGGAAATGCTCGGCTGTGGGATCTGGCCAGCAGGCAGGCCGTCGGCGTTCCCCTCCCGGCCGGTGCCGGCCCGGGGAGCGTGTCCGGCGTGGCCTTCAGCCCGGACGGCAAGCTCTTGGCCACCGCCGACACCGACGGCACCGTCCGGCTGTGGCAAATGCCGCTTTTCGCTAACCCGTACGCAGCACTCTGTGCCGATGTCGGCCCACCGACAAAGGCAGAATGGACGCATTACGCCCCGGGCGAACCGCAGCCCAACGTGTGCCAATAACACGCCCCGCTTCCGGCCAGTGCCCGCGCGGGAAGATAGCCGTCTGGGTTACAGGTTCGAGGTGTCGGGATGGTTATGGTTTACGCTCAGAACCTACGCGTCAGGCGCGCGGAAGAGGCGGCGCCCCGGCCGGGGAGGCGTAGGTGCAGGTTCCCGCGCAGTTCGAGTACGAGAAGGCCACCAGCGTGGCGCACGCCCTGACGCTGCTGACCAGGTACGCGCCCGGCGCCAGGATCCTGGCGGGCGGGCACAGCCTGATCCCGATGATGAAGCTGCGGCTCGCGCAGCCGGAGGTGCTCATCGACATCAACGGCATCAAGGGCCTGCGCTACATCGAGCGGTCCGGCGGCGAGCTGCGCATCGGCGCGCTCGCCAGCCACGCGGACCTGCTCGCGTCGCCGGAGGCCGGCGAGCACTTCACGATCCTGCACGACGCCGAGCGGGTGATCGCGGACCCGATCGTCCGGGAGTGGGGCACCATCGGCGGGTCCCTGTGCCAGGCCGACCCGTCGGAGGACCTGTCCGCCGCGTTCGCCGCGCTCAAGGGGTCCATGGTCATCAACGGGCCGGACGGCAGCCGGGAGGTGTCCGCGCGGGCATTCCACACCGGCCCGTATGAGACGGTCGTCGGCCCCGCCGAGATGCTGACCGAGATCAGGCTGCCGGTCCGGCCGGGCAGCGGCAGCGCCTACCTCAAGGTGATGCGGCGGGCGGGCGACTGGCCGATCGGCGCGGCCGGCGCGGCGGTCTGGCTGGCGGACGGCGTCATCGCGGACGTCGGCATCGGGCTGACCGCGGTCGGCGCGTCGCACTTCGTCGCGGCGGAAGCCGAGGAGTTCCTGCTCGGCCTGGCCCCGGCCGATGAAGCGTTCGCCCAGGCCGGCGAGATCGCGGCGGCGCACTGCCACCCCGCCTCCGACCAGCGCGGTCCGGCGGAGTACAAGCGGCACCTGGTGCGCGAGCTCACCGCCCGGGTGCTGCGCACGGCCGTGGCCAGGGCCGGCGGGCCGGCGCACGCCCCCGTTCCGTCTCCCTCTCTCAGGCCCCGGTCATGAAGATCACCGTCACCGTGAACGGGACCGACCACGCGCGGGTGGTCGAGCCGCGGCTGCTGCTGATCCACTTCCTGCGCGACGACCTCGGGCTGACCGGCTCGCACTGGGGGTGCGACACCTCGAACTGCGGCGCCTGCGTGGTGTGGCTGGATGAGGCGCCGGTCAAGTCCTGCACGGTGCTCGCGGTCATGGCGGACGGGCGCCGGGTCACCACCGTGGAAGGCCTGGCGGCTGGAGGCGCCCTCGACCCCGTCCAGGAAGCCTTCGCCGAGTGCCACGGGCTGCAGTGCGGCTTCTGCACGCCCGCCATGATGATGACCGCGCGGTGGCTGCTCGACAACAACCCGGACCCGACCGCCGCCGAGGTCCGCGAGGCGATATCGGGGCAGGTCTGCCGGTGCACCGGGTACGAGAACATCGTCAGGTCGGTGCTGCGGGCCGCCAAGCAGGACGGTGTTCCGCAGGCCGGTGCTTCCGATCACGGTGCTTCCGAT
>CAZORE010000165.1:0-9974 GCA_964581815.1 uncultured Streptosporangiaceae bacterium | reverse complement strand
CGGTGCTTCCGATCACGGTGCTTCCGATGCAGGGGCCGGTGACGATGAACGAGGCTTACGGTTCGATCCCCCGCAAGGAGGACGCGCGGTTCATCAGGGGGCTTGGCACGTACGTCGACGACATCGCGCTGCCCGGCATGCTGCACGGCGCCATCCTGCGCAGCCCCCTCGCCCACGCACGCGTCACCGCGGTCGACGCGAGCGCCGCGCTCGCCCACCCGGCCGTGGTGGCCGTGCTCACCGGCGCGGACCTGGCCGAGCGCGGCCTGGCGTGGATGCCCACGGTATTCGGCGACACCCAGGCGGTACTGGCCACCGACAAGGTGCGCTTCCAGGGACAGGAGGTCGCCTTCGTGGTGGCGACCGACCGGTACGCGGCGCGGGACGCCCTGGAGCTGATCGCCGTCGACTACGAGCCGCTGCCACCGCTGATCGACGCGACGACGGCGCTCGACCCCGGAGCGCCCCTGGTCCGCGAGGACCTGCCGGGCGGCAACCGTGTCTTCGACTGGACGGCCGGGGACAAGGCGGCCACCGACGCGGTGTTCGCCACGGCGGACGTGGTGGTCGGCTGCGACATGATGTACCCGCGCTCGCACCCCGCGCCGCTTGAGACGTGCGGCGCGGTGGCCGACTTCGAGGCGGTCAGCGGCAAGCTCACCCTGTGGGCGACCAGCCAGGCGCCGCACGCCCACCGCACCATGTTCGCGCTGGTGAGCGGGATACCCGAGCACAAGATCCGCATCGTTTCGCCCGACCTGGGCGGCGGCTTCGGCGCTAAGGTGCCCATTTACCCTGGCTATGTCTGCGCGATCGTCGCGTCGATGGTGACGGGGCGCCCGGTGAAGTGGGTGGAGGACCGCTCGGAAAGCCTGATGTCCACCGCGTTCGCCCGCGACTACCACATGCACGGCGAGATCGCCGCGTCCGCCGACGGGACGATCCTCGGGCTGCGCGCCCGGGTGCTCGCCGATCACGGCGCGTTCAACGCGGCCGCCCAGCCGTCCAAGTTCCCCGCGGGCTTCTTCCACATCTTCACCGGGTCCTACCAGACGCGCGCGGCGTACTGCGAGGTCACCGGGGTCTTCACCAACAAGGCGCCGGGCGGCGTCGCCTACTCCTGCTCGTTCCGCATCACCGAGGCGGTGTACCTGGTCGAGCGGCTGACCGACATGCTCGCCCGCAGGCTGAGCATGGACCCGGCGGAGCTGCGGATGCGCAACCTGCTGCGCCCCGAGCAGTTCCCCTACACCAGCCCGTCCGGCTGGGAGTACGACTCGGGCGACTACCCGCGCGCGCTGCGGCTGGCGCTTGACATGGCGGACTACGACGGGCTGCGCCGCGAGCAGGCCGAGCGGCGCGAGCGCGGCGAGTACATGGGCATCGGGCTGAGTTTCTTCACCGAGGGCGTCGGCGCGGGCCCGCGCGGCATGGACATCCTGGGCCTTGCCATGGCCGACGGGGCCGACCTTAGAATTCACCCAACCGGCAAGGCGGTGCTCGCCGTCTCCGTGCAGACCCAGGGGCAGGGGCACGAGACCACGTTCGCTCAGCTGGTGGCGCACGAGCTTGGCCTCATCCCGGACGATGTCGAGGTGGTGCACGGCGACACCGACCGGACACCGTTCGGCCTCGGCACCTACGGGTCCCGGTCCACCCCGGTGTCCGGTGCCGCGGCCGTGGTCGCCGCGCGCAAGGTCCGCGAGCGAGCCCGGGTGGTCGCCGCGGCCATGTTCGAGGCGTCACCGGACGACCTGGAGTGGCTGGACGGCAAGTGGCGGGTGCGCGGCGACCCCGACCAGGCGCTTGGCATCGCCGAGATCGCGATGGCCGCGCACTCGCCGCTCGAGCTGCCCGCCGGGGTGGAGGGCCACCTGGACGCGTCCGCGGTCTACAGCCCGCCGAACCTGACGTTCCCGTTCGGCGCGTACATCTGCGTGACCGACGTCGACCCGGGCACCGGTGAGGTCAAGGTCCGCCGGTTCATCGCCGTCGACGACTGCGGCGTGCGAATCAACCCGATGATCGTCGAGGGGCAGGTGCACCGCGGCCTGGCCGACGGCATCGGCATCGCGCTGATGCAGTCCATCGCGTTCGACGAGATCGGCAACTGCCTGAGCGGCTCCTTCATGGACTACCTGCTGCCCACGTCGCTCGAGTGCCCGTCGCCCGAGCTCGGCGCGACCGTCACCCCGTCGCCGCACCACCCGATCGGCGCGAAGGGCATCGGTGAGTCCGCCACCGTCGGGTCGCCGCCCGCCGTGGTCAACTCGGTCATCGACGCGCTCGCGCCGTTCGGCGTGGTGCACGCCGACATGCCGCTCACCCCGGCGAACGTGTGGCTCGCGATCCAGCGCGCGGCCGGCGGTAACTGAAGCGGCGTAAGTTCCGGTCAACCGCAAACGGCACATCAGCGTCTTCCTTGATGGTCCGGTCTGCGGGACCCATCAAGGTTGCCCGGCGCTGCCTGGCCTGGAGGGAGCATTCCATGTTTGCGATGAACGTTTTGCGTAAGACCCGGCTGGCGATGGCGCTTCCTGCCGCGGCCCTAGCCGCGGCAGGCCTGGCCGTCGCGGGCCTGGCGAGCGCGCCGGCCGCGCACGCCGCGAGCGCGGCGCCCGCGGGGTCCGCGGGGTCCGCGCCCGCTGGCCTGCACGTCACCGGGACGATTGACCTGGGCCGTCTCGGCCCCAGCTTCAGCTACGTACTGACCGAGGCACCCAACGGCGACGTCTACTACGCCCTCGGCAAGATCGTGTACTGGGTCAAGGGGAACCACGCCCCCGTTGCGGTGCTGCACGCGTCCGCACCGGTGCTGGCGGTCGCGGCGACCTCGGCCGACCTCCTGGTCGACGTCGGCAGCAAGGTATCGGCTTACTCGCTGTGCGATGGCCGCCTGCTGCGCAGCTGGAACCTTCCGGGCAGCATCGCGCCCGCTACCTCGGCCGGGCTGTTCCCCGTGGGCAACACCGTCTGGGCGGACACGGACTGGGCGACCGACGAGAGCGGCTTCGAGTACGCAAACGTTTACCGATTTGACCTGTCGTCCCCGGCGGTGCACGTCATCAGCAAGAACAACGCGTACCCGGCCGACCTGGCGGCCGACTCGGCGGGCCTGTACTACGAGGGGATCGCTGGCGCGGGCAACTACATCTTCCACGCCCAGCCGGCCGGACCGCTGCCCAGGCGGGCCGACACGGACATCGACGCGCCGCTCGCGCTGGACGGCGGGAACGTGTACCTGCTGGCCATTCACGAGAACCAGGGCGGCCACAGCTACCTTGACGCCTTCCGCGGCTCCACGCTCAGCCCGCTGTTCTCGTACCGGGTCTCGGACAGCGACACCGACGTCGCGGGGACGGGCCTCGGCCTGCTGCTGCTCGGCGCGGGTAAGGTCAGCCTGCTCAACCCGGCCAACGGCCACTCCGCCGCGACGCTTCACGTGCCCGGCGCGGTCATCTTGGTACCCGGGCCGTGCGCCGCCGTGGTCACGGTCAGCCACTCCACGACCTACCTGCTCCGCCTGGCGCGGTAACACCGCCAGCCAGGAGCGAGCCGGCCCAGAGCGCGAGCCGCGGGCCGGCCGCACCCCGCTTCTTGCTGTTATCATTTTGTCGCATTCGCGCGGCAGGTTTACATCCGCTGGATGGTGGCCAGCCAGGCCTGCACGGTGGGGCTGGGCAGTCCGGGATTGATCTCGAAGGTGCCCGCTTCGATGCTGCTGACGGACCAGCCGTCGATGAAGGCGGCGCGCAGTTCGTCTTGCGTGACCCGTCGGGGGCCCCATTCGCCCGGCTGGCGGTCGCTGAAGCAGGCGAGGTAGCAGTGGCCGCCGGGCCGCAGCACCGACGCCAGGCTGGTGACATACCTGGACCGGTCCTGGTCGTCGAAGACGTGGAACACGCCGCTGTCGATGACCGTGTCGAAGGTCAGGCCGAGCTGCTGAAGTTCGAGCACGTTCGCGACCTCGAAGCGGGCCTGGATGCCCCGTTCCGCCGCCTTGGCGCGGGCGCGCGCGACGGCCCGCGGCGAGATGTCGACGCCGGTGGCGTCCGCGCCGTGCGCGGCGGCGAGCAGCGTGTGCTCTCCGGTGCCGCAGCCCGCGTCGAGCAGCCGCCCGGACAGCAGGCCGCGGCCGGCCAGGCGCGTGAACGCCTCCTGCGGCCGGCCGATGTCCCACGGCGGCGGCTCGGCTTCGGTCGTGTAAGACGCGTCCCAGTTCTGCGGTGTTGTCAAGGCCCCTCCTCCTGAGAACCAGCGGCCGGCCTTAGCGGACGATGCGCAGCGCGAGCCTGCGATTGCCACCGTTCAGCTTGACCAGCGCGAACCACAGCGGCAGCAGGGCATCGACGGTCGCCGTCGCCGACGCGTCGCCGATAAAGGCCGGCTCGAGCCCGACCGCGCTGATGAGCTCTTCTGCCACTGCCCGGGCCTCGGGGTCGGCGGCGAAGAACATCGCCGAGCCGGGCAGCGGGTCGGCGAAATTCTCCCAGCCCAGCGAGTTGAACGCGCGCACGTACCGGGCCGACGGCGCGGCGGCCGCGATCAGCGCCCGGCTGTCGAATTCCTCCGCGCCGATCCGGTTCACCGCGTCGATCACGACCTTGCCCGCGAGGGCCGCGCCCTGCTCCTGCACCACGTCGGGCACCGCCTGGCCGGGGACGGCAAGCAGGACCACCTCAGCCGCTTCCAGCGCCTCGCCGATGGCCCGCACCGGCGCCCCGCCTGGGCCTTCGCCGGAGCCGTCGCGGGCTCCGTAGACCACGTCGTGCCCGGCGGCGCGCCATCTGCCGCCGAGCGATCCGCCGATATTGCCCTTGCCGATCACCGCGATCCTCATGATCGCCAGCAACCAGTGTGACCCCCGTCTCATTCCCCTGCCGCTCCGAGACCGCTACCCGACGCTCGGCGGGCGGGTGCGCGCCTACCCCATCGGGTAGCGGCGGAAGCCCACGGCGTAGTCGCAGCCGGCGCCCAGGCCGATGAAGCCGGCCATGTTCCGCAGGAACTCGTCCGGGTCGAAGTCGTGGCCAAGTCCCTCGATGTAGGCCCGGTGCTCGCGGAGCGAGGCGATGCCCACGTCGATGGTCGCGGTGACGTCCACGAAGTGGGTGGGATCCCCCGAGGCGACGTACGCGTCGCGGATGCCGGTGCAGGGCGGCCCGGCCTCGGGGAACACCCACTCGTTGGCGGCGTCCCGGCAAGCGTCGAGCACGGCGAGCCCGACGGCGCGGTGATCGGAGTGGTTGACGGGGCCGTTCTCGCCCCACGTGAGGTCGAAGCCCATGGTTATGACCACGTCGGGGGAGAACCGCCGGAACGCTGCCGCCAGGTCGCGCCGCAGCGGGATCCCGTACTCCACAAGTCCGTCCCGGTGATCGAGGAACTCGACCTCGCGGACGCCGGCGACCGCGGCACTGCGCCGTTCCTCCTCCGTTCGCAGCGGGGCCGCCTCGTCAGGGCGCAGGCCCGCGATGCCCGCCTCACCGTGCGTGACCAGCAAGTACGTCACATGCTTGCCCTGGCTGGTCCACCGGGCGACGGCCGAGGCGACCCCGTACTCCAGGTCGTCGGGGTGCGCCACCACGGCGACGGCCCGCTCCCAGTCTTCTGGCACCGGCTGCATCCCGACCGCCTTCCTCAACGTCCCGGCGTCAACCGTATCGCGGCAGCCATCCGCTATCCCGCACCCGGTCGCAAGACCCGGGCGGCCGTAACTGGTTGCCCGCGGCACCGGCGTTGCCTAAGTTCCCTGTTGTGCGGAGCGCTCCACCGGACCTGGTCCCCGATCGCCTGGAAGCGGCACTGGCGGAGGGCTGGCGGCTGCATGCCACGTCGCTGGAGTACCTGCCGGTGGGCGGGGGCAGCCATCACTGGCGGCTGGCCGTCCGGGACGGCACGCACCGTTTTGTCACCGTCGATGACCTCGACGGCAAGGACTGGCTTGGCGGCACGCGGGAGACAGTGTCCGACGGGCTCCGCCGTGCCCTGCGGACGGCGGCCCTTCTGCGCGGCCAGGCGGGCCTTGAGTTCGTGGCGGCTACCGTCCCCGACCTAGACGGCGAGCCCCTGCGCCGGGTTGACGACCGCTATACCGTCTCGGTCTTCCCGTTCCTGGCCGGCCGCTCATTCCCGTTCGGCCCCTACCCGGATGAGGTGCTCCGCGGGCAGGTCATAGCGATGATCGCCGCGCTGCACCGCTCGACTCCCGCAGTCCGGGGGCTGGCGCCCGTCCACGTGCCCGGCTTCACGGGCCGGGGCGGCCTGGAGGCCTTCCTCGCTGACCCGGGACGCCCGTGGGCCGGCGGGCCTTTCTCGGCGGGCGCGCACCGTCTCCTGGCGGATCGCGCCGCGGATCTCGCCCGGCTCGTCGTTGCCTTCGACCGGCTGGCCAGTGCCACCGCGCCCGCCCGGGCAGACCCGGTCATCACCCACGGGGAGCCGCACCCGGGCAACGTCATGCGCGTGGACGGGCGCCTGGTCCTCATCGACTGGGACACCGTCGCGCTCGCCGCGCCGGAGCGGGACCTGACCCTGGTCGCCGGCGGTCCCGCGGACGTCGACCGCTACCAGGAGGCGGCCGGGCGCACTATCGACCCCGCCGTCATCACGCTCTACCGGCTGCGCTGGTACCTCGATGACCTCTCTTCTGCGGTGGGCACCTTCAGGCGCCCGCACCAGGACACTGCCGATACCCGGCAGTGGCGGCAGTCGCTGGCACCCCTGCTTGAGCAGTTTCCCCGCTGGCTGGACTTGCTTAGCTGAGCATGGCGCCAGTACTGCGAGAATGGCGGCGTGCGTAATCGAGACCGGGTAGGCCGACTGACGGCAGGTAGCGGGTCGATCCTCAGCATCGGCTCAAGCGGGTCCATCTTGTCCATCGGGTCCGCGGGCTCGATCCTTTCGATCGGGTCCGCGGGCTCGATCTTGTCGATCGGATCGGCCGGGTCGCTGGCGTCCATACTTTCCGTCGGCTCGTTCGCCAGTGTCGGCTCGGTTCTGTCTGGGCTCTCTCGCTGGTCCGTCCTCACCTGGCGGTCCCAGTCAGGGCATGCGCAGCGCTTATCCCGGCGGTTAGGCTGACCGGCATGACGGGCATCCAGCCGGAGTTGTGGCTTGACCGGCCGGCCGCGGCCGTTGCGTTTTACGTGGCGGCATTCGGCGCCAGGGTCCTCCACCAGGCGGGCGAGGGTGACGACATCGTCGCGCAACTGGCGGTCGGGGACGCGGCCTTCTGGGTCTCACCGGGCGGGGCGGACGGTCCGCGGTTCACCCCGAGTGCGATCGGCGGCGCGACCGGCCGGACCCTGCTCGTGGCCGACGACCCGGACGCGATGTTCGCCCGGGCGGTCGCGGCCGGGGCCACCGCGGCGGCCGAGATGGCTGACGAGCACGGCTGGCGCCTGGGACGGATCTTCGACCCGTTCGGTCATGAGTGGGAAATCGGCAGGCCACTGGGCCCCTGGCCGCCAGCGTGACCGCGGACCACCCGATCGCGGCGGTTACCGGCGCTGGCCCGGCCACTCGCCAGGAGCGGTGGGCCAGGCTGCGCCGCTCGATATGGCAGCCGCCCCGCCCGCATGGCGAGGCCCCGCGCGAACGCGCGGTCGGCCCGCTCGAGTTGTTCTACGACCTGGCCGTGGTCGTGCTGGTCGCGCAAGCCGCCCACCGGCTCGCCGGGCAGCTGACCTGGCGCGGGCTCGGCGAGTTCACGGTGGTGTTCACGCTCGTGTGGATCGCCTGGTGCAACGGCAGCCTGCACCATGAGCTGCACGGGCACGAGGACGCCCGGGCCCGCAGCACGTTCCTGCTGCAGATCCTGGTGCTGGCCGCGATGGGCGCCTTCATCCCCCAGGCGGGCGGCGCGCGGGGTGCGGCGTTCGCCCTTGCCGCGGCCGTGCTGTTCGCGATACTGGCCGTACTGTGGCTGCTCGCCGCCCGCGGCGACAGCCCCGAGTACCGCCGGCCGAGCCGGCTGTTCGTCGCCGGCACGGCGGCTTGCGCCGTCCTGCTGGCCGGCACCGCCCTGCTGCCGGCCGGCCCCCGCGTGGTGGCGTGGGGCCTGATCGACGCCGCCTATCTGGCCGGGTACACGGCGATAATCCTCGCCTCGACCCCGGTGCAGGCGGCCGCGCTGATCGTGAGCGACGCGCTCACCGAGCGGTTCGGCGCGTTCATCATCATCGTGCTCGGGGAGATGATCACCGGCGTCGTCGCCGGGTTGTCCGGCGAGCCGGTCAGCCCGGCCGACCTGGCCGTCGGGCTGATCGCCATCGTGGTCGGCTTCGGCGCCTGGTGGACCTACTTCGACTTTGCCGGCGGCCGCCCTCCCCGGCCGGAACGACGGGCCACCCTGCGGTGGGTAGTTGGCCACCTGCCGCTGACGGCGGCGGTGGCCGCGATGGGCGCCGCGATGGTCTCCCTGGTCGACCATGCTCACGACGGCCGGACCCCGGCCGCCACGGCGTGGGTGCTCTGCGCGGGCACCGCGGTCGTGCTCGGCGCGACGATGCTGCTCGCCGCGAGCCTGCCGTCCTGGCAGGCGAAGCGCGGCCTGTACCGTCCGCTCGCCCGCACCTGCGCCGTCGTGGCCGCGGCCTGCCTCGCCGCCGGCGCCGCCCGGCCCGCCCCGCTGGTGCTCGGCCTCGTGCTCGTCCTGCTGCTCAGCATCCCCTGGGTTTTCGCCGTCGCCCGCCGCCTGGCCGACGAAGACGCCCCGTCGACCCTGGGGCCAGGCCAGACGCCGCTTCCTGATACCGGGTCCGAGTTAACGATGCCGAATCTGAGTTAGCACTGGGTCGGAAAAGGATCTTGAAAAGAATTTCATAGAGGCGGCATGATGCCGCCGGAATGTCCGACGCGCTCGATACGATGTTCGCATATGGAGCTGGCCGACTGTGATCATCCGGAAGGAGGGCCGGCGGATGAGTAACCTCGACGACCGCGGGCCGTTCCGTCCTGGCGTGCGGCCGGGCGACGCCGACGGCGGCGCTCGGGTGGAGCAGGGTGCCGACCGGGAATGGACGGAGTACACGGCGTGGCTGGACCGGGGGGCCGCCGTCGGCGGTGAGCCCGAACCCGAGCCCTGGCTCCTTGACGACGTGGAGCCATGGGACCCGGAACCGTGGGACGGGGAGCCGTGGAACCCGGAGCCGGCCGGTGACCTGGAGCGCCCGCTGTTCGCTCAGGACGGCGCGGCGGACGTGATGGCGCCCTCACCGTTCCTGGCCGCGCTGACCGAGCAGGCCGTCGGCGACGTGGCCGGCCTGTCCGACAGTGAGCTGGTCGGGGTGCTGCGCGCCTCCCGCCGGCAGATCGCCCGCGAGCAGTACAAGCAGGCCCTGGCCGCCGCGGAGTTCGGGCGGCGCCGCCAGGCCGCGTTCCAGAACGCCCTAGACCGCGGGATCCCGGCCGGGTGCGCGGCGGGGGGATTCCCCGGCGAGGAACTCGCCATCGACTGACCGTCACCCGAGGCGAAGCTGGCCGCCTCATCGACGACGCCATCTACCTGACAAGCCGGCTGCCACGGACCCTGGCCCAGATGGCCGCCGGGCTGGTCGACGCCGACCGGGCCGGGTGGATCGCCTACTACACCAGCAGCCTTAACCCCGCCGACACGGCTCATGCGGATGAGGTGCTCGCGGAGGCGGCACCCGACCTGCGGACCGAGCAGCTGTCCCGCAAGGCCGCTGCGCTGGAAATGAAGCTCAACCCCGACGGCGTGCAGGCACGGCGGGAGCACGCCAGGCGGGACGGGCAGCGGGTCGAGGCCCGCCGCGAGGCATCCGGCAACGCCAGCCTGGCCGGGCGGGAACTGGACACCGCCGACGTACTGGCGTCCAAGGCCTACCTCGACGCCATGGCCGCCAGGCTCCGCGAGTCCGGGATACCCGGGTCGCTCGACCGGCTCCGCGCGCTGGCGCTGACCGACCTCACCCAAGGACGCGATCCCCTCAACCGGATCACACCCGACC
>CAZORE010000164.1:0-15959 GCA_964581815.1 uncultured Streptosporangiaceae bacterium | reverse complement strand
CCATCGTCGGCGAGCTGGCCTCGCAGCGCCAGCAGCTCAAGCTGATCGCCTCGGAGAACTACGCCTCGCCCGCGGTGCTGCTGGCCATGGGCAAGGCGTAGGCGGCCAGGTGCTCGCCGGTGAGGGTTGAGCGCTGGGCGACCAGCTCGGCGGGGGTGCCCTCGAAGACGACCCGCCCGCCGTCGTGGCCGGCGCCGGGGCCCAGGTCGATGATCCAGTCGGCGTGGGCCATGACCGCCTGATGATGCTCGATGACGATGACCGACTTACCGGAGTCGACCAGCCGGTCGAGCAGGCCAAGCAGCTGCTCGACGTCGGCCAGGTGCAGCCCGGCGGTCGGCTCGTCGAGCACGTACACGCCGCCCTTGCCGGCCATGTGGGTGGCCAGCTTGAGCCGCTGCTGCTCGCCGCCGGACAGCGTGGTGAGCGGCTGGCCGATGCTCACGTAGCCGAGTCCCACGTCGGTGAGCCGGCTCAAGATGACGTGCGCCGCCGGGTTCTTCGCCTCGCCCGCGCCGAAGAACTCCCTGGCCGCCTCCGCCGGCATGGCGAGCACCTCGCTGATGTCCAGGCCGCCGAGCTTGTACTCGAGCACCGCGGCGTCGAACCGCTTGCCCTCGCACACCTCGCACAGGGTGGCCACGCTGGCCATCACCGCCAGGTCGGTGTAGATGACCCCGGCGCCGTTGCAGTTCGGGCAGGCGCCCTCGGAGTTGGCGCTGAACAGCGCCGGCTTCACGCCGTTGGCCTTGGCGAACGCGGCGCGGATGGGATCGAGCAGGCCGGTGTAGGTGGCCGGGTTGCTGCGCCGCGAGCCGCGGATCGCGCCCTGGTCGACCGACACGACGCCGTCGCCCCGCGGGATCGACCCGTGGATCAGCGAGCTCTTGCCAGACCCGGCTACGCCGGTGACGACGCACAGCACACCTCGCGGTATGTCCACGCTCACGTTCTGCAGGTTGTGCGTGCTCGCGCCGCGGACCTCGATCACCCCCGACGCGGCGCGCACCTTGTCCTTGAGCCTGGCCCGGTCGTCCAGGTGGCGGCCGGTGACGGTGCCGCTTGACCGCAGTCCCGCGACGGTGCCCTCGAAGCAGACGGTGCCGCCGGCCGCGCCGGCGCCCGGGCCGAGGTCGACGACGTGGTCGGCGATCGCGATCGCCTCCGGCTTGTGTTCCACCATCAGCACCGTGTTGCCCTTGTCCCGCAGGCGCAGCAGCAGCTCGTTCATCCGCTGGATGTCGTGCGGGTGCAGGCCGATCGTCGGCTCGTCGAAGACGTAGGTGACGTCGGTGAGCGACGAGCCGAGCTGGCGGATCATCTTCACCCGCTGCGCCTCGCCGCCGGACAGGGTGCTCGACGGCCGCTCCAGTGACAGGTAGCCGAGCCCGATCTCGGCGAACGAGTCAAGGGTGCGGCCGAGCGTGGCGAGCAGCGGCGCCACCGACGGCTCGGCGAGCTCGCGCACCCAGCCGGCCAGGTCGCTGATCTGCATGGCGCACGCGTCGGCGATGCTGATCCCGCCCAGCTTGGCTGACCTGGCGTGCGCGGCGAGCCGGGTGCCGTCGCAGTCCGGGCAGGTGGTGAACGTGACGGCGCGTTCCACGAAGGCACGGATGTGCGGCTGCATCGCCTCGGGGTCCTTGGACAGGATGGACCGCTGCAGCCGCGGGACCAGGCCCTCGTAGGTCTGGTTGATGCCGCCGATCTTCATCCGGACCGGCTCGTGGTACAGGAAGTCGTGCAGCTCCTTCTTGGTGAACTTGCCGATCGGCTTGCCCGGGTCGTAGAACCCCGACTCGCTGTAGAGCCGGTAGCCCCAGCCGCCGGGGGTGTAGCCGGGGATGGTGAGCGCGCCGTCGTTGAGCGACTTGCCGTCGTCGTACAGCTCGGCCAGGTCGATGTCGGAGACCGCGCCGCGGCCCTCGCAGCGCGGGCACATGCCGCCGGTGATGGAGAAGCTGCGCCGCTCCTTGGTGGTCTTGCCGCCCTTTTCGAAGGTGACGGCACCCGCCCCGCTGACCGAGGCGACGTTGAAGGAAAACGCCTGCGGCGGGCCGACGTACGGCTTGCCGAGGCGGCTGAACAGGATGCGCAGCATCGCGTTGGCGTCGGTGGCGGTGCCGACGGTAGAGCGCGGATCGGTGCCCATCCGCTGCTGGTCGACGATGATCGCGGTGGTCAGCCCGTCGAGCACGTCGACGTCCGGCCGGGCCAGCGTGGGCATGAAGCCCTGCACGAAGGCGCTGTAGGTCTCGTTGATCAGCCGCTGCGACTCCGCGGCGATCGTGCCGAACACCAGGGAGCTCTTGCCGGAGCCGGACACGCCGGTGAACACCGTCAGGCGGCGCTTGGGCAGCTCGACGCTGATGTCCTTGAGGTTGTTCTCCCGCGCGCCGTGCACCCGGATCAGGTCGTGGCGGTCGGCGGCGGGCGGCTGCGCGCCGGTGCTTGCGGCCTTGGTCAACGTGTCTCCTCCGTCGGGCGGCGCCGGTAACCACGGTAGCGGTGCGGCGGCGGCGCCTGCTCAGGAGTATCCCGGCCTGGCGCGCG
Organism: uncultured Streptosporangiaceae bacterium; assembly: GCA_964581815.1. Lineage (GTDB taxonomy): Bacteria > Actinomycetota > Actinomycetes > Streptosporangiales > Streptosporangiaceae > Trebonia. The sequence goes on along the minus strand of CAZORE010000164.1, from coordinate 13,406 downwards.
ATGCGCTTCTCCGATCCTGCTGTCCTCTGCCCGCGCCGGGTACCCGGCCCCCGGCCGTGACCTCGGCCGCGCCGCTCGCCGTGACCTGCCTCACGGTCGCCCGGCGGGGGAATGTCCCGGCTTGTCAGCGGCTTATACTGGACAAAGCGAAGGGGAGTAGCTCTTCAGCCGGACCGTCGACATGCTGGTCCCGCGTAGCGGGGCCCGGCGCCCGGGAGCCGTCAGGCTTGAGCGAGACCTTCGGGCCGTAGCCGCAGTGCCTGCCGCGCCGGACCGCCCCCTTTCGCATCCCCCGGGGCGTGGCGCGGCCCGGACCCGAAAAGGAGCGCCGATCTCGATGAGCCTGGCCATCATGGCGACCGTCTTCGCCGTCATCTTCCCCGCTGAGCTGCCGGACAAGACCGCGCTGGCCAGCCTGGTCCTCGGCAGCCGCTACCGGCCCAGCTGGGTGTTCGCCGGGGTGGCGGCCGCGTTCGCGGTGCACGCCGCGCTGGCCGTCGCCGCCGGAAGCCTGATCGGCCTGCTGCCGCACCGCCCCGTCGAAGGCGTGGTCGCCGCGCTGTTCGTGGCCGGCGCGGTGCTGCTGCTGCGCGGCCGCCACGAGAGCGACAACGACGAGCACGTCGAACTGCACGGCAAGGAGCCTGGTTTCTGGCGGGTCGCGTGGACCGGCTTCGGCGTCATCCTGGTCGCCGAGTTCGGCGACCTGACCCAGATCGCGACCGCCACCCTCGCCGCCCGGTTCCACGACCCGCTGTCGGTCGGCATCGGTGCCGTGCTGGCCCTGTGGGCGGTCGCCGGGCTGGCCATCGTCGGCGGCCGCGGGCTGCTCAAGGTCATCCCGCTCACGTGGATCACCCGGATCGCCGCGGTCATCATGCTCGTCATGGCGGGCTTCAGCCTGGCCGCCGCCATCGCCTGAACCCCCCAGCTGGCCTAACCGCAGACGATCCGGTCGCTGATGAGCTGCTCGAGCCGCGGAGGGCTATACGAGCTGGTCGCGGCCGGTTACCCCCAGCTTGGCGTAGCTGCTCTGCAAATGGTTCGCCACCGTCCTCGCCGAGAGGTGCAGCTTGGCCGCGATCTCCTTGTTGCTCGCGCCGGCCGCGGCCAGTCCGGCTACCTCGCGCTCGCGGCGGGTCAGCCGCTCGGCCTCAGGACCGCCAGCAAGGCCAGGGGTGCGAACCTCGCCGCACATCGCGGTGAACTCCGCCGCCATCCTGGTCGATGCGCTGGCCCGCCGCGCCTGGCCCTCGGCCCGGTAGATGACCGCGGCAGCCGTGCTTGCCTCGGCCGCGAGCAGCCATGCGCCGAGGACCTGGAAGCCCTGCGCGGCAGCGTCCAGGTCGGCGGCCGATCGCCGGACGAGGGCGGCCGCGTGACCGGCGAAGGCGTCGATCAGCCTGCTGTCCACGGTGGCCGCCAGCTCGGCCAGCCGGATCGCGGCGGACTCCGGAGCGCCGAGGCGGGCGCAGTCGTGCAGCAGCTCCGCCTCGGCCACCACGAGGTGACCCGAACCGGCGCGTCGTGCCGCTTCGCCGAGGAGCGCACGGGCACGGGATACCTCGCCGGACGCCACGCTGGCCCAAGCCCGGCCACGGTCGGGCAGGTCCTCAAATATCGTCAGGGAGTTCGGCGGCATCTCGTCCAACTCGGCTACCGCGGCCAAGGCCTCGTCGCGGAGTCCCTGCATCCCCTCGGCCAGCGCCAGGCCGCCGAGGCACCAGCGCAGCGCGCTGACGTCACGCAAGTCACGGTTGATGGAGGCGCCTTCGCGGAACGCCCGGGACGCGGTGGCCAGGCGGCCCTGACTGACCCACACCCAGCCTTGCAGGAAGCAGAAGCTGGCCTGCCCCTCCTTGTCTCCCGCCTCGATGCAGGCTTGGAAGCCCCTGGTCGCCTCGGCCTCTGCCCGGCTTAGCTGCCCGCCCGCCGCGTGCCCGAGAACGGCACCGATGAGCTGCGCCTCGGGGAGCTGGGTCCTGGCCCGCCAGTGGCGGTGGATCTCGAAGCCGTGCTTGGCGATGGAGACCGCCTCCTGCGAGCGGCCCATGAGGGCCAGGGCAACGGAGGAGATGTAGCTGCTGCGGGAGGCGATCTCAGGATCGTCACTGTCGAGCGACCCGGCCACGGCGCCAAGCGCCGCCCCGGGCTCGCCGGCGAAGAGCCGGTTCATCGCCGCCCGGACAGACAAGCGCAGCCGCGCGGCGGGATCGGTGATCGCCGACAGTGCCTCGTCAAGCACCGCAGCGGCGGCCGCCGGATCACCCATCAGGTTGCCGATGACGTGGGCCCGGGCGTTCGCCACGCTGGCCAGCTCGGCGTCGCTCGCGCACAGCGGTATCAGCCCCGCCAAGATCGCCTCCGCCTCGGCGAAGCGCCCTGAGGAAAACTCCGTCTCGCCGAGGACGATTCCGGCCGAGACTCCGCCTCCCGAGTCGAAGGCCGCCCGGGCCAGCCGGGCCGCGAGGTCCATGTCGAACATCTGCCGCGCCCGGCGCGCAGCCTCGGTCAGCAGGACGGGGTCACCTCCCACGCCGCCTTCGAGGCGCCACCGGCCCACGTGCAGCAGATCCTCGCGCCGGCGCATGCCGGTGCCTTCCACCGCCTCAGCCAGGGACCGGTAGATCTTGCGCAGGCGAGAGCGGGGCGTGCGCCGCCGCAGCACCTCACCGTAGACCGGATGCGCCAGGCGCGCCTGCGAGCGCACGCCATCCTGGCCCACTTCGATGAGCGCCTGGCGCTCGGCGTCCTCCAGCGCCTCAGGCACCGTCATGGACTCAAGCAGCGCGAGCCCCAGTGGTTCCCCCGCCGCCAGGATCTCGAGCGCCGCGACAGTGTCCGGCGCGAGTCCCTCCAGCCGGGCGGCTACCAGCTCCACCAGCCGGTCAGGGGCGGTGAGCGGAAGGCGCAGCGCCCAGATGCCCCGGTCATCCTCCAAGGCCCCCGAACGGACGGCGCCAACGAGCAGCTCCCGCACGTAGAGCGCATTGCCCCCGCTCACCTGCCACAGCCGGCGCACGCTCGCCCCCGCCAGTGGCCCGCCCAGGGCCCTTGCCGCGACCTCCTGCACCTCTTCCTCGGTCAGCACGCCCAGGTCGATCCGCTCTGCCAGGCCCTCCTTCCACAGTGCGGTGACCGTGTCCGGCGCCGGCCCTGGGGTACGCATCGTCGCCAGGACACTGCACGAGCCCTCGAGAACGATCTGGTGGACCAGGGCGGCGGAACCGTCGTCAAGCAGATGAGCGTCATCCACGACCAGGACCAGGCGGCGCGTCCCGGCTCGCTTCGCGATAGCCTCGCCGGCCTGGCGCAGCAGGCCAAGCAGTTCCGGGCGCAGGTCTTCGCTGGCCGGCAGAAACGCGGCGAAGGGCCCGAACGGAATGGACGCCGCCGACCTGGTCGCGATCACGTGGGCGGTGGTGGTCTGCCCCAGTTGGGCTGCCGCCCTGGCGGCCTCGGCCGCCAGGCGGCTCTTGCCCACACCTGCCGCGCCTGCCAGCACGAACGCGCACGGCCTCGGGCCCGCGATGCCTGAGACGATCCTGTCGAGTTCAAGTCCCCGCCCCACCAGCGGGAGCTCACCGATTACCGGTCCTTGCAGCGTCACGAGTCCAGGGCCTCCCGTCCCGCAGCGCGCAGCGGCTAGTCGGCTCGCAGACTACCGCCCCTATGCTGCTTAACGGGCGTGCTCCCGTATCGGTTCAGCCACCCCTCAGCGTGGCTGAGCCGCCGCCGCGGCTTCCCAGTCGATGACCACGTCGTTCGGCCCGGCCCCGATCTTGACGGGCACGCGGGAACCCGGGAACAGGAACGGCAGGGCGGCGTGCGGCGTCGGGTTCCCCACCTGGATCTGGTAGGGATCTCCTCCGTTCGGCATGACGGTAAGCCGGTAGGCGTAGATGTCGACGCCCGCAGGATTACGCTTGCCGAGCGGCTGGAATGCGATGATGACCGCCTGTCCGGGCTGGCCGGTCGCCAAGACCTCGGCGGCGGACCTGCGGCCCGCGGTCGTCACCACCGGCGGCTCCGTAGCGAGGTCAAGCACGATCTCGGTCAGGTCATCCGGGTTGGCCCGGACGGCCACCGTCGTATTACCTAGGTCGATCCTGGCGATCTCGATCTCAGGAAAGCGCTGCTTGCAGATAGCCATGTAGGGGTCCCTGCGATCAAGGGAGACCTCCACGGTGAACAGGCAAACGCGCTGGACCAGGCCGTTGCCGCTCTGGAATGTGGTGCCAGTCGGCCTCACCTCGGTGATGATGCCGCGGCCGAGCAAGCCTGTCTCCAGGAGCTTCTTGTCGGGGGCGCCGGTGATCTTCTTCAGTATTCCCATGCCGTCAGCATGTCGCTGGTGCAGCGCGGAGTCGTGAGTAGCCGCTACTCAATTCCAGCCGGCGCCCCGCCGGGGCTGACTAGGCCGAGCCGGCGGGTGGTGCGGGTCAGCGCGACGTACAGGTCGGCCCGGCCGCGCGGTGACGCCTGCTCGATGCCGTCCGGGTCGACGACGATCACCGAGTCGAACTCAAGTCCCTTGGACTGCGCCGGGGTGAGCACCGCCACCGGCGCGTCCAGGTCAGGGCCGGGAGTGAGGCCGAGAGCCGCGGCGGTCGCCTGGACGCGGGCCGGGGGAGCGATCACCGCTACCCGCCCGGTGCCGATCAGCAGCGTCTCCCGCAGCACGAGGGCGGCGAGGTCCGCGAGCCCGGCGGACCAGGGGACCTCGTCGGAGTCGCGGACGGACAGCGGCGGCTCGGCGCCCGGCGGCAGCAGCGTGGCCGCCAGCGCCATGGCGGGGGCCGGGGTGCGGTAGTTGACGGTCAGCCGCGCGGTGCGCCAGCGGCCCGGGGCGACCGGGTCAAGGACCTGCGCCCAGGAGTCGGCGCCGCCGGGCGCGGCGGTCTGCGCCAGGTCGCCGACGACGGTCATCGACCGGGCCGGGCAGCGGCGCAGCACCATCCGCCAGTCCATCGCCGACAGCTCCTGTGCCTCATCCACGATCACGTGCCCGTAGGCCCAGGTCCGGTCCTGCAGCGCCCGTTCGGTGAGCTCGCCGCCGGCCGCGGGCGCGGCGTTCCGGTCGGCGATCCAGGCCGTGAACGCCTCCTTCTCAAGGAACGGCACGGCGATGGCCTCGTCCTCGGTGAGCTTCGCCACCAGCTGCGTGGCGTACTCGAGCGCCTCGGCGCGCTCGGCCTCCTCGTCAGCGCGCCTGCGGTCAGCCGCCCGCAGCGTGGCTTCGAGTGGGCCGAGGATCTCGGCAAGCTCATCGAGCAGCGGAACGTCGGCGGCTGTCCAGGGCTCCGGTGTGTCCCTGCCGATGGCGGCGCGCTCGTCATCGGTGAGGTCAAGCAGGCCGGGCTGCTGGTAGAGCTGGGTGAGCAGCTGCTGGGGCGTGAACTCGGGCCACAGCATGTCGAGCACGCCGCGGACGGCCGGCGCGTCAGCCAGCTCGGTGCGCAGGTCCTCCTCGTCGCCTGGCTGCAAGGTCCGCCGGCCGCCGAGGTCCCGTACCTGCTGCCTGGTCAGCTCCCGCGCCACCGCGTCGATGAACGCGAGCCTGGCCGTGTTGTGCGGCAGGGGCGCGCCGGTGTCCTCATCGCGGAGCTCCTCCGCCGCGGCGCGTGCCTGGCGGCATACCCGGGGCGTGAGCCGGTAGGTAACGCCGTCGACCTTGATCTCGATGGCGGCGCCAGGCACCTGGCGCAGCCCGGCGACGGCCTGCGCGAGGACGCCCGTCATCTTGCCGTCGCCCTTGACCCGGGCGGCGGCGGGTGAATCCTGGCCGCGCGCGTCGACGCCGGGGAACAGCGCGCCGGTGGTGGCGAGCACGACGTCATTCTCGCCGAGTGAGGGCAGCACCTGGTCGATATAGCGCAGGAATGTTGCGCTTGGCCCGATTACCAGAATGCCGCGGCGCGCCAGCCGCTTTCTGTGCGTATAGAGGAGGTAAGCGGCGCGGTGCAGCGCGACAACGGTTTTCCCTGTGCCCGGCCCGCCCTCGACGACGAGAATTCCGCCCAGGTCGGCGCGAATGACACGGTCCTGGTCGGCTTGGATGGTGGCGACGATGTCCCCCATCCGCCCGGTCCGGCCGTGGCGCAGCGACGCGAGCAGGGCGGCCTCGCCGGTCAGCAGGGACTCGTCGACGGCGTCTAGGTCGAGGACATCGTCGTCTAGGCTCACCACCCGCCTGCCCGCGGTGTGCAGGTGACGGCGGCGGGTCACTCCGTACCGCTCCCGCGACGTGGCGCGGTAGAAGGGCTCCGCGGCGCGGGCGCGCCAGTCGACGAGCAGCTGATCGTGGTCGTCGCCGCGCAGGCCGAGGCGGCCGACGTACAGCCGGTCGCCTTCGTCGAAGTCCAGCCGGCCGAAGCACAGGTTCCGCTCCGCCGCGTCGAGCTCCGCGAAGCGGTCCAGGTACTCCCGGGCGAACGACTCGCGCTCGGACCGCCCCTGGTCGTTCTCCGCGGTCGGGCCGAGCCGCACCGCGGCGAGCCGCTGCCCGGTGACGGCCCGCAGCGCGTCGAGCCGCTCGTAAAGAAGCGTCAGGTAGGCCTGCTCCCCGGCCAGTTCGGCCGCGCCATTTGACGCCAATTTCCCGGCCGTGTTATTATTCAACTGGGACAAGAGCGGGCTGTCCTTTCCTTCGTGGGCAGAGAATCCCAACTCTAGCAAATCTTTCGCCATTTCGGCATCCCTCGGGTATTAATTTCTGCGCAATTCAGGCGGGATTATTCCCGCGGCGCGTCATCGCCGCGAACGACGTCAGCACCGCGCCGAGGGTGAGGGCGGCGACGGCGGCGATAAGCAGCGCCGCCGGGCCGGCCGGGATGAACGGCGCCGCGCTGCCGGTGACGGCGCGGCTGAGGCCGGCCAGGGTGCCGGCGCAGACCGCCGCGCCCGCCGCCACCCCGGTGACCGTCACGAACAGCGCCTGCCAGCCGAACGACCAGGCCAGCTGCCCGGTGGTCGCGCCGACCCTGGCCAGCAGCCGCACGCGGCCGCGCCGCTCGACGGTGGACACCACGAGGGTGTTGACCAGCGTCACCGCGGCGAGCACGGCGATCACCCCGAGGATCAGCAGGTTGGCGAAGCTGTTCTGCTGGTCGTTCTGGGCGACCTCGGCGTTGTAGAGCGCCCGGCTGGCCAGCCGGGCGCCGGGACGGGCCGCGGCGAGGGCGGCGAGCTGGCGCTGGCTTCCGCCGCTGACCAGGATCTGCCCGTACGCCTGCGGGGTGCCGGTGTGGCCGTCGGCCACCGCGGCGGGGATGATGACGTCGCCGAGGGCGAGGAAGCGCCGGTAGACCGCGCTGACCGTCGCCCGGTACGGGGTGCCGTCCGGCAGGTAGACGGTGACCCGCGCGCCGAGGTGCACGCCCATCAGGCCGGATGACGCCTCGGCCGTGCTGACCGCGACCTGGCCCGGCCGCAGCTGGGACAGGTCGCCGCTGGCCACGCCGAGGTCGAGAAGCTGGCCGAGCGGCCCAGCCGAGACCGCCTCGCCGCCGATGTACTCCAGGTCCGGGTCGGTGACCCCGACGCTCAGCGCGGTGACCCCGGCCGCGGCGCGCACGCCCGTCAGTGCCCGCGCGTCGGTGAGCACCCGGTCGTCCAGGCCGGTGCCGCTGAGCACGTGTCCGGCGGTGACCGCCTGCCCGGACTGGACCGCGGCCGCGTGCGCGACGGTGGTGTTGAAAAAGGCGATCGCGCCGATCATGCCGACCGCGAGGGCGACCGGGATGACGGCGGAGGCGGTGCGGCGGGGCATCCGCCTGATCCCGGCCAGGGCGAGGCGGGCGGCCGGGCCCGGGCCGGCCAGCGGCCGCAGCAGCGCCGCCGTCCCGGCGGCCAGCGCCGGGCCGAGCAGGGTGACCGCCGCCATGCCCGCCGCGAGCAGCGGCAGCGCGAGGGCGATCTCGGCGCCGGGCCCGTTCTGCCGCAGCCCCAGGACGCCGAGCACCACCACGCCCGCCGCCGCGGCCAGGCCGATCAGCATGCGGACCGGATGCGGCCAGGCCCGTTCGGCCTGGGCCTCGCGCACGGCCCTGGCCGGGCTGGTCCGCGCGGCGCGGCGCGCCGCGAGCAGCGCGGACAGCAGGCAGGCCGGCAGGCTGATCGCGCAGGCGATCAGCGCGAACCAGCCGCTGGTCCCCGCGGTCGACCCGGCCGGGAGCAGTCCGTGCGACGCAAGCGCGCTCACGGCGGCCATGCTGAGCAGCGTGCCCGGCAGGTAGCCGAGCAGCCCGCCGGCCACCGCGAGCAGCGCCTGCTCGGCGAGGACCGCGCGGCGCACCTGGCCCCGGGTGGCACCGACCGCGCGGAGCAGCGCGAACCGGCGGCGGCGCAGGTCGACCGAGAGCGCGGTCGTCGCGGCCAGCGTGAACATCGCGGTGATGATGAGCATCGGGATCACCGCGGCGCCGAGCCCGTGGCCGTTGGCGACCTCGACGGCGAGCTCCGGGTCGGCTAGCTCCGCGCGGGCGGCGCCGTCCGCGACCGTGTACCCGGTGCCGCCGGGCAGGCTGGCCCTGATCCGTGCGGCCAGGGTGGCCGCGCTGACCCCGGGGGCGGCCTTGACGGCGACCAGGTCCACCAGGCCCGGGCGGACGGTGCCGCCGGGGAACCCGGACTCGCCGGCCGCCGCGGCGACGCCGGGCACGCGGGCGAGCTGATCCGCCAGGCCGGCGGGCACGCCCCGGTAGGCGGGCAGCGGCACGCTCTCCGCCTGGGCGGAGTCGCCGCTGCCGGTGGTGACCTGCAGCTGCGGGCGGCCGGCCACCACGACGTCGGCGCCGGCTAGCCGGCCGAGCGGTGACGGCGTGCCCGCCACGGCGACGCCGAGCGCCGCGATGCTGAGCGCGGCCGCCGTTACCGCGGCGGCGAGCGTGCCGATCAGCGGGCCGGGGGAGCGGCGCAGCCCGGCGAGCATCCACCCGCCGCTCACCGGGCACCGCCGCTGGCCCGCTCGCCGAGCGCGTGCAGCCGCGCCGCGACCGCCGCGGGCTGCGGTGCGTCAGTGACCGCGTCGACGCGGCCCGCGTACAGGAACACGGCGCGGTCGCAGAACCGGGTCACCTCCGGCTGGTGGGTGACGATCACGACGGTCGTCCCCGCGGCCGCCTCGCGCAGCAGCCGCATCACGCCGTCGGCCGTGTACGGGTCGAGAGCGCCGGTCGGCTCGTCCGCGAAGATCACCTCCGGGCCGGTCACCAGCGCCCGGGCGATCGCCGCCCGCTGCTGCTGCCCGCCGGACAGCTGCGCCGGCAGCCGGCGCAGCTGCTCCGGGCGCAGGCCGACGCGCGCCGCGGCCTGCGCGATAGCGTCCCGGCTGACGCGGCGGCGGCCCAGCCGCAGCGGCAGCGCGATGTTCTCCGCCACGGTCAGCTCGGGTACCAGGTTCAGTTCCTGGAAGACGAAGCCGACCCGCTGCCGGCGCAGCAGCGTGCGCCGCCGGTCAGACAGGCGCCCCAGCTCAGCGCCGCACAGCCGCACCGTGCCCGAGCTCGGCTGGTCGAGGCCTGCCGCGCACTGCAGCAGCGTTGACTTGCCCGAACCGGAGACGCCGAGCACGGCCGTGAACGACCCGGCGGGCAGGGACAGCGACACCCGGTCGAGGGCGGTCACCGCCCCGCGGCCGCGGCCGAACCGCTTGCTCACCTCGTGCAGCACCACCGGTGCCGTGGCGGGCACGACCGCCGTGTTCCTGTCCAGTACCTGCTGGGAAGTCATCGCCCCGCCATCTCGCACCCCGGCTCGCCGGCCGGGCGTCCATGTGAATCACTGACCGCATCAAGCGAACCCGACGGGAGGGGGAGGAGTCATTGCGGTCAGTGGCCGTAACCGGGGTGGGGCTAGCCATACGAGCGGGGCTGGGCCAGACGGCACCGCGGCGTGATCGGTGATCTCACGGACCTGACGGCGAAGCTGCGGCAGGCCCGCTAGGTAGCCGCCTCACGGCTGTCGCGCCCCGGCCGCCCCGGGCTACAGTCGCGGTATGAGCGCGGTGGCGGGCGCGGGCCGGGACCGGCTCGGGGTCTGGAATTGGGAGAAGCACGGTGAGCAGGTCGCCGCCGGGGAGGACTGGCTCGTCACCGACGCGGAGCGGGCCGCGGCCGGCCGGGAGACCGTCACCGGGCGGTTCCTGGCGCTGCTGCCCGGCAACCGGGAGCGCGCCGCCCGCCAGTACGCCGACGGCGGGCTGCCCGACGGCGAGGACCTGGTGCGGGTCTGGTGCCCGCGGGATATCCCGGCCCTCCAGGCGCGGATCGGGGACGACACGGTGACCGCCTGGACGGAAGACGACGTGCTGCACGTCCTGTGGCGGGGCGAGGCCACCATGGCGGCACTGTCCAGCGGGATCCAGCTGCCGCTGTGGCCCGTTGACGGCGCGGCCGGGCTGTGGGAGGCGTCGGTCCGGGTCCGCCGGCTGGACGAGGCCCTGATCACGCTCATGATCACCGTCACCGGGGACAGTGACACGATGCTCGGCCGCCCCGTGGGGGAGCCCCTGGTCTTCCGCGGTCCCGGCGCACCCGCCGCGCCGCCGCTGGTGCCGCTGGCCGGGGAGGTACAGGAGCACGTGATCGAGTCCGCCGCGCTCGGCGCGGCGCGCGGCGTGACCGTGTACCTGCCTCCGGGCGCGGGCGACGGCGAGCCGCTGCCCGGGTGCGTGCTGGCCGACGGGCAGTCGGTGCACTCGTTCGCGCTGACGCTGGAGGCGGCGATCCTGGCCGGGACGACCCCGCCGGTGATCCTGGTCGGGGTGCACAACGCATCCGTCCATGACTCTGAGGGGCGGCCCACGTCGGACCTGCGCAGCCTTGAGTACCTGCCGCAGCGCAGGTCGCGGCGTTTCGGTGCGCACCTGGCGTTCGTCACAAGGGAGGTCGTCCCGTGGGCCGCGGGATGCTTCCCGCTGGGGCGGCAGCCGTGGACCGCGGCCGGCTTCTCCAGCGGAGCGGCCTGGGCGATCGCGGCGGCTCAGCGGCGGCCGGACGTGTTCGGTTCCGTCGCCGCGCTCAGCGGGGCCATGGTCCCGCGCCGGATCACCCGCGACTCGCGGCAGGTCCGGCACTACCTGGCCGCGGGGACGCTCGAGCCCGGTTTCCGCCGCGGCACCGGCGAGTGGGCGGCGCGGCTGGACCGGGCCGGCATGGCGTACGCCCACCATGAATGGGTCGGCGGCCACGACAGCTGGTGGTGGCACCAGCAGCTGCCCGCCGCGCTCGGCTGGCTGCTGGCCGCAGGGTGAGTCACGCTGTCCGGCCTGCGCCGGCCGGCTTACTTGCCCTGCCCCGCCAGCACGCCCTGGACCGCGGAGCTGGTCGCCGCCGCGCTGAGGTCGTCGGAGAAGACGCCGCCGGGGTAGGGGACGACCCAGACGTGCAGCATCTGCGCCGTGTAGCGGTCCTGCCAGGTGGCCGGGTTACAGCCGTCGCGCAGCTGCACGCCGAAGCCGGCGATGGTCTGCTGCCCGTTGACGCACGTGACCAGGTGCGAGTGCCAGCGGGTGAGGCCGCCGCCGACCTGCGGGCCGTTCTGCTGGTCGCCGCCCATGATGTACATCGCGCCGAGCAGGACCGGGGCGTGGTGCGGGACGTTGATCGCGTACACGAGCGAGGACGGGTCCTGCGGGTTGAGGCCCTGGTAGGCGGGGTTGGGGCCGTCGTAGAGCAGGTGCTCCTCGCCGTTGGTCTTGAGCACGTAGGTGTAGCCGGCGGCGAACGCCGCCTGCACGTTCGCGAACCGCTTCAGGCTGCTGTCCGTCTGCTGGATCAGCTGCGCGGCGGCCGCCACCTGCGCCGCGGTCGGCGGCGCGGTCGTCCCGTACATCTGCATGTCGGGCAGGCCGTCGGTGCTGCCCATGTCGCCCATGCCCGGGGCCTGCGACGCCGACGACGATGACGCGCTCGACGACGTGCTCGCGGCCATGCTCGCGGCCATGCCGGCCGGTCCCTCTGGTCCCGCCCAGCCGGGCGTCATCACCGCGGTGGTCGCCGCGATCACCGCGACGGGAACCGCGGCGAGCGCCGCCGTGGCGGCGAGGGGGCCGAGGCGCGGCGCCGGCCGGTCCGCGAGCGACGGCCGCCACAGCAGCGCGGCGCAGCCGGCGATCAGGAGGGCTTCGAGCACGCAGCTCGTCACGTCAAGCGCGCCGGCGCTCTCCGCGCTGTGCAGGTCGGGCCCGAACGGCAGCCCGACGGTGCGCGACGCCACGTAGACGGCCAGCACGATGGCGTTCCCGCCGAGCCCCGCCCACAGCCATGGCCGCGACGGCCGCCACAGCAGCACGGCGGGCCAGATCAGCTGGGCCCAGGAGAGCACCAGGAAGAACACGCCGTACAGGGTGTACTCGGAGAAGTGCTCGAAGACGACCGCGAAGTGGATGGCCGCCGCGCCGGCCGACAGCGCCGCGAGGGCGCCGAGCAGGTAGGGCCGGATCGTGGCCGGCCAGGCGCGGACTTCCGTGTCCGCAAGGACAGGAGTGCTCATGGCACCGATGCTAGGCGGGCGACCGCCCGGCCCGCGTCGCCCGGCAGGCTGAACCTGGACTCGGTCTTCAGGCGTAGTCCGCAGGAGGGTGCGCAGGGCCAGCCCCGCGGCGCCGAGGGTGGCGAGGCTGGCCGTGACGGCGACTGCCGCCAGGCCCGCCACCTGGGCGAGGAACGGCCCGGCGACCGAGCAGCACGGCGCTCAGCGCCGTGTCCGGGGTGCGGATCACCCCGCGCGTCGCGCCCGGCAGGCATGGGCATGACATCGGGAGTGCCAAATGTTTGAGTCCGGCGCGATCCAGCGTGGGCAGGCGCTCGCTTGTGCCAGGATGGGCCGGGTGAGCAGGATTGCGTACGTCTCCGGGAGGCTAGGCGCGGGGAAGAGCAGCCTTGCCGCGCCGCTGGCGGCGGAGCTCGGGTATTCGCTGGTGACGAAGGACCTGATCAAGGAGACACTGCACGACGCCCTGTTCGTGCCGGGCGACGGCGAGATCGACGAGGCATGGTCGCTGCGGCTTGGCGGCGCGTCGTTTCAGCTGCTATTCGCGCTCGCGGCCCGCGCGGGCGACATGGTGATCGAGGCCAACTTTCACCCGCACAGTGAGTTGGAGCTGGACAAGCTGCGCGGTCTCGGCGACCGCACCGTCGAGGTGCACTGCGCGTGCCCGGCCGAGGTCGCGGTCGCCCGCTACAACGCCCGGACGAGGCACGAGGTCCACTGGCTGAAGACGGCGACGCTGGCCAAGATGGACAAGTACGACCGGCCGGTCGGCATCGGCTCGCTGATTACCGTGGACACAACCGGACCGGTCGACGTCGTGTTCGTCGCCGCCGAGGTCCGCCGCCTGCATGCCAGCCGAACAGGCTGATCTCAGGCGGGGTGAGCACCCTGGCGCGCTTCCTGTTCTTCCA
>CAZORE010000163.1:0-16137 GCA_964581815.1 uncultured Streptosporangiaceae bacterium | reverse complement strand
GTTTCGGGGCCCGAGGGGCACAGAGGTTTCGGGGCCCGAGGGGCACGGACGTTGCGGAGCCGCCGGGCGCGGACGTTGCGCGGGGGCCGAGGGTCACGGGCGTTTCGGAGTGAGCGGCTCTCGTTCCGGATAATGCCAATTCTCTTTAAAGTCGATCGGAAAAGAGTGAGAAATAATGTCGGGGGTCCACGGCACTATTGAAGGCATGGCAGACGTTCTTACGCTCATGGCGGTCCATGCCCACCCCGACGATGAGGCGTCCGGCGGCGGCATCCTCGCCGCGTACGCCGACCAGGGCATCCGGGTGGTCGTGGTTACCTGCACCAACGGGGAGTTCGGTGACGCGCCCGGCGGGATCAAGCCGGGACAGGACGGGCACGATCCAACTGCGGTGGCCCGGCAGCGTCTGGCCGAGCTTGACGAGTCGGCGCAGATCCTCCAGATCAGTGCGCTCGAGACGCTCGGCTACCACGACTCGGGCATGGAGGACTGGGAGTACAAGGCACGGCCGGACGCGTTCTGCAACGTGCCGCTCGACGTGGTATCCGGGCGGATCGCCGAGCTGATCACGAAGTACCGCCCCCAGGTACTCGTCAGCTATGACGACGCGGGCGCCTACCAGCACCCGGACCACGTGCACGCCAGCCTTGCCGCCCAGGCCGCGGCCGCGGCGACCGGCATCCCCGCGAAGGTGTACCTGTCCACGATGAAGGGCTCCAACTGGCGGAAGATCTGGGACGCGCTGCGCGAGGCAGGCGAGGAAGTGCCGAACTGGGACAACGACTCGCCCGAGGCGCAGGAGCGAGCCCGCCGCGCGCTTGAGTCCGAGGCGCGGATCACCAGCACGATCGACATCCGCGCGGTGCTCGACCGCAAGCGGGCGGCGCTGTTCGCGCACGGCAGCCAGATCAACGACTCGTGGTTCAGCAAGCTGCCCGTGGAGATCGCGGAGCAGGCGTTCGGCTACGAGTACTTCATCAGGATCGCGGACACGACCGGCGCGCCGCTCCCCGAGGACGACCTGTTCGCGGGGCTACGGACCGGGGCATAATTCGTGCCGTGGACGCCCGTGGGGATGGCGATGGTGCCGGGCCGCGGGACGCGGCCGGGATCGGTGACCTGGCGGCGGCGGCCGTCGATGAGCTGTACGGCGCCGACCCGGAGTCGTTTACCGAGCGCCGCACCGAGCTCGCCGCCGCCGCGCGCGACGCCGGCGACCGCGCGGCGGCGAAGGCGATCGCCGCGCTACGCCGGCCGACCCGCGCGGCCTGGGTGGTCAACCTGCTGTCCCGCACCGACCCGAGCGGGCCGGCCAAGCTGGCCGAGCTTGGCGCCGCGCTGCGCGCCGCGCAGGAGGCCGGGCACGGTCCCCGGCTGCGCGAGCTGTCCGCCGCCCGCGGCGCGCTGGTCGACGCGCTCACGGGCCAGGCGCTGTCGCTCGCCGGGCTGGCGGATCCGCCGCCGGCGTTGCGGCTTGAGGTGTCGCAGACGCTGACCGCCGCGCTGGCGGACCCCGGGGTCGCGGTGGACTTCGCCGCGGGGACGCTGACCCGGGCGGTGCAGTGGTCTGGTTTCGGTGGGCTGCCCGCGGCCGCCGACGGGCCGGGTGAAGCGGCGGCGGAAGACGGGGCGACCGCCGTTCCGCCGCCTCGGCTAGGTGTGGTGACGAGCGGGCCGTCCAGGGCGGGAGTCGCGCGGCAGCCGGCGGAGGTCGTCGCGCGGCGGCAGGCGGAGGTAGCCGAGCGGCTGGCGCAGGAGGCGGCCGAACGCGCGGCTCACCGCCGGGAGCAGTACGAGGAAGCAGAACGTACGGTTGCTTCGACCGCGGCCGCCGCCGCCGATGCCCACGCGGCCGAGGACCGGCTTGAGCGGGAGGTCCGTGAGCTCGAAGACCGGCTCACCAGGGCGCGGGCTGACCTCGCGGGGGCGCGGATGCGGGCCAGGCAAGCCGAGACGGCCGAGCGCCGCGCCCGGCAGGCCCTCGACCGGCTTTCGCCCGGCTAGGCACGCGCCCGGGCGAACATCCGACCGGGGCCGGCTAGTCAGAACGGCTGCGGGTCGATGACGCACAGCAGCCATTCCCGTTCGGCGGCGGCGCGCGCGTCTGGGTAGTCGGGCCCGAGCAGCGCGGTTAGCTCCGCCACCGCCTGCTCTCGATCGGCGGCCGCGCCGGGAATCCCCAGTTCGACCTGAGTCAGCAGCAAGTTCACGCGGCAGCGGGTGGTGTCCGGGTGTTGTGCTCCGAGCACATCGGCTCGTGCGGCCTCCACCAGCTCCTGAAGCTGGGCCGCCTCGGCTAGTTGCCCAAGCCGGGCGAGCACGCTCGCCAGCGTCAGCTTGGCGGCCAGCGTGTAGGGGTGATTCTCCCCGAGCCTGCTCGCAAGACCGTCCACTGCTCGCCAGACGTTCTCCCGCGCGGCCGCGTAGTCGCCCTCAAGGCACAGCGCGGTACCGATGTTCAGGAGGCAGATGAGTGAGTGGGGATGGTCAGGCCCTAGCCGGCGCTTATAGGCGGCCAGCACTTCCTCGGCCGATTCGCGCCCGTCCCGCACCTGGCCAAGCGCCAGGTAGTTCAGCGCACGGCTGAGCCGGGCGGCCATGGCGTCGCTGCTCTCACTGCCGAACGCGCGGCTCAGCCCGTCCACCGCCATGTCCAGGTGGACCGCCGCCTCCTGCGACTGGCCGACGCAGCGCTGCGCGATGCCCAGCCATCGGTGGGCGTTCAGCGTGATTCGGGCGTCGTCACCGTACGTGTCATGGGACTGGGCCAGCACGTCGTGCATCATGCGCAGCGCGTCCTGGTAGCGGCCCGCTTCCAGCAGGTCGCGCCCGACCGCGGATCCCGAGTCCAGGGTTCGCGGATGACTACGCGGGTACGTGCGCAGGCGCCGCTCCAGGGTCTGCTGGTCGTACCGGAGCGCCTGCCGGTAGTCTCCGGTCAGCAGGTAGGAGAGGGCGAGGCTGTTCGATGCGTTGAGCATGCCGTAGTACTCGTCGCCGAAGCCGCTGTTCCCCTCCCATGCCTGATAGGTTTTCTGGTCGTACCTGAGGGCCTGCCGGTAATCGCCAAGGGCACGCAGGTCGGCGGCGAGGTTGCTGCGCGTCTGCAAGGTGTACTGGTGATCCGCCCCCAGTTGTGCCTCTTGCCCGCGCAGGACCTCCTCATCCAAGACGCGGGCATCTTCGTACCGTCCAAGGTCGCGCAGGATGTTAGCCAGGCTGAACTGGAGCCGGTACAGCTGCTGCCGCAGGACTTTGGATGCCGCCGGCTCTCGCTGCTCAGCCAGCATGATCGTCCACGCCCCCTGGATCTCCTCCGCGCGGCGGCGCCCGCGCTCCAGGTCGTCGCGTTGCCGAAGGTAGCGCACCCGGTCCACGAGCAGGTCGCGGACCTGCGGCTTGACGGAACGGTGGGCCTGTGACGGGGTAAGGTGCGGCCAGATCATCCGGTACTCCGGCCACATCGCCGGGTCGTCGACGTCACCGTGCGGACGGACAGAGATGAGGATCTGGTGCACGTCCCGGCGCGCGGAGTCGAGCTGCGCCTCGGACATGCGCTGCCTGGCGACCTCCTGCACCACCTGGTGCACCTGCATCTGGCGCGCGGAAAAGTCCACTTTGATCAGGTCAAGCTGGTCGATCTGCCGGATGAGCCGGTTGATCATCGATCGCTCGGTGACGCTCGGGTCGAGTTCCTGCACGGCGTCCGCCATGGCATCGCTGACGACCAGGTCGAGGCTGATGACCGGCGCCAGCACGGAGCAGATCGACAGCAGCCGGTAGGCCGCAGGAGACCTGAGCTCAAGCCGGTCGAGCAACAGGTGCCAGGCCTTAATCACCATCGTCGGGTAGTTGCCGGGCGGCCCTCCCTCCGGCGGCGGCTGCATGTCAAGGAGCCGCAGGTACTCGGTGACGGCCATGTTCTCGGTGGCGATCAGCGCACCCGCCGTGGCGACGGCGAGCGGTATGTCATTGAGGGTTCCAGCCAGGTGATACGCCGCATCTTGGGAGATACCAGGCAACCGCCTGCGCAGGTGGTCGACGCTCTCTTCGTGGTCGAACACGGTAAGCGGCATGGTCAGCCCACCGCCTTCGAGCAGGTCCTCACGCGAGGTGAGGAGGACGTGGCCGCCGCCCCTGGGCAGCCGGTGCTGTATGGTGTCGAATTCTTCTTCCTCGGCGTTGTCGTAGACGAGCAGCCAGCGCAGCGCTGACTGACCGCTGAGGTAGTCGAGAAGCCGCCTGGCGACCTCGGCGACGGCTCCCTCCTCGGGCAGGGGCACGTCGTATGCACTGCGCAGCCAGGCGGCGAGGTCCGCGAGCGAGGCGTCGATGTCCTCCGGCTGCCCGCAGTTCACCCACCAGACGACGTCGTAGTCCGCCTTGAAGCGGTGCGTGTACTCCAGGGCTGCCTGCGTCTTGCCGGTGCCGCCGGTGCCCTGGATGGTCAGCGGCCGCTGGACCACGGCGGCGCGGGACCGCAGTTGCTCGCGGATCTGACGCAGCACCGCGTCCCGGCCCGTGAAGTTGGCGTTCCGCGCCGGCACGCTCACGATCTGGTCCGGCCAGCCGCCGGGATAGCCCGTCGCGCTGGCGGCCGGCTGGTCTTCCGGTCCCCGCGGGCCGCTGAAACGGTCGATCAGGAGTTCCGCCGCCGCGGCCTCCGAGTGGTCGGCCAGGAAGAGCACGGGGAGCTCGTCGGAAAGCCCGGTGGAGGGAATGCGCATGTCCGTGACGCTGACGAGCAGCTCCGGGCGCGTCCCAGGGTCCAGGTCGCGCAAATCAAGCTGCCGGAGCTCGAGCTCGGCAAAGTAGTACTCCGACGCCACGGCGATGACCCGCTCCGCCGTCCTAGGGTCCACCGGGAGGTCGGACTCCTCATCGGCCAGCCGGGCATGAATCCCTGCCCCGGCGAGCACCGCGGCGATCCACTCGGCCCACATCTGGTCCTGCGGGCTGTACTGGATGACCACCTCGGGCAGGTCGCGCGGAACGGTCCTGGCGAACAGGAGCCGGGTGCGCAACCGCTTGTACTCATCGAACGGCGGCAGTGCGCTCACCTCGTTGCCGGTGATCCGAGCGACGATCCGTTCATAAGCGGGCAGCAGCGAGTTGCGATCGCCTGGCTGGTCGCCGAAGGCGGCAAGCACCTCCTCGTAGGCGTACGCGGGGAGGTAAGGCACCTGTACCTCGTCCCAGTACCGCTCGCGCTCCCGCTCAGACAGGCCCGCGGGCAGCCCGGGGAAGAGGGATTGCGCCAGCCGCCGGCCGGCGAGCACGTTGGCCCGCTGGGTGTGGTCGATACGCATGGGAACCGGCAGGATCGTGATGTCGCGCTCGCGGAAGCCGTGAATCTGCCTGGCTATTCTGGCCGCGCCCGCCATGCCCTGGGCACTCAAGGTAAAGCAGTCGACCACTATGTCTGGCAGGTGCAGGGTACAGATCTCCGCGATATCTGACCGGCCTGATCTGCTGTCGATCAGCACGTAGTCGTAGGAGTTCTTCAGTTCCGTGCGCAGCGCGTCGAGGGACCCGGCACCCCACAGATCGTCGTGCAAGGCATCCCAGTCCAGCGAGCTGAGCGCATTGACGTAGTCGCCGTTTTCCTGCCTCCCCGGTGCCAGGAAGTCAATGGCACCGTTTTCCGGGAACTGCCAATTAACCGGGATCACGTACTGTCCCACGTGAGACACGAGTTCGCCGGTTAGCTCGTACTGGCGGATGAAGTCGACAATGCCGGGCCGGTCGCTGACATCGGGGCTCATGAACGGCTGGAAGAAATTGTGCAGGCCGGGCGACTCGAGATCCCAGTCGGCGACAAGTACCCGCTTCCCGTTGGCCGCGAGAATCCAGGCCACGTTCGCGAGCGCCATGGTGCGCCCGGTCCCGCCCTTGAACGAATAGAACGTTACGATCTGGCCAGCCGCACGCGACTGCCCGGCATTCCCCTCAGGCACCACGTTTCCCCAATGCACTCCCTAATAAATCCGAGCGAACAGCAGTCCCATCCGTTCTTTAGTGTCGGTCGAGGAGGTGAATTAACCGAACGGAGTGATGTTACCCGACCGGCCTGAAGGCAAAGATATTGCCGACCGGCCGCCGCGGACTTGACTGAGTAGCAGTTAAACGGTCCCGCTAATGAGCTTATTCTTGCTTTCTGTGTAGGTGGAACGCGGTGCAGGACCGGTACCCGACGCCGAGCAGCAAGATCGACGCGTCCCGCTGGTAGAGCTTGGCCAGTGGCGAGTCCTCACCGAGGTGGCAAGTGACCCGGTGCCCGGCCATCAGTTCGCCCGCGTCGCCGCCGATCGCGGCGAACGAGGACTGCGGATGATCGCTGCGTACCGCCTCGGCGACGGCTCCCGTTCGCGGAAGGCACGGGAGGTGAGCGAGTTCTCCAGCGTGCCCGCGGCCGCCACGAGCGTGCCGTCTGGGCCGAGGACGTCGGTCAGCGCTGCCACGACAGTCCACGCGCCAGCCCTAACCCAGCCAATCCGGCGGAGCGAGGCGTGTACGAGCAGCGTCTGGCCGGGACGTACGCCCAAGGCACGCAGGTCCGGGGCGAGTCGCTCGCGGGTGACCGTCTCAGGGTGCAAGGCAACTCTCTCGGACTGCCACGCGGGTTCGAAAATCCTCATGACAGAACGGAAGCTTATTCTTGTCCGCCGGGCCTTGCGGAGGAAAGCTTGACGCCGAGAGACGCAACGGGTGTCATTGGCTTTATGGGGAGAAATGCGGCCAATTACGGATGGCGATGTTCACCCTGGGGTGCATCCCGCAGGTGACGATCTTTGTTCGCGCGACAGATGGCCGACAGCTAGCCGTTAGAGTTCGGGGGAACCCTGGCGGGCACCCGGTGTTCTCCCTGCACGGTACCCCGGGGAGCCGCGAGGGCCCGCACCCGAAGGGCGGCCAGTTGTACGGCATGGGCGTCCGGCTGATCAGTTACGACCGGCCCGGTTACGGCAGGTCCGACCGCAAGGTGGCCCGGCTGGTGGCCGACGCCGCGGATGACGTCCGGACTATCGCCGACTACCTGGGCATCGACCGGTTCGGGGTGCTCGGCCGGTCGGGCGGCGGCCCGCACGCCCTTGCCTGTGCCGCGCTGCTGCCCGATCGGGTGACCCGGGCCTGCGCCCTGGTAAGCCTGGCGCCGCCGGACGCTGAGGGCCTTGACTGGTTCGCTGGCATGGCCGACTCCAACATCGCGGAGCACAAGAGCGCGGCGACGGACCCGGACCGGCTGGCCGCCGACCTGGTCGCGACCGCCGCCAAGATCAGGGTCGATCCGGCGAGCCTCGTGAACACCCTGGGACCGGAGATGCCTGAGGCCGACCGCCGGGTGGTGGCCGACGCGGGCATCCGCGCCAAGCTCGTGCGGAACTTCGCCGAGGCACTGCGGGATTCCGCGGACGGGTGGATCGACGACGCGCTCGCCTTTGTCTCGCCGTGGGACTTCGACGTATCGACGATCAAGGTCCCCGTGCTCCTCTGGCACGGCGAGAAGGACGTGTTCTCACCCGTTTCGCATACCCGCTGGCTGGCCGAGCGGATTCCCGGCGCGATCCGGACAATTCTTCCCGGCAAGGCGCACTTCGGCGCGCTCGAGGTCGTCCCCGACGTGCTGTCCTGGCTGATCAGGCCCGTTCCAGCCGACCAGTCCTCATAGCGGCCAGGCATTCGTCAGGTCGGCTGCGCCTCCAGGTCGCGGTTGCGGAGCCGCCAGGCGAGCAGCGCGCTGACATTGGGATGGTCCGGGCCGAGCACTTCGGTCATGGCCGCGAGCACCTGCCGGTGCAGCGCGACCGCCTCCGCGCCCCCGCCGCTTTTGCGCAGCGTGATCGCGAGGTTTCCCGCGCAGACGAGCGTGTCCGGATGCTCGAGGCCCATCGTCTTCTGCAGCCGGTCGAGCGTCTCACGCTGCAGGGTGGCGGCGCCCTCGAGGTCGCCGGCGTCGTGCAGGCAGCTCGCCTTGTTGATCGCGCTGTTCAGAGTAAAGGGATGATCCGGCCCGAGCTTGTCGCGCATGGCACCGAGCGCGGTGTCGACCATGCGCAGCGCCTCGTCGATGGGGCCGAGTTCCCGCCGGTAGATGGAGACGTTGTTCATGGAGACGAGAGTGCACGGGTGCAGTGGTCCCAGGTCCGCCTGATAGACCCGGAGCACGGCGCTCGCTTGTTCCAGGGCGGCGGGCTTGTCATCCCGTGCGGACAGGTCGCAGGCCAGGTTGAGCAAGCAGGCGAGCGCCTCCGGGTGGTTGGCCGCGTACTTGCTCGCGTACCGGTCGCACGTCTCAATGGTCAGCTCGTAGGCCTCGTCGAGGCGTCCCGCCTTGCGCAGCGAGACCGCGAGGCTCTTCGCGGTGCGCAGGGTCTCGACGAGATCCTCGCCGACCGCCCGGTAGCGCGCGTAGATGTCCCTGAGCAGTTCCACGGACTGGGTGTAGTCCCCGGCATCGCGCAGGTCGCGGGCCAGGTTCGCCGCGGAGTGCAGCGTGTACGGGTGATCCTGGTTCTTCAGCACCCGCTGCCGGTAGTCCAGGGTCTCGGTGTCGAGGTCCCGGGCGCGGAAGTAGTCGCCCATCAGGCGCAGGTCCTCCGCGAGGTTGTTCGCGCCGTTCAGCGTGGCCGGGTCGTCGACACCGAAGGCGTCCTTGAGCTGCTCGTAGGTAAGCTCGTCCAGCTCCTTCGCGCGGCGGAACTCACCGAGCCCGCGGAGGTCACCGCCGAGGCTGCGCGCGGTCTGCAGAGTCTGCGGGTCCGTCTCGCCGAGGATCTCCCGCTGCTCGGCGTAGACCGCCGAGTCCAGGTCGTAGGCCTCCTGGAACTTGCCCTGGGAGCGCAGCACGTTCGCGATGTGCGAGCGGAGGTAGAGAAGCTGCCAGTACTCATCGGGCTGCAGCTTCTCCTGCCACTTCTTCTCAAGCTCACGGCCGCTGCGCAGCGCCTCCTGGAAGTCGCCGCGCTTCCACAGGTAACGGATCCGCTCGATGAGCAGCTGGCGGGTATCGGTCTCGTCGCAGTTCCACGCGCCTGAGGACTCGAGGTGCGGCCAGATCTTGTCGTAGCGGTGCCAGTTCTCCGGGTCATCGGTGTCGCCCTGCCGCGGCCGCGCGCCCACCAGGACCTTGTGCGCCTCGTGCACCGTGTCGTCGGCTTGCTGGGCGTCCAGCTGGCTGCGGACGGCCGCTTGCACCAGCCGGTGCATGCTGATGGCGTTGGATTGGCGGTCGACCTTCGCGAGCGAGTACCTGGCAGTCTCCCTGATGAGCCGGGCGAGCACGCCGCGGTCACGCACCTTGCCGTCGACCAGGCGCAGCGCCTCGAGCATCTCGTCGCCGTTCAGCAGCGTCATCGAGATGGGGTCGGGGGCGAAGAACGAGCACAGCTCAAGGAGCCTGGCCGCCGCGGGAGACTGCGCGCGCAACCGGTCAAAAGACACCCGCCAAGTGGCGAAGACCAGCCGCGGGAGATCGAGCGTGTGGCTCGGGTCGATGCTGACGGCAAGCTGGTCCTCTAGCAGCGCCAGATACTCGGGGACCGTCGTCGCCGTGGTGGCCAGCCAGGCGCCGGCCTGCTCGATGGCAAGCGGCAGGTCCCCGAGCTCTTCGGCCACCTGGTCGGCCTCCTCGTCGGACAGCCCATCGACTAGGCGCTGCAGGTGTTCCACCGACTCCTGCCGGGAGAACACGTTTACGTCGACCGGTTCGGCCACGTTTGCCCAGGCCGGGTTACGCGACGTCACGATTACGTGACCTGGACCGCCAGGGAAATGCTCGGCCAGGTCATCGGGCTCCTCGGCGTTGTCGAAGATGAGCAGCCAGCGCTCGTACGGACGACCGAGGCGCAGTGCCTCGCGGACCGCCGCGGCGACCTCGCCGTACTCGCTGCCCGCCTTAAGGCCCAGCCTCTCCGCCAACTCGACGAGCGCCGGGTTGACCGTGTTGCGGCTCTCGGCGGGCACCCACCAGACCACGTCGTAGTCCGCCATGTACCGGTGGGCGTACTCCACGGCGACGGCGGTCTTGCCGACGCCGCCCATGCCGTGCAGGGCGACCGGCACCACGACTGCCTTGCCACTGCCGAGCAGTTGCTCGTGGAGCTTCTCGAGCACCTCGGCGCGGCCGGTGAACACGGAGTTCCTCGGCTGCATCTTCCACACCGGCGGGATGGTCCTCGGGTAACGCGGCAGCGGCGTCGTGGGCTGCAGCGCCGGGTCGGTGACCTTGGGCGGAGAGCCGAATGCCTTGAGCAGTTCCTCCGTCGCCTGCGCGGCATCCCGGCGGGTGAAGTCGATCATGGCCGGGTTCGAGAACTGCCGCTCGAGCGGTACCTCCCCCACCCGGACCGTGATGAGGCGCCGTGCGGTGCCGGTCGGGTCGATCAGGCTCATCGCATCCCCGACCCGCCGGAACTGCGGCGACCGCAGGTAGGCCGTCGACATGATCGCGATCGTCCGCCCGGCCGATACGACGCCGAACTCGACGTCATCCCTGGTGTCATCGCCTGCCACCGCCAGGTGTTGCTGTGACACCACCCGGATGCCGTGCTCGGCGAGCACCCCAGCGATCCACTGCGCCCACATCTGGTCCTCAGCGGCATAGCTGAGGTAGACGTCGCCAGGGATCGCGTGCCGCGGCCTGATGAACTGCGCCCGGTACCGCAAGCGCGTTTCCTCGCTCATCTCGCCCTGGGCACGGACCTGCTCCCGCGTGATCTCGGACGTCAGCCGCTCGTAGGCGCCAAGCAACGACAGCGGCGACCTCGGCATGTCAGCGAAGACGGCCAGGGTCTCCTCGAAGGCGTAGAACGGCTTGTACGGTATCGTCACCGCCGCCCAGTAGTCGTCCGCCTGGTGCCCGGCCAGCCCGCGCGGCAGCGAGCCGAATTTGCTCCTGGCGAGCGCGAGGCCGGCGTCCGCCTTGTCCTTCTCCGAGTCGTCGATGCGCATCGGGACCGGCAGCACGCGGATGTCGCGGTAGTGGTAGCGCTGGTCGACGTCGCGCGCCACCTTCGCAGCGCCCTCGATGGACTGGTCGGCGAGCGTGAAGCACGCCACCAGGACGTCCGGCAGGCTCACGGTGCAGATGTCCGCGACATCGGACATGCCGGTACGGCTGTCGATGAGCACGTAGTCGTAGTGCGCCTTCATCTCGGCGCGCAGCGCGTCGATGAACCGTCCGCCCTTCAGCCGGTCGTAGAAGTTATCCCAGTCGATCGCGGTGAGAGTCGGCGAGTAGTCGAGGTTCTGCAGGCCCGCGGACACGAAGTCCAGGGCCCCGCCTCTGGGAAACTGGTTCCAGTTCAGCGGGATGGCGTGCCGCCAGATCTGCGCGTGCTCGCTATGCCAGTCGTCTCCCTGGTCGCCCCCCATGGTGGCCGACCAGACGTAGCCGTTGATCAGCTCGATGACACCGGGCGTGTCGGCCAGCTTGGCCGGGTCGAGGAAGGGGTGGAAATAACGGTGCAGTCCCGGCGAGTCGAGGTCCCAGTCGACTACGAGCACCTTGAGCCCGTTGCTGGCCAGGATCCAGGCGACGTTCGCCAGGGCCATCGTGCGGCCGGCGCCGCCCTTGAAGGAGTAGAAGGTCACGATCTTGCCGTCGTCACGGCCTGAGACGATCGTGTCGTCAGCCATCAGCGCTCCCTGGGATATCGGAAGTCGGGGCCTCGCGGCCGCTGATCGGGTTCATCACGTCGCCAGCCCCGCTTGGTGGGCGAGTTGTGGCACCTGGGGACGGGAACTCGTTCTGGTGCTTGAGGAAGTGGCGTCCTGCCGTCTGGATGATGGACGGGAGAACCCCGCTCATCTCCTCGATGGTCGTCACGCCAAGCGATGCCAGATGCATCGCGGGGCGGCCGCCCTGCGCGAGCTTGGTCGCAAACGTGGTGCCGAGCATGCCGCGCAGCATTTCCTCTGCGTGGGCCAGTTCGACGTCCTTGGCGTTCCAGGCGATGACGAACTGGATCCACGGCTTGCTCATCGCGTCGTACGCCGCGAGCAGCCGCCGGCACTCCGGCTGGGTGATCACCCACGGGTCGATGAGCAGCACCGCGGGCGCGGCGGCTTGCTCGTTCGGGGCCCGGAGCAACTCCTCCTCGTAATCAAGGAGGCTGTATACGTGCGGGCGGCGGTGACCTTGGTGGCGGGCCACCTTGCTCGCGTACTGCGCGAGCGACTCCACGACGTCCGGCACGTAGGGGTTCCACCCGTAGGCGTCCGTCCCGTAGAAGTCGCCTGTCCGGCCGGGCGGCAGTTCGGCCAGGTGAGGGGCGGCGATGACGATGTGAAAGGGCCGGTCCCTGCGTGCGGCCTGGCCGTTTCCCTCCGCGAAGGCGCTGGGCAGCGATATGTAATCCAGGGCTGGGCCCGGAGGCGCCGGGTCACGCTCCGCGACGGTTACGATCCTCCGCGCCAGCTCGTAGACGGCAAGGTCATAGGCGGACCGGAAACGGCCGATGTACGTCAGCGCGTAGAAGCCGTGCTCGGCATATTCCGGGCCCAGTTCGTTGGGCCGGAACTGTATTCGCTGCGCGGCGCGCGGATGGTGCGTGATCGGCACTGGAATCCATTGCGTCGGGATGATCTGCTGAATGTGGCCGGTCCCTTTCGCGTGGCCGTTCAGCACGCGGGCGCAGAAGGCATGCCATTCTTTGCCGCAGTCGTTGCTCAGGAAATAATGCGGCGAGTACAGCGGGACGAAGGTCTTACACGCCGCCAGGTTCTCCGACAGCACCCGCGCCCACTCGGTGCCGTGCCGGATCCCCGAGTCCATGAACCCGATCTGTGACGGCTGTTCCGTCGCCATCTCGCGGACGCGGCTGCAAAGGTCGTTGAAGAGCTGCTCGATCCACAGATTCGGGTCGGTCGCGTCGTTCCCCGCAGGCTTGGGCATGTGCGCGTAACTGAGGAAGAAGTACGGCGCGTCGCCGCCAGTCTCGGGACCGAGCGGTTTCACGCAGTCCACCTCTCCCCGGCTGGCGGATCACCGACATTGGATAGGAGATTCCACTGTAGGTGGCCCCGCCCAATTTCGATAGGCCGACGCCCGCCACTGTCAGGGATTAGGCATAACGCTGTCAAATCTTTGTCTAATTTATTTGGGTCGCGCCAATTACGATCTTGCGCACGAGCAACAGCCGCTACTGGCGTCCCGATTGCTGACTGCGCT
This sequence comes from uncultured Streptosporangiaceae bacterium, assembly GCA_964581815.1. GTDB lineage: Bacteria > Actinomycetota > Actinomycetes > Streptosporangiales > Streptosporangiaceae > Trebonia. Next base: position 2,966 of record CAZORE010000163.1, on the reverse strand, counting down.
CCCACCGGGCCCGGCGCTCGGCCGCCCACTGTGCGGCGGCCCGCGCCGCGCCGTCGCTCACCGGCTCGTCGAGCCACGGCTCGACGGTGGCGCGCATGCCCGCCACGAAGCGGGCGCCCGGCGCGGTGAGCGCCCCGGAGCCAGCCAGCGTTTCGATCGCCTCGGCGGTGAGCATCCGCCACCGGGCAAACCGCTCGTCGGCGTCAAGCGCCGCGTCGCCGGCCAGCCGATGGCGCCGCACCCGCCAGTAGTCGGTGACTCCGAGGTGCGCGTAGGCTCCCTGCAGCAACGGCTCGAGCGGGCGCGGGTCGTCCCGCCACGGCGCGTAGTACAGCCGCTCGTCCGCCGGGTCGCACAGGTCGTATATGTCGAGCACCGCGCCCAGCTTGACGTGCTGGAACTCGTGGATGAGAAGCAGGGCAAACACGGTGCCGTCGGCTGGGAGCGCGGCGCCGACCGCACCGAACGCCGGGCGGGCAGCGGCGCTGATGTCACGCCCGGGCACGTCGTTGGTTAGCGGCAGCAGCACGCTGAGCCCGGCCGCTAGGCCGCTGGCGTACGCCGGGTAGTCCTGCTTGATCAACGGCCAGGCCACCGCGAACTGCTCCTGCCACTGCGCGAGCTCCGCGTCCCGCAGCCGCGGCGCGGCCGGCCACTGGTGGCAGTCACGGTTCGGGTCGGTGTCTTCCAGCCGGACCGCGAACTCACCGGACCGCAGCTCGCGGACTGGTTCCCAGTCCGCGTGCGCCGCGGTGTCGGCGAGCTGGACGTGCCACTTGCCCGAGTGGGCGCGCACCTCGAAGCCGCCCTCGGCGACGCTGATCGTGGCGACGGCCGCCGGGCCCACCCGCAGCCGCCCAAGGGTTGGCAGCGCCAGGAAGCCGCCGGCCACCGGGACGTCGATCTCGGCGAGCGCGCCCGCCGTGACGGCCACCGCGGCGGCGATGGCGGCCAGGTGCCCAGCCTCCGGCGGCAGCGGCGCCGGCCCTCCGTCCGGCTTGGTCGCCGCGCGCAGGCAGCGCTCGGCCCAGGCCCGGACGTAGGGGTGCGCCAGTACTGCGGCGAGCGCCGCGTCATGGTCCTGCTGCAGCCGCTCGAGCAGCTCCCAGCCGGCCAGGAAGGCGCCGTCGGACCGCTCGTCCGCCCGCGAGCGGAGCAGTTCGAGCAGCTCGCGACGGAAGGTGCGCTGCGCCGCGACGAGCCGCCCGATGGCGGCGCCGTCACCGAAGCCCGCCGCGAGCGCGTCGAAGTCACCCGCGGGGAGCTGATGCGCCGTCGGCTCGCGGCCGGCTAGCTGGCTGGTGACCGCGCTGGTAGCCGCCACCGGGGACGTCCCCAGCCCGGATCGCACGTGAGTGATGATCTTCTCCAGGTCAGCGCAGTAGACCGAGGGGTTGTCGAAGCCGGTTCCGGTCCGGTACCGGTGCGCGTACAAGCCGCCGCCGCAGCTCGCGACGACCGGGCAGCGGCGGCAGGTCGCGGACAGTCCCGCGACGCCCTGCTGCCTGGCGGAGATCGCGGGATGCGCGGCGGCGGCGTCAAACGGGTGCCGGAAGATGTCAAGCCCGGTGGCGGGGGCGCCGTCGTAGGCGACTTTGACCGAGTCCGCTTGCTCGATCGTCCCGTCGGTCTCGATGACGGCGATGTCGCTCGCCTCGGTGCCGAGCGCCTCGGTCAGGCTGCTCAGCCCGAGGGAGGTGCGGCGAATGGACTCGAAGATCCGTATCGGGACGCGCTCGCCGTCGGCGCGCCATGCCTGGTACACCGCCGCGAGCCAGTCGGCGTAGGGGGTACCGCCCCGGGTGGCGCCGGGCGGCGGCTGGTCGTGCGTGCCGTGCGGCAGCAGGAACTCCAGGGCCGGCGGATCGAGTGCCGCGAGCGCACGGTAGCTGGCGACCGGATCACTGCGCACGTCGATGGTGGCCAGGATGCCGGCGAAGGTCTCCCGGTACCGGTCACTGCGCAGCAGGCCGACCGCGCGCAGCACCTGGGTGTAGCTGCTGCGGCCGTCGGCGAACCGGCGGTGCAGGTCGTTGGCGGCCCGGTCGCCGTCGAGTGAGATGCCGACCTTCACCTGCGAGGCGAGGAACAGCTCGCAGAGCTGCTCGTCGAGGCGTACGCCGTTGGTGTGGATGCGCAGGTCAAGCGCGCAGGCCGGCTCTACGGCGGCACGCAGCGCCGCGGCGATCTGCGCCAGCCGGGATGCGCCCGCAAGCAGTGGCTCACCGCCGTGCAGGATGATTCGCACCCCGGGTAGCGAGTGCCTGCGGGCGTGCTCAGCGATCCGCACGCCCGTCTGCGCGACGACCTCTGCCGAAATGACCTTCGGCTTGCCGCGCCAGCTCTGATCCGCGTGCTCGTAGACGTAGCAGTGATCGCAGGCTAGGTCGCAGCGGCTATGCACCTTCAGCACGAACTGCCGGAATGGCAGGACGTCCGCGGGCATCGTCGGCTCCGGTGGTAACAGGAGGGGCAAGTTCAGATCGACGAGTTGAACGCGGAAACCGGGGTGACCGACTCCCCGTCCTGGATACCGATCCGTCGCATAATACGCATATATTCCAGGCCATCAATATTCACTTCCGCACGTAGCGGAACATTGCTAACGTCGATGACTCTGGACGGCACGACCTCGTCGGCCTGTGCAACTGGCATGGATCGGCTCCTCTGGCGGGGCCGGTGACGACGTTGTCGCCGGCTTCAAATTGATAACGCAGCGTACGGTACGCCGCGCCCCTACGATGGCGCAGCGTACCCGAGCGCGTGCAGCGGCACGCGCATACCCAAGAGTAGATCCCATGATATCTCGCTGAGATTTACCGGTCAGCAGTTCCTCAGCATTAAATTCGACTGGAAGCGCGGCCGACTGTCATAGGTTTCACGGAGGCGTCACGCAACCGTAAGACATGTTGATGGCGGTCCCGATAGGCTCGCTTGGGGTGCCAGTTACCGCGCGTTACGCTGAG
>CAZORE010000162.1:0-16415 GCA_964581815.1 uncultured Streptosporangiaceae bacterium | reverse complement strand
GATGGTCGGCGTCGGGGTCACGATCGCGCTCACCGGGCCAAGCAAGTAACGGCCTAATTCCCCGCCCGCCGGCCCCCGCCCGCCGGCCCCCGCCTGCCGGCCCCGGCCGGGCGGCGGAGCGCCGTGGCCTGGCCGGACGATGCCGTGCTCGTAGGCGAAGACGGCGACCTGTACCCGGTCGCGCAGGCCGAGCCGGGCGAGGATGCGGGCGATGTGGCTCTTGATGGTGGCCTCGCTGAGGTAGAGCCGGGCGGCGATCTCGGCGTTGGACAGGCCCTGCGCCACGAGCCGCACGACGCCGAGTTCCCGTTCGCTGAGGCCCCCGGCGCCGCCGGCGGCCGGCGCGCCGGGGGCGGGGCCGCTGCAGTAGTCCTCGATCAGCCGCTGCGTGATGGCCGGGGCGAGCAGGGTCTCGCCGGCGGCGACCGCGCGCACGGCGCCGGTCAGCTGGTCGCGGCTGGCGTCCTTGAGCAGGAAGCCGCTCGCGCCCGCCTTCAGCGCATGGTAGACGTACTCGTCCAGGTGGAAGGTGGTCAGCATCAGGATGCGCGCCCGTGACCCGGCCTGGACGAGCCGGGTGGTTGCCTCGATGCCGTTCATCGTGGGCATGCGGACGTCCATCAGGATTACGTCGGGGTCGAGCAGCCGCGCCTGGTCAAGCGCATGGCGGCCGTCGGCGGCCTCCCCGGCCACCGTCAGGTCCGGCTCGGCGTCAAGCAGCATCCGCAGGCCCTCGCGGACGAGGTCCTGGTCGTCGGCGATCAGGACGCTGATCACGGCAGGCCCGCGGGCCGGAGGCCGTCGCTCAGCGGCAGCCGGGCGTGCACGGCGAACCCGCCCCCCGGCCGCGGCCCGGCGGCCAGCTCACCGCCGAATACCGCGGCCCGCTCGCGCATCCCGGCCAGCCCGTGCCCACCGGCCCGGGCTTTGCGCCCGGGCTCGGCGATTCCGTTGTCGGTGACCTCGACCGTGACGGTGTCCGCCGTGCAGCCGATCGTCACCTCCGCGCGGGCGGGGCCCGCGTGCTTGAGCACGTTGGTCAGCGCCTCCTGGACGATCCGGTACACCGACACGTCCACCGCGGCGGGCAGTGCGGCGGGATCGCCGTCGATGGCCAGGTGCACCGGCAGGCCGGCCGCCCGGACGCTGGCGGCCAGCTCGTCCAGTTCGCCGATTCCTGGCTGCGGGGCGAGCCCGGCATCCTCGTCCGGGTCGCGCAGCACGCCGAGCAGGCGGCGGGTCTCGGCCAGCGCCTGCCGCGCGCTGTTCTCGATCTTCTCAAGGGACGGCCCGGCCGGCTTCCCCGCCGCCCGGGCGCCGGCGGCCTGCAGCACGATCACGCTGAGGTGATGGGCGACGATGTCGTGCAGTTCCCGCGCGATCCGGGTCCGCTCGGCCGCGGCGGCCTGCTCGGCCTGGCGCTGCAGTTCCGCGCTCCGCGCGGCGAGCGAAGCGGCCTGCCTGCGGGCGTGGACGAGCACTCCAGCCAGCCAGAAGGCCACCAGCTGCAACAACGCCAAGGCCACGCCCGCCTCGCCGCCGGCCCCCTTCCCGACGGCCAGCCCGAGCTCTGCCTTGCTACCGATCACGAACACGACCGGGACGATGAGGAGCAGGCCAGCGACCGCACGGCGGAAGCTGGCGTGCGCGCCAAGCGAGTACGCGGCAGTGAGCAGCACGAACGTGAACGCCAGGCCCCGCAGCGAGTTGTGGGCGAGCAGGCAAAGCAGCGTTATCCCAGTCCAGATCGTCAGCCACATCGCCAGCGGCGCGCGGCGTCGCAGCACCAGCGGTGCGCCGACGAGCAGAGGCAGCAGCACGAGCAGCCAGGCCGGCCCGGCGATCGCTTCACTGCCGATCAGGCGGGGCGCGCCCCACGCGGCGACGGCGATCAGCGCGGCCCCGGCGATGCCGATCCCGGCATCGGCGATCCCGATCCCGGTACGCGCGGTGCTGCCCGGGTGATCGCTCACGAAGCGCCGAACTGCCTGCATGCCACCGAAGGTATCCGCTGGCCAGCCCGTATGCATCATCCGCGCGGCGACCCGGATTCATCCTTGCGGATGAACCAGTTCGCTCCCGTGGCCGCAGACAACGGGGCCGGGATCCGGGGACAGTGGGCGGCGGATACACCGGGCTGGGGCATGGGAGGAGACCCATGAATATCGTCGAGGCCAGTGGCCTGGGCAAGCGCTACGGCCGTACCTGGGCACTGCGCGAGTGCACACTGGAGATCCCGGCCGGGCGCGTGACCGCGCTGGTCGGGCCGAACGGGGCAGGCAAGACCACGTTGCTGAACCTGACGGTCGGCCTGACCGGGCCGTCGGCGGGCGCGGTCACCGTGCTCGGCGGCCGCCGGGCAGGCTCGCCGGCCGCGCTTGACGGGATCGCGTTCGTGGCGCAGGACACTCCGCTGTACAAGACCCTGTCGGTCGCGGACATGATCTACGTGACCCGCAGCCTGAACCGGCGTTTCGACCAGGCCTATGCCCGCGCCCGGCTTGACGAGCTGGGCATCCCGCAGAAACGGAGGGCGGGGAAGCTGTCCGGCGGCCAGCAGGCGCAGCTCGCGCTGACCCTGGCGCTGGCTCGTCGACCGCAGCTGCTGGTGCTTGACGAGCCGGTGGCAGCGCTTGACCCGGTCGCCCGGCACGACTTCATGGGCACGGTGCTGGCGTCGGCGGCCGCCGACGGGGTGTCGGTGCTGCTGTCCTCGCACGTGCTCACCGAGCTTGAGCGGGTGGCCAGCTACCTCGTGCTGATGTCACGCGGCCAGGTGCGGCTGGCCGGGGCGGTCGATGACCTGCTCGCCGCCGACGGCCGGGCCAGCCTGGAGGAACTCGCCCTGCACTACCTGCGCGAGACCACGCCGGAGGTGACGCGATGACCGCGCTGACCGTGCCCGCCCGTCCGGACTCGGAAGGCGACGCCGGCCCGCGGCCGATACCGTGGCGCCGGATGGCCGGGGTCACCTGGCGGCAGCACCGCTACGCGCTGGCCGGCGTGGCCGTGCTGCTTGGCGCGCTGGCGGTGTGGTTGTGGATCATCGGCACATCGCTGCACCAGGCCTACGCCGCCGCGGTCGCCTGCCATCCGGCAAGCTCGGGTGCCTGCCAAGGCCTGGTCAACGCTTTCGACGACATGAACAACCACATGGTGAGTGCGGCCAGTCCAGGGGGGGTCTTCCTGCAGGTAGTGCCCGTGCTGATCGGGGCGTTCGCCGGGGCGCCGGTGCTGGCCCGGGAGCTGGAGACCGGCACCTTCCGGTACGCCTGGACGCAGGGCTTCGGCCGTTGGCGCTGGGCGCTGGCCAAGCTGGTACTGCTCGCGGTCGTGCTGGCCGCCGCGACCGGCGCGGTCGGCGTGCTGGTGTCCTGGTATTACCAGCCATACTTCGCCGCGGGCAACCAGTCCCTGGGCCTTTCCGAGATACCTCCGTTCGCTACGCTGTTCAGCCTGCGCGGGGTCGCGTTCCCCGCCTGGACGCTGGCCGCCTTCACGATCGCGGCCCTGGCAGGCATGCTCATCCGCCGGGTGGTGCCCGCGATCGTCGCCACCCTGGCCGTCTACGCCGGGCTCGCCGTCGCGGCCGGGGGGTTCTTGCGCGAGCACTACCTGACCCCGCTGGTCACCACCAGAGCGAACGTGCCCGGCACGGCGTGGGTCATCGGCCAGTGGTGGACCAAGGACGGCAGGTTCGCCTTCGCCCCCAATCCCCCCCTCAGCCTCCTCAACCAGTTCTGCTCTGCCCCTCCAACGGGGAAGGGCGGCAAACCTTCATTTGGAACATTCGCGCAGTGCCTCGCCCCGCACGGCTACGCGCAGTGGAACAGCTTCCAGCCGGCCAGCCGGTTCTGGCCGTTCCAGTGGATCGAGGGCGGCTGGCTGCTCCTGCTGGCGGCGCTGCTCATCGCCGTGACCCTCTGGCTGGTCCAGCGCCGGGCCGCCTGACCCGCTCATCCCGGCGGTGTCGCCAAGCAGCCGGAATGGCACCCGGGCCGCACTCCCTCATCCGCCTCGCCCGTAGGCTGGTCGGGTGGCATCGGTGACAGATCCGAAGATCAGCGGTTTCCTCAGCGCGGGTACCCGAACCGGCAAGCTGGCCTACGCCGGCGCGGACGGCCGACCTCTCGTGGCTCCTATCTGGTTCATCGTCGAGGACGGCGTCCTCGTCTTCAACACGGGAAAGGACACGGTCAAGGGCCGGGCACTGGCGCGCGATCCCAGGGCCACGCTCTGCGTTGACCTGGAGGAGCCGCCGTACGGCTTCGTCCAGGTCCAGGGCGAAGCCGAGATATCGGAGGATCCCGGCGAACTGGTGCGCACCGCCACCGCGATCGCCGCCCGGTACATGGGGCAGGAACGCGCCGAGGAATTCGGCAAGCGCAACGGCGTTCCCGGTGAACTCGTGGTCCGGCTGCGTCCAACCAAGGTCATCGCGGCCTTCGAGATGACCGCCTGATCGCGGGGCCTGCCGAGCCCGCTGGGCCCGCCGGACCGTTAGGTAAGCGGGATCAGCAGCCTGGACAACTCGGCGGCCGCGCGGCGGACCTGGGGCAGCGTGGCCGTGCCGTAGCCGAGGATCAGGCCGCTCATCGTGCGCGGGCCCGCGAAGTAGCGGTCAAGCGGGTAGACCGCCACGCCGCGTTCGGCGGCCGCTTCGATAAGGTGCTCCGCCGGGTAGGCGGCTGGCAGCTCCAGGACCACGTGCATTCCGGCGGTGTCGCCGAGCAGCCGGAACGGCACAAGGCTCGCTCCCGTCGCCGCGGCGTCGCCGTTGCCATGGGTCAGCCCGTCGACGAGGGCCGCGCGGCGGCGCGCGTACTCTAGGCGCATCTTGCGGACGTGGCGCTCCAGGTCACCCGACCGCAGCAGGGCGAGCACGGCGTGCTGTACCGGCTCGGGGATGCGGACGCCGAGGCGCGGCCGCATCGCGGCGAGCTCGTCGACGAGCGCGGGCGGCCCGATCAGCCAGCCGGCGCCGAAGGCGGTCGCCAGGACCTTCGACGCAGTGCCCAGGTAGACGATGACCTCGGGGTCCATGCTGTGCAGCGCGGGCAGCGGGCCGACGTCGTACCGAAACTCGCTGTCGTAGTCGTCCTCGACGACGAGCGCTCCGGTGGCCCGCGCCCACGCGACGAGCGCCTGCCTGCGGTTCACCGGGAGGCGGCCGCCGAGCGGGTACTGGTGGGCGGGCGTGGTGTACAGCAGCCTGAGGTCCCCGGGCAGCTCATCGGGGACGATGCCGTGCGCGTCGACCCGGCAGGGCACCACCCGGCCGCCTGCCCGGCGCAGCACCTCGCGGCCGGTGGGGTAGCCGGGTTCCTCGAAGCCCACCTTGTCGCCCGGTGCGACCAGGGCGTCCGCGAGCAGTGCAAGCCCGCTCGACACCCCCTGGGTGACCAGGACCTGCTCGGGCGTGACGGCGAGGCCGCGGGACCTGCGCAGGTAGGCGGCGATCTCCTCACGTAGCGCGGGCAGCCCGTGCGGGTCCGGCCAGCGGGACGGCAGGTGCGACCCGGCCTGCCGCCACGCGCGCCGCCACGCGGCGGGCTCGATCCCGTCCGCCCATGAGAACCCCGGCTGCAGGTCGATGAGCCCGGAGTGACGGGCGTGGATCGCGGTCCACCAGTCCGGATCATCGGTGGCGGGCGCCGCCGGGTTGGCGGGGGAAACGGGGCGCCCGGGTGGAACTCGCCTACGTTCGGGATCACCGGCGACGTTGGGCGGCGCGGACCTGAGGCCGCGCTCGCGGCCCGGCCGCAGGGCGGGGGCGCTGACTGGGGGCGGGGTGACGTCGGCCACGTAGGTGCCTGAGCCGTGGCGGCCCTCCAGCCAGCCTTCGGCGAACAGGCGGGCGTAGGCATTGGTAACGACAGTTCGGCTGACGCCGAGGGTGGTCGCGAGGTCGCGGCTCGATGGCAGCCGGTCGCCCGCGCGCAGCACGCCCCCGGTGACGGCCGCCTCGAGCTGGCCGGATATCTGGGCGGCGAGCGGTATTCCGCCCGCGCGGTCCACGACGACGGGCAAGCCGGTCGGCAAGGTGGTCATTGAAACTTCTCCACGATTGGCTATTTGCGCCAGTCCACTTGCCGCCTAGGCTACGGGATCATGAGCACCGAGACCACGCCTTTGTCGAGCACGCCCCGTACCACCCTGCGCAGGCACCACGAGCGCGGCGCGACCGACCGCACCGCACTCTACGAGGTCCTTGACGCCGGCCTGATCTGCCACTTCGGCGTGGTCGCCGACGGCGACCCGGTGGTGCTGCCCACCGCGTACGGCCGGGAGGGCGACACGCTGTACCTGCACGGGTCCTCGGCCAACGGTGCGTTCTGGGCGGCGGACGGTAAGCGGGTCTGCGTGACCGTGACGCACGTGGACGGGCTGGTCGCCGCCCGGTCGGTGTTCAGCCACTCGGTGAACTACCGCAGCGCGGTCATCTTCGGCACCGCGGCCATCGTCAAGGACGAGGACGAGCGCTGGCAGGCGCTGCGGCTCATCACCGACCACCTCATCCCCGGCCGGTGGGCGGCCGCCCGGCAGCCCACCAAGAAGGAGATGGCGGCCACCTCGGTGCTGTCCCTCCCGCTGGCCGAGGCCTCGGTCAAGATCCGCACCGGCATGCCCGCGGACGAGCCCGAGGACTACGACCTGGACGTCTGGGCCGGCGTGCTCCCGATCTCCGTCACCTTCGGCGCGCCCGTGCCCGATCCCCAGCTGCGCGAGGAGATCCCGCTCCCCGCCCACGTCCGCGACCGCGCCAGCTAGCGCGTCAGCCGTCGGCTTAGGCCCAGCTGATGACGTCCTCGTGGTCGAGGCGCGGCAGCCGGCCGTACCAGGGGTTCTCGCCTGGGTGCCCGATGTTCACCACGAGGATGGACTTGTACCGCTCGCCGGGGAAGAACTCGGCGTCGAGGCCAGCGGCGTCGTAGCCGGTCATCGGCCCGGCGGCCAGCCCGAGGGCGCGCACCGCGAGGATGAAGTACCCGGCCTGCAGCGCGGCGTTGAACCGGCCGCCGGTTAGCCGCAACTCCTCGTTCGCCTCGAACACGTCCTTCATCTGCGGCCGCATGGGGAACACGGCCGGGATGTGCTCGTGGAACCGGGTGTCGACCGCGAGCACGGCGACCGCGGGTGCGGCCTCCGTCTTGGCCTTGTTCCCGTCGGCCATGTACTTGACCAGGCGGTCGCGACCCTCGCCCGGGCGGACGTAAAGCACCCGCAGCGGCTGGGTGTTCGCCGAGGTGGGCGCCCACCTGGCCAGCTCCCAGATGGCGGACAGCTCTTCGTCGGTCACCGGCGTGTCGGCCCAGGTGCTCGCGGTCCTCGCCTCGGTGAACAGCAGTGCTCGCCCCGCCTCGTCGAGCGTCTGCGCGACCGGGCGTTCCAGTGTGTCCGTCATGATGGCTCCTCATTTCCCGCGAATCCGACAGGTACTTGTAACGTCAACTACTTTCGCGCTGTTCCCGTGACCGTGACCACAGCCAGGTGACCCGCCGCGGCCCATGGGCGTGGCGAACCGGAATCGGTATGGTTCGCTCATGACGATCGTGAACGGGGCGGGCGCCGTGGTCACCGGCGGTGGCGGCGGCATCGGCCGGGCGATGGCGCGCAGGCTCGCCGCCGACGGCGCGCGGGTGGTGGTGAACGACCTGGACACGGCGGCGGCCGAGGCGGTGGCCGCGGAGATCGGCGGCCTCGCGGTCCCCGGTGACGCCGGGAGTGAGCAGGGTGTCGCGGAGCTTGTCCAGGCCGCCGCCGGGTTCCTCGGCGAGATCGACATCTACTGCTCGAACGCGGGAACCGGGGGAGGAACGGGCGCGGAGACCCCCGATGACGTGTGGCAGCGCGTGTGGGAGGTCAACACGATGGCGCACGTCCGCGCGGCGCGGGCGCTGCTGCCCGGCTGGCTGGCGCGCGGTTCCGGCACGTTCGTCGTCACCGCGTCGGCGGCGGGCCTGCTGACCATGCTGGGCGCGGCGCCCTACTCGGTGACCAAGCACGCGGCGGTGGGGTTCGCGGAATGGCTCGCCGCGACCTACCAGCACCGCGGGCTGGCCGTGCACTGCGTCTGCCCCCAGGGGGTGCGGACCCAGATGCTCGCCAACTCCGGGCGGGCCGGCGAGGTGGTGCTCGCCGGCGCCGCGATCGAGCCCGAGCAGGTGGCCGACGCGCTGGCGGCCGCGCTGGCCGACGGCCGCTTCTTCGTCCTGCCGCACCCCGAGGTCCATGACTACTACGTGGGGCGGGCCACGGACACCGACCGCTGGCTGCGCGGCATGTCGCGGCTGCAGCAGCGGATCGAAGCGGCCGAAGAGACGCGGAAGGCGGAGGAGGGCAAGTGAAAGCCTGGCAGGTGAGTCGGCTCGGCGAGCCGGAAGACGTCCTTGAGCTGGCCGAGGTGCCGCGCCCGGTGCCCGGTCCCGGCCAGCTCCTGGTGCGGGTGCTCGCGGCCGCCGCGAACTTCTTCGACGTGCTGATGATCCAGGGCAACTACCAGGTCCGCCCGCCACTCCCGTTCACTCCTGGATCGGAGCTGTGCGGCGAGGTTGTCGAGCTGGGGGAGGGCGTGACCGGGTTCGCCCCCGGTGACCGGGTGATCGGCAGTGCGGCGCTGCCGTACGGCGCGTTCGCCGAGTACGCCCTCATGGAGGCGCGGGGCGCGTTTCCCGCGCCCGCGGCGCTTGACGATGCCGAGGCGGCGCCGTTCTTCGTCACCTACCAGACCGGGTGGTTCGGGCTGCACCGGCGGGCGCACCTGGTGGCCGGCGAGACGCTGCTCGTGCACGCGGCGGCGGGCGGCGTCGGCAGCGGCGCGGTCCAGCTCGGCAAGGCCGCGGGCGCCCGGGTGATCGGCGTGGTCGGCGGCCCGGAGAAGGCCGCGCTGGCCAGGGAACTCGGCGCGGACGTGGTGGTCGACCGGTACGCGGAGGACTTCGTGGCGGTGGTCAAGGAGGTCACCGGGGGACGCGGCGCCGACGTGGTCTACGACCCGGTGGGCGGCGATGCCTACGCCAAGTCCACCAAGTGCGTCGCCTTCGAGGGCCGGATCGTGATCGTCGGCTTCACCAGCGGTACCATCCCGACGGCCACGCTGAACCACGCGCTCGTGAAGAACTACTCGATCCTCGGCCTGCACTGGGGCTACTACCAGCGGGTCGACCCGGAGTCCATCGTCGCCTGCCACGCCGAGCTGACCCGGCTGGCCGACGCCGGCTTGATCCGCACGCTGGTCTCCGAGCGGCTGCCGCTGTCCGGCGTTCCCGACGCGCTGCGCCGTCTCGGCGCCGGCTCCACCGCCGGCCGGCTTGTCTTCCAGCCCTGAGCCGGCCGGCGGCGCTGGCCAGCGGCCCGCGGACGGCAGGCGGAACTTGCTGCGACGGCTGCCCGCGCGCCGCCTGCCTGTCCTCGGCGGGCTGCTGCCGTTGCCGCGCTCGCGGGTAGGGCCGGACGTACTGGCCGGAGTCACGCTTGCGGCGCTAGGCATTCCCGAGGTGCTCGGCTACGCGCGGATCGCCGGGATGCCGCTGGCGACCGGCCTGTACACGATGGTGCTGCCGATGGCGGTCTTCGCGGTCCTCGGCTCCTCCCGCCACCTGGTGGTGGCCGCCGACTCGGCGACCGCGGCCATCCTCGCCGCGGCCCTGGTCGGGCTGGCCGTCCCTGGCTCCGCGCGTTACGTGCGGCTGGCCGGGCTGGCCGCGCTGCTCACCGGGGTGCTGCTACTGCTCGCCCGGCTGGCCCGGCTGAGCTTCCTCGCGAACTTCCTGTCCCGCACGGTGCTCGTCGGGTTCCTGGCCGGCGTCGGTGTCCAGGTGGCGATCGGCCAGCTTCCCGACATGCTCGGCCTCACCGTGCACGGCAGCGAGGCGGTGCCCGTGCTCGTGCACACGCTTGGCGCGGTCGGGGCCACCCACGGCGCCGACGTCGCGGTGTCGGCCGGGGTGATCGTGACGGTGCTCGGGACCAGGGCGCTCACCCGCCGCTTCCCGGGTGCGCTGATCGCCGTCGTGCTCGCGATCGCCGCCAGTCGGCTGTTCGACCTGGCCAGCCATGGCGTGGCCGTCGTCGGGGCGGTGCCGCGCGGCCTGCCGCCGCTCGCGCTGCCCGCGCTCGACGGTGCGGACGCCACCAGGCTGCTCGGCACCGCGGCGGCCTTGCTCGTGGTCATCCTGGCGCAGAGCACGGCGACCTCGCGCGCCTACGCCGCGAAGTACGACGAGACGCTTCATGTGCCCGATGACCTGAGCGCACTCGGCGCGGCGAACGTCGCGGCCGCGTTCTCCGGCACGTTCGTGGTCAACGGCAGTCCCACGAAGGCGCAGATGGTGGACAGCGCGGGCGGGCGGAGCCAGCTCGCCCAGCTCGCCGCCGCCGCCGTGGTGCTCGTCACCGCGGCGCTGCTCACCGGACCGCTCGCCTACCTGCCGCGGGCCGCCCTGGCCGCGGTCGTCTTCCTGATCGCGGTCGAGCTGATCAACCTGAAGGAGCTGCGGCGCATCCTCGCACTGCGGCGGGACGAGTTCGTGGTCGCGCTGCTCGCCGCGGCTGCCGTGGTCGCGTTCGGCGTCGAGTACGGCATCGTGGTCGCCGTCGTCGCCTCGGTCGTCGACCACCTGCGGCACAGCTACAACCCGCTCAACCACGTCCTGGTGAAGTCGCCGGCCGGCTACTGGCAGCCGGTCCCGGTCGCGCCCGGCGCGCGGACGGAGGAGGGGCTGATCATCTACCGCTTCGGCACCAGCCTCTACTACGCCAACGCGGCCAAGCTGGTCGCCGACCTGCGGACCCTCATCGAGGCCGGCGGGCCGCTCCGCTGGTTCGTCCTGGACTGCGCGGCCGTCGAGGACATCGACTACACCGCGTCCACCGTCCTTGCCCGGGCGGTGGCCCTCGCCAAGGAGCGGCACGTGCGGTTCGCGGTGAGTACCGTGCTTTCTCAGGTACAGCGGCAACTGGACAGCTTCGGTATAGCCAAGGCCCTGGACCCCGACGCGCGTTACGAGACCCCCAGGGACGCGCTGGACGCGTTCCACGCCGCGTCCGGCGGCCAGGTACCGGACGGCGGCCAGGCCGGCGCGGCGGGGTTACCGGGGAACCACTACGAACTCTTTCCATCCTGGCGGTCTCGTCCGGACGAATCTCCGAGCTGAGAGCAGGATGGAAAGAGTCCGCTCGTTCAGCATCATCACTCAGAGCTCGATGCGCGAGCCCATGATGACGGTGCTTTCGCGCGGGAGGTTGAAGTACTCGGCGGCGTCCGCCGTCAGCCGGGTGGTGGCGATGAACAAGCGCTTGCGCCACCTGCTCATCCCTGGCGTCGTCCCCTTGCGCACCTCGATGGTGGACAGGAAGTAGGAGATGTCGGCGGCGTCGAGTTTCGCCTCTTGCCCGGCTGTGCGCAGCAGCGGCAGCAGCGAGGGGACGTCGGGCGCGTCCATGTAGCCGAAGCGGGCGGTGACGTGGTAGATCCGGTCGTCCTTGTAGCCGAGGTCGTCGATCTCCAGCCGGCTGCCGTTGGCCACGTGCGGGACCGGGAGCGTCTCGATAGCCAGGATGAGCACGTGCTCGTGCAGCACGTGGTTGTGCTTGACGTTGGAGCGCATGGCGAGCGGCGTGGTGGCCTTGCCCCGGTTGAGGAAGACCGCGATCCCCGGCACCCGGGGCAGCGGCGGCTGCTTCGCGTGCAGCTGGTCGATGAACTCGCGCAGCGATCCCTCGTCTTGCTCACGCTGCCTGCTGACCAGATGCCGGCCCTTCTGCCAGGTGGTCAGGATGGTGAACACCAGCAGGCCGATGACGAGCGGCAGCCAGGCCCCGTGCGGCAGCTTGGTGAGGTTGGCGGTGAAGAACAGCAGGTCGAAGATGATCAGCACGACGGCGCCCGGCAGGACGAGCCACAGCGGCTTCTTCCACTGGCTGCGCACGATGTAGAAGTAGAGCAGCGTGGTGATGGTGATCGTGCCGGTGACCGCCACGCCGTACGCGTAGGCGAGCGCGGTCGAGGTGCGGAACGTGAAGACCAGCGCGAGCACCGCGACGCACAGCGCCCAGTTGATCCACGGCACGTAGATCTGGCCGACCCGTTCCTCCGAGGTGTGGTCGATGCGCAGCCGCGGCAGGTACCCGATCTGGGCGGCCTGCTGAGTCAGCGAGAACGCGCCGGAAATGACCGCCTGCGAGGCGATGACCGTCGCGGCGGCGGCCAGGACCACCATCGGGATCACCGCCCACCCGGGGGCGAGCAGGAAGAAGGGGTTGGCGATCGCGGTGGTCGGATGGGACAGGACGAGCGCCCCCTGCCCCAGGTAGTTGAGCACGCAGGCCGGGAAGACCACGAACAGCCAGGCCCGGGTGATCGGGCCGCGGCCGAAGTGCCCCAGGTCGGCGTAGAGCGCCTCGGCGCCGGTCACCGCGAGCACCACGGCCGCCATCGAGAAGAACGCCGTGCCGAAGTGCCCGAACAGGAAGGTCACCGCGTACGTGGGGGACAGCGCGCGCAGGATGCCGGGGTTGCTGATGACGCCCTTGATGCCCCAGGCCGCGATCACCACGAACCACAGCATCATCACCGGCCCGAACAGCCGCCCGACCGCCCGCGTGCCGAACCGCTGGATCACGAACAGGCCGACCAGGATGACGCCGGTGATCGGCAGCACGATGCTGCCCACGGACGGCGCCGCGACCTGCACGCCCTCGATCGCGGAAAGCACGGAGATGGCCGGGGTGATCATGCTGTCGCCGAAGAACAGCGACGCGCCGAACACGCCGAGCGCGGCCAGGATCAGCCCGGTCCGCCGCCCGCTCGGCGTGCCGTGCCGGCGGATCAGGGTGATCAGCGCCATGATGCCGCCCTCGCCGTCGTTGTCGGCGTGCATCACCAGGATCACGTAGGTGATCATGACGATCAGCATGATCGCCCAGAAGATCAGCGAGACGACGCCGTACACGTTCTGGGTCGACACCTGGACGCGGTGCGGGTCGGACGGGCTGAAGACCGTCTGCACGGTATACAGCGGGCTCGTGCCGAGGTCGCCGAACACGACGCCAAGCGCGCCGATCTCCAGCGCCCCTCGCGCGGATGCGTTCATTGCCCTCCAAGCTGCACCGTCACCGCCACGGCCAACCATAACCGTAGGCTCGCGGCGGCCTTCTGGCGAGTGCCCCCCGTGAGCCGCGAGGCCCTCCGCGGCCGGTGTGCCCGCAGTGTGCCGCCGCGGCCGCGGCGGCCGGGCGGGCCCGCCTATGCTGGCGCGCATGAGCGTCCAAGCGCCCGCCTGGGTGGTGGCCGGGGCGCCGGGCGCCGGGAAGAGCACGGTCGCCCGGCTGCTGCTCGCGCGCCTCGACCCGGTGCCCGCCCTGCTCGACAAGGACACGATGTACGGGCCGTTCGTCGCGGCGGTCCTCGCCGCGGCGGGCCGCCCGCCCGGTGAGCGCGAGGGCCCTTGGTACGACGAGCACGTCAAGGCGCACGAGTACGCCGGGATGACGGCGACCGCCCGCGAGATCCGCGCCCACGGCTGCCCGGTGCTGCTGTCCGGGCCGTTCACCCAGCAGATCCACGACGCCGGCCGCTGGCGGTCCTGGGCCGCCGAACTCGGCGACGGTGACGTGCGGCTCGTGTGGGTGCGGTCGGACGCGGCGACCCTGCGGCAGCGGCTGGCCGGCCGGGGATCAGGCCGGGACACGGGAAAGCTCGCGGACTTCGCCGCGTTCACCGCCCGGATGCGGCTGGACGACCGCCCGGCCGTGCCGCACGCCGAGATCGACAACCGGCTGACCGCCGACCCGCTCGCTGACCAGCTCGGCGCCGTGCTCGCGGGCCTGGCCGGCCGCTGAGCCGACCGGGCTTAGCCGGCCTGGCCGCCCGGCCGCCCGGCCGCCCGGGCCGCCATCGTGGTCACGCCCGCCATGAACATGTCGATGCCGAACCGGTAGTGCACTTCCGGCTCGTCGCACGCGGTCATCGGGATGGCGCACTCCACCAGCCGCGGGTACCTGGACGGTGGCAGGGTCGCCAGGACGACCTGCTTCTTGCGCTGCACCTCCGTGCGCTCCTCGCCGTCGAGCGACTTGAATCCCGGCTCGCTCATCACCAGCATGATGCCGGTCCACAGCGCGTTCCGGGCGATCGCGCTCGAGTCCTGCGGGCTGAACCCGGCCGACCGTAGCAGCTCGAGGGTGACCTCGATCGCGTTGAGCGCGGACTCACTGTTCTTCTCCGACTGCGCGAGCAGCTGGGCCGCGGCCGGGTGCGCGCGCATCACGCTGACCAGCGAGGTCAGCAGCCCGCGCAGCTGGTCCGGCCAGGGGACCGCGGCATCGACGGAGGTATCGAGCTCGCTCCAGATTCGCTCGGTGAGCCCTTCGAGCAGCTCGTCCTTGCCGCGGAAGTGCCAGTAGAGGGCCATCGGGGTGACACCGAGCTCGGTGGCGAGCTTGCGGATGGTCAGTGCATCGAGGCCGGACGCGTCGGCCAGTGCCAGCGCGCGGTCCACGACCGCGCTCCTGGTCAGGCGGGTGCGCTCGACCTCATCGAGAACGCCGGCGCTGTCACCGCCGGCCTGCCGCGAAGAAGTCACTTGACAACTATACGGCGTACAAGGCAGCATAAGCAACGACAGCTTGTACAACGTATAGGTACAACATACAGGTACGGCTTATAGGTACGCCGTACATGGGATCCAGGGAAGGATCAGGGCAATGACGGAACGGGCGCGGTGGTGGGCGCTGACGGCGGTCAGCCTCGCCACGGTGATGACCTACCTCGACAACAACGTGATCAACGTGGCGCTCCCGACCATCCAGCACAGCCTGCACCTGTCGGTCAGCGGCCTGGAGTGGATCGTGAGCAGCTACCTGCTCGTGCTCGGCGGGCTGCTCCTGGTCGGCGGCCGGGTCGCCGACGTCTTCGGCAGGCGCCGCATGTTCCTGGCCGGCCTGGCCATCTTCACGCTCTCCTCGCTCGCGGCCGGCCTCGCAGGCAGCGGCGGTGTGCTGATCGCCGCCCGGGCGGTGCAGGGGCTCGGCGCGGCGCTCGTGCTGCCGGCGTCGCTGGCGATCGTCGTGGCGACGTTCACCAGCGCCAGGGAGCGGACCATGGCGATCGGTATTTCCGGTGCGATCGGCGCGCTCGGCCTCGCGCTCGGCCCGGCGGTCGGCGGGCTCATCAGCCAGCACCTTCACTGGGGCTGGATCTTCCTCATCAACGTGCCGCTCGGGGTCATCACCGCCGCGATCGCGATCCCGTCCATCGCCGAGTCCCACGGGCGGACCGAGTCGGCGACGGCGACCGGCAGCCGGCCCTCCACCGCCGCCCTGCTCGACATCCCCGGCCTCGTTACCTCCGCGCTCGCGCTCTTCGCGCTGACCTTCGCGCTGATCGAGGGGCACGACAAGGGCTGGACCTCAGCGCTGATCGTCGGCTCGTTCGCGGTGGCCGCGGTGGCCGGCGCGGTCTTCCTCGCGATCGAGGCGCGCAGCCCGCACCCCATGGTGCCGCTGCGGCTGTTCCGCTCCGGCGCGTTCAGCGGCGGACTGGGGACGATGATGATCTGGGGGTTCGGCGTGCTCGGCATCTACTTCTTCACCTCGCTCTACCTGCAGGGCAACCTCGCGTTCTCGCCCACCAGGGCGGGCCTGGCGTTCGTGCCGATGGCGCTGTGCCTGGCCCTGGCGGCCACGCTGTCGCCGCGGGTGGTGACGCTGATCGGCCAGCACCGCACGGTGGCGCTCGGCATGGCGGTCATGACCGTCGGACTGGTGCTGTTCGCCAGGCTCGGCGCCGGCGCGACGTTCGACTCGCTGCTGCCCGGGTTCGTGCTGTTCGGCCTCGGCGCCGGCCTGATGAACGTCCCGCTGACCAACGCGGTGATCGACGGCGCGCCCGTCGCGCAGGCGGGCGTCGCGTCCGCGCTGCTCAACGCGTCTCGTGAGGTCGCCGGCCTGCTCGGCGTCACCGTGATCGGCGCGGTGCTGCGGTCAACCGAGGGCAGCGAGCTGCGCTCGGGCGTTACCCAGGCGCAGGCGTTCATCGACGGCTACCACACCGGCCTGTGGCTGACCATCGGCCTGCTCGCCGCCGGCGTCGTGCTCAGCTACCTGTCCCTGCGGCACCGCCCGGGGACGGCGGATGTCGCGCTGGCCAGTGCGACGGCCGCGCTTGGCGCAGCGTCACCGGAGGCCGAGCCGGTGCCGGCCGTCGTTCGTGGCGTGGCCCCCGCCATCGCCACCGCCGCGGAGGGCACCGCCGTTCGGTAACCGCGCCCAGCGGGCCGCGACCACGTGGAGGCCGCGTCTGTTCGGAATCCCGAACGGATGCGGCCTCCTCCGATTCGCCAGCCGGCTGGCAAGAGCTTAGCGAGCCTGCGGTGACGGCTTCTCGGGGTGGATCAGCAGGCAGCTGCTTGTGG
>CAZORE010000161.1:0-16585 GCA_964581815.1 uncultured Streptosporangiaceae bacterium | reverse complement strand
GGCCGAATTCGGCGAACACTTCCTGCCGCTGGTCGGCGGTGAGCCGGGACAGGTCGACCTCGTCGTGGTTGCGCAGGAACGTGGCCCACTGTGACCAGTCGGGCAGCGCCGGGGTGTCGCGCAGCGCATCGATGACCGGCTCCGGGTCCTGGCGGGCGAGCGCCAGCATGATCTGGGCGTTCAGCAGGAAGTCGAACAGCATGTGCAGCCGGTTCGCCGAGCCGCCGCTGTCGCCGAAGTACTTGGTGAGCTGGTCGGGGTCGACGTTCGCCTCGGCGAGCAGCAGCGCGTCCGGGCGCTGCCACTGCGCGGACTGGCGGAGGTCGGTAAGGAACCCGAAGTCCTTGCCGTCGCTGTTGTTGTCCGGAGTGGTGTACTCAATGACGAACGGCGCCGCGTCCATCCGGAACCCGGCCACCCCCAGGCGGAGCCAGAACGACGCGATCTTCTTGATCTCGGCGCGGACCCGGGGGTTGCTGATGTTGAGATCCGGCTGGAAACGGTAGAAGCGGTGGAAGTACCAGGCGCCCGCAGTCTCGTTATACGTCCAGGTCTCATCCTGCTCGCCCGGGAAGACCATGCCCTGGTACCGGTCGGGCGGTTCTTGCGCTGACCAGACGTACCAGTCCCGGTACGGTGAGTCGGGCGACGAGCACGCTGACCGGAACCACGGGTGCTCGTCCGAGGTGTGGTTGACAACCAGGTCAATGATCACCCGGATGCCCCGGCTGTCGGCCGCCTGCAAGAACTCCGCGAAGTCACCCAGCGTTCCCAGCCGGGGATGCACGTTGTAGTAGTCGCTGACTTCGTAGCCGCCGTCCCGGCCCGGTGAGGGATGAATGGGATTCAGCCACAGGCAGTCCACGCCGAGCCGGGCCAGGTAGTCCAGCCGGCGGATGAGCCCGGCGAAATCACCGACACCGTCGCCGTTGGAGTCCTGGAACGTCTCGACGTCCAGGCAGTAGATGATCGCCTTCTCATACCAGCGCTCGGTCATGTGGCTCCACTCTCCCGTGGCGGCCATGGCAAAACGCTTCCTGGCTTGCTACCTCGGCCGGCATCCAGCCAATACGTGAGCCTGACACGGTGACCACCAGTTCCTCGTCCCAGTACCGGATCACCGTCAGCGCCGACGGCGGCGCCGTCACGATCGACTAGCGCGTAACGCGGTCACGCCTTCGCCTGCTCCCTTAGTGCGATCGAGGGCCGGCGGACTGGGCCGCGAGGCGCGGTGTCCTCGCAGGCGCCAGTGCCGCGACGCCGCGAAGGGCCGCAAGGCCACGTTGTCAAGATCACCCGCGACGCTGCCCGCGCCCTCGACCGCACCGCGCCCGCGCCTGCCAGTCACAGGACCACCGGCCCCAACTGCGGCTCGGAGCCGGTGATCGCGGGCCGATGACGTCCACCGGAGCCACTGCGCGGCATCGAGCCGCTGTCGTAGCGTGGAAGCTTGAGCGAGACTTACCTGCCGGTTGTCATAGGCGTAGCCATGGTCGGTGACTACGTGCTCCGTCTGCTGTTCAGCGACGGCACGGTAGGGGACATCGACTTCTCGGCTGAACGGTGGACAGGCGTCCTGGCACCGCTGAACGACCCTGCTTACTTTGCTGAAGTCACAGTTGATCTGGAGGCAGGCACTCTCGCGCGGCCTGACGGTATCGACCTAGTGTCCTAGCCTCTAGTTCGCTGGCAGGGGTGCGGCAGCGGGTGGACCGTGCTGCGGCGTGTTGCCTGGCCGTGTGCCTGTCAGGGCTGGCCGTCGATGATGGACGCTCACAGGCTGGCTTCCGCCTTGGCGCCGAGTTGCCGGTCGATCAGGTAGGCGGCCTCGGCGATGACCATGGCCGAGGTGATCAGGGGACCCTCGTCGCTCTCCAGCAGTTCCCGGCAAGCTGCGTGGTCCTTGTCGGCACGATCGGCCGTCGCGACCAGCGCCCCGGTGTCCACGATCAGCACCTAGTCGCGCCCGAATCCCTCGGCAACATTTCATCGGCCTCTACCGCATCGAGTTTCCTCGCATCATGTGTCTGTGACCGGCGGGATTCCCGCTCATTCGTTCTCGAATGGGCGTACCTCGATCGGGTGGGACCGGGCGGCCGGGTGGGTGGTGGCGAGCTCGACCGCCTGTTCCTGGTCGGCGCAGCTGACCACGTCGATCGCGGCGATGTACTCGCCGGTGGTGAAGAACGGGCCGTCGGCCAGCAGGATTTTCCCCTCGCGGACGCGGAGCGTGGTGACGGTGTCGGCTCCCGCGAGGGCTCCGCCCAGGATGTGCAGGCTGCGGGCGGCTGCCTCTTGCCGCCAGGCGTCTCCCTCGGCTAGGACCGACTGGTCAAGCGACGGCGGCGCCTGCGTTCCGCCCGCCCAGACCGCCAGTGCGTAGGGGCGGGCGGTGCCGTCTTCGAAACGGCCGAACGCGGCCGCCTTCTCGTCCAGCCGCGGCTCGCTGGCGAACTGGCGGATCTCGACCGCCATGAACCGTGCCACCGGCGCGGTCGCTGCCACCGCGATGCACTCGTCTAGGTCGGCGCACTCGAGCAGGTCGAAGCCGGCGATGAACTCCTTGGCCTCCACGAACGGGCCATCGGTCACCAGCGGCTGGCCGTCGCGGACACGTAGTGTTCTGGCCGTGTGCGGCAGGTCGAGGGCCCGGCCGAGCAGCCGTACTCCTTGTGCTTCCCTCTCCCAGTCAGGGATTTCGCGCTGCATGACCGCCACGTCTTCCCGGGCGGGCCGGCCGTCGGCGGCAACGAAGTTCAAGTACTTCATTTCAGTCCTCCTAAAAGGCCTGGGTGGCGCGCCGTAGCGACGCCGGGGCCAGGCGGAGGCGCAAGCCCGCGAGCCGTGCGATGCCGCGCCGGGCGCCGTTACGACGGGCAGCATACGCCTGGGCGCACAGCTGGTGGTGTTCCGCGGCGCGGAGCTTGTCATCGCAGGTCGCCTTGGCCAGTTGGGGCAGCTGGTACATGACCGTTTCCCTTCGTCGTGGCGGTCTGTCTCTGACCGCCTCTCATCCCGGCGACGAACGGCCGGCGGCTGGATCGACACATCGGGCAGCTTTATTCTGACCGGGAAGCGAGGAGGACTCACAGTGCCGGCAGCGAGCGTGGTCGAGGCGGCGGTCGAGGCTGTGTTCCGCGAGGAATGGGGCCGGATCACCGCCTCGCTGATCGCGATGACGGGCGACTGGGACCTGGCCGAGGAATGCGCCCAGGACGCCTTCACCCGCGCCCTGAGCGCCTGGGACCGCGACGGCGTTCCCGAGCGCCCGGGAGCATGGCTCACCACCGCCGCCCGCAACCGGGCCATCGACGTGCTGCGCCGCCGGGCCAACGAGACCGCCAAGCTGCAGCAGGCACTGCGGCTGGCGCCGGAACCCGGCCCACTCACGGCACCGGACGGCGACATCTCCGATGACCGGCTCCGGCTGATTTTCACGTGCTGCCACCCGGCGCTGCCGCCGGAGGCGCGGGTCGCCCTTACGCTCCGCACCCTGACCGGGCTGACCACGCCCGAGATCGCCCGGGCGTTCCTGGTCTCCGAGCCGACCGTGGCCCAGCGCCTGGTCCGCGCCAAGAAGAAGATCCAGGCCGCCGCGATCCCCTACCGGGTGCCGCCGGCCAGCCTCCTGCCGCAGCGGCTCAGCGGTGTCCTGGCGGTGCTGTACCTGCTGTTCAACGAGGGCTACCGCGCATCCTCCGGCGCCGACCTGGTCCGCCCGGAACTCATCGCCGAGGCCATCAGGCTCGCCCGGCTGCTGCTCGCGCTGCTGCCGGGCGAACCGGAGACAGTCGGCCTGCTGGCGCTGATGCTGCTCAACGACTCACGCCGCGGCGCGCGGACCGACGCCTCCGGTGACCCGGTGCCCCTGCCCGAACAGGACCGCACCCGCTGGGACCGGGACGCAATCGACGAGGGGCTGCGCCTGCTGGCAGCTGCGACCGACCGGGAGCAGCCTGGTCCGTACCTCCTGCAGGCCGAGATCGCCGCCTGCCACGCCAGCGCCCCCCGCCCCGCGGACACCGACTGGGCGGCCATCGCCCGGCTGTATGCGCAGCTCGCGATGCTGCTGCCCTCCCCCGTGGTTGAACTCAACCGCGCCGTCGCTGTGAGCATGGACGACGGTCCCGCCGCTGGCCTCGCCATTGCCGACGACCTCGCCGCCCGCGGCGAACTCCCCGGCTACCACCTTCTCCCGGCGGTTCGCGCCGACTTCCTGCGCCGCCTCGGGCGCCCGGCCGAAGCAGCGGACGCCTACCGCGCGGCCATCGACCTGGCCGGCACCGACTCCGAGCGCCGCTACCTGGAAAGACGCCTTACCGACCTCTGGGATGGATGATCACATGACGATCTGAGAAGTCCTGAAACTTCTGATTACCCCACTTGCTGTTAAGCACCCCGGCCGCCTGCGTTGATAAGTGCAGCTGCGGGCAACATCACGCGCTGTCCTGCCTGCTGGACGGGGTGTGCTGGGCGCTGCTAGCGTCGATTCTGCACCTTCCGCCTAGCGCGGTTCCGCTTGGCAGTGACGTCCGTTTTCGCAGGTCTGTATAGCGCTTGGCGCGGTTGACCTGAAAAGCGGAAGGTCGACAGTTCGATCCTGTCCCTGACCACACATCGTCTCTGATCTGCGGAAACGCCACCTAGCCGACCGGGGTGCGCCATCCGCTCGAAGTGCACAGCGCTTATCGAGCTTCCGCGCCTACGTGTGTGGACGCCCATTCTGGACTCGCGACATGGGGCGCCTGTCTAGTCCCGTCACAGCAGGTACCTGGCGCCTTGCGAGACGGCATCGCCCGAGGCCGAATGTTGCTGTCCGATATAGCGCCGCCCTTCGCCAGACGACTGGCTCAAGGGGTGGGTCGGCGGTCGTAGTCGATCAATTGTGCGGGTGGGTGCCGGGCGGCGAGTCCGACGCCGACCGGTCGTGCCTGGTCGGGTGGGGTGCCGATCTCGCTGACGTCGTGGCCGGTGCAGGGGCGGCGGGTGGCTGTCGCGTCCCGGATCCGGAATAGGTCGAACCATCGGATGTCGTCACGCAGCCGGCACCACGCGACAAGCAGCCACCGGCCGCGGGTAAGGGCGAAGATCATCGGCTCGACCTCGCGCCGTGTGCTCCGCCCCTGGGCGTCGGTGTATGTGAGGTTCACGGTGACCTGGCCGGTGAGCGCTTCCTCGAGGACGGACATAACCCGACGGGGCGCGCTCGGCCCGACGTCGACCCAGATCCGGTGGGACAGGGCCGCCGCTCGGCGACGGGCGGCCGGGTCGAGCACGTCGAGCACCTTGCGGGTCGCAGTGCGGGCCAAGTCGGAGAACGGCGCCTGGACCGTCGCCGCCACGGCGGCGCTGAGGGCCAATGCCTGTGCCGCGGTGAAGTTCACCGGCGGCAGCGATGAGCTCTCCGCCAGCCCGTAGCCACCGCCGGGACCTGTCCTCCCCCAGACTGGCAGGCCGCCGGCCTCGAGGGCAGCGAGGTCGCGCTTGACCGTGCGCGTGGTTACCCCGAACTCGTCGGCGAGCTGCTGTGCGGTACGGCCACGCGGCCCGGCCCGGCGCAGCGACTCGGAGAGGGCATGAAGGCGCTCGGTGCGATTCACTCCGTCATCATCGCAGGAATGGTGACCAAAATAGTGACATAGGGTCGTCGTGCCCCCGGAGCAGTATGAGGGCATGGACACCAAGACACCCAGCACTCCAACGATCGTGCTCGTCCCCGGCTACTGGCTCGGTGCCTGGGCGTGGGACGCTGTCGCCGCCGAGCTACGTGGGCGCGGCTACCCCGTCATCGCGGTCACCCTGCCGGGGCTTGACCGCGACGACCCCCATCGTGCGTCGACGACCGTGGCGCAGCAAGCCGAGGGGCTGCGCTCGGCCGTCCACGCTGCTGCCGCCGACGGCTCCTCCGTCGTCCTCGTCGCACACAGCGGCGCCGGATACCCCACCTCGGTGTTCCTCGACCAAGATCCCACCGCGGTCGCCCGCGTCGTCTACGTCGACAGCGGGCCATCCGGTGACGGCTCAGCCTTCGACCCCTCGGTGCCACCCGAGGTGGAGGAGGTGCCGCTGCCACCGTTCGAGCAGCTGCGCGCAAGCCTCGACGGCCTCAGCGATGAAGACCTTGAGCGGTTCCGAGCCCAGGCGGTGCCGGAGCCCGGACCGGTCACGCGGGAGCCGCTGCACCTCAAGAACGACTCCCGGCGCGACGTCCCGTCGACGATCATCGCCTGCTCGTACCCCTCAGAGGCGATCATGCAAATGGCCCTCGAGGGACACCCGATGATGGCGGAGGTGGCCACCCTTCGCGACCTCGAGCTAGTAGACCTTCCGACTGGGCACTGGCCGATGTGGAGCCGCCCCGCGGACCTCGCCTCAGCGATCGCAAACGCCGCAGCGCACTGACGAGATGCTACGGCTGAACAGACGCCTGAGCTTGCCCCCGTTCGCCGGACACTTTGATGTGAACGTTCGCCTCGTTCGTCCGTGTCCGGTTCTCTAGGATTTAGCCGTCCGCCACCCATCGCGGGAGTTGGAATGGAACCCCTAGAGCCAGGCGATCCGGAGATGTTGGGGCCGTACCGGCTGCTCGCCCGGCTCGGCGCCGGGGGAATGGGTCGCGTCTATCTTGCCCGCTCGCTCGGTGGCAGTACGGTCGCGGTGAAGGTGGTGCGGGCCGAGCTGGCCGCCGATCCGCACTTCCGCGAGCGCTTCCGGCGCGAGGTCGCGGCAGCCGCGGCAGTGAACGGGGCTTGGACCGTACCGGTCGTCGGTGCCGATACTGAGGCGTCCGTTCCCTGGCTGGCCACGTCCTACGTGCTGGGCCCGTCGCTCGCCGAAGCCGTCCATTCCTACGGGCCGCTGCCAGGACGGAGCCTGCAGGCCCTGGGAGCCGGGCTGGCGGAAGCCCTGGCCAGCATCCACGCGGCTGGGCTGGCGCACCGCGACCTCAAGCCAGGCAATGTGCTTATGGCCGCGGACGGTCCCCGGGTGATCGATTTCGGTATCGCCCGGGCGGTCGACGGGGACCAGCTGACGAGCACTGGCCAGGTGTTCGGCTCGCCCGGCTACATGTCTCCGGAGCTGGCCGCCGGGTACGGTGCCGGGCCGGCTGGTGACGTCTTCTGCCTCGCGTCGGTCATGGTCTTCGCGGCCACCGGGCGCATGGCCTTCGCCGCCGGATCGGCTGCCGGGCTGCTTTACCAGGTGGTCTACTCTGAGCCCGACCTGACCGGCCTGACGCCTGCCCTCGTCGCCATACTCAGGCCCTGCTTCGCCAAGGACCCGGCGGCCCGGCCGCTTCCCGGCCGCATCGCAGCGGCGTTCGCGCCGAGGGGCGCGGCGCCGCTGCTTGGCGATGGCTGGCTGCCGGCCGGCCTTGCCGGGGCTATCGCCAGGCATGCCGCGACGGTGCTGCAGATGGATGCTCCCCCGCGGGCCACCCGTACCGGACCGGCCGCGGGGCGGCAGGCGGTTACCGCGCCCACAGTGGGCTTGCACCGGCGGCAGCCTGATACCACGCCTGTCATGGGCAGGCGCCGGGTGCTGCTCGGTTCCATGGCGGCCGGCGCGGTCGCGCTGGGGGGCGGCGGTGCGGCGATCGCGCTGACCGGCTGGCATGGCGGGAAGGCCGCTGCCAGCGGCGGGTCGAGGGGCAAGCCGTCACCACTTCCGCTGGGAGTCGCCCCGGACCCGCAGTGGCGCGTCAGCGTGAAGGCCCCGGTAAAGACCTATCCGGCCGTCGCCGGCAACCTGGTCTTGGTGAAGACCGGCAACATGGCCCAGGGTGCTTCCTCCGCCACCATGACCGCCCTGGAACTCGGGACCGGGAAGACAGCCTGGGCCTTCCCCGGCATCATGAACGATGACTACCCGCCGCTGTTCACCGGGAACCTCGTGGTGACCCTCACCGACCACGGCAGCCTCGCGGTCCTGGACCTGTCCAGCGGCGAGGCCACGAAGACCATAGTCCCCCGGCAGCCGGGACGGCATTTCCTGCGGCTGCTGGCGGTCAGCGGGTCGGCTGCCTACATCCTCGGCTCCGCGGGCGCGGGCAGCTACGTGCTTTTCGCCTACGACCTGGCGACCGGATTCCTGCTATGGGAGCAGGCAGATGGCGATCAGCTGGTCCGCGACCAGATGGGACTGATAGTCGCCGGCGCGTCCCTGATAACCACTGAGCCCCCGTACTACGTCACCGGCCGCGATGCTGACGATGGTGATTACAGGTGGAGCACCCCCCTTGGCAAGGACACCGCCGGCGCCAGCCAGCTACCGCACCTTGCCGGCGCTGCCCAGTTCGGCGTTACCATCACCGCCAGGTCCGCGGTGACCGCCTGGAGCATCGCAAAAGGAGTCAGGACCTGGAATGTCCCCGCCATCGCAGGCGAAAGTGACTGCGGCCCGCTCGTCGTCTCAGCAGACGAAGCGACGTGCTACGTCGTGATGAACGGCAAACCCAGCATGATCATGGCACTCGACGTGGCATACGGCACCGCGAAATGGGCCTACGGCTTCAACGACACAGCCCGGAACTCTCCGGCGCTGGCCGGAGGCCTGCTGTTCGCAGGGTCCGGTGGCGCGACCGGTCTGTATGCGTTTGATAGCAGGACAGGAACGAAGCAATGGTCCTTTCAGGACACCAGCGCCACCCGTGACGAGTGGTACCTGGCAGGACCTGCCTCATCCGCCACCGCCACCGCCACCGCCACGATCGTGGCCATGCACGACGACATCGTGCTGGCCCTCCCCGCCGTCCCCTAGCGACCGGGCATGCCGAGGACGTCAACGTGCCGTGCGCATCGCGGGTCCACCGCGCCCGTCACCGGGAACACCCCATGACCTAGCCGCCCTGCCGCCGCCAGGGACCGCCCGCTGCCCGTTCCGGCCGTCAGCTTCGCGGGTGAGTCTTCGCTGTGGACCGACCCTGCCGAGATCCCGTCCGACGATGACATCGCCAGGCTCGGCCAGGCCCTGGCCGGCGGGGAGCTCGGCCCACGCGCAAGCGGGCCATGGGTCACGGCGCTGCTACCGTGGGCTTGCTGGCGAGAGACGCCGCTCGGCGGCAACGCTTGAGCGGCTCCGGGCGGAGGGTCGCACATGACGGTGCTGGTAGGCCGTGACACCGAGATGGCGCGGCTCCGCGGGTTGCTCGATGACGCCGTGGCAGGCCGCGCGGTGACCGCGCTTGTCGGCGGCGACGCGGGCGTGGGCAAGTCCCGCCTGGTGGCCGAGGTGATGACGGTAGCCGGGCGCAGCGGCTTCACCGTGCTGTGCGGCCAGTGCGCCGAGATCGGCGACAGCGTGCCTTACCTGCCGTTCGCGGACGCGTTCCGCACGGCACCGTCGCATATCGAGCAGGCGGTCAAGGGCCGCCCGGTGCTGGCCAGGCTGCTGCCGGACGGTGGCGAGCCGGCGGAGGGGACCGACCCGTCCGGCATGGCCCGTCAGCAGATGTTCGGCGCGGTGCTCGGGGCGCTGGCCGAATTCGCCGCCGCGAGCCCGGTGCTGCTCGTCCTCGAGGACCTGCACTGGGCCGATGCGACAACTCGCCATCTGGTGACGTTCCTGGCCCGCATGCTGCGCCGCGAACGCGTCGCCATCGTCGGTACCTACCGCACGGACGACCTGCACCGCCGGCATCCGCTCGGCGAGGTCGTGGCGGAGCTGGGCAGGCTCCCGTCGGTCGCGCTTGTCGAGCTGGGCCCGCTGCCTGCCGCCGCGCTCGCGGAGCACCTGTCGAGCCTTCCGAACGGGCCGTCACGCCTGTCCACCGCCCTGCTCAGCGCCCTCGTCGACCGGGCTGAGGGCAATGCCTATTACGCGGAAGAGCTGCTTGCCGCCTCGTCGGGATCGTCGGGAGTGCTGCCCTCCGGTCTCGCCGCGCTGCTGCTGGCACGGGTGGCGCGCGTGTCCGACGCGGCGCAGCAGGTCCTGCGGGCCGCGGCCGTGGCCGGGCGGCGGGCGAACGACCAGCTGGTCCTGGCGGCTTCCGGTCTGGACGACGCCGGGTACGAGGAAGCGGTCAGGGAGGCGGTAGCCCGCCAGCTGCTCGTCCCCGACGGGCCCGACGGGTACCGTTTCCGGCACGCGCTGCTACGCGAGGCCGTCTACGGCGACCTCCTGCCCGGGGAGCGGACCAGGCTGCACGGACGGTTCACCGCGCTGCTCGCGGACGTGCCCGGCGCCGCGGCCGAGCTCGCCTACCACAGCCTCACCGGCCACGACGTCACCGGCGCGCTGGCGGCCTCGGTCCGGGCCGGGGAGGAAGCCGAACGGATCGGCGCGCCCGCCGAGGCCCACCGCCACTACGACCAGGCCCTCGAGCTATGGGACCGGGTGGCGGACGCAGCGAGGCTCGCCGGGACGAACCGCGGCGAGCTTGGCCTCAAGTCCGCCCTCGCGGCAGCGGCGAGCGGCGACGTGCCGCGCGCGATTCAGCTATTGCGCCACGTCCGGGCAGCGGCACTGGCCGGGGACGCGACGGCGGAGTTCCGTGCCCGGACCGGTGAGCGGCTCGCGTACTACCTGCTTCAGTCCGATGAGCCCGGGTGGGCTCCCGAGGCGCTGCAGGTGATCAAGGAAACGGTCGAGCAAACTCCGGCCGGGCCGCCAAGCCCGGTCCGCGCGCGAGCGATGGCCACGTCCGCCATGGCGTGGATGGCCAGCGGCGACAGCGCCGCGGCGGTCGAGTGGGCGGAGCGGGCGCTCACGGAGGCGGCAAGGTCCGGCGCGGACTGGATCGGCGCTGACATCCTGGTCACCCTCGGCATGATCAGCAGCCGCGAGGGCAATGCCGAAGAGGCCATCAGCCTGTTTGCCGCCGCCCACACGCAGGCGGCCGACACGCGCATGTTCGGCGTGGAGCTACGGGCCGCCTACCATCTGGCGGCGGCGCGGCTGGCGCGCGGGGATCTCGCCGGGGCTTCCGCCGCCGCGCGCGCCGGAGTCAGCCGGGCGGAGGCCGAGGGTCTCGGGCTCGCTCCTTACGGGTGGGACGTGCAGCACCTGCTTTTTCAGGCGCACTACGCGGACGGCGACTGGGATCGTGCGGAGGAACTGGCGCGGAACTTCCCCGTCTGGGTGACCAAGCAGCCGGAGGCAGTGCTGTCGGCGATGGCGCTGTTCATCGACGTGGGCCGCGGCAACGCGGTGGCGGACGAGCGGCGGACCTGGCTTGAGCCATTCTGGGATGACGTCTTCGTCGCGTACATCGCCCGTGGGCTGCTCGCGGAACAGGCGTACTGGCGCGGCGACATGGAGACAGCGCTCGCCGAGGCGGAAGCCGCGCTCAGCGCGGACGCGCGATGGGGGCGCTCCCCCGCCGCCATCCGGGTAGCGGCGGTCGCGCTGAGCGCCCGCGCCGACCGGGCGTTCGTCGCGCGGAAGGCTGGAATCACCACGGCCGTGGCCGCGGAGGAGGCGGCCGGGGCGCTGCTGCTCGACGTGGCGCGCGAGGCCGCCCGGTACCCGGCACGGCCGAAGTCCGTCCTCGGCCCGGAAGGCCGGGGCTGGCTGGCCCGCGCCGAGGCGGAGTACCAGCGGCTCATCGGCTTGAACACCCCTGCGGGCTGGGAGAAGACACTGGCCGAGTTCGGCCCGGGCTATGTATACGAGACCGCGCGGACTCAGTGGCGGCTGGCGGAGGCCCTCGCTGGGAGCGGACGCCCGCGCGAGGCGGCCGACGTGTGCCGCGCGGCGTCGGCGACGGCCGCCGAGCTGCGCGCCGAGCCGCTGCGCGCCGCCCTGGACGACCTGGCTCGCCGGCTGGGCCTGGACGCCGGCGGCAGCCGTGACGCGGTCAGGGATGGCGCGAGCTCTGTCGCGGCGCTCACCCGCCGGGAACGCGAGGTCCTGCGCCTGATGTCCCGCGGCCTGTCCAACCGCCAGATCGGCGAGGAACTCTTCATCACCCGGAAGACCGCCAGCGTTCACGTCTCTAACATCCTCGCCAAGCTAGGCGCTGCGACCCGAACCGAGGCAGCGGCCATCGCGCGCGCCGAAGACACCTGAGGACCTTCCCCTACCGGGCCAGGGCAGCGTCATCGTCCGTGCTGGCCAGTGACTGGATCATGACCAGTTATGTTTTGATGCGTCAAGGCCAGCGGCGACGATAGCCGGGGTTCATCGAAGCAACCTGTGACGACCGCGACCCCAGTACGGAGTGTCGCCCCGCTCTCTGCAAACCGTCAGCTTGATGGGTCAATTGCTCATGCTCCAGGCGGTTCGCGCGCTCATTCCAGGGAGATCGCCGACAGATGGTGATCACGCATTGTGCGCACTTTCCGCCGCGACCCCGCGACCCTGTTCGGTATCATGGGTGATACCATCGTGTGCATGGCGATGACCCTGAGGCTTGCAGACGACGAGACTGACGCGCTGCGCCGGCGCGCGGAACTGGAGCAGCGGTCCATGCAGGAAGTGGCCCGGCAGGCGATCCGCGAGTACGTGGAGAACCACAGCCGCGCCGAGCTCCTCGACCAGGTCCTCGACGAGGAACTGCCCCGCTACGCCGAGGCGCTGGAGCGGCTCGGCCAGTGATCTACCTGACGCTGCCCGAGCTGCTGCACGTCGCGCAGCGGACTTTGGGAGACGGTTACGCGGTGCGCGACTACGGGCTGCTGGAAGCCGCGCTGGCCCGCCCGCGGGCGACCGCGTTCGGCAAGGACGCCTACCCCGACCTGGACGCCAAGGCCGCCGCGCTGCTGCACTCCATCGCCCGCAACCACGCGCTCATCGACGGCAACAAGCGGCTCGCCCTCGCCGCGGTCATCGCGTTCTACGGCCTTAACGGCCGCCGGCTGACCCTGACCAACGACGAGGCCTACGACCTGGTGATCAGCGTCGCCGCCGGGCAACTCGACGCTGTGGACGCCATCGCGGCCATCCTCCGGAACGCAACACAGCCTCGCAGGTAAAACGACAGCCCGGGTCCGCGCGCCAAGCCTCAGATGGCCGATTTAGCGCGGGCCGGGAGCCCGCTCGATGTGGGAGTCGGCCCGGCGCAGAAGCACCCGATCTGAGCCCGGCGGCTGGATGCTGAAGCCTGCTTCAGGATCGTCATCTTGTAGTGCCCTCCCGGCCGCCGGGACAGCTGTGCCCTCTGCGCCACGATGGCCTGTCCTGGTCAGGTTGCGCCGATCTCAAGGTCTACCGCTGTCTCCTCGTCTGTTCCCTGGAGCGTCAGCTTGATGGCACGGGCAAGCGGGTCCAGGCGGTGCAGGAACTCCAGTGCAAGCTCAACTCGCTCCCCGCCGCCGCCCGGAAGCGGGTGTCCTGGGCAGACTTGCGGAGTACCTCGTCCTGGACGGTCTCAGGCGCCCTGAGAGGGCCGAGGACCGCGATCAGCAGCCGCTCCTTGTTGGCGGACAGGAAGTTCAGGCCCGGGCCGGCGTCTATGATCGGACGCGCGCTGCGCGACGTGCTCGGCATCCGGGCCGAGGAGTTCCACCCGCTGCAGCCGGCGGAGTCGGTGGCACTCGCAGGAGACGCTTGCGCTGACTCAACGTGGGCTGGCCGCCTGTGGGCTGAGCGGCTTCGCCTGGAGGGCGCCGCGGTGATCGCTACCTACGCTTCCGGTGACCTGGCGGGACTGCCGGCGGTGACCAGGCACTCGTTTCTCGCGGGAACGGCCTGGTACCTGTCAACCTTGCTGTCCGACAACGCGCTGACCACGCTGCTCGGCTCGATCATCGGGCAAGCCGGCGGTGTTTCCCTGGGGTCCCCCGGCGTTTCTGTGACCCGCCGGCGGGCCACGGACGGGCAGTCGTGGCTGTTCGCGTTCAACTACGGCGATGGCCCCGCCTCGGTGCCGGTCTCCGGAGTCGATCTAGTGTCCGGCGCTGCGGTCGCGGACGTGCTCTGCTTGGCTCCTGGCGGCTACGCGGTCGTCCGCGAAGAACCTTCGCCTGACGACTGATCCGTCAGGCCCGTCCGGGCCGTTCGCGGGCCGCGTCCACCGGGGCGCGGTCCACGAACGGCATCCGGCTCGCCGCATGTTCCCCTTTCTCCCGTCGGCCAGGAGCCGCGATGCGGCGCTCCATTCACCGTGACCGGGGCACGGCTGAGGCCGTGGAGCGGCTGTCGTCTCCACGGCCTCAGCGCTGCGATGACTAGGCGTCAGGGAAACGCCGCCCGTTCACCACCACCAGTGCTTGTGCTTGCGGTTCGCGGATGCCGCATTGCCGCCCGGGTTAGGGCTGGCGGTCTGGGTTGGAGCCGCCGTGGCCGTGACGGCCGGGCTTGCTGTGGCTGTGGGCGTTGCGGTAGCGGTGGCCGTGGCGGCCGACGTACTGGACGTACTGGACGTGCTGGCTGCGGCAGACGCGGTGGCCGTGCCCGACGTCGTGGTGGCCGGGCAGACGGTCATGCCAGCCGTCGGGTTACCCGCTCCGGCGGTGACCGCGTTGACCTGCTGGAGGAAGCAGGCTGCGACGACCACGCCGTTCCCGTCCACGGTGGTGGAGACGTCGTTCTGCAGCCCGAAGTTCTGGCAGTTCAGGTTGGTGAACGACTGCTGCATCCGCATCGCGAGGAAGTCGAACAGGTTATCGGCCATACCCGCGGCGGGGCTAGCAGCAGCCCGCAGCAGGTTGACGTCCTGCTGCAGCCGCACTCCCTGGATGCTCTCCATGTCGCCGCAGTACTCGGCAGGCGTCTCGCCGGCGTTCAGCGTCGCCTGGTCAACGATGGAGCGGTAGGTGTTGGTCTTGCCGGTGTTCTGGTTGCCGTTGTTGTCGAGGACCATCGGGTCGTTCAGCGGCACCAGGGCGGCCGGGCCGCCGGACCGCCCGGCGAACGCGGCGGCCTGCAGCTCATCCAGCGGCAGCGCGGTCGCCGTGCTGCCCGCGCTAGCCAGGTCGGCGACCTTCCACGGCGTGCATCCGAGCGCAAGGTCCACGTGGAAGTCGATCAGCCCGTTGTCACTGCCGTTAGCCAGCACCGTCGCGTTGGGGCTGGCCGCCGCATTCGCGGCGGTGTCCTGCGCGATCTGCCCGTTGGCGTTGGCCAGGTACTCGGTCGTCACGTTGTCGCTCTGGTCTTGGTCGATGACCGCAAAGTCGCGGGTGGTCTCGCACGGCTGACCGTCCGTCGCGGTCCCCGGGTTCGGGACGGTCAGCTGGCCCGCCGTGATGGCGTTGTTCGCGGCCTGGAAAAATGCGACCGCGTTGCATGCCCCCACCTGGGTGAACGAGGAGAACGTGCCGGCGATGTCCTCGCCGGCGATGCAGTTATTCTGTTGCAAGATCGCATCCGGCGTGCCGGACGCCGCTGCGGTGTCGGCGCCCGCCGCCGGCTGGGTGCCGGTCACCGCGGGCGACGTGACGGACCCAGGCGAAGTCGACGTCGCGGTAGCAGTCGCGGACGGCGTAGCCGTTGCCGTCGTGGCAGTGGGCACGGCCGTGGCCGTCGCGGTCCCCTTCCCGTGGTGGTGCCCGGCCCGCCGGACGTGGGCCTGGAGCGCTGCGGTCGCAGCCGCGGTCGCACTGCTGGTCGGTGCCGCGGTCGAGGTGGCCGCCGGGGTTGCCGTGGCCGAGGTGGCTGTCGCCGTCGCGGAGGACGCCGTCGACGACACCTGATCCGCTCCCGCGAACGACAGCGTGGCACCGTTGAACCCGAACCACAGCGCCACGACGGAGTTGGCCGGGAGGGTGGGCACGGTCGGCGTCACGGCCGCCTGCGTTCCCTGATCGACGACCACGGGGTTATAGACAGAGATCTGCCCCGTGGACTTATCGATGACCGCTCCCTGGACGAACGCCGTCTGGTTCGGGTTCGATTCGTTGCACGGGCCGTCCGCCGGGTTGGTCGCGGTCAGCTGGTACGGCGTGGCGAGCCCCTGCGCGGTCAGCGGGTCGGCCGGGACGATCAGCGTGCAGTTCACGTTGTCGGTCGTGGTCGCGGTGCTCCGAGCGGTGACGAGGTGCCCAGTAGCCGCGACCGCGCCCGCGACCACGGCGATGCTCGCCGCGCCCGCCGCGAGGGCCAGGATCGGTCCCCTCGACCTTCCTCGCGGTCGCCGTGGCCGGTCGAATGCCCGGTAATCGTCGTACGCCAGGCCCGAGTACCCACCGCCACGCCTAGGTGCGCTTCGCCGACTTCTTGCTCGCATGACGCGATCCTTCCGAGAAGAGAAACACGCGGCCGAGACACTCCCTAGATCGGAAAGTTAGCGATGTGTTGCGTGATTGAGATGAATTTCTGAACGTTATAGGACTTACGGTTTCATGACGCGCCTAGCCCCGTGTCGTGTCAACGGCCAAGTGCGTGTCGCCGCTGGTGGCCAGGTAAAAGTCCCCGCTCCCTGGCTGTTCAGCGACGGCACGGTAGGGGACATCGACTTCTCGGCTGAACGGTGGACAGGTGTCTTGGCGCCGCTGAACGACCCCGCTTACTTCGCTGAAGTTACGGTTGATCTGGAGGCAGGTACTGTCGCGTGGCCTGACGGTATCGACCTAGCGCCCGAGCCCCTCTATGAACAGGCGAAAGCTCATCCCCTGGTAGCAGCGGCCTGAGGCAATCCGGCACGGCTGTGGGAGTGAGGGTGTGCCCGCCGGCGGGGGCCGGGGGCGGTAAGCTCACGGTCGGC